>JAAWJI010000040.1 GCA_022796795.1 Lachnospiraceae bacterium | reverse complement strand
TCAAACGATGCTCCGGAATATCCCATGGCGCAGAGAATCCGTCCCCAGTTGGCGTCATGGCCGTACATGGCAGCCTTCACCAGGCTGGAAGTCACCACGGATTTGGCCAGCTTCACCGCCTCTTCCTTATCCCGGCACCCCTGGATGGTCACCTCCAAAAGGGCCGTGGCCCCTTCTCCGTCCCCGGCCATGCGCTTGGCCAGCCAGGTATTCACATAGCGCAAAGCCTGGACAAAAGCCTCATAATCCTCATTTTCCTCCCGAATCTCCGAATTTCCCGCCATGCCGTTTGCCAGCACCAGCAGCGTATCGTTGGTGGAGGTATCCCCATCCACGGAGATCATGTTAAAGGTATCCTTCACATCCTCCTTCACAGCCTTTTGCAAAAGCTCCCGGGAAATGCAAAGATCTGTGGTCACAAATCCCAGCATTGTGCACATATTGGGGTGAATCATACCAGAACCCTTGCACATGCCCCCCAGGTAAACCGTCTTTCCCCCAGCCTGGAACTCCACGGCAATCTCCTTGTGCACCGTATCTGTGGTCATAATAGCCTTTGCAGCCGCTGTTCCATAGGCGCTTTCATGGCCTCTGGCCTCCTTCAAAAGGCCGATCCCAGCCTGGATCCGCTCTATGGGCAGCTGCATGCCAATGACGCCGGTGGAAGCCACCAGCACTGCGGATTCCGGAATATTCAAGGCTGCGGACGCTGCCTTTGCCGTCTCCTGGCAATACCCCATGCCCTCCTGGCCGGTGCAGGCGTTGGCAATACCTGCGTTGATCACCACCGCCTGAGCAAAGGGAGATTCCTCCACAATTTTCTGGTCCCACTTTACCGGAGCCGCTTTCACCACATTGCTGGTAAAGACGCCAGCCGCCCTGCAGGGCGCCTGGCTGTAGATCAAAGCCATATCGGTACGCCCCTCATATTTGATTCCCGCTGCAGCTGCAGCTGCCTCAAAGCCTCTGGCCGCTGTCACGCCGCCTGCAATTTCTCTCATCTCTATAATCCTCCCTGTACTTTCTGCGTTTTATCCCCCAGGATCCCTTCTGATTTTTCAAGTCTACGCCAGTATGGTATCCTGGCCAATTCTTTCATAAAACAATTTCTCAATCTCCCCAAAGCCTGTAAGATTCTGTCCCAAAATCCACATCATCTTGGCCAGCACCGCTTCCAGCGTCATATCCCGGGCCTCCAGAAGGGGGAAGCGCTCCCGAAGCCTTTGCCCCACCTCATAGACCCCCACATTGCTGCCCTCGTAGGTGACCTGGGTGGTCATGACCAGAACCTTTTCCCCTGGCTCATAGCGGGACAAAATTGCAAACAGATCGTCTGCCATGCTGTCCGGGATTCCTCCCACTCCAAAGCTCTCCACAATAATGCAGTCATAGGTCTGAAACACAGCCTCCAGAATCTCCGTGCGGATACCCGGCGTAAGCTTCAGCAAAAACACCCGGGGATTAAGGCTGTCATAAAATACAGGCTCCTCCCGGGACTCTCCCACATCAATATACCGGAGAATCCGCCCGTCCTGCACAGCTGCCAGCGGCGGATAATTAATGCTGGAAAAGGCGTCGAAGCTAAAGCTTCGCACCTTCTTGGCCCGGGTACCCGTAATAACCTGACCGTTAAACAGAATCTGCACCCCCGCAGATTTTTCGTCCAGAGCATAGAGCACTGCGTCCCGCAGATTACTCTTGGCATCCGTGATCTCCATATGAATAGGCTTTTGCGCCCCGGTGAGCACAATGGGCTTGGGAGATTTCTGGATCAGATAGGACAAAGCGCTGGCCGTGTAGGCCATGGTATCCGTCCCATGGGTAATCACAAAGCCGTCATAGGCGTCATAGGCCTCCCGGACAGCTCCCGCCAAAAGCAGCCACTCCCGCCAGGTCATATTGGTACTGTCCAGGCTGCACACCTCCCGGGTGTCAATGCGGCAAGGGGGCAGAATATCCCGAAGGCTTTCCAGAAGCTCCTGGGCTCCCAGCCCCGGGGCCAAGCCCCGCTCTGTCTGGGTAGAGGCAATGGTTCCGCCTGTAGTCAAAAGCAAGATCCGTTTTTCCATTTTTCTTCTCCTGATCTATTCATTAAAGGCTGTAATATTGGCCTCATTCAAGGTAAAGTCATAGTAATTCAGATCCAGTCTTCTGGTCCATCCAATCCGGTTCCAAAATGCATTGCCAATATCGTTTTTGGTAAATGCAATGAGGGATACCTTGCTGATCTCCTCTTTCTTCAATTCATTCATGCAGAATACCACCATGCTTTTTCCGATTCCCTGCATGCGGTAATCCCCGTGGACGCACACATGGTAAAGGCAGCCCCGGCGCCCGTCATGACCGCACAGGATACTTCCCACAATTTTTCCGTTTTCCACGGCCACCACGCTGGTGGCAGGATTTCGCCGGAGAAACCTTTCTACTCCCATTCTGGAATCGTCAATGCTGCGGATCGCAAATCCCCGGATGGTCATCCACAGATCGTAAACACCGTCATAATCCTCTATGGTCATGGTTCTTATCTCTATCATGTCACAATCCTTTCCGTCTGACTCCTTAAGGAAACAACGGTACCAGCTCCAGGCCCATTTCCTCCGGAAGTCCAAACATCAGATTCATATTCTGCACTGCCTGACCAGCCGCGCCCTTCACCAGGTTATCCATGGCTCCCATCATAATCACCCGGTTGGTTCTGGGATCAAGCTTGAAATTCACATCCACATAGTTGCTTCCCTCCACCCATCGCGTCTGGGGACAGGCGCCCGGCTCCAGCAGGCGGACGAAGCGTTCCTTCCTATAATAATGGTCGTAAATCTCCCGCACCTGCTCCTCACACACCTGCTTTTTCAGGGAAGCGTAGGCTGTCACCAGGATTCCCCGGTTCATGGGAACCAGATGGGGAGTGAAATTCAGCAGCACCGGTTCCCCGGCCGCATAAGACAGCTGTTCCTCGATCTCCGGCGTATGTCGATGGGACGCCACCCCATAGGCCTTAATATTCTCATTGACCTCACAGTACAGATTGTCTACCTTGGCTCCCCGGCCCGCCCCGGAGGTGCCGGACTTGGCGTCAATGATAATTGTGGCCGGATCGAGAATGCCCTCTTTTACCAGAGGATAGACCGACAGGGTGGAGCAGGTGGGATAGCACCCCGGATTTGCCAGAATCCGCGCTCCGGGAATTTTCTCCCGATTCACTTCGCACAGGCCGTACACAGCCTCCGGCAGATACTGGGGACAGGGATGGGTAATTCCATACCATTTCTCATACACTGCCACATCCTTGATGCGGAAATCCGCGCTCAGATCAATGATTTTCACCTGGGACAAAATCTCCTCGTTTACCAGGGAAGCACAGAGCCCCTGGGGCGTGGCTGTGAAAATCACATCCGCCTCCCGGGCCAGCTCCGCCATATTGTCATCCCGGCACACATCCTCCACCAACTGAAACATATTCTGATATACCTGGGCATACTTCTTATCAATATAACTTCTGGAACCATACCAGCAGATCCGCACCTCCGGGTGAGCCAGCAAAAGCCGCACCAGCTCTGCCCCTGCATATCCGGTAGATCCAATAATTCCTACTTTTATCATATATTTTTTCTCCCTTCTCGGTAATCTTTCGTCTTTCTTTTCCTCGTTGATTGCCCATGACAGGGTCAGCAGGCAGGAGAATCCCGCCTTGGGCCGGATTTATTTCCGACGCTATCCTACCACTTTTGCTTAACAGATGCAAGCATCTTCCCTGTTCCATATAGTTTCCATCTTTATATTTATGCATTAATCATGAATATTTTGAATAGTCCAAGACTTTCCACCTCTGCTTTGACACGGTGGCGCTCTCCGTCCACTCTGCTTTGTCTTTCCCATTGTACCTCTGTTTTCCCTGCTTTTCAAGACATTTCTTTCGCATTAGCATTTTGCATAAATACACCCTGATTTTTCGAAAATCTATGTATATTTTTTCACTTGCATATTTATTACTTCTGTTGTATATTAGTTACTGTTGAAAATCAAATTTGTAATACAAAGCCCTGCGGGCTGAAGGAGGATTATAGAGATGAAAGAAAAAGTTGTACTGGCCTATTCCGGCGGCCTGGATACCACCGCCATTATCCCCTGGTTAAAGGAGCATTTCGACTATGAGGTCATCTGCTGCTGCATCGACTGCGGACAGGGAAACGAGCTGGATGGTCTGGAGGAGCGGGCAAAACTCTCCGGCGCTTCCAAATTATATATTGAGGATATCGTAGATGAATTCTGCGACGACTACATTATGCCCTGCGTACAGGCCGGGGCTGTATATGAAAACAAATATCTCCTGGGCACCTCCATGGCCCGCCCGGTCATCGCCAAGCGTCTGGTGGAGATTGCCCGCAAGGAGGGCGCTTCCGCCATCTGCCACGGGGCTACCGGCAAGGGAAACGACCAGATCCGCTTTGAGCTGGGCATCAAGGCTCTGGCTCCAGACCTGAAGATCATCGCCCCCTGGCGCATGACCGACATCTGGACCATGCAGTCCCGGGAGGATGAGATCGAGTACTGCAAACAGCATGGCATCAATCTTCCCTTTGACCACAGCCAGAGCTACAGCCGGGACCGGAACCTATGGCACATCAGCCATGAGGGCCTGGAGCTGGAGGATCCCTCAAAGGAGCCCAATTATGAGCACATGCTGGTGCTGGGCGTAACCCCTCAGCAGGCTCCCGACGAGGCGGAGACAGTAACCATGACCTTCGAAAAGGGCGTCCCCACCTCACTCAATGGAAAACCCATGAAGGTTTCTGAAATCATCAAGGAGCTGAATACTCTGGGCGGCAAGCATGGCATCGGCATTGTGGACATTGTGGAAAATCGGGTAGTGGGCATGAAATCCCGGGGCGTCTACGAGACACCCGGCGGCACCATTCTCATGGAGGCCCATGAACAACTGGAGGAGCTGGTTCTGGATCGGGCCACCATGGAAGTAAAGAAAGACATGGGCAACAAAATGGCCCAGATCGTATACGAGGGAAAATGGTTTACCCCCCTGCGGGAGGCCGTGCAGGCCTTTGTCACCAGCACCCAGGAATATGTGACCGGCGAAGTGAAATTCAAACTCTACAAGGGCAATATCATCAAGGCCGGAACCACCTCGCCCTACAGCCTGTACAGCGAGTCCCTGGCCTCCTTCACCACCGGAGATCTCTATGACCATCACGACGCCAGCGGCTTCATCACCCTGTTCGGACTGCCCCTGAAGGTGAGGGCCATGAAGCTTGCGGAGGCGGAGCGGAAATAAATTCTCCCACAATAGTATAAAATATCATCAGCCCAGGATAAATCTCCCTCTAAAGAATAGAGAGGCCAGTCCTGGGCTGTTTCTTTTTTATCTTGCCGCTTGTGGCATTTACTCAATTCTTTTCTTCAATTTCTCTTCTGTCCGGTTCTCTTCTTTCTCTTCTTTCCTAATATTTTCCTTGACTTCCCTATTCTTTTATGGCATGATTCAAGTAATTAACAGATATTTTATACAAAGGAGAGCCTTTTATGAAACAGATTCGCATTGGTTTAATTGGCGCAGGCATGATTTCCAACAAACATTTACAATGCTTCCAGGATATTCCGGAGGCCCAGGTCGTTGCCGTCTGCAGCCGTACCCAGGAATCCGCGGAGCGGTGCGCCGCAAAATGGAACATCCCCAGCGTTTATACTGATTATCAGGAAATGTTAAAGCGAGACGACATAGACGCCATTGATATCTGCCTCCACAACAACCTGCATGCATCGGCTGCCATTGCTGCCTTCCAGGCCGGTAAGCATGTGTACTGTGAAAAGCCTTTGGCAGGAACCTACGCAGACGGACTTGCCATGGTGGAGGCCGCAAAGGATAGCGGAAAATCCCTTCACATTCAACTGGGGCTTCTCTATGAGCCCAATGCCCGGGCTGCAAAGCGCCTGGTGGACAGCGGCGCCCTGGGAGAGATCTACCATGCCCGCTCCGTGGCTTTCCGGCGGCGGAATCGGCCTTTTGTGGACGGCTATGGAAGCGCAGATTTTGTGCAAAAAAAATACGCCGGCGGCGGCGCTTTGTATGATTTCGGCGTGTATGATATTTCTCTTCTGCTCTACCTCATGGGATTACCCGCTCCCCGGCGCATGTGCGGACAGCTTTATCAGAAAATCCCCATGAATGAGCAGAGAAGGCTCCAGAGTCATTATGATGTGGAGGAGCTTGGCACAGGCTTTGTGCGCTTTGATAAGGATCTGACCATGGATCTCTTTGAATCCTGGGCCGTGCATCTGGATTCTCTGGCTCCCAGCCTTCTTCTGGGCTCCCTGGGAGGCGTTAAGCTGGATCCCTTCAGCTTCCACACCACCATTGGGGATACAGAGCTTGACTGCACCGGCGATCTGGAAAATATGGATTTCCGCTGGACTCACACCGAGCCAAAGGAATACGCCTACACCTCCTCGGAGGCTCACTGGATTGCCGCTCTCACAGGAGAGGTAGAACTGCTTCCCACCGCGGAGCTGGCGCTTCAGACCATGCTGATCCAGGAGGGAATTGTACTGTCCAGCAAGCTTGGCCGGGAGGTTACCGCAGAGGAAGTTATGGATGCCTCTCAGTCTCTGATGATGCCTTTATAGCAACAAAGTACAAAAAAACCGGGGCTGTTTTGCCACAGCTCCGGTTTTTCTCTAATCCTCTATAATCTTTAACTCTCAAATAGGTCCAGCAACCCCAGCTTCCAAAGCCAGTATCTGGCGTCTCCCTTTTCCATATGGCTCCATTTGCGGACCAGTTCCGGCGTCTCCTCATAAAATTCCAGCACCGGACCGCTGATCTCCAGCCCATTCTCCTCCAGCACCTGCAGGTATTTTTCCAAAACCGCCGCTGTCCGGCTGTTTCCGTTGGCATTGATAAAGTCCCGGTAATAATCCGCCATCTGCTGATCCAGCACACTGCCATGCTCCCGGGCATATTTGTTCTCAGTTCCCTGCTCCCGATTATAGCCGCCTGTAACCAACTGAATCAATAGCTCCTCATATATAGCATGGGTATTTGCCCAATCCTCTACATTCTGCTCTGTCTCCAGCTGAAGCTCCAAAGCCAGCACCTGGTTTAACTGCACTGCCAGAGGCGCCTGCACCTCTGTCTCCTCCGCCTTCAGATCATAGGATACCGACAACAAAACCGGAGAATCCGCCGCCTGTGTCTCCTGCGCTGGTGTTGCTGCCAACACACTGTTTTTCGTCTGCCAGGATCCCTGCTGCCCCTGCTCTTCCAGGCAGGCTGCCTGTCCATCTGCCGCAAATCCCAACAGCAGCATCACAGCGGCTGCTCCGCCTATTATTTTTCTGAAACAAGATTGATTGCTCATTGTATCACCCATTTCCATTCTCTTACAAGTACCTTACATATATATAGACGAAACTGAGATGGAAAAAGATTCAAAATCAGAAAATTTTTTTAAAAATTTTTTAATTCTATCTTATTCAGCCGTCTCCATGGCGTTTAAATACTCATCCAGGGCTGTGGAATCCACCTCAATAGGAGTGGTATCCGGCTTATTTGTCATATCATAAACAGAATAGCCAATCCAGCACACCAGAGCCAACGCCACTACGCCTCCCACTACCTTTGCGATCATGGCGTTTCTTTTTTCTTTGGCTAAAGCCTCCTTCCGGTTTGCCTTCTCCTGTTTATAGCGGTTTACTTTTTCCTGACTCATATCCAAAACCTCTTTCATGTATTTTCTGTTTTACGGCAGACAGGACCCACATTGCCTTCCGTTTTTATCATCTTACCACAGATTTGCGAAAATTGCATGGATTTTTTTATAAGATTAAAACGGCTGAGAGTAAAACGGCATTCCCGCCCTCACCCCAAGGCGCAAATGCCGCTGATCCCCTGACTGCATACTAGATCGATCCTTTTACACCACTACAATAATCCCCCCGTCGCTGGCATACAAGCTGCTGATCCCGTTTGTATCCAGCACCAGGATATCCTTTACCTTTATAAGCTTTTGCAGCTCTTCCTTCACCATCAGAGCCCGCTCCCGGCAGTTGCAATGGGAGATAGCCAGTATTTTCTCTGCCGGATCCCGAACCTCTTTGACAATGATCTCCACCATTTTTTTCAGAGCCCGGTTGATGCCCCGCATCTGGTCCAGCTGCTGGATCCTGCCCTCCGGCGTGGAGGCCATGACAGGCTTTATATTCAGCGCGTTGGCCACAAAGGCCTTCAGATTGCTGAGACGCCCGTTTTTCCGCAGGGCTTCCAGGCTTTCCAGCACAAAATAGGTGTGCTGCTCCCTGATATAGCCCTCCACCACCTCCACGGTCTCCTCAAAACTCTTTCCTGCCTTTTCACACTCCTCGGTCTTCAAGGCAATGAGAGTTTCCCCAATGGAGGCTGAGCAGGAATTAAAAACATGGATCTTCTTTTCCTTGTGCTTCTCCTCATAAAGCCGTTTTGCCAGCTCCGCGCTGTTATAGGAGCCGGACAGCTCTGCTGACAGGGTCACCACATAAATATGCTCTGCGTCTCCCTCAAAAGCCTCCATATAGCGCTCCGGGGAGGGACAGGAAGACTTGGGACAGTTGGGACTGGCCGCAACTCTCCGCAGAAAATCCGCCTGGTCAAAGGTCTCATCATCCACCACCTGGTATCCGTCAATATCAATGGAGAGAGCAACATTTTCGTAGTATCCGCTCTCCTTACATGCATCTGTCAGTTCTCCGCAGCTATCCACAATAATCTTATAACTCATATCTGCCTCCGCATAACATAGTTTTCATTACTAGGTATTATGGTACCACAGATTTTTACAGTTTTCAACCCCTGACAGCAATGTTTTCTTTTCTTTCATAAGTTCAACCATCCCGTGCTCACTGGAAAGTCCGGATAAGGGAGAGTTGGACGTGTCTTCGTCAGGAGAAATAGGCCTTTAATAATCGGGCCAGCTCCTCCTGATCCCTGGTTCCCATCAGCTCCCGGGCCGAATGCATGGCCAGCAGGGGAACTCCGATATCCACGGTTCGCACTGGCAGCATGGCAGATGCAATGGGCCCCAGAGTGCTTCCCCCGGTTACATCCGACCGGTTCGTCACTTTCTGGAAGTCAATCTCCTGATCCAGGCAAAGCTGCTGGACCACTGCAATGGCCTCGCAGTCCGTGGCATAGGCCTGGCCGCTGTTCTCCTTAATCAAAAGTCCCTTGCCCAGGATGCCCTTGGCTGTAATATCGCTTTTATCCGCCTTATTGGGATGAATGGCATGGCCCACATCCACGGACAGGAGCATGGCGTCTGACATGATCTCCAGAAACTGCTGCCGGTCCCGTCCAAAGGACAGCAGAATCTTCTCCAGCACCATGGACAATAGGGCGGATCCTGCCCCCTGCTTGGTTTTACTCCCGATCTCCTCGTGATCGAAGAAAGCCGCCACATGAATTCCCCGGTCCCCGGAAGTCTCCACAATTCCCTCCAGTACTGCCTCCACGCCGGTCAGGTCGTCCAGGCGGGGAGCTGAAAGAAACTCCTCCTCCAGCCCCAGAAACTCTCCTCTGTCCGTGTTATACAGCCCCAGCTCAAAATCCAGAATCTCCTCCGGCTCCACCTGAAGCTTCCGGGCAAGGGCATGGAGGAAAAATTCTTCCAGCTTTTTCTCTTCATCCTCTCCTGCAAGCCCTGCCAGAGGCAGCAAATCCTTCTGTCGGTTTAGCTCAAGCCCCTTGTTTATCTCCTTTTCCAGATGAATGGCCACATTGGGTACGGTAAACAAAGGCTTTTTCAAATCCACCAGCCGCATTCGGGGATAAAAGGCCTGGCTGCTGCGCAGAGCCACCCGGCCAGCCGCGCTCAGGGGCCGGTCAAGCCAGGTATTTAAAATCGCCCCGCCGTAAACCTCCACGTTGAGCTGCCTATACCCTTCCTTTTCCACCTCCGGCTTTGTCTTAATCCGAAGCCCCGGGAAATCCGTGTGGGCCGCCGCGATCCGCACCGGGTCCCGAAAGGTAAAATGCTCTCCAATGGTAAAGGCCAGCAGGCTGGAACCGTGGTGAATCATAAAATAACGCCCGCCGTTATTCAGGCACCAATCCCGTCCAAGCTTCAGCTCCTCAAACCCCGCATCACGAAGCCTGCGGACCACCGCCTGGACCACATGAAAGGGGGATGTTCCCTCCTCAATAAACGCAAATAATTTTTCTGCAGAATCTGTTTTCTTGTGCATATTTTCTGCCCCTTTCCTCCACTATTTCCTTTTACGGTATCACATTTCCGGACGCAGCGCAAGTAGGGAGAAACGTCACACGCTATTGCGATACTCGCTGGGCGTCACCCCCACAAGCTTCTTAAACACGCTGCTGAAATAATAGGTATCCGAAAATCCCACCTGTTCTGCGATCTCATACACCTTCAGATTCGTTTCCCGCAGAAGCCGCTTGGCATGCTTTAACCGCACCGCATTGAGATATTCGTTGACGCTGTACTGGGTCTCCCTGCGGAATATGGTGGACAGGTAGTTGCTGCTCACCTCCATCTGCTCTGCGATTTCCATAATCCCGATCTTTTTCCCGTAATCCCGCTCAATAATCTTCCGGCAGTTATCCGCTATGCGGCGGATCCGGTTCTGCTGACTGGCGTTTAGGGTCTTCTCCATGGTCTCCAACAGCTGTCCGGCGCTGTGATACACCTCCTCCGGAGTGGTCTTTGCCGCGATTTCGTAGAGAGGATTGCCCCGGAGAAGCTCCAGCTGGATATCCAGGCGATCCAGGGCAATAACCGCCAGATAGCTGCAGAAATAAATAGCTGTGTCCAGATCCGCCTCGCTCTGGCGGACTTGCTCCAAGGCCCGGCGCAGATGTTCCACCAGCTCCTGACTGGCCGTCACCGCTGCGGATGCCATAAGCTCCCGCAGGGTGCTGCGAAGCTCCCGCACACTGCTCTCCCGCTTTCCCTCATCCACAATGTCCTTGATATCCACCAGACCCGTCTCCTGGTCAAAATCATTGACGCTTAAGGCGTACAGGGCCTGGGCATAGGAATCCCGTATTTTCTCCACAGAAGTGACCACACTTCCGATTCCCGCGTGGAACTGGACGGACAGATCCCGGGAAATGACAGGAAGCAGCTCAGACAGGGCATGCTGAAGCCTCGGCCCCAGATTCTCCCGGGTGTCTCCGGCAATGACAGTGAGAATCTGGCTCTCCGTGTGAAACAGATTAGTGGGAAACCGCTCTTTGAGCTGCGCCTCCAGAAGCTCTCCCAGGGCGTAGCGCCGAAGGGAATTCCGGTCGTCCTCCAGGGGCAGATCCCCGGCTGTGCGGATGTGGATCACCGCGGCCGCCAGATAGGGATACAGGATATGCACATCCAAAAACTCCTCCATACGGCCCACGGACTCCCGGCTCATAGAGCGCTGCAAAAGCTCCCGGAAAAACTGCTCCCGCAGCACAGGCTTTACAAGATCAAGCTTCTGCCCGTATTCCTCCAGCTTTTCCAAATATTGCCCCTTTCTTAAGATCCGCTGGCGCAGCTCCAGGAGAAAGCTTTGGATCTGATCTTCTGTCAGAGGCTTCAACAGATATTCCACCGCCCCATAGCGCAGGCACTGCTGGGCATATTCAAATTCGTCGTGTCCGCTCAGGATCACCACCACCGGCCGAATTTCCCTCTGATTCAGCTCCTTTAGCAGAGTAATCCCATCCATCTTGGGCATGCGCACATCCAGAACAAGACCGTCCACGTGTTTGCGCTCCAGGATTTCCAAGGCTGCCAGGCCGGAATCCGCCGTCTCTATGGAAAAGCCTCCCAGCTCCCTGGCGCTGCGGGCAATCTGCTCCCGGATCATCCATTCGTCATCACAGATCAGAAGTTCATACAGCTCCATCCCCAACCTCCTCCACTGATCTCAACATTATCCCTATACAGAAGAAGCATGTTCTCCGCTTATACATGGTCATCCTCCACTCGTCTCACCACAACACGGGTCACCGTATTCCCTCCTCTTCTTTCTAGCCGCACTCCCAGCCGCTCGTCCTCCGGAAACTCATAGCAGATCCTGTCATTTACATTTTTCAGGCCGATGCCCACCGTGGTCTCCGGTGCAGGCTTGCGTCCGCACAGCCAGTCATTGACCTCCCGCATCCGCTGTTCCGTCAGGGTTTTACAGTTGTCCTGGACCTCAAAAATCAAAAGATCCCCCTCCCTCCAGCCCCGGATCACAAGCAGAGCCTCCCCGCAGGAGCTCATTTTAAGCCCGTGCTCCAGGGCGTTTTCCACCACTGGCTGCAGGATAATCTTCACAATAGGAAGCTTTAAAATGTCCATGTCCACGTCAATAAGATAGCGGAAGGTATTCTGGTAGCGGATTTTCTGGATATCCATATATTTTCGGATCAGGCTCAGCTCCTGCTCCACCTGAATATACCCCTCCAGGCGCTTTCCCGGCAGATTTCCCCTGGCTGCCCCGGTGTAATCCGCAGAGGGACTGATACTGATGTGGAGAAGCTCTGACAGGGCCGCCAGCATGTCGGTGGCCTCCTTCTTCTTTCCCTCCTCAATGAGATAAATAATGGAGCCGAAGGTATTGTAGAGAAAATGGGGGTTAATCTGTGCCCGCAGGGCCTCAATGCGCAGCCGCTGGTTTTGCTCCAGGGTGCGCTTGGACTCCTCCATGGACTTTTTCAACTGCTCCTTCATATCGACCAGACATGTCCACATCTGGCCCACCTCGTCCCGGTAGGCTGGATATTTCAGCTCAATGTTCAGATCATGGCTTCCCATGTCCCGGATTACCCCGGACAGATACTCCAAAGGCTTGGAAATACTGTGGGAAACCAGATAGGAGGCCAGCAGGATAAAGCAGACGCAGAAAATACTGATGGGCACAAACAGCAGAATCATGCTGCGGCTGGCCGTGTGGATTTCCTTGTAGGACACCACCGCCACGTATTGCCAGTCTGAGGAAGACGCGTTTTCAAACCGGAGAAACATGCATTTCTTATTTTCATAGATCCCGTCAAATACAGCTCCCTCTCCTGCATTCTCTGTCACCTGCCCCAGGGTTTTCCCCATAAGCTCCTTGTTCCAGGAGGAAAAAATCATGTCCTCGCTTAATATCAGCACATTTTCCACCTTGATTTTTCCCTTCTCCATGGTGTCTCGGGTAATATCCGCAAGCCTGCTCTCGGAAAAATTTGCGATAAAGAGACCCGCAGGCTCCTTTTCCCCTCTGCCCTTAATAAAACGCACATAAGGAAGCAGATAACTGCTCCCGTATTGGATAGGATTTCCCCAGATAAAGGTTTTTCCCGTCTGCTCCAGATTCTGTTTTAGCTGCTCTGTCTGTCCGGCCATAATCTCCCCCAGTCGCTCCGAGCTGGAATTAGAAACCTGAAGCCCCTGATTCCCTACAATATAGGCGGAGTGGCAAAGCCCGGACAGGGTAATGTCAAACAGGCTCTTTTTCACCTCATAGACGTTCACCTCCTGAATCCCCTCCTGGCCGGACAATTCCGAGTACACCAGATCATTCTGGGAAACCCGGATTCCCTGAAGCCGCAGATCGCTGATCTCCTGAGTCACACGATTCTCAATCCATCGCAGATTATCCACAATCTCGCTTTTGCAGTGGGAGGTCTCGATGGTCACAATCCTGGTAAAAATGAACCCTACCATAATCATGAAGGGAAGTATGGATACCGCCAGCATCCAGATCAATATTTTATAGAAAACAGGCAGGTTATGATATTTTCCTGCTATATCCTTCATATTCTCCTCTTTCCTTGCGCTCTTAGCACCCTCCGGGCAGCTTTTTGATCCTCCGGGAATCTCACTTCCGCTTCCACGTCTTGCGCCCAAAAAGGATGCAGTCCCTTTTTCAAGACTGCATCCTCCGGGAATGATTCTCACTTAATTGCGCAGATCAATGATTGCCTTCCAGTCAATCTTCTCATTCAAGTCTTCCGAAGTTACCATATAATAGCTGTAATATGTCTCCTTCTCAATGTCCTTGCCATCCAGATAATCCTTTGCCACATTGATGATCTCCGCCTGATCGGAGGGATCGCCCAGGAGCACGCCCTTGAGATAGGGATCGTTGTTCTCCACCTTTTGCAGAGCCTCCTCGCCCCAGGCCACGCATACCACGCCGCCCTTGGCGTCTGCTGCTTCTATGGCAGCTGCCGCGCCTGCGCCTGATTCATAGTTGATGGCAAACACCAGATCCACTTCGTTATTATTTGCCGTCAGAATGTTTTCCATCACCTCCATGCCTCCGGTCCGGGTAGCCTTTCCATCCTGGCGGGCTACCACCTTCACGCCCTCCAGCTCTTCCACGGCCTCCTGGAAGCCGTCTGCCCGCTGTCCGCACACAATGGGAGACGCAGGGTAATCCAGGATCGCCACATTGGCCTTTCCACCCAGATTTTCCTCAATGTATTTCTTGGCCCAGGTTCCCGCGTCATAGCCGTCTGCATGGAAATCGCTGTACATGCCGGAGGTAATTCCCGAGTTGTCCTCCACGGTTCCGTCATAGGTAAACACAGGGATTCCCGCCTCATTGGCGGCCTCCACAGCGGAAGCGCAGGCCGCCGGGTCGCAGGGGGAAAACAAAATGGCGTCCACACCCATCTGAATAAAATCCTCAAACTGGCGCATCTGAGTGCTGGCATCGCAGTTGGCATCCTGGATAATCAGCTCCACCCCGGCCTCTTCCCCGTAAACCTTCATCATGTTCTCAATGTCCACGTAAAATTCATCCGAGCGGTAAAATAAGGACACGCCAAAGGTGTACTTTCCATCCCCCTTCTCGTCTCCTGCCTCCGGTTCCTTCTCCTCCTGGGCAGGCTGTTCTTCCTGGGCCGGCGCCTCCGGGGCCGGTGCAGACTCCTCCTTCTTGGAACAGCCTGCAAGCAGTCCCAGCGTCATGCATACACTGAGCAGCAAAGCAATTCTTTTTTTCATTTTCCATATCCTCCTTTTTTTATTCCCGCCGGCAGCGTGCCATGTGGCCATTACAGGCGTTGCATCGCTGCCGCCTGGTTCAAATCCCCTTTCTCTGGGGTATTTGACTCACAGAGAGTTCCCCAATCTGACGGTTTACGGATTTTCCCTCATCCGCTTTAACAGCGGAACGCTCCAGGGCTCTCCCGGCCCGTCCATCCGGTCCCAATCTCCATACAGGGATAACCCTTGAAGATCCGCCACCTGATCTTTTGCCTCCGCCGCGTACATTCTCCAGATCACCCGGTGTCCCTGAAGCGTCGTGGCTCCTGAGGTCAGGGGCTCCTGATCCTTCAGCACGCAATCTGCAAAATGGTTCAGCTCATACCAGGGCAAATGTCCCGTGGGCTCACAGGTGAAGATCAGTTCCTCAATATCCGATTTTTCGAAATAGCTGGACAGATTCTGGGTCTTGTGGAGATACATTTTCCCCTCGTTCAGACAGCACTCCACCATTCCCTTCTCGAAAAAGGCGTGAATGGCATAGCTGTGCCGGGTTCCCACAGTGCCCCAGGTGCCGAAATGATAGGCCAGCTTTCCTCCCTCAAACTCGAAAATGGCGTTGCTGGTGCCCTCCCATTCGATCCAGGGCGTGCACAGGCCTGTACCCAGGTGGGAACCTTTTACCGGCTCTCCCATGTACCACAATAAAAGATCCACATAGTGACAGCCGTGGCTGAAGAACTGTCCTCCTCCCAATGCCTTGGCGCTATAGTCATAATCCGGGGCCTTGGTAAACTGCTCGGTCCAGATGGACATCTGAAACAGTTCCCCATACCGCTTGTCGTCCACGATCTCCTTAAGCTTGGCGCACATGGGATGATAGCGCATAATGTAGGCCACCATAAATTTTACTTCGTACTCCTTTGCCAGGTGAATCAAATCCAGGCATTCCTGCTCATCGACTGCCATGGGCTTTTCCATCAGCACATGCTTTTTGTGGCGGATAAAATCACTGCCAATGGGGAAATGCTCCTGGTGGGGCACTGCCAGCAGCACTGCGTCCACCCGGTCAAAGAGCTCCCGGTAATCCGTGCAGACAAAATCGCAGCCCACAGTCTTTGCCATATGCTCCGCCCGCTCCAAAATCAGGTCGCAGCAGCCCACAATCTCCATCTTGCCTTTAAGCTTTGCAAAGGCCTGCTCGTGAATTCCGGAGATAAACCCGCATCCAACCACTCCTAGTCTTACCACATCCATCCTTTTTTACCACCTTTCTGTCCTTTTCCTGCCAATCCTTTCTTTGCCCCAGGGAAAGCTGCCTACTGAATGGCCTTTTCCATCAGCTTATCCTGGGTGGCCTCTTCTATATCAAAGCTTCCCGTAAGCCGGCCGTCATGCATGACCAGAATCCGGTCGCACATGCCCAAAAGCTCCGGCATCTCCGAGGAAATCATGATAATGGCCTTTCCCGCCTTCACAAGCTCACACATAATGGTGTAGATTTCCTTCTTTGCCCCCACGTCAATCCCCCGGGTGGGCTCATCCACAATCAGCACATCACAGTCTGCATTGAGCCACTTCCCGATAACCACCTTTTGCTGGTTTCCACCAGACAGGTAGATAACCTCCTTCTCCGGGGAGGGCGTCACAATATTCAGATCCCGAATATACTTTTCTGCCAGCTCATTCTCCAGCTTCTCGGAAAAAAATCCTTTCCGCAGCACCCGCTTCATATTTACCATGGACAGGTTCTGCTTGATGCTCAGATTCAGCACCAGCCCCTCTTTTTTCCGGTCCTCGGATACCAGTCCAATGCCCTTGTGAATGGCTGTGGGAACATCCCGGATCTCATAGGGCTCGCCTTTGAGAAGGATTTCCCCTGTGGCCCCCTGATCCGCTCCCATAATAGCCCGGGCTACCTCGGTCCTTCCTGCTCCCACCAGACCTGCAAAACCCAGGATTTCTCCCCGATGCAGGTCAAAGCTGATGTCCGTAAGAACTCCCGGCCGGTTCAGATTGCGCACGGAGAGAATCACCTCCCCCTGCTCCACCTGTTCCTTGGGGTATTCAATGCCCAGCTCCCGGCCCACCATCATGTGGATCAGCTCCGTACGGCTCACATCCTTTGCCTCCACCGTAGTGATCTTCTGCCCGTCCCGCAGTACCGTCACATGATCGCACAGGGCAAAGATCTCCTCCAGGCGGTGAGAGATATAGAGAATGGTAATACCGTCCGCCTTAAGCTTCCGGATAATAGTGTAAAGGGTATCCATTTCACTGGGGGTCAGCACAGCCGAGGGCTCGTCCATGACGATAAACCTGGCATTTGTGGACAGCACCTTGCAGATCTCCACAATCTGCTTCTGGGCTACCGTCAGATTTCCCACCAGCTCCTCCGGATCCAGCTCCACCCCCAGATCCCGCAAAAGTTTGCCGGCAGCCTCCCGCATGCCCTTCCAGTCCACCATGCGGGCAGAGTTTTTGGGCCACCGCCCCAGATAAATATTTTCCATAACCGTCAGGGCGTCCACCAGCTTCAGCTCCTGGTGTACCACGCTGATCCCGGCCATCTGAGCGTCCAGAGGGGCGTGCATCTGCAGTTTTCTCCCGTCCATGTAAACCTCTCCGCTGGTAGCCGTATAGGAGCCTCCCAGAATCTTAATCAGCGTGGACTTGCCCGCTCCGTTTTCCCCTACAAGCCCGTGAATCTCGCCCCGGCAGATCTCCAGATCAATATTCTGCAAGGCCTTGACCCCAGGAAATTCCTTGCTCACCTGCTTCATGGCGATGATGATCTCTTCCATGTACATTCCTCCCATGCTTCCTGCTGCCATGATCCCATTGACTAGCGTTTATTCTTCTTGTTGACCGCATAGATGTCGAAGGCGATGGCAAAAATCAGCACCAGGCCCTTTACAATCTTCTGTACATTGGAGTCAATGTCATTCAAGGTCATTCCGTTTACCAGGATTCCCACCAGGAAGGTGCCGAACACGGCTCCGAACACCCGGCCCCGGCCTCCCGTAATACTGACGCCTCCGATAATGGCTCCGATAATGGCCTCAAACTCCCATCCAAGACCTGCGTTCACCTGTCCGGACGCCAGCCTGGAGGTGAGCACAATACTGGCCGAAGCCGCAAGACCGCCGCAGATCACGTGAGCGGAGGTGAGAATCCGCTTATCCCGGATACCCGACAGATAGGCTGCCTCCACATTTCCTCCAATGGCGTACAAAGAGCGTCCAAAGGTTGTCTTCTGGGAAACCACATGGGCGATCACAGCCAGGATCAGCATAAGCAGCACCGGCCAGGGAAGCCAGCTTAAACCCAGCACATTTCCCTTTCCCAGAAAGGCAATGGAATCCGGCAGCCCTGATACGGCATAGCCGCCGCTGATCAGGTACACAGCTCCGTTACACACATACTGCATGGCCAGAGTGGCGATCATTGCCGGAATCTTAAGCCTGGTAATAATCAGCCCGTTGAGCAAACCAATAAACATGCCCAGAAGAATGGCCAGCAAGGCCGCCAGCAAGGGCGGAAGGCTTAGCTCTACCATCATCTTGGAAAACAAAATGCTGACCAGAGCCACAATAGCGCCTGTGGAAATATCCAGGCTGCCGGACACCAGCACAAAGAATTCACCGATAGCCAGCATGACGACCATGGAATTCTGCCGCAGCACATTCACCAGATTGGATACCTGCAAAAACTTGTCCGTTGTCAGGGATAACAAAATACACAAAATCACAATGGCGTACAGGATCGCGTAATTACTCATAAAACGGCGCATATACTGCAGAGCCTGGGGCGCCGCCTTTTTCTCCGCGGCTTCTTTTGTCCCTTTTTTGTTTTCCGTCATCATTCTACCTCCCAGTCTTCGTAAAAAAGTTTCTGTTCAGCCCGCACCTATTCGCAAAGGCGCTTTTAGACTTGATTTGCCAGTTGTGTGCGGTCTGGCTGAACTTTTATAGGATAATTATATCTTTCTTCTTTCAAAATTGGGATGGAAAATCCACCTGTTTTTTGTACTATTCACCACTTTTTTAGTTCTTTCAATTATTTTTTTGTCTGATTTTTACAGACAACCAGGAAACAATATGGATAAAAACAGGTAATCCTCACATTGTCTTTTTGGATTTTCTGTTTTCTCTGGCCTGGTCAAAAAGTAAGAATGTGGCACTTTTAATCATGCCACTTTCCTGTATACTAAGATCAAATTCAGGCGGAACGCAGGTTTCCAAATGGAGTGCGTTCCCATTCACTATGATTAAGGAGGAGAACACTTATGAGAAACGACAACGTACAAAAGCTTGTAATGACCGGTCTGTTTGCAGCTTTATCCTATGTGGTATTTACCTTTTTACAGATCAAAATTCCCCTGCCCGGAGGAGACGCCACCTCCATCCACCTGGGCAACGCAGTATGCGTCCTAGGCGCCCTGGTTCTGGGAGGCTTCCTGGGGGGCCTGGGCGGGGCCCTGGGCATGACCATCGGGGATCTTATGGATCCCATCTACATCATCTATGCGCCCAAAACCTTCCTGTTAAAATTCTGCATTGGGCTCATCACCGGGTTTATCGCTCATAACCTGGGCCATATCACCCAGAAAACGGATCGCCGGGACATTGCCAAATGGGCTTCCCTGGCGGCGGTTGGAGGTCTGCTGTTCAACGTGATCTTTGATCCCCTAATAGGTTATTTCTATAAGCTTTACATTATCGGAAAGCCTGCGGCGGACGTGACCCTGGCCTGGAACATTACCTCCACCAGCATCAATGCGGCCACCTCCACCCTGGTGTCTGTCCTGGTCTACCTGGCTTTGCTGCCTGCGCTGAAAAAATCCGGTCTCTTCTTTACGAACGGAAAAAAAGGGAGTAAAATAGTGCAAAAAGCTTAAGGAAAGCAGGAGCGCTATGAAACATCAAATTCCCCCAAAAATTGCAGTCATCAACAGCTTTGCCGGCTACGGGCGCTGTTCCACCACAGAGGCGTTGCCCATTCTCAGCGCCATGAGAGTGCAGGCCTGTCCGGCGCCCACTGCCATCTTTTCCAACCACACAGGTTTTTCTTCCTATTATAAGGTGGATTTTACAAAACAGATGGCAGAATACTTTGCCCAGTGGAAGGCCCTGGGATTTGTCTTTGACGGTATTTACTGCGGATTTTTAGGGGAAAAGGAAGAGATTCCTCTGGTGGCCTCTTTTATCAAAAGCCAGCGGGAAAAAGGCTGCCCTATGGTGCTCCTGGATCCTGTTATGGGGGATCACGGCCGCACCTACGGGCCTGTACAGCCAGAATACTGCAGCGCTCTTCGGGATCTGGTCGCCCTGGCAGATCTGATCACCCCCAATATTACGGAGGCCTGTCTGCTCACCGGCACTCTCTACACCGGCGACGTCTGGCAGGAAACAAAGCTACAGGAGTTATGCAGGAAGCTTCACGCCCTGGGGCCCGGAAAAATTGTAATCACAGGACTGCGGCGCGGCGAATCAAAAAAGGGCTCTTCTGATTTTCTGAATTTTATCTCTCAGCAGGAAAGCCAGGGCAGCATCTTGCACACCCTGTCTCTCTTCTCTCCTGAGGCAGGCTCCTGCCGCCACGGAACAGGGGATATATTCGCCTCTATCCTGGCTGCAGATGCAGTCAGGGGCGTTTCCTTTGAGGATTCTGTGAAAAAGGCTGCGGATTTCATTTCCTTATGCATCCGGGGCTCCGATGCCCTGGATATTCCGGAAGTTGAGGGCGTATGTCTGGAAAATTATCTGGATTTTTTGTTTGACTTCCCCTCCTCTCCCTATTAAAATGGAAACAAGGGATCCCGTTTCGCGGGTAAGGAAAGGAGTTCTCTGTTTTGATTGCTCTACAGATAGAAGATACGAAAGATTTTACCTCCAAGCTTTTTCTTCAGGAGGTTTTTGACCCCTTCTGGGTCCTTGAGGGAAGTATCCGCACCCACAGCACCCTATTGCTGGACGGACATCTGAACCCGGATTTTTACTCCGCCGAAGAGCTGGAGGAGCTGGGAATGAAGGAGCAGCCCTATGTATGCTGGCGGGTCTTACGCCCCTTCTGTTTTGATTTTATCAAGGGAAAGAAGGCTCCCTTAAGCTTTAAATTCAGCTTCCGGCTGTCGGATTCCAACACGGAAAAGCTGCTGGCACAGAGCGGTGTCAGCCTGTCCCCGACGGACGTGGCGGGTCTGTTTCTCAATCTCCACTACAGCCAAACGGGAATCCAGCTCACCACCGGCATCTCCCTGCGCCTCTTTACCACAGACAAGTCCCTGGATCATGCCTGGGACGCCATGGTACAGCGTTTTCTCAAGCAGAAGGAAATCGCCTTCCTTACGCGTTGTAGATGAGAGCCATCAGAACCAGATCCTCGTCGCTGTTGTTCTCTATGGCATGTCCTTGTCCCACCTCAATGACGCATACATCTCCCGGGCCCACCTCTGTACGGCTCTGATCGTTGTCCACAAATACGCCGTGGCCCTCCAGGATGTAATAGGGCTCCGTGTCCTTCTCATGCACATGGAAGCCAATGCTGCTGTGAGGCCGGATGACGGTCTTGGCATACAGTCTGCCGTGGCCGTTCATCTCCTCCCCAGAAAGAATGTCGTGGAACTCTACCGTGCCTGCTCCCCCTCTTGCGTTCTCTACAATCCGTGTCGTGGTCTTTCTTACCATAGGAATCTCCTCGCTTTCCAATCTCCCAAACATTCCTTTGTCAGGAGGACTTTTTCTCATTCTACTATATTCCCCGGTGCAAAACAACGCTTGTTTATAAAAATTTTAGAAAATTTATAATTTTTTGTTAGCACTCATGTGATTTGAGTGCTAATTTTCTATTGACTTTTCTCAACCGGCGTATTAAAATTGTTACAGATCAACAAAGCTGCTGCGATTTGCAGTCTGTGGAAAGACAGCTGCATTTACCCAGGGCTGTGAATCGCAAAAAATCAAATATTATGAATTAGAAGGAGTGTATGAATCCATGAGCAACAGACGTGGAAGTCTTTCCATCAACAGCGAAAATATTTTTCCTATTATTAAAAAATGGCTGTATTCCGACCACGACATTTTCTTCCGGGAGCTGATCTCCAATGGCTGCGACGCCATCACCAAGCTGAAAAAGCTTGAGATGATGGGAGAATACACCTACCCGGACAAGTTTAAGAACCAGGTAAAAGTCATTGTGAACCCTGAGGAAAAGACCCTGAAATTCATTGATACAGGTCTTGGTATGACCGAAGCTGAGGTGGAAGAGTATATTACGCAGATCGCCTTCTCCGGCGCCACGGATTTCCTGGAAAAATACAAGGATAAAGCCAACGAGGATCAGATCATCGGTCACTTTGGCCTGGGCTTCTACTCTGCCTTTATGGTGGCCGACGAGGTGCACATCGACACCCTCTCCTATCAGAAGGACGCCGTACCTGTACACTGGGAGTGCGATGGTGGCACAGAGTACGAAATCTCTCAGGGAACTCGCACCCAGGTAGGTACAGAGATCACCCTGTTCCTCAACGAGGACAGCCTGGAGTTTGCCAACGAATACCGGGCCAGGGAGGTCATCCAGAAATACTGCTCCTTCATGCCCACGGAAATCTTCCTGGAGAAGGCCAATGCAGAGCAGGAATACGAGACCATTGACGCGGCGGATGTCACCGAGGACGACGTGGTGGTAGAGCGGATCCATGAGGAGGCCAAGACGGAGGAAGTGGAAAACGAGGACGGCACCAAAGAGGTCAAGGAGATCTCTCCTGCCAGAGATAAGGCCAAGATCAACAAGCGCCCTGTATCCTTAAGCGACACCCATCCTCTCTGGACCAAGCATCCCAACGAGTGCGACCGGGAAGAGTACCTGGCCTTTTACCGGAAAGTTTTCATGGATTACAAGGAGCCCCTGTTCTGGATCCATCTGAACATGGACTATCCCTTTAACCTGAAGGGCATCCTGTATTTCCCCAAGATCAACACAGAGTACGATTCCATTGAGGGAACCATCAAGCTTTACAACAACCAGGTGTTTATTGCCGATAACATCAAGGAGGTTATTCCGGAATTCCTCATGCTCCTAAAGGGCGTTATCGACTGTCCGGACCTGCCCTTAAACGTATCCCGAAGCGCCCTGCAAAACGACGGCTTTGTGCAGAAGATCTCCGACTACATCTCCAAGAAGGTGGCGGATAAGCTGTCCGGCATGTGCAAGACTGACCGGGAGAACTATGAGAAATACTGGGACGACATCAATCCCTTTATTAAGTTCGGCTGCATCAAGGACGAGAAATTCAGCGAGAAAATGACCGACTACATCCTCTTTAAGGATCTGGACGGCAAGTATGAGACCCTCAAGGATCTGGTTCCGGAAAAGGAAGAAAACCCGGAGGAGCCGGAAGTAGATATTGTGGAGAATCCCGAAGAGGAGTCCGGGGAGTCCGAAGACAAGGAGCCGGAGAAGACCAACATCTTCTATGTGACCGATGAGATCCAGCAGAGCCAGTACATCAACCTCTTCCGGGAGGAGGGCAAAAACGCTGTGATCCTGAAGCACAACATTGACTCTCCCTTTATCTCCCATCTGGAGTCCAAGCGTGAGGATGTGCGCTTCCTGCGCATAGACGCGGACCTGACTGACGAGCTGAAGGAAACCGTCTCCACCGAGGATCTGAAAGAGACCGCCCAGTCCCTGACTGAGATTTTCCGTCAGGCTCTCTCCAACGATAAGCTGGATGTAAAGGTGGAGAAGCTGAAAAACGAGAATATTTCCTCCATGGTGACTCTCTCAGAGGAAAGCCGCCGCATGCAGGAGATGATGAAGATGTACGGCATGGCCGGCATGGATCCCTCCATGTTCGGCGGAAATGAGACCCTGGTGCTCAACGCCAACCATAAGCTGGTACAGTATATTCTGGAACACAGAGATTCTGACCATGTGCCCATGTTCTGCCAGCAGCTCTATGACCTGGCCATGATCAGCAATAAGCCTCTGTCTCCGGAGGAGATGACCAAGTTTATTGCCAGAAGCAATGAGATTATGATGCTCCTTGCCAAATAAAAGACAAGACAGAAGTTAATACAAGACGCAAAACAGTACAAGACGCAAAAGTGCCGCTTCGTTGTAACAAGCAAAAACGAAGCGGCACTCTTTGGTTATTTAGACAGCTGCTCTTCCACTTCTTCCACAGAAGGAATGGATGCCGTAGCCCCCTTGCGGGACACGGCAATGGAGGATGCTGTGGCACACATGCGCATAATGTCCGCCATTGGCATCTCCTTCAACAGTCCGGCAATGAAATATCCTGTAAAGGTATCCCCAGCCGCTGTAGTGTCCACAGCCTTCACAGGGATACAGGGCTGGGCAGTCCGCTCTCCGGTCCGGTTGTCCTGATAGACAGCCCCATCCTTTCCCAGGGTCAGAACCACCTGGGCATGGGGGAATTTCTCCCGCAGCAGTCCCAATATCTCATCTGGATCCTTGCTGCCTCCAGCTACCTGTGCGCCCTCCACCTCATTGAGCAGGAAGATGGACACCTTGGACATATCGCAGGCCTCCAGGGCGCTGTCAAAGGGAGAAGGATTGAGCACAATGGTCATCTCCCGCTCATAAGCCTTATCAATAAGGTAATCCAGCTCATTGATCTCATTCTGCAGAAGAATAATGTCTCCCTTACTAAAATGCTCCAGCACCTGGTCCATATGTTCCCGGCTCTGGCTGCGATTGGCTCCCCCAAAAAGCAGGATGCTGTTCTGGGCGTCCTTGTCTACCTGAATAATGGTGTGGCCGCTCTTTCCCGGAATCTGGCGGATCATCTCTGTATTCACCTGATTCTCCTGGCAGAGATCCAGAAACTGCTGACCCTCCTCCCCAATGGAGCCGGCCATGTACACGGGCACACCGGCCTTTGCCAGGGCCATGGACTGGTTCAGTCCCTTGCCTCCGCAAAAGGTCTCCATGCCTGTGGAAGCCTGGGTCTCCCCGGGCAGCAGCATGTGATCCACATTGTACACATAGTCATAGTTTAATGAGCCAAAATCAAGTACCTTCATGGTTGGAATCCTCCCTGGTTTAAATTATTTTAGGAGTCGGCGTCTGCCTGGATTCTCGTCCTCAGCAACCGCTGTCTCTTCTTTTTCTTTTTTCTTTTCCTCTCTCCTGCTATTCTCCCGCTTTCAGGCGTGTTGCCCTTCCCTCCGCCGCCCCAAGTTCTATCTGCGCCATTGTACCGGAGGGCCGCTTTGCTCCTTTTTACACTGTCCCCAACTCCTGCACCCGGAAATCTTACAGCTTTGAGATCCGCTCATACAAGGGCAGCATACACGTATACGCCTCATCAAAGACAGGTTTAAGCTTCTCATAAATCTTCACATGCCGCTCCACAGGCTTCACCTGATCTTCAAATTTCAGGAACCGTCGCACCTGATCGAAATCCTTGAAAATCTCCACGCCTACTCCGGCAATAACAGCCGCCCCGATAGAGGTAGCGATAGACACCTGATCCGGCCGGGCAAGCTCCACCTGCAGCACATCCGCCAGGATCTGGGCCGTCACATCCGCTCTGGCGCCTCCCCCGGTGAGAACCATTTTTTCCACCGGCAGGTATTTCCGGTAGGCCTTCAGAATCAGCTCCATGTTCATAGCCACGCCCTCCAGCACAGCCCGCACATAGTCCTTCTTCTCATGCTCCGGCTTGATCCCCAGAAAGGCCGCGCTGGTATTGGGGTTCCAGCGGGGACTGCGCTCTCCCAGCATGTAGGGCAGGAAGATCAGATTCTTGGCCCCTACCGGGGACTTCTCCACCATGCGGCCCATCTCCTCATAGGAGATATCGTCGCAAAGATTATCCTGCATGTAGGCAAAGGAGCTGCCCGCTGCCTGCATGGCTCCGCAGGGCATGTATTTCCCCGGAATCACATGGGCAAAGCAGTATAAAATCTTATCTTCGTCCAAAAAAGGCTCTTTCGTAGTGCCTCCAATCCAAGCTGAGGTGCCGTAAGTCAGATACAGTTCCCCGTCGTCAATGCAAGCCGCTCCCACTGCGGAACAGGGGCCGTCCCCGCCACCGCACACAATGGGCGTTCCTGCAGGCAGACCGCACTCCCCGGCAATACGCTCCTGCACATAGCCGGCAATATCTGTGGATTTTTTCAGATCCGGCAGCTTCTCCCGGTCAATCCCCGCCGCCTGCAAAATCTCCTCCGACCAGCAAAGCTTCTTAAGATCCAGGGCGTTGGTGCCGGAAGCGTCGGAGTAATCCGTGACAAAATTCCCGGTAAGGCGGTGAATCACATAGTCCTTGGCCTGGAGCATCTTGTGAGTCTTTGCGTAATTCTCCGGCTCATGCCTTTTGAGCCACATAAGCTTCTCAATGCTGTAACAGGCACTGACCCGGTGTCCCGTAAGCTTATACATGCGATTGGCCCCGATTTTTTCTTCCAGGATCCGCGCCTCCTCCACAGCCCGCTGGTCCGCCCAGATCATGGCATCCCGCAAAGGCGTCCCGTGCTGATCCACCACCAAACAAGCCTGCATCTGAGCGCTGAAAGACACGGCGGCCACCCGGGAGGCATCCTCTCCCTCCAGCACGGCCCGGGTGGCGTCACACATGGCGTCCCACCAATTTTCCGGATCCTGCTCCGCATAATTTCCGTTGAAAAACCGCACCGAATAAGGCACGGTAAAGCTTCGCACCACCTTTCCTGAGGTAGTAAACAATGTAGCTTTATTTCCTGATGTGCCCAGGTCATGGGCAATCAAAAAGCGTTCCATGGGATCCCTGCCTTTCTGTGTTTGTTTTTCATTTATAAGTGCTGCAGATATCCACGGGTCTGGGAATCCACAATCCCCATCTGCTCCCGGTATTTCGCAATGGTTCTCCGGGAAACCTTAATCCCATCCTCTGCCAGCAAAGCCTCCAGTCTGGCGTCGCTTAAGGGTTTATCCCGGCTCTCCTCCCGAATCAAGACCCGGATTCTGTCCTTCACATCCTCGGACGACACGCATTCCTCCCGGGAAACCGCCCCGGAAAACAAATCCTTCAGCTGCACCGTCCTCTGATACTGCAAATATTTCCCTTTTACTGCCCGGCTCACTGTGGAGGTATGAACCTTTAAAATCCCGGCGATCTCCTCCTGGGTCATCGGCTTCAAAGGCTCTCCCCGAAGGAAATAACCCTCCTGGTAATTCAGAATTGTATGTACGATCCGCAATATAGTGTTTCTGCGCTGCTCCACACATTCCAGAAGGTATCTGGCCCGTCTTAGCTTTTCCGCAAAATATTCCTTAAGCTGCGGATCCTGGGCGTTCTCCATCATATGAATATAATAGTCGTTCAGGCGGTATTCTCCCATCCAGCGGTCGTTGAGCTCTGCTTTCCAGCTGTCTCCCTCCCGGATTACCAGAATATCCGGAATCAGGTACTGGGTCTCCCTGCTGCCTCCTGCCAGGGGTCTGGGGTTCAACATGCTTAAGATCCGCATATATTCCTTTGCCTGGGCCGTGGATATGTGAAGCTCCCGGGTCACCTTGCTCACATGACCCTGAAGAATCTCTCCCAGATATTCCTCTGCCATCTGATAGAGCTTGGGATCCTCCACTCCAGCCCGCCGCAGCTGCAAAGTCAGGCATTCGGACAGATCTCTGGCAAAAATCCCCGCCGGCTCCAGGTCCTTAAGCCTGGAAAGGCAGGCCTCAATCTGTTCCGGGCTGTATCCGGATACCCGGGCGATCTCCTCTGTTTCGCAGGTGAAAAATCCATTGTCATCCAGACAGCCGGACAAGTACCGAAACAGCTCCCACTCCCTTGGGTCATACGCTCCGCCTGGCAGCTGCTCCAGAATCATGCGCTCCAGGGTTCCCTGTTCCCGGGCCCGCACGTCTCCCCGCCGGTCCTCCTCGTCATCCCTCTCACTGTCATAAGACTCCTGGCAGGATGCACCGCCGGTCTCATAAAATTTCTCCAGGTTTTCCATGGCCTCCCCCTGCCGGTCCGTGGAGGCCTCCAGAAGGGGATTTTCCAGATATTCCGTCTGCATCAGCGCATCCAGCTCCTGATTGGTACATGCCAGAAGCTTCAGCGATTGAAGCTGAGCGCCGGAGAGTTTCTGCGTCTGTTCCAGGATCAAGCTGCTCTGCATAAGTCTGTCTCCCTTTTTATTGTTCTTTCCACAATAGTTCCTTTTGTTTCTCTCTATGTAAGAATGGCGCAGCTGCCATACATTCCATCCGGTTCCTTTTTGTCATTTTACCATGAATATCTTTGTGAAGCAAGCAGACAAAGCATTTCATCTTTCCATTACACAAAGAGAACCCATATCCTCTAAAAAAGGAATACGGGTTCTCATTTTCTTTCTAGGGATTAGACCTCCGCAATACACTCGATCTCTACCAATCCCCCCAGGGGCAGCCTGGCTACCTGTACGCAGGAGCGGGCGGGATAATCGCCGCCAAAGTAGGACTCATAGATCTTGTTTACTGCCGCGAAATCATTCATATCTGTCAGGAAGATCAGCGTCTTGATTACCTTCTTGTAATCGCTTCCGGCCGCCTCCAGTACGGCTCCCAGATTCTTCATGGAGCAATGGGCCTGGGCCTCCACGCCCTCCGCCAGGCCGCCGGCTTCCACGTCAATGCCCAGCTGGCCGGAACAGTACACCATGCCGTCCTTCTTGATTGCCTGTACGTAGGGTCCCACAGCCTTGGGGGCCTTCTCTGTAAAAATAATTTCCTTTGCCATATTAAATTACCTCTTTTCCTTTCATTCTCAGCACCATACCGTTTCTTCTGCCCGTGTGCTTTCCTTTTTCCACGGTCACTTCTCCGCCTATGATTACATACGCAATCCCCTCCGGATACTGAATAGGCTCCACAAAGGTTCCCTTGTCCATGATCGTCTCCGGGTTGAAAATGCAAAGGTCTGCGGCATAGCCCTCCTTCAGCTCTCCACGCCCGGTCATGTTGAAGGTGGTGGCTGGCTTCTTTGTCATCTTGTAGATAGCCTCCTCCAGGGTAAAGGCCTTCTCCTCCCGCACATATTTACCCAGGATCCGGGGAAATGCGCCGTATACACGAGGATGGGGTTTGCCGCCCAAAAGTCCGTCTGTGCAGGCGTTCATCTCCGGACGCTTCATAAAGCGGATCACATGCTCCTCGGTTCCGTAGAAGTCCACCATGCCCACGGCGTTTTCCTCCTCATAGAGCAGATCAAAGGTGGCCTCATAGGGATCCTTGCCCCGAAGCTTTCCAAGCTCGGTTAAGCTTAAGCCGATGGCATCCTGATTCTTCTCTGTTTTTACGCTGGTGACAAAGATCTGATCCAGTCCGGCGAACTCCACGAAATTGTCCCAGCCGGGGATTCCATGCTCGATGTCATAGACCATTTTTTTCCGAAGCTCCGGATTTGCCAGGCGCTCCAGTACTTTGTCCGTGCCCCCGTCATGCACCCAGGGAGGCAGGATCACGCCCAGCATGGTACTGCCGGCCACGTAGGGATACTGGTCAAAGGATACCCGGATTCCCTCTGCCTTTGCTGCCTCCAGAAGCTCCACCACTTTCTCCACCTTATCCCAGTTCTTCTTTCCGCACACCTTAAAGTGGGAGTAATGGATCTTCACGCCGGACTCCCGGCCGATCTTTATAACCTCTTCCATGGAATCCAAAATGGTGTCCGCCTCGCTTCTCTGATGAATTACAAAGATTCCGTCGTACTCTGCCACCACCTTACACATTTCAATAATCTCTTTGGATTCGGAATAGGCGCAGGGCATATAGATCAGTCCGGTGGAGAGTCCCACGGCTCCCGCCTCCATTTCCCGGCGGGTAATCTGTCGCATCTTCTCCAGCTCCTCCTCGTTTGGCAGACGGTTCTCCAGGCCCATGGCCTCCATACGAATATTTCCGTGGGGAACCAGATAGCACTCATTCAGTCCCGGCTTTACCGCATCGATCATATGCAGATAGTTTTCTGTGTTCTCAAAGGTCCAGTCGATCTCATCACTGTCTCCATCAAGACCCGCCAGATTCTTTCTCCAGGGGCTGATATATTCCTTGGGAAGGGGAGCCATGGAAATGCCGTCCTGGCCCAGAACCTCTGTGGTGATTCCCTGCATGACCTTGGGAGCCACCTCCGGCTCCACCAGGATCTGCAGATCGCTGTGGCTGTGGGTATCAATAAACCCGGGAGCCACCACCAGGCCTGCCGCATCAATCACTTCCGCTCCCTGCGCCTCGATGGAAGAGGCGATTTTCTCGATCTTTCCCTCTGCCAGCAGGATATCTCCCTGAAATCCCGGATTCCCGCTTCCGTCTATAATCCATCCGTTTTTGATTACTTTCTTCATCACTGTTTCCTCCTGCTTATCTTTTTGGTCTCCTATGACTTAGCGTTTACTCTTCCTCAAACCGGATTTCCGGCGCTGCAGGCACTCCGGCCTTCCGCTCAAGTGCGGAGAGCAGGAAGATTACCACAAAGGCTACGATGCCGCCGGGAACCATGGCGCTCAGTCCCCAGGGAGTATGCAATCCGTAAATCCAGATGGCGGCTACAATGGTTCCGCATACGATGGAGATAAAGCCTGCGCGCTGGGTCACATTCTTATAGAAGATTCCGCAGATAAATGCTGCAAAGGGGCCGGCGCTGCGCAGTGCAAAGGCGCCCATCATAACGCTGATGATGTTGGAGGCGGTGAGAGCCACGCCCAGGCCTACCAGGCCTACGATTACCATGACAACCCGGGAGATCCAAACCTCTTTCTGGTCGTCCTTCTCTCCCTTGTTGATATAGGGGGTAAAAATATCGTTGGTGAACATGGTGGCGGTTCCAATCATATTTCCGGAAGCGCTGCTCATGGTTGCCGCCACAATAGCTGCCAGGACCAGACCTGCCACTACAGGCGGTGCAAAGTTAATGGTTGCCTCTGCCAGGGCGTTCTTCTGCGCTCCGGCCAGTGCATAGCCGTCGATGCAGGTGTAGGCGATAAGGCCGATAACAGCCGGTACAATAGCGTAAGCTGCGGACAGCACGCCTGCGATGACAGAGCCGGTCATGGCTGCCTTTCCGTTCTTGGCAGAACAATAGGTCTGCACAATCTCCTGGCCTGTGGGGAAGGTCATGAAATACATGGCAATGTAGCCGATAACCGTGGGCACGCCGATCTTGGTCATGCTCATCAGATCCAGGCCGCCACCGGCTGCCGCAGACACTTCATTGGCCTTTGCAAACAGTGCGGAGAATCCGCCTACGCTGCCGTTGCTCACCATAATAAACATGGCCAGGGTCATACCCACCGTGATAAAGAGCACGTGCATCAGGTTTGCAGCCGCCACAGAGGCAAAGCCGCCGATCATGGTATAGAGAATAACCACCACGGTAGTGATAATAGCCGCTGTCTGGAAGGATACGCCGGTTACCACATTGATAATGGAGGCAGTGGCGATAATCTGTGCGCCTGTAGCCATGAAAAGAGCCGCAATGGAGGTAAAAGCTGTGAAAATGTGGGATGCTTTCCCGTAACGCTTGCTGATAATCTCCGGAACCGTATTGGCCTGGGCCTTCCGGAAATAGGGGGCGATAAAGGATACCAGCACAAATCCCACGCCTGCAGCAATCACGTACCAGCAGGCAGACAATCCATAGCTATGTACGTTGGTGGCAATCCCTGTGGTGCTGGCTCCTCCGGTGTTGGCCGCAAACAGGGTTCCTGCCAGGACCACGGGGCCCAAGGATTTGCTGGCCATGAGGAAATCGTCGTTGCTCTGCTTAGCTGCCTTTGCCTGTTTCCGCTTGGATACAATCAATCCGATGGCAACCGTAGCCGCCATGTATAATAAGATAATTACAAGTGCTGTAACCTGAATACTACTCATAACAAATCTCCCTTCTCATTTCTTTTGCTATGATTTCCGAAAGTGCGTACTCCCGGCTTTACTTTAACAACGCCTCCATAACCCCGTAGTAACACTCTTCTACCTTGGTCAGCTGTTCGATCTCAATATATTCGTTTACCGTGTGGGCCAGATTCTCCCGGGAAGGTCCAAGGCCAAAGGTCTTGATGCATGCCTCTCCCGCATAATGGCTTCCGTTGGTGCAGAAATTGTACTGGGTGATCTCCGGGGTAAAGCCCTTCTCTGTAAGCTTGCTGTAAACAGCCTGAACGAAATCATCCTCTCTGTCATAGAGCCAGCCCGGGAAGAAACGCTCTCCCTCAATCTCATTGCCTGTATGGCATTTCTCCCGTCCCACCGCGTAGGAGGCCTTTACCCGAAGCTGGGGATCCTCTGCCATCAGGCGGTCCAAAAGCTCCTGAATGGGGGCCAGCACGCTTTCCTTGGTTTCGCCTACCAGCAGCCGCCTGTCATAGGTGGCGCGGCAGTATTCCGGCACCACAGACGCTCCCGGATAGGGCGCGGACTTCACGTCGGTCAGCTCCAAAATCCCGTCTCCCAGCACCGGATGATGGGTGGGAACCAGGGTGCGGATGGCCTCGATAACCTTTGCCATCTTGTACACTGCATTGATGCCCTTTTCCGGATTGGCAGAATGGCAGGGTTTTCCAAAAGTCTCAATAACGATTTCCGCTCTACCTCTCTGGCCGATCTTCAGATTCAGCTGGGAGGCTTCTCCGATGACTACGTAATCCGGCTCCACAGCCTTGCTGATCTCTCTGGCCGCCACGCCCTCAAAGCACTCCTCGTGAACCACGCCCGCCACATAGATCTCTCCGGCGAAATCCTTCTTTGTATCTTTGGCAAAGCAGGCTGCCGCGCAGGTCATGGCCGCCACAGCTCCCTTCATGTCGCTGGTTCCTCTTCCGTAAATCTTTCCGTCATGAATCTCAGCGGCAAAAGGCGGATACTCCCACTCCTTCTCCTCAGTAACCGGAACCGTGTCAATATGTCCGTCAAAGAGAATCTTCTTGCCTGGTTTCGAGCCCTTGATGCATCCAATGATATTTCCATACCGGTCAACTTTCACATCATCGAACCCCAGCTCCTTCATCTTTTGGGAGAGAACCTCCACCACGCCTGCCTCCTGTCCGGAATAGCTTCTCTGGCGGATCATCTCCTGGCAAAGTGCAATGACCTGCTCCTCTCTCGCTTTGTCCATCATGTTACATGCCCTCCTTCTCTTCTATTTCACAGCCCTGTCTCTGTTATGTTTTACCTTCGGGTCTTGGCTGCCGCTTTCTCTTCTGTCTACTTTCCTGTTTTCTTTCTTCTGTTTCCTGTTTCCTGTTATTTATCTTCCGTTCCACATGGGGCCTTTTCCGTTTTCTGTTCCTGGCCTCCGGTTCCACATGGTGCTTTCTTCTTTAGTTTCTGGTCTCCTATTCTCCTGCATAAGCGCCGTCCCACACAATAGAACGGTAATTTTCCTGATCCGTGTCCCCCTCTGTGCTGATAAACAGTACCCGAGAATTTTCATTTAATCCCAGCTTTTCCCGGATCTGGGAAAATTCAGGCTTTCGCATAATCTCCGCCACACATCCAAAGGCTGCCGCTCCACTCTCTCCCGAGATAATTCGGGGATCGCCCTTTCCTGGATTTCCCAGGATCCGCATTCCCACAGCCGCCATATAGTCCGGGCAGGAAATAAAGTTATCCCCATAATCCCGAAGCACATTCCAGCCGATGCTGCAAGGCTCTCCGCAGGCCAGCCCTGCCATAATGGTGTCCATATCCCCTGTGACAAAGTGGAGAGCGCCGTCCGCTGCCTGGGCAGTGCGGAACACACAGTCCGCCTTATTGGGCTCCACAATGGTGATCACCGGGCGGTCCTCCCCATACAAGTGAGAGAAGAATCCGGTAATAGCCCCGGCCATAGATCCCACCCCGGCCTGGAGGAAGATGTGAGTCGGTTTCTCCGGAAGCTGGGTGTAGGCCTCATAGCCCATGGTCCCGTAGCCTTGCATGATCCACGCCGGAATATCCTCGTAGCCCTCCCAGGCCGTATCCTGAACCATGACCCAGCCCTTTTCCTCTGCCTGGCTGTTAGCCAGTCGCACGGCCTCGTCGTAATTCAAATCTGTAATGGAGGCCTCTGCTCCCTCTGCCAGAATATTATCAAGCCGCTCCTTGGCGCTGCCCTTGGGCATATAGACCACGGCTTTCTGCCTAAGCTTGTTGGCTGTCCAGGCCACGCCTCTTCCGTGATTTCCGTCCGTGGCCGTCACGAAGGTAACCTCCCCCAGCTCTTCCTTTGTTTTCTCAGAAACCAGCTCTGCATAGGGCATTTCCGCAATGGTCTTTCCCAGCTTCTCTGCCAAATAGCTTCCTATGGCATAGCTTCCGCCCAGCACTTTAAAAGCGTTGAGGCCAAAGCGGTAGGACTCATCCTTCACATAAACCCTTCCCAGCCCCAGCTCCTTTGCCGTGGCCGGAAGCTCTGTAAGGGGCGTCTTCTCATACATGGGGAAGCTGGCGTGGAAGCTGTGAACCTTCTTTGCATTTTCCAGGCTCATAAACTCCAGATCAAACTTCTTTCCCGGTTTCCTCTCATACTGAACCAGTTTCAATTCTTCTTTCATATGGTATTCTCCTGTTCTATAAACTCTGTATCCCCCGCTGCTGCAAGGGACCGGATTGCTGATCTTGTTTCCTACTCTTATAGATAGCAAGCTCTGTGCCAAGCTTATATTTTTCTGAAAAGGAAGCTATTTTTTGTAAATATCTCCCAATACTATCTATTCCTTTTTAGAAAAAATGCACAAGAAAAGAACCGGTAAAAACACCAAGGTCCTTTTACCAGCTCCTTATTTCTCCTCTTATGTCCTGTCCGTTTCTCATTTTAAGAATTAATTCTCAAAACGAGAATTTATATTTTCTCAATTTGCAAATTCTATCTTTCCACAGACTCTCCGTTCCTCCTCATCCTCCCAGCTTCTGCTAAAGGGTAGCAAGACTGTTTTTCCCGGCTCTCCGTTCCTCCTCATCCTCCCAGCTTCCAGTACAGGGTAACCAGACTGATTTTTCCAGCTCTCCGTTCCTCCTCATCCTCCCAGCTTCCGGTACAGGGTAGCAAGACTGATTCCCAGGGCCCTGGCCGCCTGTTTTTTTCCCTCTGTATGATCTCCGAAAAGCCTGAGGGCTTTTTCGATTTCCAGATTTTCCAGTTCCCGCAGAGGCCGGATTTCTTCCACCGGAACTTTTTCCTTCCAGTATGGTTCCTCTCCATACAGCTCTCCATTGCCAGAAGATTTTTTCTCCCCAGAGGACTCCTGTCCCAAACTTCCGTCCCGAATATGATCCGGCAGGGTCCGGCAGTCCAAAACTCCGTCCTCCTCCATCATATTCACCATAAATTCCACAGAATTCTCCAGTTCCCGCACATTTCCATACCAGGGATACGTACACAAATGCTCCATGGCGTCTTCTGTAACCGAGGTAAGCCGCTTGCCAAACAATCCCGCGTACCGCCCTGCAAAGTGCAGCACCAGCTCCGGAATATCCTCCTTTCGCTCCCGCAGAGGAGAAATCTGCAGGGGGATCACATTGAGCCGGTAATACAAGTCTTCCCGGAACTGCTTCTTCTCTATCATCTCCCGCAGATTTTTATTGGTAGCCGCAAGGATCCGCACATCAATGGGTATCACCTGATTCGAGCCGATACGGATAATTTTGCGCTCCTGGAGCACCCGCAAAAGCTTCACCTGCAAATACAAAGGCATATCCCCGATCTCGTCCAGAAAAATAACGCCCTTATTGGCCAGCTCAAATTTTCCCATTCTGCCGTTGGGATCCGCTCCTGTAAAGGCCCCCTTCACATAGCCAAAAAGCTCCGATTCCAAAAGGGGCTCCGGAATAGCGCCGCAGTTAATGGCCACAAAGCGGTTATGCTTCCGGTCGCTGGCTTTCCAGATGGCCGACGCCACAATCTCCTTCCCGGTGCCGCTCTCTCCGGTAATGAGAACCGTGGAGGTGCTTTTTGCCACCTTGCGGATTTCCTCCTGCAGATTCCGGGTCCTGGCGCTGCTGCCAATCATGTGAAATGCGCCCTCCGGCGGCACGGTATTGGTAATCTCATAGTATCGCTCCTGCACAGCCCGGGTGCTCTCAAAAATCAGCACCTGGGTATACCGCTCCCGATCCCGATCCAGATCATACAGATGCCCCATAATCAGATATTCCTTCCGGCCGATCTTAAGCCGGTATTCATTCTGATGATTCAGACTGTCTCCGGTAAGGGTGACCTGGGCTTTGGTTCCCTCCGGAATCCTGGCGGACAGCTGCTCTTCAGCAGCCCGGTTGGCCGTGGCAATGCTTCCATTCTTCCCAAAAACCACAATCCCCTTCTCCACATGGCTGATGACCTGATCCAGGGTCTCCAAAAGCGCCTTCCGCCGCCGAAGTTCCGTGGCCTCCGCCGCCTTGGCCGAGATAAAATCTGCAATCTGGGACAGAAGCTCCAGGTACATGGCCTCATCCCCCAGAATCCGCTCCTTCTGCTCCCGGCTGCTTCCGATCAGGCCAATAACCCCAATGCTCCTTCCCCCCAGTCGGATCGGCATGGAAATCTCAATTTCTTCCCTGCAGCTATTCTGCTTGGGACAACGCTTGCAGAATTCCTCCTTTCCCGGAGCATAGATAATCTCCATATTTCCTGTGCGCAGCACATGCTGATACACATAGCCCTCCCCAGACATGTCCTCGTTCACATGGTCTGCAAAGATGCCGGTGCCTGCAATGCGAAACAGGTTCTCGTCCACCACCTCCACCTCGATCTGGGCCACCCGGGACATAATCCGGGCATAGGCCTCCACGGTGTCCTGAATTTCAAGAAGAATACTGGATGCAGCCATTTGCTCTTCCTCCATTCTGGTTGTTTTCTTCATTGTAACATGGGATCTGAAGGTTTTCCAATGGGTTTTGATTTTTGAGGGTGAAAAATTCGTTGATTTTTTTTAATAAAAAGCATATAATATGAGTAATAAAAATATACATTTTGTATTTTTTGTTTCATAATCAATTATCCCTAATACTGAGGTAACGAAGATGGCAAATATGTTCTATCTCTTAAACATGAGTATCTCCGGAATAAAAAATATCAAAAATGAAATACAGCTTGATTTTTATAAAAAAACAGTAGACAAAAATTTTAATCCAGAAAAATACAGAATAAAAGCAATTTATGGAGAAAATGGATCGGGAAAAACTGCAATTATTACCGCTGTTAAAATATTTCAAGATTTAATCCTCAAAGATAATTATTTAAACGAGTCTAAGACACAAATATTTTTGAGAGAAATAGTCAACAAAACAACACAAAAAATCCATTTAGGTTTAGAATTTCTTGTTGACGCTGATACCATCAAAGTTGTTTATCACTACTCACTGCAAATTGGCAAAAACGCAAACGGTTTATACGAAATCCAGCGGGAAGCCTTAAATGTAAAAAATGGTAATTATGCAAACAATAAATACAAGCCTGTCTTTGAATGTAAAGATGGTGAGTTGTATTATATTAACTGTAGTGATGAGAAAAAGGCAATTCTAAAGAAAAAATCCTTGAATCTTTTATCCTCACATTCCTTTATTTATCTCTTTATTACAATTAATCCAGTTAAGCAAGCCGGAAATCCTAAAGAAAAAGTCATCGATACACAATTACTGATGCACATTGTCTTGTGCATGACGCTGACTGTTATCATAAGGGTATATCTGGCAGAAGAGGATCAGCACGAATTATATTTTTTAAGGAAAAGAGTAAAGGAAAGCGGACTAGATAACCAGGCATTGCAAAAGGGATTGCTTGAATATAGTGAAAGTATCAACATATTTTCCAGCGTCAGCGAAAAGTTCGTAGACAAACCTTATTTTGACAAATATCAAGAAAAAGTAAAACAACTGACACAATTTATTAAAATTTTCAAGCCAGAATTAGTATCCATTGATATTGATGCAAAAGAACACGAAGAGCAATATGAATGCGATTTAAATTTGAACTATGGTAATTATAGTATAAATAAGGAATTTGAGAGTACGGGAATCAAAAAATTAATAAGACTTTTTGACTGCTTTGTAGCTGCCAGTACAAGAGGAATTGTTTTTATCGATGAGATGGACTCCAATCTAAATGATGTTTATTTATGTAAATTAATCGAGTATTTTATGTACTATGGCAAAGGACAGCTGTGCTTTACCACACACAATTTGGATCCCATGACCATCCTAAAAGAAAACAAGAATTCCATTGACTTTTTATCAAATGACAATCATTTGGTCTCCTGGACGTCCCGTGGAAACGCATCACCAGAGAATTGCTATAAAAATGGCATGATTGAGGATTCTCCCTTTAACATTGATGCAACAGACTTTGTGGGAATCTTTGAGGAATAAGGTACAATGGCAATTCAACTAATATTTTGTATGGAGACAAACAAAAGAGCTGATACCGATAGTATTTATATAACTGAAACCATAAATCACTGGTATCAGATCACGAATCAGGTCAAGATCAGTAAAGTCTATATGACTACAAAATCAAAATATCAGGCAAAAACAGTCCTGAAGGAAATTGCGCAAAAAACGAAAGACTTTACAATCGGATATACCAAGGTTATTTATTGTATTGATACAGATCAATATGAAAAAAATATGGATCATAAAAAAGAATTTCTTAACATCCATCAATATTGTAATCTCCCTTTTCGGAATTGTGTACCCAGATAATATGAGCCTATAAATATACATTACGGGTGGCAGGCAAATATTTTACATTCAAAATATTAAATCAGGTTTTGGGGAGGTG
>JAAWJI010000039.1 GCA_022796795.1 Lachnospiraceae bacterium | reverse complement strand
ACCGGTGCGCCCACAGATACGTCACGGAGCACATCACTGTAATTCCTCAAATCAGAGATTGGTTTGATATTCGGCATAATCACATTCTCCTTTCTTACCTTTAGTATACCCTGATTTGATGTAAAATTCAACAGCATATTTTACAACAGTATTTTAGTGAGCGCCCCATATAGATTTTGAGAGGCTCCCAGTCTTGGCCTGTCCTTCTTCTGGCAAAGTGAGTAAATGTAGTTATGCTATGAGACGGAAACAACCTTTTCCTCATATTTAAAAACCTTTAAATCCGGGGCTTTCCGGCTTGTCCACTCATAAATCCCTCTGATGTGTTCCCATGTTACATCGTGGTCCGGCATACCGCCTTTCCGTCCTCCCAGCACCTGTTTCCCCTTCAGATCCTCCCAGGTAAAATCCGGCATGGGCTCCCTGGCCACCAGGAAATTACCGGCCCGCTGGGTAAGCTGTGCAAAGTTTACGATGTAATCGTCGGGATTCTGACTGTACACATAGATGGAGGCCTCTGATCCCATGAAACCGATATCCGCTTCTCCGGAGAGAACGGCGGTCATGGTCTTATCTGCTCCAAAGCCCGTAACCAAATCCAGCTCAATCCCTTCTTCCGCAAAATAGCCCTCCTCGATTGCCACATACTGTGGCGCATAGAAAATCGAGTGGGCCACCTCATTGAGTGTTACCTTCTGAAGCTCTGCCTGGGTACTGCCATCCTCCCCATTTCCGCAGGCGCAAAGCCCACAGGCCATGACCATGCAGAGCGCTGCGGTAAGCAATTTCTTTCTCATAACTTCATCCTCCTTCTTTCTAATGCTATATGATATGGGGGAATCAAAAAAAGGTGACTGCCTTTCTGTTTTTGCCATGGACGCGCTTGTATTCAGGAAAAACATGTGATAAAATGCTGGGAGAAAAGAGGAGTGTAAAACATGTTAAGAGACGTACTGGATACTCATACACATACCCTGGCCAGCGGCCATGCCTACAGCACCATACAGGAGAATGTCCGGGCTGCCGCCAGAAAAGGTCTGAAGCTTTTAGCCATCACAGAGCATGCGCCCCGCATGCCTGGTACCTGCCATGATTTTTATTTCCACAACCTGAAGGTAGTGAACCGTCTGGCCTATGAAGTCCCCCTCCTGCTGGGCGTAGAGCTGAATATCCTGGATTCGGCAGGAAACGTGGACCTGGATCTTCCCAACTTAAAGCGCATGGACATTGCCATTGCCAGCCTCCACACCCCCTGCTTCTATCCGGGAACCAGGGAGGAAAATACGGCTGCCGTGCTGAACGCCATGAAAAATCCCTATGTAAATATTATCGGCCACCCGGATGACGGCCGCTATCCCCTGGATTACGTTGCCGTGGTACAGGCTGCCAGAGAATACGGCGTACTGCTGGAGCTAAACAACAGCTCTCTTCGTCCCGGCGGCTCCCGCCAGGGCTCCCGGGATCTGGATATAGAAATGCTGAAGCTGTGCATGCAGTATGAAGCGCCCATTGTTATAGGAAGCGACGCCCACGTAGACACGGATGTGGGAAATCACACCCTAGCCCTGGAGCTTTTGGAGGAGCTGCATTTTCCGGAGCATCTTCTGGTCAATGGAGATCCCCTTCGGCTTAAGCCCTATGTGAATGCATTCCCTCTGGAAGCCCAGGTCTGAAATCCGTCCGTGGGACACTGCAGCGGGTCTATGGCCCTTTGACGCCTTTAACCATGAGGGCGTTTTGGATATTCAATATTCCACAGAGTAAGCCCTTTAGCCGGCATCAGCATGCCGGCTTTTTCTCTGCTCCTGGCAGCCAAAATCTCTGGCATCTCCCAGGGCCAGCGCTGATGGAGCCCCACCTCTGTGAGCGTTCCTGTGAGAATCCGCACCATATGATACAAAAACCCGTTTCCCGTAAACGTCAGGCGTACCTCAGGTCCCTCTCTCTCAATCCGAATCTCTTCCACGGTGCGCACCGTGGATTTTTTTGTCTTCTTTTTGGTGCAGAAGGATTGGAAATCATGGGTTCCCGTCAGATAAGCAGCCGCCTCCTTCATGGCGGACACATCCAGGGGCTCCTCCAGCATGGCTGTATAGCGCCTGGCAAACACATCGGGAATCTTGCTGTTCCAGATCCGGTATACATAGGTTTTTCGCACCGCATGAAGGCGGCTGTGAAAGCGGCTGTCCGCAGGGGCTGCCTCCAGCACCACAATGTCCTCCGGCAGATATTGATTCAGATAATCCCGGATCTCCTCCGGGCTTTTCCGGGTGTTCAGCCTGACATGGGCAACCTGTCCCCGGGCATGAACCCCTGCGTCTGTGCGGCCCGCCCCCTGAAGATCCACTGTCTCCCCAGTCATTCGCTCCAGGATCCTGGTAAGCTTCCCCTGAATAGTCTGCTCCGTGGTCTCCTGGCTCTGCCACCCCTTATACCGCGTTCCCTCATATTGAATCAGCAATTTATAATTCTGAAGCATCGTATTTCTTCCTCCTGTAAATCCCATATCCCCAGTACCCCCGACTCTCACTGACCAATCTTTCGGTCTCTGATCCCCCGGCTTTCTCACAGATCAAAATAAGCTTCGAATCCGTTTCTCCGCCTCCCGAAGCATGTCCTCCAGCGCCTTCTCGTCCGGCACTGCCTGCCGCATATAAGCGTATTCATCCAACAATCCCTGTCCGTGGAAAACCCGGTAGGCCCCGGCGTCACTGCCAAGCCCGATACATGCTCCAAGCTCAGCCCCCCGACGCACATTTTCAATCTGACATTCCAGGATCTCATTCACAGCCTCCTCTGAGAAGCGGCCGCAGCCCCGCAGATTCCCTGTGGGGGCCAGAGTGGGAACCCAGACTGTCCGGCTCTCTGAAAGCTGACAGAGCACCTCCTCTGTGAGATAGTTTCCGTGCTCAATGCTGTCCGCCCCGGCCTCAAGGGCCGCTGACACCTGCCTGGCTCCGTTACCGTGAATCATAACCGCGAACCCCTCCTCATGGGCAATCTGGATCATCTCCCGAATTTCCCAAGCTTCCAGTCCCGGCTCGCTTAAAACCCCAAACCGGTCAAAATCCATGATCCCGCTGATCATAATTTTAATAAAGTTTCCTCCCAGACAGCGCACCTGACGAACCAATTCCCGATATTCCCCCAGGTCCTCAAAAGCCCTTCCTACAATTTTGCCGTAGTGTTCCTTTTTGTGGATGGCAAACACCGGAGTGCGGTAATCAATCCCGTATTCCGACGCCAGCTCCCGGGCCCGCAGAGATACTCCTAAGGCATCTCCTCCATCCCGGACAAAGGAAACTCCCGCCTCCTGCCAGGCCCTAAGCCTGCGGCGGACCACATGATCCTGCACTCCCTCCCGGTGCAGGGCCACAGCCGCCTTATAATTTATCCCGTCCATAATCATATGGGCATGACATTCTCCAAACATTTTCCTTCGTCACTCCATACTTCTTTTTCTCTGACCTATAGTATAGCGCATATTTATATGGCCGACAAGTCTGACGGATTGAATTATCTCACAGACTGGATAGCGTCTCACGGATCGGATTTGTCATTTTGGGCCTGCTCAAAAGCCTCACAGGCCGGGTCCCGGATCTCATAGATCCGTTTCCACTCTTTCGTCTCATCGTTGCGGGCAGTCTCACAGCGGTTCCGGTACAAAAAGCGCACAAGCTCATAGGGATTGATCCAGATCTCCTGATTCCCGTCTTTTTGGGATTCGTCAAAGATCAGTTGGATTCCAAAATGCAGGTGGGTAATCTCAATATTATTTACATCCTCCTTTGTGCTGTATCCTGTATGCCCCATATACCCGATCACATCTCCTGCCTGTACCACGCTGCCCTCCTCCAAATCCAGAGCATAGGGAAAGCCCTGGCGCAGATGGGCATAATAATAATAACGCTTTTTGTCGAAGCTGCGTATTCCGATCCGCCAGCCTCCGTACTGATTCCAGCCCAGGGCCTCCACGTAGCCAGACTCCACTGCCACAATGGGCGTTCCCACCTGCCCCATCATATCATGCCCCAGATGAGGCCGCCGATAGCCGTAGCTTCTGCTGGCGCCAAAATCATCATAGTCGCTGTAGGGAAAGTTTTTTGCTATGGGCAAATATGCCTTGAGACCATAACGATTTTCCCATCCCTCCTCGGTTTCCGCCTGGTATTCTCCTACCAGACCCCCCAGCACCGCCGTATAGGCTTCCAGATAATAGTCGTAATATTTCAGCTCTCCAGTCAGCTCCTCCATGGTCTTTCCATCTAAAAGGGCCTGGGCAGCCTCCTCCAGATAGGTCTCCGCCTGGCTCTGCCTGGAAAAATCGCCGCCGGTTCTGGCCGCTGCGTAGGCTAAAAGCTGAATCCAGCACAGGTGCACAGGCTGTTCCCAGGTGTCCACATCATAGGCGTAGCTTTTGGCCAAGGCTTCCGCCGTCACGTTAAAGTCCACCCACTTAATGTAATCCTTTTCCGCCGTCACCTCCTGCGAGCTGGCCAGCCTTTGTTCCTGCTCCCAGCTTTTCTCCCGCATCAGGCTGCCGAAAAAGACCGAGAGCACCAGCAGCTCCAGACAAATCCCGGTCCACAATATTTTCTCTCTTTTCATCCATTTTTCCCGTATTTTCTGTTGTTTTATCCTATGAAAAAAGACTTTCTTTTAGTCATGAAATTTCATTGACAGCCGAACTATTCTGTGATACTCTTTAAGAAGTTGCAATAGTGCAGCGCAGACATTTAATTATTTTGGAGGTATCATCATGAACAGAGGTACAGTAAAATGGTTCAACAATCAGAAAGGTTATGGCTTCATTTCTGATGAGGAAGGCAACGACGTGTTCGTTCACTACTCTGGGTTGAACATGGAAGGCTTCAAGTCCCTGGAAGAGGGTCAGGAAGTTGAGTTTGAGGTAGTAAACGGAGCAAAGGGACCTCAGGCTACCAACGTTACAAAATTATAATCCGCATTTTATTCAGTGTGCCTTTATTTCTATTATATAGACGACTCGTTTTTATAAGGAATTAAGCAGAATTGTAAGAAGCAGATTAAAAAAGGAACTGTCCGCATGGCAGTTCCTTTTTTCTGTTATCCCCTGCTCTGTGATGCATGGGAACCCTATTCTTTAATCTTATCTAATTCTGTAAAATGGATTCCAAAAGAAGTCAATGGTATTGTTGCTGTAATAAATATATCACAATTCAGGCGTAAAATCTATGCAGGAAAAAGTTTTTCTTTTCTTTTTTCAAATCTCTGCTATAATTACGTTAAATGTGAAACAGATATACAGGAACGAGGAGGAAGATTATGGAACATTTTTATCTGCCCGAGGGATATCAGCCTGCGCTGTCCCTCTATGATACACAGATTGCCATTAAGAAAGTAAAGGACTTTTTTCAGAAAACCCTGGCCGAGCAGCTGTATCTTCTGCGTGTCTCAGCGCCTCTGTTTGTAACCCCGGAATCAGGACTCAATGACAATCTGAACGGGGTGGAACGCCCGGTCACCTTCGGCATCAAGGAGCAGGAGGACCGGCCCGCCGAGATCGTCCACTCCCTGGCGAAATGGAAGCGCAACGCCCTGAAACAGTATGGCTTTCACATTGGTGAAGGGCTCTACACAGACATGAACGCCATCCGCAGGGACGAGGATACGGACAATGTGCATTCTATCTATGTGGATCAGTGGGACTGGGAAAAAATCATTCTTCAGGAGAGCCGCAACAAGGATTTTCTCATGGAGACAGTGCGCAGCATCTATAAGGTCATGAAAAAAACCGAGAAATACATGGCGATTCACTATGACTACATAGAAGAGATTCTGCCCAAGGAGATCTTTTTCATTACCTCCCAGGAGCTTGTGGACCTGTATCCGGATTGTACCCCCAAGGAGCGGGAGGATCGGATCACAGAGGAAAAGGGCGCCGTGTTCCTCATGGAAATCGGCGATACGCTCTCCAACGGGGAACGTCACGATGGCCGGGCCCCGGACTACGACGACTGGCACCTGAATGGGGACATTCTGGTCTGGTATCCCCTGCTGGGTCACGCCCTGGAGCTGTCCTCCATGGGAATCCGTGTGGACGCCAGCGCTTTAGAGAGACAGTTAAAGCTTGCCGGCTGTGAGGAGCGGGCAAACCTCCCCTTCCAGAAGGCCGTTTTAGAGGAAAAGCTGCCCTACACCATAGGCGGCGGCATCGGCCAATCCCGGCTGTGCATGTTCTTCCTGCGCAAAGCCCATATTGGCGAGGTCCAGGCTTCCCTGTGGCCGGAGCAGGTGCGCCATGAGGCCGAGCTTCTGGGCATCCATCTGCTGTAATTTACGTATATTGCGCAAAAGGGACTGTTGCAAAATTTTTGCCACAGCCCCTTTGTGAATTACTCTTTCTCTGCGAAGCTTTTAATCCTCAAAGCGGATGGATGCATCCTGCTTCAGGGCAAGCTTACACTCTGCCTCCACGCATTTTAAGATCCCATTCAGCACGGGACAAGCTGCATGAACCGGAAAATGCTCCTGGGCATACGTATACAGAGGCCCCACTCCTGGCTTTTGCAGGCAGAGCTCGTAGGCGTCAAAGGTATCTCCCAGCTCCTTCATCATGTTCCGCACGCTCTCGCAGCCGGATTTTACCTTCACCACTACTTCCATCTGGTCCTCCGACTCAGCGCTTACCCGACTTAAAAAACCGCAGACTCCTGGCTCAATCACTACTTTTGTCATGTTCCTGTTCCTCCTGTTTTATCTATAAAGGTAAGCTGTCCCTTCCGCACCCGCCCTTTGGAAAAACAGAACGTTGCGGATAAACAGATCCTATAACTTTTTAATCCGCTCTAAAGCTGTCACCGTATTCTCATAGGATCCAAAAGCAGTAAGCCGGAAATATCCCTCTCCGCTGGGGCCGAAGCCGGAACCCGGAGTGCCCACCACATTGGCGTTTTCCAGCAAATAGTCAAAGAACTCCCAGGAACTCATTCCCGCCGGGGTTTTGAGCCAAATGTACGGGGCATTGACCCCGCCAGACACCGTATATCCCGCCTCCTGCAGGCCCTCATAAATGACACGGGCATTGTTCATGTAATAAGCCACCTGTTCCTTCAGCTGCTCCTTCCCCTCCGGCGAATATACGGCCTCTCCGGCCCGCTGGATGATGTAGGGAGCCCCGTTGTACTTGGTGCCGTGGCGTCTGGCCCACAGACTGTGAAGCGCAGTATCCCCGCATTTCAAATCCTTGGGGATCACCGTATAGCTTAAGCGCACCCCGGTAAAGCCTGCGTTTTTGGAAAAGCTCTTCAGCTCTATGGCGCAGGTCCTGGCTCCCTGGCATTCAAAAATCGTGTGGGGCACATGCTCCTCTGAAATATAAGCCTCATAGGCTGCGTCATAGATAATCACAGCCCCCACCCGGTTGGCATAGTCCACCCATACCTGCAGCTGATCCTTCGTGATCGTGGCGCCTGTGGGATTGTTGGGAAAACAAAGGTAAATCAGATCCGGGGTCTCCTTGGGAATCTCCGGACTGAATCCGTTGTCCGCCGTACAGGGCATGTAGATCACGTCGCTCCAGGTCTGGGTCCTTGCATCATAGGAACCGGTGCGTCCTGCCATTACATTGCTGTCCACATAGACTGGATAAACGGGATCGCAGACGGCGATCTTATTGTCCAGGCTGAAAATCTCCTGGATATTTCCAGAATCGCTTTTGGCCCCGTCGCTGACAAAGATCTCATCCTCGGCAATATCCGCTCCCCGGTCCTGATAATCGTTCCTGGCAATGGCGCTGCGCAGGAACTCATAACCCAGATCCGGCGCATATCCCCGGAAGGTCTCTGCATGGCTCATCTCATCCACAGCCTTGTGAAGACTGTCTATGATGGCCGGAGCCAGGGGCTGAGTCACATCCCCAATGCCCAGCCGGATAATCTGCCGGTCCGGATTGGCTGCCTGATACGCCGCCACTTTCTTTCCAATGGTGGAGAACAGATAGCTCCCCGGCAGCTTTAAATAATTTTCGTTTACCTTAAACATAAAACGTACCTCCCTATTTTTCCTCTTCTCTTTCAAAACGGCGGTTATTTCCGGTTTTACCTGCTCCATCCGTTCTCCAAGCCTCTCCCTTATTCCAGGTCACCCAGATCTATGTCCCCGTCAAACACAAAGGCGGCAGGCCCTGTCATATAGACGCAGCCATCCTCCCTGCTCCAGCGAATCGTCAGTTCCCCGCCTAACAGGTGAACCAGGGCCCGCCTTTGCGTATATCCATTCAGGACAGCAGCCACAAGCACGGCGCAGGCTCCCGTACCGCAGGCCAACGTTTCCCCGGATCCCCGCTCCCACACCCGCATGCGAATGTTCTCCCCATCAAGCACCTGGGCAAACTCTGTGTTTACCCGCTGGGGAAACCGCTCATGGTTCTCAAAAAGGGGGCCAAGCTTCTCCAGCTCCAGGGACTCCACATGATCCAGAAAGACAACCGCATGGGGATTTCCCATGGACACACAGGTCATGGCATACGTATGTTTCCCTACCAGAATAGGCTCTCCAACCAGCTGTTCTCCCCTTCCCAACACCGGAACCTCCTCCGGCTTCAACAGGGGAATCCCCATATTCACCTGAATCTGCTCCACCAAACCGTCTTGAACCATAAGCTCCAGGGTCTTTACCCCCGATAAGGTCTCCACCCGAAGCCTGGTCTTGTCTGTCATGCCCCGGTCATACACGTATTTGGCCACACAGCGGATACCGTTTCCGCACATTTTTCCCACAGAGCCATCTGCATTGTACATTTCCATGCGAAAATCCGCCGTCTTGGAGGGACAGATCAAAATCAATCCGTCCGATCCGATTCCCTTGCCTCTATGGCTCACTACCCGGGCAATCTCCTCCGGATGGGCAAGCTTTTTTCTGGTGCAGTCCACATAGACGTAATCGTTTCCGATTCCGTGCATTTTGGTAAACCTCATGAACTCCTCCTGCTCTGTTCCATACAGACAAAATCCGCGCCTGTTCCTGCCTGTACAAGCCCAGATCTGCTGTACCCTCATCTGGCAGTTTACCAAAAAATCCCGGCCCTGTAAAGTCCTCTCTTATACCTTCTTCTGTCTGCTACATCCGCATCATGCTCAACACCATCTCAGCCGTCTCCACCAGATTTGTGCCGCTGTCCATGCTGCACTTCTGTATGTAACGGTGGGCCTCCTCCTCTGTCATATGATTCCGCTCCATGAGAAGCTCCTTAGCCTCCTGAATAGTTTTTTGTTCTTCCTCTGAGCGCGCCTTGGGCTTTGACCTCACTTTCCGCTTCCGGCGGGCCATATGGGCGCACATCATCTCCAGGGTATTGATGAGATCCTGGACCTTCAGAGGCATGGAGACGCACATGACTTTGCTGCCCGCACATTCTCCAAACACACGCTCCGAGGCCACCAGCAGCATTTCAAAATGAGGCGGAAGGCACTCCTGCAGCTGTGTATACAGCATGTCCTGATATTTATATCCACATACCACCACGCCGTCGCTCAGGGAATTGGCATAACTCAGGGCCTGGCTTCCGGAAGTACACACCGCAGCCACCGAAAACCCATGGCGCACCAGAAGATTCCGGATATTCCTGGCATCCCCCTCCTTGGGAAACAGCACGATAATATTCGTCATACCTACACCCCCTGTCCTTTCCGTCGATCACAAATGTATCGTCAGATCCGGTACAGGTAGTTTTCGATCTCCCAGTCTGTCACCTGGCTGCAGTACTGAGTCCACTCCTCTTTCTTTGCCAAAATATAATTTTGCCCGGTGCGTTCCCCCAGCACGCCCATAAGCAGAGAATCCTGCCCAAGCTCCTCCAGGGCTTCCAGAAGGCTTCCCGGCAGGGAATCCACATGCAGCTCCTTCCGCTCCTCTTTTGTCATGGCCGTTACGCTGCGATCCACACAGGCAGGGGGCAAAAGCCTGTTCCGGATACCGTCAAGTCCTGCGGCCAGGCACACAGCCAGGGCCAGATAGGGATTGCAGGAGGGATCCGGGCTTCGAAGCTCAATGCGGGTATTCTCCTCCCTCTCCTCCGGAATCCGAATCATAAGCTTACGGTATTTGGCAGACCAGGCAATATCCACCGGCGCCTCATATCCGGGCACCAGCCGCTTATAGGAATTCACAATGGGATTGGTAATGGCTGTAATCCCCTTGATATGGCGAAAAATCCCTCCCATAAAATAATAAGCCTCCTGGCTTAGGCCATTTTCATCCGCATCGTCCCGAAACAGATTGCGGCCGTCCCGGGCCAGAGACATATTGGTGTGCATTCCGGAGCCGTTGACTCCAAATTTAGGCTTTGGCATAAAGGTGGCATGAAGGCCGCAGCGCCTGGCAATGGTCTTTACCGCCAGCTTAAAGGTCATAATATTATCCGCCGTATTGAGGGCGTCGTCATAGCGAAAATCAATCTCGTGCTGGCCCGGAGCCATCTCATGGTGGGAGGATTCCACCTCAAATCCCATCTCCTCCAGGGTAAGCACAATATCTCTTCGCACATTCTCCCCCAGATCCATGGGGCCCAGATCAAAATATCCGGCTCGCTCCCGGGTTATGGTGGTGGGCAGTCCGTCGTCGTCTGTGTGGAACAGGAAAAACTCGCATTCCGGCCCCACATCAAACCGGTATCCCATGTCTGCCGCCTGGCCCAACACCTTTTTCAAAATGTATCGGGGATCCCCCTCAAAGGGCGTTCGGTCCGGCCGGTACACATCGCAGATGAGCCGGGCCACCTTCCCCTGCTGAGGCCGCCAGGGAAAAATTGCCAGGGTGTCCAGATCCGGATACAGGTACATATCCGACTCCTCCATACGGGCAAACCCGTCAATGGAGGAGCCGTCAAACATACACTTATTATCCAGGGCCTTCTCCAGCTGGCTGGAGGTGATGGCCACATTTTTCAGATTTCCAAACAAATCGGTAAACTGCAGACGGATAAATTCCACATCCTCCTCCTCTACCAAACGCAATATATCCTTTTTTGTATACTTGCCCATCTCTGTATTCTCCTTTTCTCTTTCTTTGATTAGAAACGTTATGGATCACCGTCCATCCTGCAACTGCCCCAGGATGATTCTAAAAAAGGCGCTCTTTCTCCCAAAAGAACGCCTTTGTTCTACTCCAGGTGGGGTTACCCCCATGGGATTTACTCACTCCCGCTTATCTTCCGGCGATCTCGTCAATCCGCCTCAGCTCCTCCTGCGTAAAGGGCGCGCTCTTCAGCATGCCCAGATTTTCCACAACCTGCTCCGGCCTGGAGGCTCCCACCAGTACGCTGGTCACATCCTGATCCTTTAAAACCCAGGCAAGCGCCAGAGAAGCCAGAGGTTCTCCCCGCTGAGACGCCAGCTCATGAAGCTCCCGGATCTGGGAAATCCGCTGGTTTACCGTCTCCTCCTTTAGGAAACGCCCATCTGTACGGATCCTGCTGTCCCCTGGCACCCCATGGAGATACCGGTCCGTCAAAAGTCCCTGAGCCAGGGGACTGAAAGCAATGATGCCTTTTTTCAGGCTGGCCGCTGTCTCCTTTAACCCGTTCTCCTCAATGGTCCGGTCAAAAATGGAATAACGGTTCTGGTTGATAATAAAGGGACAGCGAAGCTCCTCCAGCAGGGCGCAGGCCTTCTTCAGATGCTCTCCGTCATAATTGGAAATTCCCACATACAGGGCTTTTCCGCTTTGCACAATCGAAGCCAGGGCTCCCATGGTTTCCTCCAGGGGCGTCTCCGGATCCATACGGTGATGGTAGAAGAGATCCACATAATCCAACCCCATGCGGGAAAGACTCTGATCCAGACTGGCAATCAGGTATTTCCGGCTGCCCCAGTCCCCGTAAGGTCCGTCCCACATGGTAAACCCAGCCTTGGTGCTGACAATCAGCTCGTCCCGGTAAGCATGCAGCTCCTCCCTGAGAATCCTTCCGAAATTTTGCTCCGCGCTTCCAGGCTCCGGTCCGTAATTGTTCGCCAGGTCAAAATGGGTGATCCCGTGGTCAAAGGCCGTAAAGCAAATCCGACGCATATTCTCATACACTCCCGTACTGCCAAAATTATGCCACAATCCCAGGGACACGGCGGGAAGCTTAAGGCCGCTGTTTCCGCACCGGTTATACTGCATGGTTTCATATCGTTTCACATCCGCCTGATACTGCATGGGTTCCTCCTTGGTGCATTTTTGATTCTTCTGCAACTATTTCATTCCTAGATCATAACAGGTTCCGGATGATCCGTCAACCAGACCTGCCCTGATATCCATTACTTTTTATACACTGTTTTGCAACGCAATCGTCAGCAGAGCCTGCTGGTACCTCCGTCCTACCTCCTCCCAGTTCACCAGGGGAAACCAGTCCCATACATAATCCGCCCGCAGGTTCTTGTGCTTTAAATAGTAGGCGTGCTCCCAGAGATCCAGATTCATCAAAGGATACAGATCCCGGGATATGGGAGTATTCTGGTTGACTGTAGGTACAATGGCAAGCTTCCCCCGATTATCGCAAACCAGCCATAGATAACCAGAGCCAAACACAGACATGGCCATCTCAAAAAAGGTCTTCTGAAAGGCTTCATAGGTGCCAAAATCCAAAAGCATGGCCTCCTTCAGCTGGCCTTCCGGCTTCCTGGGTACCGGAGACATGCCGTCAAAATAAAACTGATGGTTGAAAACACCGCCTGCATTTCGCCGCACCTCCTCCCGAATTTCCTCCGGAAGCTCATCTAAATGCAGCAAAAGTCGTTCCAGTGTCCAGTTATGAAACTCCGGATAGGGCGCCAGGGCCTGATTCAGCTTCTCTATGTAGGTGCGCAGATGCTTAGTGTGATGAAAGTACATGGTTTCCATATCAATGTTGGGCTCCAGCGCATCATAGAGATAGGGAAGCGGTAGAAGTTCAAAGGGATAGTGCTGTATCATGGGCGTTACCTCCTGTTGACAGTATATGAGGAAGAAAGCCGAAAAATACCTCCCAGGTAGATTTTAGTTCTTTCCCTTGTCTACCCAGGAGGTATTCTATGACTAACTCTCCAAAACTTAGTCTTCGCCTATGAGACTCTCTCGCCCGTTCTGCCGTAAAAAGACAAAAGATACAATCCACACAATCCTACCAGGGCGTAAATAATCCGGGCTGCTCCGCCGGCGCCAAAAAGGGCTTCCACCAAATTAAAATTGAAAAATCCGATAAGTCCCCAGTTTATAGCGCCTATAATGCTGATGGTAAGGACTAAAATATTTACTGCTTTCATAATAAGATTACCTCCTGTTATTCCAATTTCATATCAGGGATCTGTTTCACCTGATACTAATTTGCCCCGATTCAGAAACCGTATGCTGGAATAAAAATATTGTAAAATATTGTCAATTTTTAATTTTTTTGAATTTTTTTAATTTTTCTCTTTACTTTTTGGGGTGACCTGTGCTATACTCTTTCTTACCGGAGTATGGCGTAGCTTGGTAGCGCGCTCGGCTGGGGGCCGAGAGGTCGCAGGTTCAAATCCTGTTACTCCGACTGATTGAAAATGACGCAGGAATCCTTAAAAGACAAGGGTTCCTGCTTTTTCTGATCTGTCAAACCATCTTTCATTCTTTCAAACCATCTTCAAATGGAATGCTTTATACATAAAACCTTACAATTCACAGGGTTCCCTTTCACGAGAAACAGAATACAATGCAAGTATAAAGTGAAAAAGGATGATCCATATGAACCGAGAGGGCAAAAATTGTCAGGAACTGCTACAGATTGTCGTTGTCATCATAGCAGCGTGCCTTGTGCACGGCGTTATGCAGGGAGTGCACGATAACTATGGAATTATGATGACAGGCCTCCTGCCGGCTACCGGCATGGATTATGCCAGTATCAGCTTCTGCATCGGAACCGGCGCTCTGGTCTATGGCTTTGCACAGCCCTTTTTGGGGATGCTGGCCTTAAGAAAATCCAATGTCTTTGTGATTCTTTTAGGGATTGTCTGTACCATAGCCGGGTTGATGGTAACGCCTCATTGCCGCAGCTTTGTCTCCCTGTTCCTGTTTTTCGGACTGATTCTGCCCTTTGGGACCACAGGACTTTCCTTTGGCATTGTCATGGGCGCCATTATACCCGTACTTGGGGAGCGCCGGGCGGCCCTGGTTTCCGGCATCGTTCAGGCCAGTGCCGGCATTGGCGACGCCCTCATGTCTCCCGCACTGGAGGGCATGATCTCCGGCTTCGGAATTCACACGGCCATGACCGTAATTTCCGTTCCCTTTCTCACCATGATCCCGGTGGCCTTGTGGCTGGGAAAGGCCAATAAAATCTGTGTGGTACAGCCCAGGGACAACAGCCGTTCCAGCGAATCTTTGACCCTTATTCTGAAGACTGCCCTGAGAGACCGGGATTACCGCCTGCTGGTCATTGGTTTTTCCACCTGCGGCTTCTATATGGCAATTATGGAAAGCCATCTTTTTTCTCAATTTCTGTCCTATGGAATTTCCGGACAGACAGCGTCTCTGGCCCTGACCGTATACGGAATCGCCACCATGGCTGGCGCGGTGGCGATTGGATTTCTGGACACAAAATTCCGCATGAAAAATATTCTTGCCGGCATTTACGCCATGAGGGCCATTGTCTCTGTGGGAGTTCTGCTGTTCCCAAAGACAGCCGGGTTTTCGTTTCTTTCCACAGCGCTTCTGGGCCTAAGCGGGGATGCCACGGTACCTCCCACCTCCGGTATCATCAGCCGAAAATTCGGCGTTGATAAAATGGCCGTCTTATATGGCTTTACCCTCATCGGCCATCAGATCGGCGCCTTTATCAGCACCAACCTGGGGGGAATTCTGGTGAAGAATGGGCTGGGATATGAACCCTTGTGGATCATAAATATGATTTTAGCCGGGATTGCCGCGGCGGTAACTTTCTCCATCTCCAGGGAACAGGAATGCCAGAGATAAGCCCTTATTCTTTTCTTTGCAGAGAGGCTGTATTTTTGCGATACTGCCCCGGAGACACGCCCTCCCACCTGCGAAAGGTGCTGCAAAAAGCACTCTCGCTATAAAATCCGCAGCGATAACAGATCTCCTTTACGGAGGATCCCGAGCTTCTCAGCAGGAATTTTGCCGCGTTTAGTCTCGAGAGGATAATATACTCATGGGGCGTATAGCCTGTCTCCCTCTTAAAGAGCCGGGAATAATAATACAGACTTAGATTCGCCTGGCCGGATAATCGTTCCAGGGACAGTCCCTCCTCTGCCAGATGCTCCTGAATATAGGTGAGACTCTCCGCAACCGCCTGGGAATAGGCCGGACGTTCCCGAACCGCCTGACGGGCCAGGGACAGATTCGTCAGCAGCTGGGTAATCTGGGAGGACATGACAATTTCCGTAATGCAGGTTCCTTCCTGAAATGGCTGGTACAGCCGCCCAAAATCCGCCTGAAACCTGGCAGGATCCTCATGGGAAGCCGCCAGAAGACGCCCCCCTGTCACCGCCTCATAGTATTTCCGGCTCATGGGACCGTCAAAATGCACCCACAAGGCCTCCCACTCTGTCTCTGAATAATAGGCGTGGGACTGATAGCAATCCAGCAACACCGTCTGGCCCTCTCTCACCTGGCAGATACTCTCTCCCGAGCATACGGTGCAGGTCCCCTTTCTTATATGCATGAGCAAAAAACTGTCGAAGGACTCCCGGTGGAGAAAATAATCCTTCTCATAAAAATGACGCCCGATAACCAGAGGATAAAAAAAGGTTTCCCGAGCCAGAGCGCTTGGCGTCCAGACGAAATATTCCGACCCCTTCTTTACCTTATATTCCTGTGTCAGCATCCTTCATTCCCCCTTTTTTCCTCTTCCTTCATCCTTCATTTCCTCTGTTTTCCTCTTCCTCCATCCTTTATTCCCTCTGTTTTCCTCTTCCTCCATCCTTTATTCCCTCTGTTTTCCTCTTCCTCCATCCTTCATTCCCTCTGTTTTCCTTTTCCCCCATCCTTCATTTCCCGTTTCCCTGACAATTTTATTCTACACCACAGGGTCTTTGTATGCCAATCCCCTTCCTTCAGAACAGGGCAATTTTTTGCAATGATCCCGCAAGTTTAGGCAATGACATTTCACTGGAAAACACTATAATAAAGGCAACAAGCTGTAAAACATGCATAAAAAGGAGGACCTTTCTATGACATCCCGAGAACGATTAATCGCAACCTTAAATCATCAGACTCCCGACCGTCTTCCCCTGGATCTGGGGGCTACTGGACAGACCGGAATCAATGCCAGCTCTCTCTATCAGCTGCGCCGGGCTCTTCATCTGGAGGATCACCGTCTGAAAATCATAGAGCCAGCCCAGCTTTTAGGCCAGGTAGAGCAGGATCTCCTGGACTTGTTAGGCGTGGACGTGGTAGGTCTGTATAACACTTCAAACTTCTTCGGCTATCAGAATGATCACTGGAAAGAATGGCAGATGGACGACGGCACGCCTGTCTGGATGGGCGGCGGCTTTACCTATGATACAGACGAATCCGGCAAGATTTATGTCTATCCCCAGGGGGACCGGACCGCAGAGTATTCTGCAGTCATTCCCAAAGGAGGCTCCTTCTTTGACAGCGTGCCCCAGGATCACTTTGACTGGGATCTGGACGAGGAAGACCTGACTCCTGTGGAGGATTTTAAGGAGGATTTCTCCGTGGTATCCGACCAGGAGGCCCGCTACTGGGAGAAAAAATCCATAGAGCTCTATGAAAACACGGATTACGGCATCGTGGGCATGATCGGCGGCGGCGGTCTGGGAGACGCTGCAGTGGTTCCCGGCCCGGCTGTCAAGCATCCCAGAGGAATCCGCCGGGTGGATGACTGGCTTATGGCGCATTCCATGTACCCGGATTACATCAAGGCCGTATTCCGCTATCAGACGGATATTATGCTGAAGAATCTGGAAATCTACCGGCAGGCTGTGGGCGAGCGCATCCAGGTGGTCTGGATCTCCGGAACTGATTTTGGAAACCAGCTCTCCGGCATGATGAGCCTGTCCACCTTCCGGGAGCTGTACAAGCCCTTCTACAAGGAGATCAACGACTGGGTCCACACCCACACTGGCTGGAAAACCTTTTACCACACCTGCGGCGCTGTCTACGATTTTCTGGACGATTTTGCAGAAATGGGCCTGGACTGCTTAAATCCTTTGCAGCTTTCCGCCAGGGGCATGGACGCCAAAAAGATTAAAGAAAAATATGGGGACAAATTCACCTTCTGGGGCGGCGGTGTGGATACCCAGAATACCCTGCCCTTTGGCACGCCGGAAGAGGTGCGCAGACAGGTGCGGGAACGAATTGATATTCTGGGAAAGAACGGCGGATTCGTCTTCAACACCATCCACAATATCGTGGCCAATGTGCCGCCGGAAAATCTCATCGCCATGTATGAGGAGGCCACTGGGAGAAGCCTCCGGTAAAGACTTTCCCAGCACTAATTCCCCGTTTGCTTCTGGTATGGATCCCTTTCCTCAAAATACAAACCACAATCGCCAGTCCAAAATACCCAATATAAGGATAAACCGTCCCCACCAGAAAAGAGAAATCCATGCGGCTCCAGAGGAAAGCGCCTCCCGCCACAGCCATGCAGGCCAGAGAAAACCGACCCCTATGTTCCTCCGAAGCCAGCCTGCTGCCCACAGACCACAGCATAGGCACTGCCGTGGTATAAATTCCCGCAAACATAACCGCCGCAAAGACAAGCCCTGCCCCTGGCACAAGCTGCTCCGCCAGATATACGGTGGGAACGCCCTTTCCTCCAATCTCCTCAAGGGAAGCCAGAAGACCCAGGAGCAAAAGCATGGCTCCCGCCCAATAGATTCCGCAGCCATAAAACGCGCAGCGGCTTCGCTCCTTCTCAGAGGACAGGCTTTTGCCCAATCCTGTCAGAAAGGGCAGGGCTGTCAGCACCGTAAAGCCGGCGTACAAAAAGGCGGACAGAATCCAGCTTTCGGCTGTAGGTAAAATTCCGGCCTGCCGCGCCTCAGAGGCAGAACCCAGGTGCATCCCTCCCTGCCGGAGCACACAGGCCAAGCCTAATCCAAACACCAAGGCCACAATCACCGGCCCTATTCGTCCAATAATCTCCGTAAGCCGGTTCAGTCCCAAAAGCACGGTGCCCAGAGATAAGGCCAGCATCAAAAGCCGGCCGGTCTGTACCTGAAGCCCCAGATATTCCCCCAGCAGAGCCCCGCTTCCGGCCAGCATAACGCTGTAGCATAAAAACAGGAAAAAAGGGGTGAGCCACTCCAGAAGAGCTCCCAGATAGGGACCGCAATACCAGTTCAATAGCTCCGACGCCCTCATGTTCTGCCTCTTTCCCCCATCCAGCAGGATCCTGTATACACACAGATACACAAAAAACAGGGAAAGGCACAGCCCAAGGGCTCCTTTCCCTGTCCCATATGCTCCGAAAAACTGCAGGATCTCCTGCCCGCTGGCAAAGCCGGAGCCGATAAAAAATGCCAGCACAGCCCCGCTCCCCTTGCGGATCCTTCTTTGTTCCTCTCTTTTTTGTCCCTTCATATCCCTCACATGGCCGCTGCTCTGGCGCCCTTACGGCACACCTTCCCTGCCCTACAGCCGTATTGGCATGCAGATCAAGGCTGTATTCCGGCGCTTCCCGCGGTCTCACACAAATTCTTGCCTAATTCTATGCGCGGGCTGTATTGGATATGTCTGATAGGGCAACCCCTTTACCTGGGCTGCCCCATAAAGAACAGAGCCATGGTTCCGGGCCCGGAATGGGCCCCGATGGTGGGCCCCACATGGTTGATGAGAATCTCCGTAATGCCAAAGCGCTTCTTCACCTGCTCCGCCACATACTGGGCCTCCTCCAGGCAGTCCCCGTGGCTGATAAACACCGTGTCATTCTCAAAACCCCTGACCTGCTGCTCCATCCGGTCTACCAGGGCGTTGAGGGATTTGCGCCGTCCCCGTACCTTGTCAATGTTAATAAGCCGGCCCTGATCGTCCACATGAAGCACTGGCTTAATGTTGATCATGGTGCCCAAAATTGCCGTGGCCTTGGACACCCGGCCTCCCCGGTGCAGGTGGAAGAGATCATCCACGGTAAAATTGTGGCAGATCTCAAGCTTATGCTGCTCTACCCAGGCAGCCGTCTCCTCCAGGCTCTTCCCGGCTTCTTTCATCTTTACGGCTTTGTGCACCAAAAGTCCCTCTCCCAGAGAGGCGCACAGGGAATCCACCACCACGACCTGGTTCTTTGGCTGCTCCTCTTTCAGCTCCTCTGCCGCAATGCGGGCGCTGTTGTAGCTGCCGCTTAGAGCAGAGGAAAATGCAATGTGCAGAACATCCACGCCCTCTGCCAGAAATCCGGAAAAAATCTCCTTGGCAGTCTCCGGATTTACCTGGGAGGTGGTGGGCATGGAACCGCCCCGCATTTTTGCGTAAAACTCCTCCACGGGAAGCGGGTGCTCCCAGTCATAGGTGGTTCCCTCTATAATATAATTCAGGGACATGACTCCGATTCCGTGCTCCTCCAGGTATTCCTTTGGCAGATCCGCTGTGGTATCTGTGGTTATAATATAGGGTTTCATACTTCTCCTCCTCAATAATTTCCCAGTATTTTCAGATTCAGGGCCTCCTCCTGAATCCCCCGCAAAGCATTTTTCACCGCGCTGTCATTTAAATTTCCATCAAAGTCCACAAAGAAATGGTACTCCCAGTTACGATCCGGAATGGGCCGTGACTCGATCCGGCACATGTTCAGTCCGTTATAAATAAAGTGGGACAACACATTGTACAGGCTTCCACTCTCATGGGGCACCTCAAAACAAATACTCACCTTCCCTGCATCCCTGGCATACATCTTCTGATTGGTAGCTACAATGAAACGGGTGGAATTGGTGTCGCTGTGGTTCACATGCTCTTTCAGCACCTTTAATCCAAAAGCCTTTGCCGCAGCCATGCTGGCAATGGCCGCCTGGCTCTTGTCCTGATCCTCCAGAACCTTGCGCGCAGCCATGGCTGTATTCAGCATACTCACCTGCTGCCACCCCCGATGTTCCTCCAGGAAACGGCTGCACTGCATCAAGCCCTGGGGATGGGAGTACACGGTTTGAATATCCGATATCTGGGCGCCCGGCAAACCCAGAAGGGCATGGTGGATGGGAATAATCTTCTCCGCCACTATATAATTGTCAAACTCTACCAAAAGGTCATAGATGTCGCTGACAATCCCTGCCGTGGAATTCTCAATGGGCAGCACCGCATAGTCTGCCATGCCTTCCGCAATAGCTACCATGGCGTCCCGCCATTGCTCCACATGGAAGCTGCTCACATGCTCCCCGAAATATTCCAGCATGGCCTGCTGCGTATAAGCTCCCTCTTCCCCCTGATAGACCACCCGCACATGTTCCCGCTCAATCTGATCCACCATGACAAAGGGAAAGCGGCCTCTGGCTCCATAGCTTTCCAAAAGCTGATACTGCAGCTTGCGGCTCATGGCCATAACCTGCTGAAACAGCTCCCTAATCCCGTGCCGGTTAAATTCATTGTGGGCCAAAGCCCCCACAGCCTCCAGCTTCTCCAGCTCTCTTTTTCGGTCCAGCACCTTCGTGGCGGACTGGATCTTATATTCCGCCACCTGACGGCACACCTCCATGCGCTGCTCAAAAAGCTCCACCATCTGCCGGTCCAGCTGGTCAATGTCCTTCCGCAATTCCTGTAAATCCTTCATGTCATGCTCCTGTCCTGTTTATTCGTCCCTCTATCCCTCTTCCAGCGCTCTGCTAAGCGCCCCCAGATAGGACAGGGAACCAAATGCCACGATCACATCCTCTTTTTGGGCCGCCTCTTTTGCAAGCTTCACAGCCTCCTTCAAATCTTCGGCCGCCTCCGCATGCGAATTGTATTTTCCCATAGTCCGGGCCAAATCCTCTGCAGGCAGGGCCCGGGGATTGTCCGGTGTCATAACCGTATAGATCCGGTCCGCCAAAGGCGCCAGCACAGACGCCATATATTCGTATTCCTTGTCCGCCAGCACGCCTGCAATGAAAATGAGCCGCCTATCCGGAAAATAAAGCTTAAGGCTTTCCCTAAGACGGTCCGCCGCATCCCGATTGTGGGCGCCGTCCAGGATCAATAGGGGCTCCTCTTCCACCACGGTAAATCTGCCCTTCCACACAGTCCGGGCAAGTCCCCTTCTCAGGGCTTCCTCTGAAACCGGATATCCAAGCTCCTGTAAGCTTTCCAGCGCCTCCAGAGCCAGAGCCGCGTTGGCAATCTGATGAACGCCTGCCAGAGGAATCTCAAGTTCCGCATACTGTTTATAGGAAAAGATCTGCTTTCTCAGACCTCCTCTCACGTCTTGCAGCTTCTCCGGCTCCATCTGCCGGCAGGTACAGCTTCGTTCCTCACAGGCCGCCTGGATCACCCTCTCTGCCTCTGGTTCCTGGCAGGCGCTTACCACAGCTGTCTTGGGCTTAATGATTCCCGCCTTCATAGCCGCGATCTCTCCCAAGGTATCGCCCAGAAATCCCATATGATCCATGCTGATGGAGGTCAACACGCTGACCAGGGTGGTCTCCACCACATTAGTGGCATCCGTAAGGCCGCCCATGCCCGTCTCCAGCACCACCAGATCACACTGCTGCTCCCAAAAATACAGAAAAGCCAACACGGTTTCCACCTCAAAACAGGTGGGATGCAAAAGCCCATCCTTCACCATCTCCTGGCCAACCTTTTTGATCCTGGCTGTAATCCTTGCAAGATCCTCTCTGGAAATATTTTTTTCATCTACCTGAAACCGCTCCTCATAGCAGAAAATGGCCGGGGAGCTGTACCGCCCCACCCGGTATCCGGCTTCCGTCAGCACCGTGGAAATATAGGCCAGCACCGAGCCCTTGCCGTTGGTTCCCGCAATGTGGATGAACCGCAGGGAATCCTGGGGATTTCCCAGACGGTGCAGCATCTCACGGATGCAGTCTAATCCCAGCCGGTATCCGCAGGAACCCGTCTCCTCTATAAATGCTCTCGCTTCTTCATAAGTCATCGCACGTTTTCCCTCCCTGGTTATCCTATCACAAACCGCAAAAAAGGGCAAGAGGGCGGCTTGATCAGCCGCAATCCCTGCCCTTCTGCCTGGCTCCTGTTCCCAGGAACCCTGGTAAATCCATTTAAAATTCCCTCCGCGTACCTTCACGCCTCAACCTGTGGAACGTTCAATATCCAACACACTCTCCACCTGTCTGAGCTTTTCCACGATCCGCTGCAGCTCCTCCTTACCCCCAATCTCAAAGGCAATGGAAATCGTAGCCGTCCCCTGCTTGCTGGTGCGCACATTAATCCCCGACATATTGATCTGCCGCTCTGTGAAAATCTTGGAGATATCCACCAGAAGCCCGGTACGGTCATTGGCAAATATTCTGATCTCTGTGGTATAGCGCCCGGAAGCCTCTGTAAGGCTGGCATCCTGCCACTCCGCGTCAATCAGCCGCTGTCGGTCCATCCCTGTCAAGTTTATGATATTCACGCAGTCCGTCCGGTGTATGGACACGCCCCGGCCTCTCGTGACAAAGCCCACAATCTCATCGCCCGGCACCGGGCTGCAGCACTTGGAGAAGCGTACGGATACATCGGTAATGCCCTTGACCACAATGCCGCTTTTGGATTTGGCCAGATGCAGCTTATTGTCTCGGGTCTCTGAGACAGCCTCCATAACCTTCTCGTCCGTCACGGCCTTTCTGTGGAGCTTTTCATACTCCTCGTTCATCTTGTTGATGACCTGGCCTTCCTTCAGGCCTCCATGACCCACGGCTGCCAGCACGGATTCCCAGTCCCGGAAGCCGTATTTGCGCAGTACCGCCTCCTGAAACTCCGGCTTCATAATATCACTCAGGGTAATACCCTTAACCCGGCTATATTGAGCCAGCAGCTCTTTGCCTCTCTGTATGTTTTCATCCTTGAATTCATGACGGAACCACTGGTTGATTTTATTCTTGGCCTGGGTGCTCTTCACCACATTGAGCCAGTCCCGGCTGGGACCCTTAGAATTCTGGGAAGTCAATACCTCGATGCGGTCGCCGTTTTGAATCTTGTAATCAATGGTCACAAGCTTGCCGTTGACCCGGGCTCCAATCATGCGGTTTCCCACAGCGCTGTGCACGCTGTAGGCAAAATCAATGGGCGTGGAGCCGTTGGGCAGGTTCTTCACATCCCCGGAGGGCGTAAAGCAGTACACGCTCTCAGAAAAAAGATCCAGGTCGCTTTTTAGAAGATTGAGAAATTCCTTGTTGTCGGACATATCCCGCTGCCACTCCAGGATCTGGCGCAGCCAGCTCATCTTCTCCTCCTCCTGCTTGCCCACAGACTTCTTGCCGTCGCCGCCTTCCTTGTATTTCCAGTGTGCGGCAATACCATATTCTGCGATCCGGTGCATCTCATAGGTCCGGATCTGGATCTCAAAGGGCTGGCCGTTGGGCCCGATCAGGGTGGTATGCAAAGACTGATACATGTTAGGTTTGGGCATGGCAATGTAATCTTTGAAACGCCCGGGGATAGGCTTATACATTTCGTGAATCACGCCCAAAGCTGCGTAGCAATCCTTGACAGATTCCACAATAATGCGTACGGCAAAGAGATCGTAAATCTGATCCAGCGTTTTGTCCTGATTTACCATCTTTTTATAAATGCTGAAGAAATGCTTTACCCGGCCGTCCACCTGGCCCTCGATACTGGCATTTACAATGTGCCTGCGCACCTCGTCCACGATTCCCTGCACAAAATTCTCCCGGGCGCTCCTGGTATCTGCAATCTGCTCCTTCAGGTAATAATAAACCTCAGGCTCCAGATACTTGAGAGACAAGTCATCCAGCTCATTTTTCACCTTGGAAATACCAAGCCTTTGGGCAATGGGAGCATAGATATCCATGGTCTCCCGGGCCTTCTCCTTTTGCTTCTCCGGCTTCATGTATTTCAAGGTCCGCATATTATGCAGACGGTCCGCAAGCTTAATCAGAATCACCCGGATATCCTTGGCCATAGCCAGAAACATCTTCCGCAGATTCTCCGCCTGAATCTCGATCTTGTCCTTAGAATAGGACAGCTGGCCCAGCTTTGTCACGCCGTCCACCAGAAGCGCCACCTCATCGCTGAACTCCCTGGCAATCTCCTCCGTGGTCATAACCGTATCTTCCACGGCGTCATGGAGTAAGCCCGCCACAATGGATTCTTTATCCAGCTCCAAATCCGCCAGGATAATGCCCACGCAGATGGGGTGAATAATATAAGGTTCCCCCGATTTGCGCTTCTGCCCGTTATGAGCCTCCGATGCAATGCGGTAGGCTTTTTCAATCAAAGAAATATCCGTGGAGGGATGGTATTTCAGCACGCTGGCAATGAGCTCCTGATACAGCTCATCCGGACTGGTGAAGTCCTCCATGGCCTTCACATTGGCATCATCCGTCAGGATCTCCTCCCTTCCATGCTTCCGGACCTCCTCTATGGTTTCATGAGTGCGCTTCTGTAATTCTGCCATACAATCACCTGTCTTCGTTTCTATTTTCCTTCGTAACGCAGAACGGATGCCACCGGATACTTGGCCAGGCGCTCTCTGCCCTTAAGCCCCGCCAGCTCCATCAGAAAAATGATTTTCACAACCTGGCCTCCCAGCTCTTCCACCAGCTGCGCCGCTGCCTCTATGGTTCCTCCTGTGGCAATCAGATCATCCACCAGAACCACCTTCTGCCCCGGCTTAATGGAATCCTTGTGCATCTCAATCACGGCGCTGCCATACTCCAGATCATATTCCTTAGAAATAGTCTCGCAGGGAAGCTTTCCCTTTTTGCGCACCAGCACAAAGGGCTTGTGCAGGTTATAGGCAATAGGCGTTCCGAATACAAAGCCCCGGGACTCCGCCCCTACAATCACATCAAAATCCACACCCTCCAAAAGCTTCTGCATGGACTCAATGGCCAGATGCAGTCCGTCCGCATCCTGCAGCACGGAAGTCACGTCCCGGAAAATAATACCCGGCTCCGGAAAATCTGGAATACTCCTGACATACTCCTCCAGTTTTTTCATCTGTTTACTTGCTCCTTTCTGTACCCTTCTTCTGTCCAGCCTGTACGGATATTCATATCAAATTACCCCTTAGTATAGCATGCCAGGGCAGATTTTGCAAGATGGGCGTGAAGGTGCAAAGGGCGGAAAGTAGGGCGGAAAGTACGCCTTTCATGGCTTCCGGAGATTTTAATCGCCCAAAAATCCCTGTCCCCAAACGTCTCAACAAAAAAGAGGACCCTAACCCTGCCAAAATTCTAAGCAGCAACAAGAGTCCTCTATGATTTCATTACTCCACAATCCGCAGCTCCTTAGAAGCCCGGTTCAGCACTTCACATCCATCCTCGGTCACCAGCACCAGATCCTCAATGCGCACCCCGAATTCCCTTGGCAGATAAATCCCCGGTTCCACGGAAAACACCATCCCCGGCTCCAGTGGAAACGAAGAAGCATCCCCCACATCCGGCGGCTCATGGCATTCTAGGCCGGCTCCATGTCCCAAACGATGGGTAAAATAAGGCCCATAGCCCCCCTGGGTAATAAGATCCCGGGCTGTCCGGTCAATCTCCGAAAGGAATACCCCCGGCTTAATGCGGGCGATGGCAGCCAGATTGGCTCTTTTCACCAGCTCGTAAACTTCCCGCTGCTTTTCACCAGCTTCTTTAAAAAATACAGTTCGGGTCATATCGCACCAGTAGCGGTCAAAGGGAATAAAAATGTCAAAGGTCACGCTGTCCCCAGGCTTTATCACTGTGCCGTCCGCACTGTGATGGGGATCCGCGCCATTGGCTCCAAAGCACACCAGCTGGGTTCCCTCGCAGTCCGCCCCCCGCTCCAGATAAAGCCTGTTTACCTCAGCAGCCAGCTGATTTTCCGCCACGCCCTCCTTCACCTGGGCTATCACCCGCTCCACCACCTCATCATTAAAAGCAGAGCTTCTGCGAAGAGCCTCTATTTCCCGAGCGTCTTTTAACATTCTGGCCCGATCTACAGGCGCAGAACCGTACACAGGCGTCACATCCGGCCTGTGCTCCATAAGCCCGATCAGAAACTTGCTGTACCAGAACTTGTCAATACCCAGCCGTCCCTGGCGAACCTGGCTGGCCAAATCCCTCACCGGATCCTCTCCGTCCTTGTGCACATACAAAGGCACCCCCTCCAAAGGAGCAATGCCAAAGATCTCGTTGCCAAAAAGCATCGTCCGCCCATTTTCATCCAGATAGAGGGCGATCATGCGCTCGTGAGGCTCGATCCACAAGCCGGTTAGATAATACAGCGAAGCTGTGGAGGACACGATCATCTGGGACAAGCCCTCCTGCTTCATGTTTGCGATTACCCTCTTTATTCTCTGTTGATTCATCTCTTTCTCCTTTTTACATTCTGCACTTCCTGTTCTGTTTTACCCAGAAACAAACCATCCATTCTGACTCCATCTTTATCAGACGACCAAACGCAGGGAAAACAGAAACCTTCTCCAACCCAGACTTTTGCCTTTTCGTTGTATTCGCTTCTGTCATACCCTGCGTTTATGAAACATAGAGAACGCCTTAGGCCCGTCTCCGCATCCTGGGATCCAGGAAATCACGCAGCCCGTCCCCCACAAAGTTTGCCCCGATGGCCACTGTAAAAATGGCAAGGCCCGGGAAGGTGGCGATCCACCAGTAATTAAAATTCAGCACGCCGTCGCTGACCATGGCCCCCCACTCGGCCAGGGGCGGCTGTACCCCAAGCCCCAGAAAGCTTAATCCGGAAAACATGAGAATGGCGTTGCCCAGATCCAGGGTTGCCATGACGATCATGGATCCCAGGCTGTTGGGCAGAATTTCCTTAAACAAAATCCGCAAATGGGAGGCTCCCATGAGACGGCTAGCTGTAATATAGTCATTCTCCTTCACAGATATGACAATGCTTCGGGTCAGTCTGGCGTAATTAGGCCACCAGATAATGGCCATGGCCAGAATGGAGTTGGAGATATTGGGACCCAAAGCCGCCGCAATCACCATAGCCAGGATCAGGGGCGGGAACGACTGAATCATCTCACTGATACGCATCATCACATCGTCCGCCAAACCGCCTGTGTAGCCGGCGATACCGCCGAAGAGAATCCCTACCGCAAAGGACACCAGCACGGTCACCACCCCGGCGGACAGGGAAATCCGGCTGCCGTAGAGCACCCGGCTGAACACATCCCGTCCCAGGCTGTCCGTTCCGAAAAAATGCTCTCCGCTGGGAGGCTGAAACCGGATCAGCATATCCTGATCCCTGATGGGATCAAAGGGCGCCAGCACGCTTGCAAATACTGCAATCAGCACCCAGGCCAGGCACATAACAAGCCCCAGCTTAAACATAAAATTTTTCTGTTTCCATATCTCTTTTACTGTCTGCATGGCACTCTCCCCCTATTGATAGCGAATCCGGGGATCAATCACCCCATAGAGAATATCAATCAACAGGTTCACAATCACGTAAGTCACCGCGATCAGCAGGGAGACCCCGCAGATAGCCGGAAAATCCAGTGTAGTGGCCGACAAATAGGCATACTGCCCGATGCCCGGCCAGGAGAAGATCTTCTCCACAAACACCATGCCCCCCAGCAGATTGCAAAATCCCATACCTGCCACGGTGATCACAGGGATCAGGGCATTGTTCAAAGCATGTTTCCACACCACCCGGCTCTCCTTCATGCCTTTGGCCCGGGCTGTCCGTATGTAATCCATGGACATGGTCTCCAAAAGATTACTCCGGGTCTGACGGGTTATCAGACCCATGGTGAAAAATCCCAGTACCAGAGCAGGCAGCACAATATGAGCCAGGGAATCCTTTAACATTCCCCACTCCCCCCAGGCTATGGCGTCCAAAACATAGAGGCCTGTACCTCCCGTAGGGTTAAACAGTCTGGGGTCAATGCGCCCTCCGCTGGGAAACCATTTCAGGGTGCCGCAGAAAAAGGACATGACCACCAGAGCGAACCAAAAGCTTGGCAGCGATACGCCGCTGACCGACACGGTCCGCAAAACCTGGTCTACCGGCTTATTCTGGAACACCGCCGAGATCACTCCGAACAGAACGCCCAGGAGGATGGCAAACAGCATGGCGAAAATGGACAGCTCCAGTGTCGCAGGAAAATACTGTTTCAGGTCGTCCATCACAGGCCGTCCGGTGCGGATCGAGGTCCCCATATCTCCTTTTAACAAATTCCCCATATAAATGAAATACTGTTCATACAAGGGCTTATCCAGACCCCATTTGGCCTCGTAGGCAGCCACAATCTCCGGATCGCTCATGGCCGTCTGACTTAAGTTGGCCGCCGCCGGATTGCTGGGCACCATATGGGAAATGGCAAATACCATGACGGATACCCCGAATAACAAGACAATCATCAGGGAAATTCTTCTAATTATATAGCGAAGCAAGAGGGCACACCCTTTCTGTGAAAATTTACCATTCCTTCAGCCAGCGCCGTTGCCCCTACCCGGTTTTCCCCAGGAAGAGACGCCTCTGGCTGAAGGTTTTCCATCTATTTTGCCACCAGATCGCACAGCTGAATCTTGCACAAATCATTGTAGGGAGCGGATTCCAGAGTATCTGTGCGGTACGCGTAGGTCTTGGGATGCTGCAGCAGGAATGCAAAGGGATTGTCCTCCTCATACAGCTCCTGCAGCTCCTTGGAATACTCCGCCCGCTTATTCTCATCTGCTTCCACGGAAATCTGATTCGCCAGATCCCACAGTTTCTCATTCTCCGGGGTCACATCCCACTGAGCCCGGTTTCCATAAGCGGTTCCATCTTCCCCCACACCCGGCAAGAACACCAGCTGGTTATTGATGTCATAGTAATCGGGAGACCAGAACATAAGGTAAAACGGCATAGAGGCGTCACGCATCTTCTCATATACCAGAGTGGTCTCCAGCGTCTCAATCTGCACATCAATATTAATTTGAGCCAGGTCCTGCTGAATCTTCTGAGCCAGCACGGTCCACTCTGTACCCTCGGAGTTATTATTAGCACAGGTCAACGTTACAGTAAAGCCGTTCTCATAGCCTGCTTCCTTCATCAGCTCCTTGGCCTTGTCCAGATCCTGATAGGAAGCGTCTCTTGTCTGTCCCCCTGCAAACCCGTTCTGCACAAAGTTCAGAGGAATGGTGCATCCCTCGCCGCCCAGGGTCAGGATTCCCTCATAATCCAGGGCATAACGCACAGCCTGCTGTACCAGAGGATCGGACATCTCCGGGGACATGCTGGTATCCCGGCTCATTACCAGGAAGGTCATAAGAGCCGTCGCGCCCTTCTCAATCTGCACATTCTCCACGCCTTCCAGCTGCTTGGCCGTCTCGCTGTTGAGACCCAGGGCAATGTCGATCTCCCCGTTCTGCAAAGCCGTGATCTGGGCGTCCACGCTTGTCATCTCTCTCAGGATAATGGTATCAATATTCTTCTGCTCTCCCCAGTAGTTGGGATTCTTCTTAAGCACCAGCTGCTCCTTTGGCGTCCAGCTCTCAATGATGTAGGGGCCGCTTCCGGCGCTGGTGGTATCCAGCCAGGTCTTGGCCGTGTCATTTCCGCTGTCGGATCCGCCGTGCTCCTTTACCACCTCGCTGTCCAGGATACAGTACGCGTTGGAGGTAAGCTTCACCAGGAAGGAAGCGTCCGGCTCCGTCAGGGTAATCACCACCGTATAATCATCCAGCGTCTCCACATGATCCACGATTTTAATATTTGCATAGGCGTTGCTTTCCTTCATGTTCAGCACCCGGTTAATGCTCCAGGCCACATCCTTGCTGGTCAGCTTGTTTCCGCTGGCAAACACCACATCATCCCGCAGGGTGAAGGTGTAAACCGTATTGGTCTCATCCAGGGTATATCCCGTGGCCACAGAGGGCTCCGGCGTTCCCATGGTGCCGCTCTGCACCCGATAAAGCATATCATAGGCGGCATAGGAAATCATATTGGCATAGGGCTCATACATGTTACCCGGATCCAGGGTTACCAGATCCGACTGCGCGCCCATGACAATGGTCTTTCCCGCCTGGGCCCCATCCGCCGCAGGCTCTTTGTTTTCCCCCGCCTCAGCCTGGGACTCGTCGCCTGCAGCTGGGGGCTGGGTGGCTCCCGCACTTCCGCTGCAGCCTGCCAGCAGGCCAACAGTCATAGTCATTGCCAGCAATATAGACCATACATTTTTTTTCATAATCTTTTCCTCCTTCTGACTATCTATAAAAACAGCACCTTAGGGACTGTTTTTGCTATCACAAATTCCTGCCCTGCTATTTCCACTCTTTCTGCACTTCCTCGCGAAAATGACAGGCCGCAAAATGTCCCGGACTGATTTCCGAAAGCTCCGGAACCTGCTGCCGACAGCAATCCCTGGCATAGGGACAGCGTGTATGGAAGGTGCATCCCTCCGGCGGGTCAATGGGACTTGGCAGGTCTCCCCTGAGCAGCCTGCGCTCCCGTCTCTGGCCGCCTTCCTCCTCCCTCTCCTCCATAAGCGGAATGGCGGAGATCAGAGCCTGGGTATAGGGATGGGCCGCGCAGGTATAAATCTCATCCGCCGGCGCCAGCTCCACAATCCGCCCCAGATACATGACACCGATGCGCTGGCAGCAATGCTTCACCACGCTGAGATTGTGGGAGATAAACAGATAGGTTAAATCCAGCTGCCTCTGGAGATCCTGCAGCAGATTCAAAACCTGCGCCTGAATGGACACATCCAGGGCCGATACCGGCTCGTCACAGACTATCAGCTCCGGCTTAAGAGCCAGAGCGCGGGCAATGCCCACCCGCTGCTTCTGTCCTCCGGACATCTCATGGGGATACCGCTCCAGATAGGCCTGTGACAACCCCACCATATCGCAGAGCTCCCGGATTTTCTGCTTTCGCTCTTCCCCGGTATACAATCCGTGAATCACATAGGGCTCCTCCAAAATCTCGCTGATCCTGCGCCGGGGATTGAGACAGGAAGAGGGATCCTGAAAAATCATCTGGGCCTTGCACCGAAAGTCCTTCAGATCCTTTCCCTTGAGCCGGGAAATATCTGTGTCGTGAAACCAGATCTTCCCCTCCGTCAGGGGATAGAGGTGCAAAAAAGTCTTGCCCAGAGTAGATTTGCCGCAGCCCGACTCCCCCACCAGACCAAAGGTCTCCCCTTTGTATATCTCCAGATCAATACCGTTCACAGCCTTCAGGAGCGCCTTTTTCCCCCGTTCCTTTTTCACCGTAAAATACTGCCGGATTCCCTCCGCTTTTAACAGAATTTCCTCACTCATGTTTCCTCAAACCTTTCCGTATCTCCCTCTGAAAGCCCGGCCTGCTCCTCTGCCCAGAAACAGCGCACAAAACGCCCGTCCGGCAGCTCCCGAAGTGTTGGCCGCTCCTTCCGGCAGCGCTCCGAGGCATATTTGCACCGGGGATGGAAATGACAGCCCCGGGGCATATCTCCCGCGTCCGGAACCATGCCTTCAATGGCTTCCAGCCTGTCCGTCCGCCTGGAAATCCGGGGCAGCGCCTGTAAAAGCCCCTGGGTATAGGGGTGCAGAGGATCCCGAAACAGCTGCTTTACCGAGGCGGCCTCAAAGATCTCTCCCGTATACATGATCAGCACCCGGTGGCAAAAATCAGAAATGATCCCCAGATCGTGGGTGATCATAATAATACTCATATCATTTTCTTTGCGGATCTCCTTCATAAGCTCCAGAATCTGGGCCTGAATGGTCACATCCAGGGCCGTGGTGGGCTCGTCCGCAATGAGAAGCTTCGGATTGCAGGCAAGGGCCATGGCAATCATCACCCGCTGACGCATCCCCCCTGACATCTGATGGGGATATTCATGAAACCGGTTCCTGGCGTCGGGAATGCCGCACAGCTCCAGAAGCCGCAGAGCCTTGTCCGCCGCCTCTTTTTTGGAAATTTTATTATGTAAAAGCAAAGGCTCCATAATCTGCCGGCCACAGGTCTGAATGGGATTTAAGGAGGTCATAGGCTCCTGGAAAATCATGGCGATCTGGTTGCCCCGCACCGCCTGCATCTCCCGCTCGCTCAGTCCCAGAAGATCTGTCCCCTCAAAGAAAATATTCCCCCGCACCCGGGAAGAGGCCCCATTCAAAAGGCGCATAATGGACAGGGAGGTCACGCTCTTGCCGCTGCCGGATTCTCCCACAATCCCCAGCACCTCGCTTCTGCCCAGGGAAAAGGACAGATTGGAGATGACCCGCACTGTGTCGTCCCGGTTGACAAAGTCCACATTCAGATTTTTGACTTCCAAAAGATTTTCCAAAACGGATTCCTCCTGTTATCCATGGATGCTTTACCTAAGTAAAGTCCAGCTTCCAAAAAAAGCGGAGTCTTCGAAATATCCAGTTTCGATATCCCTATAACTCCGTTATGCGATATATTAAGATAGTATAACAGTATAGAAACAGATTTTCAAGTCTTTTCTGTCATAAAATGCGGTTTTGCGGTCATCAAAGCCCATATCTTTGTTCTGTCCTGCCTACCGTTGCACACGCCCAGAGCCTTTTCCCCTCATCAGGCCTTTGACCTCCTCTTCCGTAACCAGGTTAAAATCATGTTCGATGGTATGCTTCAGGCAGAATGCCGCCACGGCGAACTCAATGGCCTGCTGTTCATCATAGCCGCCGGACAGGGCATAGATCAAAGCGCCGCCAAAGGAATCTCCGCCTCCCACCCGGTCTACAATCTGAATATCATACTCCCGGGACAAATACGCGTTTCCGGTTGGAACGTCATATAGCATCCCCGCCCAGGTATTCCTGCTGGCAGAAAGGCTTCCTCGCAGGGTAATGGCGATTCTCTGGCAGCCAAAGCGCTCCCCCATCTGCCGCGTCTTCCTCATTTGCGATACACAGGTCCACATAGGGCATGAGACGGGACATAACCTGACAGGCCTTCTCCCGCACATTCCGTCAGACGCCTTGCCTCCCGCCGGATCTCCTCAAATGCTCCGGTTTCCACCCATTCCTTTCTCACCAGAGAGCCTCCTATGCCCACGCCAAGAGCTCCTGCCCTGAGAAAAGCCGCCGCATTTTCTGCAGTCACACCTCCCACTGCAAGAAACCGGATATGGCTAAGAGGAGCCCTGAGGGCTTTGAGATAGGCTGGCGTATTCTGGTCGCAGGGAAAAAGCTTCACAAAATCGGCCCCCGCCTCATGGGCCAGCTCCACCAACGCCGTGCTGATCACAGTGCCTGCCCCCACAGTCATCCTTCCCTCCATTTCAGCTTTCACTGCCCGGATGGCCTCTGCCGTCTCCACAAAAGAGTCCGGCTCCCTCTGATTAAAGGTGATCTCCATCAAACGGATCCCGCCCTCATACAAAGCTTTTGCGATCTTTCCCACCTTTTCTCCCTCTACGCCTCGTACAATGGCAATGATTTTATGTTCCAGAATCTGCTCAATCACCTGATCCCGCATCTTGCTTTCCCCCTCCTTGTAAATCCCCAGTCTTTTCCTTTCTTTCATCCATTTCTGCCCCCACCATATCCTTTCTCCATCCTGGGTTCCTCTTAGGAAGCTTTGTTTTCCTGACTTCCTTTTCCCTGTTTCCAAAGCTTCTTTACCAAAGGCATGGCTGCACAGGCTATGGCTATCAGCAGAAGCACAGCGGAAACAGGGCGTTGGAAAAAGGAGATCCAGCCGTTGTCCGCATAGGAGAGGGCCTTTCGCAGATTGCTCTCCAGCATGCTGCCCAGAATAAACGCCAGTATCATAGGGCTGGTGGGCAGTTCCGCCCAGGCCATAAACACGCCCACAACGGCAAATACAATCACCATCAGAATCATCAGCGGCCCCGTTTCCACTCCGTGAATCATCAGTGCCCCAAGAAGCAGTGCACAAGCCGTATCCCCGGGGATTCCAAGGGCAATCATGGGAATCAAAGCACCTCCAATGGAGGCATTGTTGGCTGTCTCCGGCGCAAAAACACCCTCCACCGTCCCTTTTCCAAATTCCTCCGGATGCCTGGATGCGCTCTTTGCCATGGCATAGGCTGTTACATTAGAGAGCCCTGCTCCCATTCCAGGCAGAAATCCAATCCACAGGCCTACAAGCCAGGAACGGATCACATTTCCCACATTCTCCTTTAAATCCTTTCCCGGACAGCGAAACCGTCCCACCTTATTTTCCAGCTTCACCTTGTGCTGTCCTTTGGCAAACTCCACCAGAATTGTGGACGCCGCAAAAACCCCCAGCATCACATAGGTCAGAGAAAATCCTCCCTTTAAAAAATAAGTTCCAAAGGTAAAGCGCTCCACTGCATCCACCGGAGCCAGCCCCACACAGGCAAACAAAATCCCAATAGCCGTGGAGATAAAACCCTTAAAAATGTTTTCCTGGGACAAGGACACCACCATGGAGATGGCACAACATCCCAGGGCAAAATATTCCCATGGTCCCATCATAATGGCAGCCCGGGCAATCAAAGGACAAGCATGTATGCATTTGTCTCCTCCACATCATACATAGCCAGCTTTGTCCCTGTGCTCTCCAGATATTCCTGCACAAAGTCATTGTCAGCAGCGGCCCGGATTTCCCCGTTCAAAGCCTCCACCAGCTCCGGATCCATGTCCTTGGGTCCAAAGATAAATAGCATGGTGTCAAATACAGTGCCCTCATATCCCAGCTCCTTACATGTGGGAATCTCCGAATACTGGCTGTCCCTCTCCTGGGAGGCCGACGCCAGGGCTCTCATATCACCAGTCTCTATGTACTGTGCAGCTACACTGGCCGAAATCACCGCTACATCCAGATTTTTTCCCAGCAAAGCCGTAATGCGGTCTGTCTCAGATCCCGCCTCCACCATTTTAAGCTCAATCCTTGCATCAGAAGCCAGAAGCTTCAGGATTAAATCGTCAAAGCCGCCGTTCTGACATCCTGCCGTCAATGTCTTCTCTTCTGCCGCCCTGACAAAATCATCCAGCGTCTCATAATCTGAGTCCGCATTCACCACAATCACCTGGGGCGTCAGCACAAATGCAGCTGCAATGGGCGTAAAGTTTTCCAGCGGAGCCTGATCGTAAATGCCATTGTAATAATTCAGGAAAAAGTTTGCATGGAAATAGAGAAGTTCTGTTCCATCAGCCTTTGCACCACGGACTGTCTCGTAGGCCACCGTACCGTTTCCGGATGTGAGATTGGAAACGATCACATTGGAGCTTGTATTCTCCGAAATAGCGGTTGCCAGAGCTCTGGCGCTCACATCCGTCCCACCCCCTGCACTTGCAGGGACGTAAAAGGTAACCGTATCCGAGGGCCATCCTGGGGCTCCAGCCTGGGGCTTGTCCGCAGCCCCTTCCGGTTCCTCCCCGGGCTGCTCCGTCTCTGAAGCCTGTACCTTTGTTTCCCCTGGCTTCTCTGCGGCAGGTTTCGAATTGCTGCATCCAGACAAAAGGCCAAATCCCAGGGCTGCTACAAGTGTTAAACACAACATTTTTTCATAACTCAAATCCTCCTCTTTTTGTTTCTATATCCTACCACTCGGCAATACTGCCGTCTTTGTGACGCCACACTGGATTTTTCCAGGAATGAGGCGTCTCATTCTCCTTTACAATCAGGGCCCGATGAACCTCCACGCCAAGCCCAGGCCTGACAGGCAGCTGAATATAGCCGTCTGTAAACTGAAAATCCTCGGGATTGGCAATATAATCCAGTACGCTTCGGTCCTTATTGTAGTGAATTCCTATGCTCTGCTCCTGAATAAAGGCATTATAGCTGACAGCGTCAATCTGCAGACAGGCTGCCAGGGCTACCGGCCCCAGAGGACAATGGGGGGCAAGGGCCACATCATAGGCCTCTGCCATGGCTGCAATCTTACGCACCTCTGTCAGGCCTCCAGCATGAGATAAATCAGGCTGAATGATACTGACTCCTCCTGCGTGAAACAGACGCTTATAGTCATATTTGGTAAACAACCGCTCCCCTGTGGCAATGGGAATGTTCACTGCCCGCGCAATCTCTGCGAATTCCTCCATGTGTTCACATAAGACTGGCTCCTCAATAAACATGGGATCGAATTCTTCAAGCTTTTTTGCCAAAATCTTTGCCATGGGCTTATGCACTCTGCCGTGAAAATCAATGGCAATGCCAAAGTGCTTCCCGCAAGCCTCCCGAATGGATGCCACACGCTCCAGGACTGCGTCCAGCTTTTCATAGCTGTCAATCATCTGCAGCTCCTCGGTTCCATTCATTTTCACTGCCCGGAATCCCTCCTGCTGCTTTTTCCGGGCCGCCGCCCCCACATCGGCCGGGCGGTCCCCGCCCACCCAGCTGTAGACCTTCATTTTCTCCCGACATTTTCCTCCCATAAGCACATATGCCGGAACGCCCAACACCTTTCCTTTTATATCCCACAAGGCCTGATCGATTCCTGCCATGGCGCTCATGAGAATAGGACCGCCCCGGTAGAAACCTGCCCGATAGAGAAGATTCCAGATATCTTCAATATAAGAGGGATCCCGGCCCAGGAGATATTCCTTCATTTCCTCCACACAGGCCCGTACGGTCGCCGCTTTTCCCTCAATCACAGGTTCCCCCCATCCAGTAATCCCCTCATCGGTCTTAATCTCCACCATGCACCATCTGGGCCGGACAAGGAATGTGTTTATGTCCGTAATTTTCATGTTGTAAATCCTCTCCTTCCAAAATCCTCTGCTGCCCGAATAGCGGCCCTCACATTTTCAACGGGGGTATCCGGCGCCATACCGCCTCCGGTGGAAAGCCACAGTCTCCCCGGAGGCGCTTTCTCCATCAGCTCCATGGCTGTTTGATAAACCTCCTCTGGCGTTTTGTTCAGCATATCCCTGATGGGATGCAGATTCCCCATGAAAACCAGATCCGGATTCAGAGTGGGAGCCAATTTCTCCAGCGGATCTCCAAAATGGGTAATCGTAGCTCCAAATTCCTGCAGCAAATCTCCCACGTGAATCTGCCTTCCTTCATTGTGATAAAGCACAAACCGGCAGGAGGGGAAGGCTCCCACGATCCGTTTATAATAGGGCAGACAGAATTCCTGGAAAGCTTCTCTTCCAATCTGATTGGAGGTATGGTCCGGCAGATAGATTTTTTTCAGTTTGCCGTTGATTTTCTCCTGCTGAGTCAATGAAAAAATCAGCCCCTCCGTAACCACATCCAGCAGCATATGAATCTTTTTCGGCTCATCCACAGTGCCAAACAGGAAATTGCTCATAGACATTAAAAGGCAGGCTGTTTCTGCAGGCCCCAATGCATACCCCACCCCGTCCAGAAATCCATAATCGTCAATATAATGCTGAGGCAGGTGCTTCCACATATACGCATACTGGCGAAGCATCTCCGGCAGCACACTCTCCTTCCAGTTAAATTTTACGGAAGGAATCTGGTGATATTCGGAGATAACCGGCATAGCCCTGGGTGCATCCCTGTCAAAATAGCGCACCTTGCTGCCAAACATTGTGGGCTCCATCACCGCACCGAAATCGGGCCAGATCCCAGGCACTACCCAGGCGTCGGGAAACAGATCCACCGCCTTCCTCTGAATCCCCATTTTCCTCTCCGGATCCAGATAAAAATCCTTCTGTGTCTCCCCTACACAGGTTGTAAGAAATGGCGCGGATCCCCAGATTATAAAGGGAGTTTTTGCAGGCTATCCCTCCAAAATTTTCATGGCGTTTTCTACAACTTCTCTCATCTCTCTCCTCCTTTGTTCCTTCTTCTTTTGTCGGCATGATATATGTTGTATCATGTATTACAAGTAAATCTACAATATATGTCTGCAACAAATCCTTACTAAACCATGAACAAACATCCCTGCCCTTTATATTTCCCGGCCCTTCTCCTCCTGCACCGCATCCGGGAAGAACTGGCTCATACGCGCCAGATTGTACTCTCCGTTCTTTTTGAGAAGTTCAATGGCCGCTTTCCCATCGCGCCTGCAAAGGCACTCCCCAATCTCCCGGTGCAGTCCCACCGCCCATCTGCGGCTGTCATTCAGGCTGTTCATGATCCCAAGGCAGTACTGAACCTTTTCCACACAGCTCTCCATGGCCTGATAATACATTTTATTCTGAGAGCAGCGAAGGATCTGCATATGGAAATCATAGTCCGCCTGGGTAAAAGCTTCCGGATCCTCCTGGCACTGCTCCATTTCCTCCGCAAGATCCAGGCAGGCCTTCAGCTCCTCATCCCCTGCAGCCGCCACCGCCCTTTTAATGGCGCTGTACTCGATGCAGGCCCGGAATTCCATCACATCCCGAAACTCCTGGTAACTCATGGAGACAACCGGCGCATGCTTTATGTCGCTCTCCAGTCCTTCAAAGTTCTGCGGATTGGCTACAAAGGACCCCACCCCCTGATAGGTAACGATCCACCGTTCCGTGCGCAGCCGCTGCAGCGCCTCGCGCACAACGATACGACTCACATTGAGAAGCTTACACAGCTGATTTTCCGATGGAATCTTCTCCCCCTCCGCCCAGACATGCTCTGTAATGCTGTTATAAATCTGCTTATAAGCCTCATCTACCAAATTGCACTTTTCGATCTTGTTAATCATCAATATTTCCCATCTGTTCTCATAAGTTATCCCTTTGGGTACTCCTAAGCCGGAAGCTCAGGAGAGGGTCGGACGTCCCTGGTCCCTGATACCCCATAAGTCATAACTTGTAATACAAGTATACACTAGTTCCTTCCCTTTGTCAAGTATGCATAAGTTTTTGGAACTATTTTCTGCTATATTGTAACGTATTCGCAAAAAAATTACAACTGTGAAACCAAAAATCTGTGAGCAAATCCATTTCCCCCGGGAGTTTGACAGTTGCAAATATAGAAAATCCTTCCAGAGCCTTATTTTTGGCTTATTTTTTTGTCAAATAAATTATTTTAATATATAGTATTTTTTA
>JAAWJI010000038.1 GCA_022796795.1 Lachnospiraceae bacterium | reverse complement strand
ACGATTATCAGGAAAGTTTGGCACAGAGAATTGCAGAAGGAATTTCCAATGAAATAAAGAGAGGAGAGAATCTGTGAAGAACAATAAAAAAGGCGATAGAGCCAAAATTGAGATAGAGCTGTTGCTCCAAAAAGCGCTTAGAGTACAACAGGAACCAAATCAGCAAATAAATGATTCAATTATAATTATCCGTCAATGCGAAAAAAGAATTGAACAAGGGAGAGGATCAGATTCTGGGTGATGGAAGACCGGGGAGCGACAAATGAAGATGTAAATGTTATCCGGGAGATGGCTGGTACAGAGTTTACTTTTTCAGACCATCGTCAGAGAAATCAACAGGCAGTTGGAAGCTATTATTCGTATACATTATTTATTTATGGCTTTTTGGTTGCCATAGCTTTGAGTACCCTCAGTGGACAAGGCGTGTATCCCCTTGTCCACTGAGGGTACTGTATTTTAATGTTATAAACAGTATTAGTAAGTATGCGAATCCTTCTATAATTGAACAGGTAAAGGATGTGTAGAGGAAGGCGGCGATTAAAAAACATGCAGGGGATTTCTCCTTTATGAATTTCCTCTATTCATACTTTTTTCCAACAAGATAAGTGGGAATGTACAGGCCTCCTAAAGTAAGAATTACTCTGAGAGCCGGGTCAAGGGCCCCTGGTTGAATTCCCGTAAAAAACAAGGTTTCTATATAGTTGATCATGGGATACACCAATAGAAGGGTTACGGTCCAGATGCGCCCCACCTTCAATATTTTCCCCCAGTTTCTATTGTTAAAAGAAAGTCCCGGTAAATTCATTTCAAAAACTCCGTCCGTATATACACAAATACGGTTTTCATCATAGTAGGGCGGCAGCTTCTCTATGACAAAAAAACAATAATATATGCCTAAAATTGCAGCCACACTCATGATTATCAGCAGTTCTCCAGTGATACACCTGTTTATATAAGAAAACAGCAATTCCAGGCAGGCAATGATGAAAGAGAGAATATAGATAAGACCCCACTTACCCTTGCTGTGGTATGCCCTTATCTGTTTTTCTTCTGAATATAAAATAGCGGTCTTCACAACCTGTTCCACTTGGGTGGTACTCAGTGCATGGTATTCTTCCATGTGTTGACACATCAACAACTCTGTTACGGTAACGCCTAGCAGATTTGCTAAGGGGATTAATAAATCTATGTTCGGGACGCTTGCGGCAGTCTCCCATTTGCTTACAGCTTTGTCAGAGATAAAAAGCTGTTCTGCCAGCTCTTTTTGGGTAATTCCTTTTTCTTTACGAAGCATGGCTATAAATGTGCCGAATTTTTGTTTGTCAATATGGGTCATCAGGTTTTCCTCCGGTTGTTTTCTTAAAGCTATTTTTACTCTATATTCGCTAAAAAGCAACCGAATAACAGTAGAATTCCATATTTCCGGGGTAGAACGACGGGAGAATTATGCTTTATTACTCGGTTTGTTCCTTCCTTCCATGCAAGCGGCAGGGGATATAAATATTTATGGCGGTATCTCTTATGAAACAGGAAGAATATGCCGATATATTCTTGGAATTGCTGTATGGTAAAGAAGCAGGACAGATCATAATGATTCTTTTTTACAGGCAGCAATTACGTGTAACAGAATATCATAAGGAGACTGGAGACATGATTAACTACATACGGAATTTAAGAATCAGATTCAAGCTTTATATTCTCATAGGAGTTGCGCTGATTGGTATGCTTATAATCAGCGGTATGTCATTTTCTCTTATGGGCCGGATGAACGACATGACAAGCGATATTTCCACAAGCTGGCTTCCCAGTATTGATACGGCAAGGGACTTAACCAATACGCTTTCTAATATAAGACTGAATGAATTAGGCTATCTTACTGCTGTTTCTGATGATGTAGAAGAATCAAGCCTTCAGTACCTCCAAATGGAAAAAGAGAGTATGGATGTTCTCTTATCCACATATAAGGGATTGATTGACGAAGAAGAAATTGGTTTCTATGACAATGCAATGAAGCTCTGGACCCAGTACAGGGAAGCAGATGAAGAAATAATAGCGTTAGCCAAACAGGGCCGCACGGAGGATGCCCGGGCTATTCTGGAAGGCGAATGCGTAGGGCTTTATAATTCTTTAAACAGCGCCTTTCAGGATATTATCAGCTATAATACAGAAGGCAGCAATGCTGCAACAGAGGAAAGCTTGTTTCTTTACAGAATGGCTATCTGTGTCATGGCCGCAGTTATTATTGCCATTATTCTTGTGGGAGTTTTCTTTTCCTTTGTTGTTATACGATCCATTAAGATGCCTATTTCCGAAATTGAGAATGCAGCCATCAAAATGGCAGAGGGTGATTTGGACGTAGAGATTTCCTATACCTCCAGGGATGAGCTGGGAGTTCTGGCAGAACAGGTACGGAAATTGATCCATAAGCTTCAGGTTATTATTGATGATGAGAATAAATTTCTGGCTAAAATGGCTGCCGGAGATTTTACAGTGGATTCTGTCTGTGAAGGAGAATATACAGGAGGCTTCTATCCCCTGCTTATATCTTTCCGGGGTATTGCTGAAAAGCTTAACGATACCATGCTGCAAATCAGTCAGAGCTCTTCCCAGGTTGCAAGCGGATCAGAACAGGTGTCTAACGGCGCCCAGGCTCTTTCCCAGGGAGCGACCCAGCAGGCAAGCTCTGTGCAGGAGCTGGCTGCCACCATTAACGAAATCTCCGATAAGGTGAATCAGAATGCAGACAATGCACAGCAGGCCAATGCAATGGCAGGCAGTGTCAGCGCGGAAATGAATATGAGCAACGAAAAGATGAAGCAGATGATACAGGCAATGGGGGACATCAGCAACTGCTCCAGTGAGATTGGCAAAATCATTAAGACCATTGAAGATATTGCCTTCCAGACCAACATTCTTGCCCTCAATGCCGCTGTGGAAGCTGCCCGGGCAGGCGCTGCCGGAAAAGGGTTTGCGGTCGTAGCCGATGAGGTCCGCAATCTGGCAAGCAAAAGCGCAGAGGCTTCTAAGAATACTGCCGCCTTGATTGAAAATTCCTTAAAGGCAGTAGAAAACGGAACGCAGATTGCAGATGAGACGGCCCAGTCTCTGCTTCAGGCAGTCCGTGCTGTAAACGAAATGACGGGGATTATCAGTCAGATTTCGGAGGCCAGCAGCAATCAGGCGGATTCTATCTCTCAGATTACCATGGGAATTGACCAGATTTCCAGTGTTGTACAGACAAATTCGGCAACTGCGGAGGAAAGCGCGGCTGCAAGCCAGGAGTTGTCCAGCCAGTCACAGATTATGAAGAGCCTTGTGGAACGGTTTAAGCTTAGATCTGGCAGTCTGTACTAACCGTTATGATCCTGCATTTTCTGTTTATAAAACAAAAAAACGCTGTAAATGCCAAATTGATAAAGGCATTACAGCGTTTTTTCCATTGCTTGTTTCCCTGGGATATTCATGATAGAATAGCAGAAAAGGGAATGAAAAGCTCCAAAGGTCTAAGGCCGCAGACTTGCAAAAACCTAAAAATCCTTTATAATAATATATAAAACAGAATATACCACAAAAGCAGGAGGCAGAGCAGATCATGGAAAAGATAGAGTGGGATGAACGGCTGAATATTGGCGTGGAGATTGTGGATAAGGCCCATGCCAAGCTATTTCGAATCGTAGGTAAGCTGCAGGAGCTTGCCGATAATGCGGACACCTATCAGAATACCTATAAGGAGGGGATCAAATATCTGGAGGCTTATTCTATGAAGCATTTTCTGGAGGAAGAGGAATATATGCGTTCCATTCGCTATGGGGAGTATGGCAATCACAAGCGGATTCATGACAATTTCAGGGATAAGACTCTTGTTTCCCTGAAAAAAGATCTTGTATTGTCAAAGTATTCTCAAGTGGCTGTACAGCGCTTTGTGGAAGTAATGAATAACTGGCTGCTTGAGCATATTATGAGAGAGGATCAGGCCATTGTGGGGAAAGCCACGGTGAAAAGGGCAAAGGATTTTTCCTCCCAGCTAGCGGTGATATCCAAGATTGTAAACCGGGCTACCAAGGATGTGTTTCAGACAGAGGCTAAAATAGCCAGTACGGATTATAAAGGCGAGAATATAGGAAACGGATATTACTGTAAGATTCAGTATGAGATAGAAGGAGGAGCAACCGTGCGGATTCTTCTGGGGGTGGAGGAGACCCTGTTTCTCCGGGGAGTAAACCAGATACCGGGGATGCAGTCCATCCAGGCAGGACAGGTGCCGGGGCAGGCGGCTCTTCATGTTTTTTCACAGATCTCCGGACATACAGGCAGACTGTTTAAGATTGAGGAGGAATATCCTCTGGAGAACGGGGATCTTTTGAGCAGAGATGATTTTCGGGCGGATTTTTCTAAGGGGTATCCCTTTAGCCTGCTGTTTAGCACAAAATCTGGAGCATTTGTATTCTGCTTTCGAAGCTGGAGGAGCACGAAGCAAAAGAAAAAGGAGTAACAGGGAGGAAACGGGTTCATGAGAGGAAAGATTTTGGGGATAGCGCTTCTTTTCTGTGCAGGTTTGCTGGCCGGGTGTGGGAAAGAGATGGAGCAGCCGGAGGAGCTTTTACAGAACTATATTGCGTTTCTTGACCAGGGTGATTATGATTCCATGTATGAATTTCTCACAATGGAGGCCCGGGAATCGGTTGACCCGGAACACTTTGCGGAGCGTTACGAAAATATTTACGGGGGGATTGAGGCTTCTGACTTGAAGCTGGAGATCCGGTCCCAGGAGGAGGAAAATAAAAAGGCGGAGACGCGCAGGGTGCCTTATACGCTCTCCATGGAGACAGTTGCCGGGACCTTGACCTTTGACTCGGTGGCGGTCTTTCAAAAGGAGGAGGAGGGCTACCGCATGAGCTGGGATACCCAGGACATTCTGCCGGATCTTCAGGAGGGGGAGCGGGTGAAGGTGGTCACGACCTCGGCGGCCCGGGGAAATATTTATGACCGAAATCATGTGGCCCTGGCCCGGGAGGGTACGGCGTCTTCTGTGGGAATCGTGCCGGGAAGGCTGCCTGCAGATTCCCGGGAGACCCTGGAGCAGCTGGCGGAAATTCTGGATCTGGATGTGGCCCGGATCGAGAAGGCTCTGTCCGCCGGATGGGTGCGGGAGGATACGTTTGTGCCTGTGCGGACCGTTTCCAAGGAGGCAAATGAGCTGAAGGAGCAGGCGGTTGCTCTACCGGGAGTCATGGTTTCCGATGTTTCCCTGCGTATATATCCCTATGGGGAGAAGGCGGCCATGGTCACAGGCTATGTGCAGAATGTGACGGCAGAGGATTTGGAAAACCACCCGGGTGAGGGCTACCACGCCGGCAGCATAATTGGAAAATCGGGTGTGGAGCGGGCCTTTGAGGAGCAGCTGAGGAGCCGGGACGGATACGCCATTCAGATCCTGACCAAGGACGGGCAAGTAAAGAAGACCCTGCTGGAAAAGGCGCCTCAGGAGGGTGTGGATGTGGTGCTTACCATTGACATTACCCTGCAGCAGCATCTGTATCAGCAGCTTTCCCAGGATGAGGGCTGTGCGGTAGCCATGAATCCGGATACAGGAGCCGTGTTGGCTCTGGTCAGCGCCCCTGCCTATGATCCCAATGATTTTGTCATGGGATTTACCAGCCATGCCTGGGAGGAAATCAATGCAGATGAGAGACAGCCTCTCTACAACCGGTTTCGGGCTTCTTACGTGCCTGGGTCTGCCTTTAAGCCTGTGACGGCGGCTCTGGCTTTGACGGAGGGGACCCTGGATCCTGTGGAGGATGTGCAAAATCAGGGGCTTTCCTGGCAAAAGGATAACAGCTGGGGAGCATATGAGGTGACAACCCTGGAGGACTATTCGCCCAAGACCCTGGAAAACGCCCTGGTTTATTCGGATAATATTTACTTTGCCAAGGCGGCCTGTAATCTGGGGACAGAGCGGTTTGAGGCTGGTCTGGCGCGCCTGGGCTTTGGGGAAAAAATGGATTTTGATCTGGACATGAGCGTCTCCTCTTTTGGTACAGAGGGGAAGATCGACTCAGAGACAGAGCTTGCGGACAGCGGCTACGGACAGGGAAAGCTTCTGGTAAATCCCCTGCACCTGGCCAGCATGTATACGGCCCTGGTCCATGAGGGGCAGATGATGCATCCCTATTTGACTGAGGAAACCGGGCCCCATTTCTGGGGAGAGCAGGCCTTTTCTCCGGAGGCAGCCAGGGAGGTGCTGGAGGATTTATATCAGGTGATTGAAAATCCCCAGGGAACCGGCCATGAGGCCCTGTCGGACCAGTATACCTGGGCCGGAAAGACAGGCACGGCGGAGATCAAGGATTCCAAGGAGGATGAAACAGGCACAGAGCTTGGCTGGTTTGTGGGGATGCAGCTGGAGGGAGATAAGGAGCCTTTGCTGGCTGTGATGATGGTGGAAGATGTGAAGGACCGGGGCGGAAGCCATTATGTGATTCCAAAGATCAAAGCCTGCTTTGACGCGTATTATGGACAGGCAGAAGGAGGAACGGAATAGATGAAGCGGGAGCGCTTTTTGAGATATCTCTATATAAGCTTAACGGTGGCGGGAGCCATTGTACTGAGCATTTCTTTTTTCTTTCTGCTGTTTCGGTTTCAGGAGGTACAGAAAGGCATTCACACACTGCTGGGAATCCTCATGCCCTTTATCTATGGGGCTGTCATCGCGTATCTTTTGACGCCGGTGTGCAATGCCTGTGAGCGGTGGGTGGGACCGTTTTTCCAAAAGCATATGAAGTCTGAGAGCCGGGCACAGAAGCTGTCCGGAGCCTTGGGCATCTTTTTGAGCCTGGGCATGGCTCTTCTGGTTTTTTATCTGCTGCTTGCCATGGTGCTGCCTCAGGTGTTCTACAGCGTCAAGGGAATTGTGGTGGTGCTTCCCTCCAATGTGGAGAAATGGACTTTGTGGCTGGAGCAGTTTGTCAGCGATAATCAGGCCATGGTCAATTATCTGGAATGGGCCTCTGACGAGCTGCTCAATAATCTGGATGAGTTTATCCGCAACAGCCTGCTGCCCAATATGCAGATGATAGTGTCCGGAGTTTCCAGCGGGGTCATCAGCGTGGTGGTGGTGCTGAAAAATCTGCTCATCGGTATCATTGCGGCAGTGTATATGATGGGCAGCCGGAAGCAGTTTGCGGCCCAGATGAAAAAGCTGATCTACAGTATGTTCAAGCGGGAGCATGCAAATCTTGTTATAGATGAAATTCATTTTATGGATAAGGTTTTCGGCGGGTTTATCGTGGGCAAGCTTTTGGATTCCCTGATTATCGGCTGTATCTGTTTTATCTGCATGTCTCTTATGAAAATGCCCTATGCCATGCTGGTCAGCGTTATCGTAGGCGTGACCAATATTATTCCCTTTTTTGGCCCTTATTTCGGCGCCATTCCCAGCGCTTTGCTGATCTTGATGGTAGATCCCAGGCAGTGCATTTATTTCTTGATTTTTATTCTGATTCTGCAGCAGTTTGACGGAAATATTCTGGGGCCCAGGATTCTGGGAAATTCCACAGGGCTTAGCGGATTCTGGGTGTTGTTTTCCATCCTTCTGTTCGGAGGGCTCATGGGATTTATCGGTATGGTCATCGGAGTGCCGACCTTTGCCGTGATCTATAACCTGGTGAAGCGGATTTCAGAGTATTCTCTGCAAAGAAAGGACTTGTCCTGTGAGACCGGGGATTATGCGGGACTGCGCAGAGTCACAGGGGATGCGCCCAAGCAGTATATTTATGAGGAGGCAAAGCCGAAAGAGCCAAAGAAGGAGAAAGAGGCGGATAGAGAGGCCTGAGAGAAGGAACGCCGAGAGAACCGAAGAAGGGGAGAGAGGCGGATAGAGAGGCCAAAGAGAAGGAACGCGGAATAGAGAAAGAAGGATGAGAAATGATTCTGGCGATAGATATTGGTAATACAAATATTGTGATCGGCTGTATTGACGGAGAGCAGATCGCCTTTGAGGAGCGGCTGTACTCGGATCTGAAAAAGACGGAGCTGGAGTATGCCATCAGCTTTAAAACTGTGCTGGAAATCTATGGAATCGACAGCCAGAAGCTTCAGGGAGGCATTCTCTCCTCTGTGGTTCCGCCCATTACGGCTACGGTGCGCCATGCGGCGGAGATGATTATGGGAAAGGAAATCCTGGAGGTAGGGCCCGGGGTAAAAACCGGTCTGGATATTCGGATTGATAACCCGGCCCAGCTGGGGCCGGATCTGGTGGTGGGCGCCGTGGCAGGCATTGTGGAATATGGAAGTCCCCTGGCTGTCATTGATATGGGAACAGCCACCACCATTACGGTGGTCAATGAGAAACAGCAGGTCATTGGAGGCATGATTATGCCTGGCGTAGGCGTGGCTCTGGATTCCCTGATTAACCGCACCTCCCAGCTGCCCAAAATCAGCCTGGATGGGCCCCGCCGCTTTATTGGCAGCAATACGGTGGACTGCATGAAAAGCGGAGTCTTGTACGGAAATGCCGCCAGTATTGACGGCATGATCGGACGGATCCGGGAGGAGCTGGGAGAGGACTTGACCGTGACGGCCACCGGCGGCATGGCAAAATATATTATTCCCTACTGTCGGGAGAAGATCATACTGGATGATGCCCTGCTGCTGAAGGGGCTGCGGTTGATTTATGACAGAAACCGGGGGTGAGAGGAGCCTCCGATTGGCCTGTGCGCTCTGGGGAAGCAGGTTTCTCCCTGCCACGGCATTTTTCCATAGCGGCAGCGGATTTCGTTCGTGGCCGCTTACAGCTTTTTAGCTATTTCTGGGAAGGTCTTTGGGGCCTTCCTTTTTTACGCCCTTAAGAGAAACTACTTGACATACATACTGACGGTATGATAATATAAACATACCATCAGTATGTTAAGGAGAAGAAAAATGGCAAGAAACAAACATCCAGAAGAAACAGTCAACCTGATCTTGACGGTTGCTTTCCGTCTATTTATGGAAAAAGGGTATGAGTGTACCTCCATTCAGGACATTATCGATGAGCTGGGGGGGCTTAGCAAGGGGGCTATCTATCATCATTTTAAGTCCAAGGAGGATATTTTGATTGCTGTGTCCGACAGGATGACAGCAGAATCCAATCAAATGCTTGCTGTGATCCGTGACCGCAGAGACTTAAATGGCATAGAAAAGCTGAAAACGATTTTTAAGGAGTCTATCAACCGGCCTGTGCAAAACGATATTTTTACAGTAGCCCCGGATTTTCATAAAAATTCCAAACTTCTTTTTAGTCTTTTGTACGAAACCATGGATTGTGCGGTGCCAGAGTATATTCTGCCTATTATCCAGCAAGGGATTGAGGACGGTTCCATTGTGACCGAGTTTCCCAGGCAGCTGGCAGAGCTGATTTTGCTTGCGGCAAATGTGTGGATGAATCCTATGATCTTTGACAGCTCGCAGGAGGAGTCCTACGGGAAATTTATGATATTTCGCCAGATGCTCCAGGGCTTTGGACTGGATCTTGTGGATGAGGAGATGCTGGAGCGTCTGGAGGAGCTGACAACGATTTACCAGAATAGCCGGCGGCATCGTGTGGGGACAGAAACGTCTGGCGAGAATGTACAGATAGACAGAATGAAAAAGACGGAGGATTAGAAGCATGAATAAAAACCTGTTTACCAAAGATTTCACCCTGGTAGTCCTGGGGCAGATTATCTCCTTGTTTGGCAATGCCGCTATCCGGTTTGCATTGCCCTTGTACCTGTTAAATATGACCGGATCCTCGGCACTCTATGGAACGGTTACGGCCTGTGCGTTTATTCCGGCTATCCTGCTGTCGCCAGTGGGAGGGATCGTTGCAGACAGGGTCAATAAGAGAAATATTATGGTAATTTTGGATTTCTTTACGGCAGCAGTGATCCTGGGATTTTCCCTGCTTATGGATCGTGTAAATCTCCTGGTGCTTCTGACCGTTACCCTCATGCTTCTGTATGGCATTGCAGGAGCCTATCAACCCTCTGTGCAGGCAAGTATTCCGGCGCTGGTAGACCAGGAGCAGTTTATGGCGGCAAATTCTATCATCAATACCATAAGCTCCTTTGCCGCTCTCATAGGGCCGGTGCTGGGAGGCGTTTTGTACAGCGCTTATGGGCTGCGGCCAGTCTTGTGGGTTTGCATGATCTGTTTTGCCCTGTCTGCGGTTATGGAGATTTTCATTCAGATTCCCTTTGAGAGACGGCAGGTGCAGGGGGGAATCTGGAGGACAGCAAAGATGGACTTTGCGGACAGCATACGGTTTATACGAAAGGAAAAGCCTGTGATCGGCAAGGCCCTCCTTGTGATCTGCGGCATTAATCTGTTCCTGGCTGCAATGATTATGGTTGCACTGCCTTATCTGGTGACAGAGGTGCTGGATTTACCCGGGGCCCAGGCAAACAGGCTCTATGGCTTTGCGGAAGGCGCATTGGCAGCGGGAGGTTTGGCAGGCGGCATCAGCGCAGGCGTTTTTGCAGATCGGCTGGCCGTTGGCAAGGCGGGAAATCTGGTAATCATTTGTGCGCTCAGCGTATTCCCCATGGGCGCTTCCCTGGCGCTGTCCTCTTCAGGAATGCTGAACTATGTAATAATCACTGTCTGCTGCTTTGCCGTTATGGTGTGTTCCACGATTTTTACAGTGCAGATGATGTCTTTTGTGCAGACGGAAACGCCTCAGGATTTCATCGGGAAGGTGATCGCGGTGATTTTTACGGTTTCCATGTGTGCGCAGCCTGTGGGAAATACGCTGTATGGAATTTTATTTGAGCTTTGTAAAGGGATTGAATTTGCGGTGATTTTGTTTTCGGGCCTGGTGTCCCTGATCCTTGCGGTCAGCACAAGAAGTATTTTTAAAGGGCTATCGACAGAGTAATAGGCAGAAGGATTTCCCATCAAAACGCATGGTTTTTGGCAAGTGTCCGGCTACACAGATTTTTGCCGCAGATGTGGCAATTTCTGTATAAAATCCTCTTCATTTTGCCATACTTAACCCATAAATATGCATCGAATGTCTGTCTGCTGTTATCTGATAGAGGGATGCCTTTCGTGGTGTAAAACCGTATATTCCCTTGTCCACGAAAGGTAAATGCCAAGATGCAAAAATGAGGAGGTTTACCCATGCATTTGTTTTTACCGATTACCAGCGTTTACGCCAGAGAGATCCTGGATTCCCGGGGAAATCCTACTGTTGAGGTGGAGGTGACTGTGGATATGGAGCACACGGCCCGGGCTTCCGTGCCCTCCGGCGCTTCCACGGGCACCTATGAAGCGGTGGAGCTGCGGGATGGCCAGTTCCGTTACCTGGGTCTGGGAGTGGAGAAAGCTGTACACAATGTGAATGTGAAGCTGGCGGATATTCTGATGGGCGAAAACGCCCTGGAACAGTCCCACATTGATCACCTGCTGGTGGACACAGACGGCACGGATAATAAATCCAATCTGGGAGCCAACGCCACGTTGGGCGTGTCCATGGCGGTGGCCAAGGCTGCGGCCAAGGCTGTGCAGATGCCCTTGTTTCAGTATCTGGGCGGGGTTCACGCCAAGCGGCTGCCTGTGCCTATGATGAATATTTTAAACGGGGGAAAGCATGCGGACAATACGGTGGATCTGCAGGAGTTTATGATTATGCCTGTGGGAGCCTGCTGCTTTAAGGAGGGACTTCGCATGTGCGCGGAGGTCTACTACAAGCTTAAGCTTCTGCTGAAAAAGCGGAACCTTTCCACAGGGGTGGGAGATGAGGGCGGCTTTGCCCCGGATTTAAGAGATACCCGGGAGGCCCTGGACTGTATTTTGGAGGCCATTTCCATGGCGGGCTTTGACACGGAGCACCAGATGAAGATTGCCATTGACGCGGCGGCTAGCGAATTCTATGAGAAGAAGAGCGGCCGGTATTTCTTTGAGGGAGAGAGCCGCATGGCAGGGGAAAAGGTGTACCGCACCACAGAGGAATTGATTGACTACTATGAGGAGCTGATCAGAGATTACCCTATTATCTCCATTGAGGACGGACTCATGGAGGAGGACTGGGACGGATGGAAAGAGCTGACCAGGCGCCTGGGAGACCGGGTACAGCTGGTGGGAGACGATCTCTTTGTGACGAATGTGAAGCGGCTGGGGGCAGGCATCCAGCTGCATGCGGGAAATGCCATTCTCATTAAGCCCAATCAGATCGGCACGGTATCCGAGACCATGGATGCCATTGAGCTGGCCCAGAGGGCCGGCTACGGCACGGTAATTTCCCATCGGTCTGGAGAGACGGAGGAGGACTTTATTGCGGATCTGGCCGTGGCGGTCAACGCAGGACAGATCAAGACGGGAGCTCCTTGCCGCATGGAGCGGATTGCCAAGTACAATCAGCTTTTGCGGATTGAGGAGGAGCTGGCTCCGGTGGATACCTATTATAATCCTTTTTATCGGATCATGGACTAAAATAAAAATAGGGTGGCCGATGGAAACGTCACCGAAAATGTGTTTCTGGGCTGATTCTGCTTTGCTGTAAAAATATACCTAAGGGACTGAAAACTGAAGCAAAAAAGAATCAAGATCATTTAGGATTTTCTTGAGGATCCAGTGAACAGAAAAACATACAAAAAAGAGGAAAAAGCGCATGGAGCAGTTCGGAAACCATGCGTTTTTTGCGTTTTTAATCACAAAAAGAATGAAAAAGAGGCTGAGGGGTAAGAATCGGGAGAAGCTGGCATAAAATTTGCTCATTATTTTAGACAGAAGAAGGGGGGAGTTTTGAATGGAAACAGGTGTTTTGCTATTCAATCAGTTTGCAGGCTATTTTCTCCTGCTCCTGGTAGGGCTTCTGACTGTTAAGAGTAAAATTTTAAAGGTTAGCGATGGAAAGATTTTTTCAACTCTGTTGCTTTATATAGTTGTGCCCTGCGTGGTTGTAAAAGCTTTTCAAATAGAGGCTACGTTTGAGAATGTGAAGGGCTTTTTGCTGGCCCTTGGAGCCGCGGCGGCGCTGCATGTGCTGCTAATGATGATTTCTGCGCTTTTTGGGAAGCTTCCGGGCTTCAGTGAGGTGGACCAGATGTCGGTCATGTATTCCAATGGGGGGAACATGATTATTCCGGTGATTCTGGTGGTTCTAGGGGAGGAGTGGGTGTTTTACACAAGCGCCTTTATTACGGTGCAGACCTGTCTTTTGTGGACGCATTGCAAGTCGGTACTTAGCAGGACTAGGGTATTTGATCTGAAGAATATCTGTAGAAATGTGAATCTTTGGGCCATTTTGCTGGGGGTGCTATTGTTTTCGTTTCGAATCAAGCTGCCGCCCCTGCTTTTGGATATGTGTAGCTCTTTGGGAGGTATGCTGGCGCCTCTGGGAATGATTGTGACAGGAATGTTGATTGCGGGAATGGATGCCGGGAAAATATTTGGAAATTACCGGATTTATGTGACAGCAGGCGTCCGGCTTCTTGTTTGTCCGCTGTTGGTGCTGTTCTGCATCTGGGTCAGCGGGGCTATCCATTGGATGGAACAGGCAAATAAAATTTTATTTGTGGTATATTTGGCTGCTATTGCCCCGGTCTCCTCCACTGTGACACAAATTTGCCAGTTTTACGACCGGGAGGCAGAGTATGAGGGAGCGTTAAATGCATTTACCACTCTGATCAGCATCCTGACCATGCCAGTGATGGCCGGGCTATACAGCGGCCTGTTTGGCATCTAAGGAAAAGTTGGCATCATTTTTGCTTTACATAACAGGAAAGAGCATTTTTATAAAATATAAGGAGGAGAATGAAATGTTTAAGGTAGTATCTATTTACACGGCAAAGGGCGGACTCCATGATATGATTACGGCTCAGTTTCAGGAGGTAATGTCGGATGTGCAGGTGTGCGAGCTGACGGATGCGGCGCTTTTAGGCCGGGTTATGGAAGACAAGGGTGTGGAAAAGCCGACTATGAGGAGAATGTTGCATCTCTTTCAGGCTGCCGCCCAGTCCGGCGCGGATTTAGTGCTTAGCAGCTGTTCTACTGTAGGAGATGCCGCGGAGCTTGCACAGAAAGTCTATGATTTTCCGCTGATACGGATTGATGAGGCCATGGTGACAAAGGCAGTGAGAGAGTATAGCAGGATTGCTGTCCTGGCATCTGTGGAGACTACGCTGGGCCCCACGGAGCGGTTCCTTAATAGCATGGCAGAAAAGGAAGGGAAGAAAATCACAGTGCAGAAATATCTGGCCCAGGGGGCTATTGAGGCAGCCTTTAGTGGCGATGGAGAGAAGCATAATGAGCTGGTGCTGGCAAAGGCCATGGAGATTCAGAACATGGATGTGATTCTGCTGGCCCAGGCCTCTCTCATGACCATGGAAAAGAGCGTGGCAGAGCATACAGGGCTTCCCACTCTTTCCAGTCCCCGTCTCTGCGCAGAGCTGATTGCTGAGAAGCGGGCGGAAGGGCTCTTATGAAGATCCTGGAGTCTGTAAAAAGAATACCAGGCGGATTGATGGCAGTTCCTATGGTAATAGCCGCTTTTGTAAATACCTTTTTTCCTGATTTTGTGAAAATAGGCAGCCCGGTTTCCGCTATTTTTAGCGCGGAGGGCACTATGACACTGGTGGGGGCCATGATTGTTTTTGCGGGGATTGCCACAAGGCCTGTGGATTTGCTCAGATGCCTGAAGCGGGGCGGGATTCTCATGCTGTCCAAGCTGCTTTTGAATCTGGGCGCGGCCCTGCTGGTTATGCAGATATTTGGGAAGGAGGGCTTCTGGGGAATCTCTGCGGTGGCTCTTGTAGCCTGTGTGACAGCCCTGAATCCTGCCATGTATGTGGTGGTTGCAGGCGAGTATGGGGACGAGCTTGACCAGGCAGCCTACGCTGTGATCAGTCTCTTTGCTCTTCCCTTTGTACCTATCTGTATGCTGGGCTTTTCCGAGGGCTATGGAATTGACTGGATGGCGATTCTGGCAACGGTGATACCCTTTGCTATAGGCATGCTTTTAGCGGGCCTTGATCCCTCCATCCGGGATTTTGCGGCTCCGGGGACCATGGTTTTAAGCCCATTTCTGGGCTATTGCCTGGGGTGCAGAGTAAACCTGCGCCTGGTGGTACAGGCAGGCGTAAGCGGACTTTTGCTCTATGTGGTCTTTTTCGTTTTTACCCTGCTGCCCCTGGTGGTCCTAGACCGGCTGCTCTTGAAACAGAAGGGGTATTGCGCCGCAGCCATTGCCTGTGTGGGAGGAGTGTTTATCTCTGTGCCAGCTTTGATGGCAGAGCGGGATGCCTCCTACCTGCCCTATGTGGAGCTGGCTGCGGCTCAGGTAGCCTTTTGTGTGGCCATTAGTATTCTTGTGGTTCCGCTTGTAATTCGTCTGTTAGTCGGTAAGAGGTAAGACTTGTCCTCTATCAGAAAGCCGAATGTGCCTCTGACAGAGGAGGCTTTCAGGAAGACGTTTTTTTATAGGCAAGCTTACGGTACAGCGTAGGCTTGCTTATTTTTAAGAGTCGGCAGACTTTTTCCTTGTCATTTTCACATGTTTCCAATAAATGCTTTACATACAGGCTTTCCAGCTCGTCCAGGCCCACCGTATCTGCCACAGAGAAAAGCTGGGGCTCCGGCTTGGCGGACTGGACGGATGCCCTGCTGCCAAATTCGGGAAGAGCGGTTAAGGTTGACATAATATTCTTTAGGAAATCAGAGGTCAGCTGCAGAGAATTGGAGAGAAGTACGGTCCGCTCCGCAATGTTTTCCAGCTCCCGGATATTGCCGGGCCAGCTATACTGCAGAAGGGGCTGGAAAATGTCGTCGCTTTTCCAATACATTTTCCGGCCGGTCCGCTTGGAAAGCCGGTTTATCATAAACTTAAAAATAGGAACAATATCATGGGGGCGGGCCCTTAGGGGATACAGCTGAAGCTCCAGCAGGGAAAGCCGGAAGTACAGGTCCTCCCGGAAGGTGCCGTTTTGTACCATTTCCCTGAGATTTTTATTGGTAGCGGCGATAATCCGTACATCCACAAGGATGTTTTTGCTGCCTCCCAGATGGCGCACCTCGTGCTCCTGGAGGACACGCAAAAGCTTAGCTTGCAGGGACAGGGGAAGCTCTCCGATTTCGTCCAGGAAGATGGTTCCCTTATGAGCCAGCTCAAACAAGCCCTTTTTTCCGCTGGATAAGGCCCCGGTAAAGGCTCCCTTTTCATAGCCGAACAGCTCGCTTTCTATCAGCGACTCTGTAAGGGTGGCACAGTTGATAGCCACAAAGGGCTCCTTTTTCCGGGGACTTCCATTGTGGACAGAGCTGGCAAAGATTTCCTTGCCCACGCCGGATTCCCCGGTTATGAGAACGGTGCCGTCGGAAAGGGCATACTGTCTTGCGATTTCAATGGTCTTTTCAGTCAGGGCATCCCCGTAAATAATGTCGTTAAAGCAATGCTTGGCAATCAGGTTATTATCGGAGCGCTGCCGGCGGACGGACATTTCCGCCGATTCAATATACTGTGTGTTGCTGAACAGGAAGGAGTAGTTCAGCTCACTGTCCATGACCACAGGAAGCACATTCATAATATAAAATTTCCCGGAAATTTCCACCAGACGGTTGGTCTGCTCTACCATGAGCTCCTCCAGGGAGAGGGGGAGCAGGGAGAGAATGGAGGTGTGCTTGGACGACAGCTGAAAGGTGTCCCGGGCATTGCTGTTGGAGAAAAGGATAGTTCCCTCCTTATCCGTGATAATGGAGCACTCGGAGATGATATTGGTCAGAGTCTCCACATATTTTGCGTGGCGCTTCTGGTTATCAATCCAGCGAACCGTGCGGGCAGCGTTTTCTATGGTTTCAGCCAGGAAGGAGCCGCTTAAGGCATAGGGGAAGAAGGGAAGCCCGTGCTTTTTGCTGCTTTCCATACATTCAATATCTCCCACGATGGCTTCGATTTCATAGAGGGAGGTCATACGCTCGATAATATACTCGGTCTCCTCCCGGCTTTTGGTGTGGGCCATGTACAGGAGAATCTTGTCTAAGCGGATAATGGTGATGGAGCCGTATGTAAAATCGCTTTTCAGAGAGCCCGTGTTGCTGATGAGGCCAAAGCTTTTGTAGCCTCTGTTCTGCATCATGCTGATATTAATCAGCATATCATGAGCGTCCAGCTTAAAGGGAAAAATAGGGATATCCAGATTCTGCTCAATCCGGATCGCCCAGGGGCTTCTGGCAATAATTCCGTGAATATCATTGTGCCGGATATAGCTTTCCAGCTCAGTAAGAGGCTCCTCGTAAGCATGAGGCCGGTACCAGATGTCTGCGATATACTTATTGATGGCGGAGGAGGCGCCCTTCAGGCTTCCGTAAAAATCCTTGTGAGAGGTCAGAATCATCAAATTTTTATCCATAGAATACCTGCTTTCCTGAAAGTTTTTTTGATTCTCATTTTTGATTCTCAATTTTGAGTTTATTGTATCATATTTGAGAAAAAAGGGAAAGTAAAATAGAAAAAAGAAAAAAAGAATAGAAAAAAAGGGAATTTAGAGGATTGGCACGAATTTTGCTATATATTTTAGTATAAAGAATAGAAAAAATTTGATGAAAGTTCAGCCGCCATATGCAAAATGTGTGAATCATATCCCATGAGTATCCAGGGCTGCCTTGCATGTATGGACGCGGGATGAACGGGAAGGAGCCTTATGAAATATGACATGGATAGCATGTTTGGCATTGCAGGACAAGTGATCGCCATAACGGGAGGCGGAAGCGGAATCGGAAAGGGCCTCTGTGAGGGACTGGCAGAGCTGGGAGCCTCCGTGGCGATCATTGGGAGAACCCTGGAGCGGATCCAGAGTGTTGCGGATGCCATTAACCAAAACGGAGGTCATGCCCTGGCGGTCCCGGCAGACGTGACAGAATATGAAGCGGTGGAAAAGGCCTTCGGAACCATTCTTGGTCATTTTGGAAAGCTTAACGGGCTGGTAAACTGTGCAGGTATCTCTCATGTGGAATCCCTTCATACCATGCCTCTGGAAAAATTCCGCTCGGTAATAGACGTGAATTTTATGGGCACGGTGAACTGCACCAGGGAGGCGGGAAAATACATGCTGGAATCCGGCTCTGGGAGAGTGGTGAATATCTCTTCCCTGGCGGGAATTGTAGGGAAACCCAATTATACCGCCTACACCTCCAGCAAGGGAGCGGTGGATGCCTTTACCAAGTGTATGGCAATCGAATGGTCCAGAAGGGATATCAACGTCAATGCGGTTGCGCCGGCTCTGGTGGAGACAGAGATTAACCGGCGGCAGATTGCGGAGAACCCGGGATATCTAGATGGGGTAATTGATACCATTCCTCAGCACCGTACCTGCCAGATTGAGTATATGGTGGGAACCGTAGCCTTCCTGCTGTCCCCGGCCTCCGCGTATATTACAGGCCAGGTTATCTACTGCGACGGCGGAAGCTCAGCGGGAAATGTAAGCGTAATCAAGCCTATATAGTGTACGGACACAGGCATGGCCGGGTAAATGACCTGCCTGAAAATGAACGTGTCTCCACTGGGCTGAAAATAAAAAATAAGATGGAGGATTTATTATGGATCATTTAAGAAGAGAAGATTTACCGGCAAGAGAAATGGGCGGAAGAGTGGGAAGCGCTGCCATTGGTATGGAAGGCGTGGCAGCTGTGGCGGCAGATGACGCCTTCTGCGGATACGCCACCTTTTCCCCGAAATATGGGACCATGAAGCCTCATTACCATGAAAATGAGATTATGTACATTGTAGATGCCAGGGATGCCTTTGTAAGGTTCGGGGAGACAAAGGATACCATGAATCAGCGGGAGCCGCTGAAAAAGGGTGAGATCATCCGGGCCAGAGACGGAGAATGGCATATTTTTGAGTTTGACAGCGAAGACGGATTCCTGGATATTGTAGCATTTTTCTCAGTACCCATGGGACACACAAAGGAGGAGTAAGAGCATGCAGATTCCGGAAATGATGAAAGCCGTGTATGTAGTGGAGCCCTGCAAGATGGAAATCCGCCAGATTCCCACCCCTAAGCTTGAAAAGGACACGGATGTATTGGTAAAGGTAAAGGCCGTGGGTGTATGCGGCTCTGATTTAACAGCCTGGAAGGGAAACCATCCGGACATGAAGATGCCCTCGATTCCGGGACATGAGATGGTAGGAGAGGTTGTAGCTGTGGGAAGCGCCGTGACGAATGTACAGGTGGGAGACCATGTGGTACGGGAGCCTATTGACTACTGCGGTACCTGCTATGCCTGCAGGCATGGACGTCCCAATGTATGCAGGGATTTGAAGGTATGGGGCTTTGCAAACCAGGGCGGACACAGAGAATATTATGTGTCATCCGCAGATAAGGTGTTTAAGTTTGACAAGGACATCCCCTGGGAGGTGGCTGCCATGATCGAGCCCTATACCATTGCGGCCGAGGTCAATGACCGGGCAGAGGTGGAAAAGGGTGATGTGGTGCTGATCTATGGTCTGGGCCCGGCAGGAATTTCCATAGCGGACTGGGCCAAGGCAAAGGGCGCCGTGGTCATTGCCAGCGATATGGTGGAGAAAAGGCTTCAAATGGCAAAGGACTTCGGCATGGACTATGTATTCAACGGCAAGGAGGCAGATGTAACCCAGGAGGTGCTGAAAATTACCCATGGGGAAGGCCCCAATGTGATTATTGACGCGGCAGGAGCGCCCGGCATTATGGACAATGCGGTGGATTTGATTTCCCCGGCAGGAAGAATTGTGCCGGTGGCCTTTAACTTCAATCCCAGCCCGGTGGTATATGCCAAGGTAAACCTGAAGGAAGCAAGAATCAGCGGCTCCCGGCTGGAGGCCGGAAAATTCCCGGTTGTCATCGAGGCCCTGAAGAGACATGAGGAGCATATTAAGGCTCAGATTACTCATACCTTCCCCATGGAGCAGGTCAATGAGGCCTTTGCCCTGGCGGCCAGCAGGGATCCGGCCGTAGGCAAGGTGGTTGTGCTGTACGAATAGGAGGTACATGCAGATGAGAGTGATTGACGCGCATCTTCATATCTTTGAGCATCTGACCGGATATGCAGGCCTGGGAGAATTTCGTGCCCTGGGCCAGGGAAAATCCCGCTGGGCGGCGGGCGGTCCCATAGATACCATGTGTGATCCAGGAATGGGAGATAAGGGAGTCAGCTACGAGAGCATGCTGGGCTTCATGGACGAGCATGACATTGAGCGGGGAGTCCTACTCCAGGCCGGGGCATACGGCTTTCACAATGAGTACGTGGCGGAGGCAGTGGCAAAGCATCCGGACCGGTTTGTGGGAGCCGGGATTATCGATCCCTTCTTCCGGTTTTTCGACCAGGTGTTGGATCGTCTGCTGGGAGAGCTGAACTATAAAATCATAAAGCTGGAAATGAGCGATGTGGGAGGACTTTGCGGGATTCACGACGCCGAGCAGCTGTGGAACCATCCCAATCTGGAAAAGCTGTGCAGCCGTTTGAACGAAATGGGCGCTACCCTGGCTTTGGATATCGGCACTCCGGATATGGAGAGCCATCGGGTAGATCATGTGGCGAGACTGGCGAAAAAATATCCGGCGATGCATGTGGTGATCTGCCATCTTCTTTCCGTGTGTGCAGGCGGGGAGGAAAAGCTTAAGGAAGAAATCTCGAAATTAAAGCTTCCCAATGTGTGGTTCGACCTGGCAGCAGTTCCCACTAATATGAAGGAATATGCCGAGCCCTACCAGGGAACCAGGGCCTGCCATAAAATCGCAAAGGAAATTGTGGGGGCCCACCGGCTGCTGTGGGGAACAGATTCGGCAACGGTTATGAAGGAATATACCTATGAGCAGCTGGCCTGCATTGTTGCGGATGGGGATGTGTTTACAGAGGAAGAAAAGCAGCTGATTTTCCTGGAAAATGCAAAAAAAGCATATCAATTTGATTAGACGGAGGCGAGAAAAATGGATGATAAAAGGGTAAAAGAACTGGAAATATTTGCAGCCCAAATCCGCCTGGAGACCTTTAAGGAGCTGACAACTCTGGGCTTCGGACATGTGGGCGGAGCCATGAGTATTGTGGATGCACTGGCGGTTCTCTACGGAGAGGCCATGAACATTGATCCCCAGAAAAAGGATTGGGAGGAGCGGGATTATTTTTCTCTGAGCAAGGGACATGCGGGACCGGCGCTTTATGCCACCCTGGCGCTGAAGGGGTATTTCCCCATGGAAATGCTGAAAACCCTGAATCAGAACAAAACCAAGCTTCCCTCTCACTGTTCCAGAGTACATACGCCGGGCGTAGATCTGACCACCGGCTCTTTGGGACAGGGCATCAGCACCGGAATCGGAGCCGCTCTCGCAAGCCGTGTGCTGGGCGGAAAGAATTATGCCTACTGCATCGTAGGCGACGGAGAGTGCGATGAAGGACAGATCTGGGAAGGCGTCCTGTTTGCGGCTCACCAGAAGCTTGACAATTTTGTCCTGTTCGTGGACTCCAACAAGAAGCAGCTGGACGGCACCATTGAGGAGGTCTGCAGCCTGGGCAATCTGGAGGCGAAATTTGAGGCCTTTGACTGGCATGTGCAGAGCGTATACGGACATAGTGTAAAGGCTATCGCAGAAGCCGTGGAAAACGCAAAGGCTCAGGAAGGAGAGCCGTCGGTGATTATTCTGAATACAGTGAAGGGCAAGGGCTGCAGGCCGGCAGAGGAAGCGGCCATGAACCACCATATGATGTTCCCCAATGCGGAGGAGAACCAGAAGGAGCAGGCTCGCATGGAGCAGGTGCTTGAGGATTTGCAGGCAGAATGGAGGGCAATGTAATGGCAGTGTTAACAAATAAGCAGGAAAGTATTGAGATGAGAAAGGTATACTGCGAGACCATGATGGAGATGGCAGAGACAGACAATCGGGTAGTGGCCCTGGACTGTGATCTGGTATCCCCCATCGGAATGAGTGATTTTAGAAAGAAATATCCCGCGCGTATGATTAACTGCGGGATTATGGAGGGCAATATGGCCGGTGTGGCAGCAGGCATGTCAGCCAGAGGATGCATTCCCTTTACCCATACATTTTCCTGCTTCCAGTCCAGAAAATGTGTGGATCAGCTGTTTCTCTCTGCCGGGTTTGCAGATTTGAATGTGAAGCTTGTAGGGTCCGACCCGGGAATCCTGGCCCTCTATAACGGCGCCTCCCATATGGGACTGGAGGATATGGGAATCCTTCGGAATATTCCCAGCATGATTCTGGTAGAGCCCAGCGACGCCGTTATGTTGAGAGCGGTTTTGAAGCAGGTCAAGGATACCCATGGACTTCACTATATCCGCATGAACCGGAAAAACGCGGCTGCCATCTATGATGAGGCCACAAAATTTGAGATTGGAAAGGGACTTGTGCTGAAGGAGGGCCGGGATGTGACACTGATTGCCTCCGGTATGATGGTAGAGCTCACCTTAAAGGCTGCCAGGCTTTTGGAGGCGGAGAATATCAGCGCAAAGGTCATTGATATGTTTACCTGGAAGCCCTTGGATGAGGAGCTGGTTCTGAAATCGGCTAAGGAGACAGGCGCAATCGTGACTGTGGAAAACCACAGGACAGAGACCGGACTTGGCATGGCGGTTGCCAATGTATTGACAGAGAACAAGGCAGTTCCCCTGGGAAGAATCGGAATCGGGAATGTGTACGGAGAGGTAGGAGTTCTTCCCTATCTGCTGGAACGGTTCCATATGACGCCTGAGGATATTGCCCAAAAGGCAAAAGAGACAATCAAGAGAAAATAACAGGGGGCGGAAGATATGGAAAATGAACTGAGACGTTTAAAGAAAACAGCAGTGCAGGTTCGAAGAGATATTATAGAGGCTACTACCCACGGACAGGGCGGCGGGATTCATGTGGGCCCGGCCCTCTCCGCAACAGATATAGTAACCGCATTGTATTTTAAGATTATGCAGGTGAGACCGGAGGAGCCCTGGTGGGAGGAACGGGACCGATTCATTATCTCCAAGGGACACGCCTATGCAGTGCTCTATGCGGCTCTTGCTGAAAAGGGCTTTTTCCCAAGGGAGGAGCTTTTGACTATGCGGGCTATCAACAGCCGGCTCCAGGGACATCCGGCCTACCACAAGGCACCGGGGGTGGATATGACCAGCGGCTCCCTGGGAAACGGCCTTTCCTGCGGATTGGGAATCGCTATGGCCATGAAAAAGCAGGGCATCGCCCACAAAAAGGTTTATGTGATGCTGGGGGATGGCGAGTGCCAGGAGGGCATGGTCTGGGAGGCAGCCATGGCGGCTCCGGCAAAGGGCATTGACAATCTGGTGGCCATTGTGGACCACAACCATTACCAGAGCTGCGGCTGCCTGGATGAGATTGTCCCCTTATATCCTCTGGATGAGAAGTGGAAGAGCTTTGGCTGGCATGTGATGGAAGTGAATGGACACAATATGAACGACATTGTCAATAAGCTGACCATTGCCAGAGAATTTTCCGGAAAGCCTGTGTGTATCATTGCGCATACCGTCAAAGGAAAGGGTATCAGCTTTATGGAGCACAACAATGCATGGCACAACGGAACCTGCAGTGAAGAGCAGTATGCCGCGGCCATGAAGGAGCTTGACGAGCAGGAAGCGGCCATTGAAGCCGGTATGATGTAGGAGGTGTCAGGATGAGACAATTTGAATTGGAAAAAAAGACAACCCGTGATGCCTTTGGCGCAGCTGTTTTCGAACTGGCAAAGGAGGATCCGAAGATTCTCGCCATCGGAGCGGATACCACGGGAAACTTAGGGATGAAGGACATGGCAAAGGAGATGCCGGACCGGGTTATTAATATTGGCATTGCAGAGCAGAATATGATGTGTGTGGCGTCAGGGCTTGCAGCTACGGGCTACCGGGTTTTTGGAGGCTCCTTCGCTCCCTTTATATCCATGAGATCTCTGGAGCAGTTCCGCACCTTCTGTGCCTATCCCCATCTGAATGTGGTTATGGCGGGAGGTATGGGAGGTCTGTCCGCTGCCAATGAGGGCGTGACCCATCAGTGTCCGGAGGATCTTTCTATCATGCGCACCATTGCCGGAAATGTGGTGGTATATCCGGCGGACACGGCTTCTACCCGGGCTGTGGTGAAGGCCCTGGGAAAGCATGAGGGACCGGCCTATATCCGTCTGGGAAAATTTTCCTTCCGGAAGGTTTTTGACGAGAATTATAAATTTGAGGTGGGGAAGGCCAACATTCTGGAGGAAGGAAAGGACGTGGCCATTTTGGCCTGCGGCGCCGTGATTTACCGGGCTCTCCAGGCGGCAGACGTGCTGAGAGAGCAGGGGATTCAGGCAACGGTTGTGGACTGCTCCTGCATCAAGCCGTTGGATGAGGAAACCGTGCTGGCTGTGGCAGAGAAAACAGGCTGTGTGGTTACGGTGGAGGATTCCACCATCATCGGAGCCCTGGGCGGCGCAGTGGCGGAGCTTTTGGGAGAAAATCTTCCCACGCCCATGAAGAGAGTGGGGATTAAGGACTGCTTTACCGAGTCCGGAGATTTGGATCTTCTCATGGACAAGTATGGAATCGGTGTCCAGGATATTGTAGATGGGGCCAAGGCTGTAATGGCGAAAAAATAGGAAAGGAAAAGGAGAGAAAAAATGAAGAGGATTGTAGCATTACTTACCATAGTGGCAATGTGCGTTACATTGCTTGCGGGCTGCGGAGGGGGTTCCGGGTCTGAAAGTCCTGCACCTGCAGCGGAGGAAAAAGGAGACGCGGGCTCTGGAGAGGCTGCAGGAGCGGAGGAGAAAACAGAGGCGTCTGCCAATACCGGGAAAACCTATGAGGTGGCTTTGAGCACGCCGAATATGGATGGAACTCCCATTGCCAATGCCTGCTACTGGTTTGCGGAGGAGGTAAATACCCGTACAAACGGGCAGATTACCGTCAATGTGTTTTCCAACAGCGCTCTGGGAGCCCAGAAGGATATGTTTGCTCAGCTGTCCATGGGCGGAGTAGAGCTTGTGGCAGACGGTACCCTGGTGGTTGACTATTATGCGCCGGAATACGGGTTTCTGGCCGCACCCTTTGCCCTGACCGGCCGGGATCATCTGAAGGCTCTCATCGACAGCCCGATTTTTGAGGGATTTCAGGAAAAGCTTGCCCAGAGCAACATCCTTATGGGAGGAGTTACAGTAAAGGCGAGCCGTAAACTGTGTACCGCTGAGAAATATATTTATGACGGAAGCAATGCCAGTCAGATGGTCATCCGCACTCCGGATAATTCTCTCTATGTAAAGGCCTGGGAGGCAGTGGGAGCAAGCGTTCAGGTACTGGGAGGCGGAGAGGTATACAGCTCCATTCAGACCGGTGTAATCAATGCCACAGAGGGAGACTGGTCCCAGCTGAATCAGATGAAGATGGCTGAGGTGGCAAAATATCTCTATGAGACTGCCCATGTTACAGAGTTTGGTTCCATCTTTATCAGCAAGGACTGGTATGACTCCCTTCCGGAGGATTTGGCCGAAACCGTAATGAGCACGGCAAAGGAGGCCATGGACCGGGCTACAGAGGAGGCTGAGGCTATGGATGCCGACCATCTGAAGAGCCTGCAGGAGGGCGGTATGGAGATGGTAGAGATCGATCCCAAGCCCATGTTCGATGCGGTGGCGCCAGTGTGGAAGGAGATGTATGAGAGCACCTGGACTGCTGCAACCTATGACGAAGTAATGAGCTACGCCAAATAGGATTGGGCTATAGATTTGGAGGGCAGCGTGAAAAAGATTGACAAAATAATGGATATAATCGAGAAAATCTGTCTTGAGATCTGTATGGTGCTGCTGGTGGTGATTGTGGCGGAGATTTTCCTGCAGGTGATCATCCGAAAGCTGGGCTTTTCCGTGACCTGGGTGGATGAGGCTTCCCGGTACTGTTATATCCTCATGATTCTCTGCGGAAGCGGAGCGGTCATGCGAAAGGGGGCCCATATCCGTGTAACCTCGTTTATTGACCTGGTTCCGGCAAGGATCCGCAAGGTTACGGAAGTCCTCACCTTTCTGCTGGTGGCAGGCATGTCCGGGCTTTTCGCCTACTGCTGCTACTATGCGGGGACCAAATCCCAGGATGTGCGTCTGAGTATTCTGACCTTTGTGCGGATGCGGGATTTTTACATGGTGGCAACGATTTTTGCAGTATTGATTTTTATTGCGGCGCTGGTCCATGCTGTTGACCTGGCTGTGGGGACGGCAGTGGTTAAGACCGAGAAAGGAGAAATGAAAGAATGAAATTTTTGTTTCTGCTGGTATTGGTCGTACTGCTGCTGGCCGGGGTACCGGTGGCCTATTGCGTGGGATTTGCGGCGGTAATCGGAATGATCAGCAATGGCGGGATTCACCTGATGAATATTTCTCAGGCCACCATCAACGGTGTAAATAATTTTACCCTGCTGGCAGTGCCCCTTTTTCTGCTGGCCGGGAAGCTTATGAACACAGGAGGTGTGACGCGAAGGCTTTTCCGGTTTGCAGGGATGCTGGTGGGATGGCTGCCGGGAGGACTGGGACATGTGAACGTGCTTTGCAGCGTGATCTTTGCCGGCATGTCAGGCTCCGCTGTGGCCGACGCAGGAGGTCTGGGAGCTATCGAGCTGGAGGCTCAGAGAAATGCAGGCTATGACGACGAATTTTCCGTGGGCGTCACAGCAGCCTCCTCTCTGCTTGGCCCCCTGATTCCTCCCAGTGTGCCTTTGATTCTCTTTGGCATGATGTCAGGAGCATCTGTGGGCTCCCTGTTTATGGCCGGGATTATTCCGGGGATTGTGCTGGCGCTAAGCTTTATGCTCCTGGTATCCTGGATGGCCCATAAGCGCCACTATCCCAGGGAAGCTTTTCCGGGCTTGCGGGAGGCGGTAAAGATTTCCATAGATGCTATTTTGCCTCTTATGGCAGTAGTGATTATTCTTGCGGGACGTTTCAGCGGGTTTTTCACCACCACAGAATGTGCGGCAGTGGTAGTGGTATATTCTATGATTCTGTGCATGTTCATTTACAGAGAGGTGAACCTGAGGAAGCTTCATGAGCTCCTCATCGAGACCGTAAAGGATACGGTAACAGTCAGCATTATTGTTGCCTTTGCAGCGCTTTTGGGAACTGTGCTGGTTCGTTCCATGCTGCCCCAGCAGATTGCTAAGCTTATGGGAGGCATTGTTACAAACCGCTATATGTTCCTGATTATTTTGAACATTTTCCTGTTGTTTGTGGGAATGTTTATGGAATCCACGTCCTGTGTCACGATTCTGGTGCCTATTCTTCTTCCGCTGGCCCTGCAGTGGGGAGTTACCCCCATTCAGCTGGGAATTATCTTTGTGGTAAACCTGGGTGTGGGAGTTATGTCTCCGCCATTCGGAATTTTGATTTTTGTCATGTCGAAGGTGGCGGGCATGGATTCTATGAGGGTGGCAAAGTCCTTTATCCCATGGATTCTGGTGACAATAATTGTGGTATTTATTATTTCCTTTATCCCGCAGCTGACGCTGTGGCTGCCCTCTCTTATGGGGCTGTCAGTAAATTAAGAAAAGCAAAAATAATTATTTCAGGAGGGTTTTTATGAGAAACAAAAGATGGTTTAAGGGAATGGCAGTTGTAATGGCAGCGGCAATGCTTACGATGTCCGGCTGCGGAGCAAGGGAGGAGGAGCCGGCTGCGGCGCCGGAGGCTGGAGGGTCTGCTGCGGAAGCCAGCGGAGCAGGTGCGGCTATAGGAGAAGCAGTGGATATCACTCAGGAGCCCTTAAAGATCGGCTTTGCGGCAGCTCAGATGGACACCAATCCGGTTTACTGGGTACAGGGAATGGAGAGCGTTCTGTCCGGATATCCCAACATTGAGTTCAATATTTTTGATGCGGGGAGCAAGGCGGAAACCCAGGTGCAGCAGATGACAGAGATGATTAACCAAGAGTACGATGCCATCATCATTAACGTGACAGATGCGGCGGCAGTGGCGGCAGTTACCACCCAGGCAGAGGAGGCAGGCATTAATGTCATCGGCATTAACCAGGCTCCGGACTGCATCCACAGCGGAGATGTCCTTATGGAGAGCTATACAGCCGGTGTGTTGTCAGCAAAGTATACCATGGAAAAGCTTCCGGGAGGAAAATGTGTGGCAATCGGCGCGCCTGTGGCCTTAAGCACCATTGTAATAGGAGCCAGAGGCTTTGAGGAGACACTGGCTGGAAACAGCAGCTTTGAGTTTCTGGAGGCTCAGGCTGGTGACTGGACTACAGAAAATGCCAATGAGCTTATGAGAAACTTCCTTACGAAATACAACAACGATATCCAGGCTGTATATTGTCAGAGCGACCAGATGGCCATTGGCGCGGCTCAGGCCATTGAGGCAGCAGGACTTACCGGACAGATTCTGGTATTCGGAGGAGACGGGATCCCGGAGGCCTTTGAGTATATTAAGGAAGGTAAAATGACAGGAACCATTTACGCGGATGCCGTGCAGATGGGAGTCAGCGCTATGCAGCTGGCCCTGTATGACATTGCCACCGGATTGGATGGAAGCAAGCTTTCCACCAGTCCTTCTGTCCGGACTCCTCTTACCCTGATTACTGCAGACACAGTGGACGATTACATGTAAACCTTCATGCGCCTGGATACCTAATAGGGGGTGAAAAGACTATGAAACAGTCAACCTTAAGAAAACTGATTACGCTTTCCCTGACCCTGCTATTGGTCCTGTTTTTCAGTGTGACAACAAGTTATTTTTTTACATGGAAAAACATCTGCACCATGCTTCGGGAGGTGTCGGTCATCGGGCTTTTGTCAGTAGGAGTTTCCTTTGTGATCATCGGAGGGGGAATTGACCTGTCTACCGGCTCTGTCCTTGGCCTGTCGGCCATGATTGCCTCCCGTCTGGTTACGGATACCAACCTTCCGGTCTGGCTGATTTTAATCATTGTCCTGGCATGCGGAGCGCTGCTGGGGCTGGTAAACGGCACCCTGGTGACATATTTCGGCCTGTCTGAATTTATCGCCACCTTTGCCACCATGTTTGCCTATCGGGGGATTTTGTATACCATCGCTTATCACGACGGAGGGCATCTGGTTACAAAGACCATTACCTACAAGGCCTATCTGAGTCTGGGAGGAACCATAGGCGGTCTCTACTATATGTCGATTGTATGGGCTCTGGTGATTCTGGCAGGGTATCTGGTTTTGAGAAAGACTACCTTTGGCGTGTATGTGTATGCCGTGGGCACCAGCCAGAAGTCCGCCCGCCTGTCGGGAATTCACGTGGAGGGCATTAAGATGGCTACCTTTGTGATCTCCTCTGTATTGTCCTCCCTGGCCGGTATTTTTCTCCTGGCCTGGCAGGGCTCGGCGGGACTCAATACGGGAAATGGCATGGAATTTCAGGCCATTGCAGCCGTGGTGGTAGGCGGAATCGTGCTTTCCGGAGGAAGGGGCGACACCCTGGGTGTGGCAATCGGAAGTATTTTTATGATTATTGTTGTGAACGGAATTTACAAATATGGATTCCCCACAGAGGTTCAGACCATTGCATACGGCGCAGTCATTATTGTCATGTCTATTTTTGACTCCCTGTATATGCGTCTGATGGAGAAACGGCAGATTGTGAATAAAAAGACAGCTGCTGCGGACAAAGGAGGCGCTGTATGAGTGAGAATAGACCTTTGCTGAGCATGGAGCATATTCGGAAGGAATTTCCCGGCGTAGTGGTGCTGGACGACGTAAGCTTTTCTGTGGAAAAGGGAGAGATTCACGGGCTCATGGGAGAGAACGGAGCCGGAAAATCAACTCTGATTAAAATACTGACGGGAATCTATCCCAGTGACGGCGGGCAGATTTTTGTGGATGGGAAGGAAGTGGACATCCGCAGCAAGCATGATGCCATGTCCTGCGGGATTTCTGTAATCTATCAGGAGCTGAGCCTGATTCCTACTCTGACCGTGATGGAAAACATTTTCCTTGGCCAGGAGCTGACCAGAGGGAGGGTTTTTCTGGACAAGGGGCGTATGCGCAAAAGGGCTGTGGAGCTCATTGAAAAGTGCCATTTCAGCATTTCACCGGACGACCTGGTGGAGACCTTAAGCGTGGCAAAGCAGCAGACTGTGGAAATCTTAAAGGCGCTTCTCATGAACGCTAAGCTGATTATTATGGACGAGCCTACCGCCTCCCTGAATATCCAGGAATCCGAGAGCCTTTTTGAAATTATCGGAAATCTGAAAAAGCAGGGGACCAGTATCATTTATATTTCTCATCGTCTGGAGGAGATTTGGCGCCTGGCGGATCGTCTGACGATTCTGCGGGACGGAGTGGTCCGGGGAGTTCTGGCAAAAGAGGAGATTGACCCGGCCAAGGTGGTACATATGATGATCGGAAAGGAGCTTAAGGAGACTGTGTCCCAGGTACATGAGCCTAAGAAAGACGGTTCTGTTCTGAAGGTGGAGAATCTGTCTACCAGAGAGCTTCTGGATCAGATCAGCTTTGAAGCCTACGGCGGGCAGATTCTGGGAATCGGCGGCCTCATCGGTGCGGGACGAACCGAGACGCTGGAATGTATTTTCGGCCTGCGGGATTACTCGGAGGGGACCATCACCCTGGATGGTGCGCCTGTTCCCAAAAGTCAGCAGCAGGCGGTGCGGCAGGGGATTGGCTTTGTGCCCGAGGACCGGAGACAGGAGGGCCTGGTGCAGCTCCTTTCCGTGGAGGACAACCTGGCGCTTCCCAACTATGACCTGTTTTCTGACCATGGGGTTGTGAGCCGTAGGAAAAAGGCGGATGCCGTGAACCGAAGCATCAAACAGCTTCGGATTAAGACAGCCAGTGAAAAAAACAGGTGTATGAATCTTTCTGGCGGCAACCAGCAGAAGGTGGTTCTGGCAAAATGGCTTCTGAGAGATCTGCGGGTGCTGCTGGTGGACGAGCCGACAGTGGGAATTGATGTGGGCTCCAAGTCAGAGATTTACGAGATTCTCCGGAAAATGGCAGATGAGGGCGGGATTGTGATTGTCGTGTCCTCAGATGCGGAGGAGCTTTTGAATATCTCAGACCGTATATTAATGCTGGTGGACGGAAAGGTATTTGACGATATGCCAAACGTTGATCTGACGCCGGATGATCTTTTGCTGGAGGCATCCGGCATTTACAGAAAGGAGCGAGGGCAATGAAGAAAAAATTAGGATTTTCCCTGCAAAAGCCGATTATGCTTCTTATTTTGGTTGCAGCCCTGTCCATTCGGCTGCCGGGAATCTTTTTGACCGTGAATAATCTGCTCAATATCCTTCTGGCAGTATGTATCTGGGGGATTATGGTCTGCGGAACCAGCTTTGCCCTTTTAAACGGGGGAATTGATCTTTGTATTGGTTCCACGGCCGCCCTGGCAGGCTGTACCATGGTGCTGATTACCATTGCCTTTGGCTACAGCACGGCAGGAACCATTCTCGGGATTGTATGCGGCCTGGGGCTTGGAGTTCTCTGCGGGCTGTTCAACGGATGCATCTCGTATTATTTTGCCCTTCCGGCCTTTGTAGTCAGTTTGGCGGCAAAGAATATTGTGCTGGGAATCGCCCAGCGCATTACCAATCAGGGAACCATTATCTGCATGCATTCCGATCTGATGAACTTTATCGGCACAGGAAAGGTGCTGGGGGTTCCGTTCCTCGTAGTCTTTTTCCTGATAATCTTTGCCCTGGCCTGGTTTGTGCAGAATCGGACCACCTTTGGAAAGCATGTCTATGCGGTGGGAGGAAATCCCCTTGCCAGCCGCTACAGCGGGCTGAATTCCCGGAGAATTGGAATCAGTACCTATGTGATCTCCGGCTTTACTGCAGCCCTGTCCGGAATTATGCTCTCCTGCTTTAACCGGCAGGCGGTAGCAACCCAGGCTGGCAGCTATGACGGAAATGTGCTGGTTGCCCTGGTGGTAGGCGGCATCAGCCTCCAGGGCGGAGAGGGCAGTCTTGCCGGGGCCATGTTCGGCCTGCTGCTTTTGGGAATTATCAATAACGCCATGGTTCTTTTGGGAATTGACTCCACCTATCAGGATTTGATTCAGGGCGTGCTGGTGATGATTGCCGTAGCGGTGGACGTTTATGCGAGAAACAAGAATAACGGCCTGAAGCGCAGAAGGCCCCTGTGGAAAAAGAAAAACGCATAAAAGGGAGGAGATGTTACCTATGAAGCTTTTAATCATAAATCCAGGCTCTACCTCCACGAAAATAGCCGTGTATGAGGATGACCAGGAATTGTATTTGAAATCCACGGCACATTCGGCGGAGGAGCTAGGGGCCCTAAGGTCTGTAAAAGATCAGGTGCTCTTTCGGGAGAAGCTGATTATGGGTGAATTGGAAAGGGCCGGATACAGCCTTGAGGATTTTGCGGCAATCTGTGCCCGGGGCGGCCCCTTAAAGCCCATGGCATCAGGAACGTATCTCATTGATGAAAATGCGGTGAAGGATGCATCCAATCCGGAGGTGGGCGGGAGACATTCGGCCTGTCTGGGAATCGGAATTGCCTATGAGCTGTCGCAAAAATACGGGATTCCGGCATATTTTGTGGACCCGGTGTCTACCGATGAGCTGATTGAGGAAGCCAGAGGAACAGGGCTTAAGGGGATTTACAGAAGGAGCATGTTCCACGCACTGAATCAGAAAACGGCGGCACGTGCAGCAGCACAAAAGCTTGGCAGGGCTTACGAGGAGGTAAATCTCATCGGAGTACATATGGGCGGTGGCGTGTCTGTGGCAGCTCACCGGAAGGGCCAGGTGATTGACAATTACAATGTGGTGGATGAGGGCTGCTTTTCCATGGAGCGCCCGGGAAGCATTCCGGCCTCGGCCATTATTAAGATGTGCTACTCGGGCATGGAGGCCTCAGAGGTCAAGCAGCTTTTGAGCAATGGCTCCGGCGTTTATTCTCACCTGGGAACCCGGGATTTCCGGGAGGTGGAGAAGATGATTGAAGCCGGCAGCAAGGAGGCGGATCTGGTATTCCGCACTATGGTTTACCAGCATGCCAAATGTATAGGCTCTATGGCGGCGTCCCTGAAGTTCCAGGTGGATGCCATATTCCTTACAGGCGGAATCGCCTACAGTAGGAGAATGTGCGATGCCCTGAAGGACTACGTCGGAAAAATCGCTCCAGTCATAGAGCTTCCAGGGGAAAATGAAATGAAAAGCCTTGCGGAGGGAGCTCTGCGGGTTCTTCGCGGGGAGAAGCCGAAGGCTTATGGAAGCGCGTCATAGGAGGAAATGTTATGGTATTTCATAATTTTGATGAGATGATTGCACAGGTGAAGGGAAAGCAGGACAGGAAGCGCATGGCCGTGGCCGCTGCGGGAGAAAGGCATACCCTGGAGGCCGTGCTCCACGCCAGAGGGGAAGGGATTATTGAGCCGGTTTTAGTAGGAAACAAGGCAGGAATCCTGGGGATTCTGGGAGAGCTTGGAGAGACTGTGCCGGAGGAGGATATCTACGACTGCCCGGGTTTGGAGGAAGCAGCCGCAAAGGCTGTGGAGCTGGTCCGGGAAGGAAAAGCGGATTTCCTCATGAAGGGAATGCTGGACACCAAGGTGATTCTCAAAGCTGTGGTGAACAAGGAGCATGGGCTGGGACAGGGAAGAACCATGTCGCACTTTACCCTGCTGGAGATTCCTACCTATCACAAGGTTCTGGCGGTGGTGGACGGAGGCATGGTCACCTACCCTACCCTGGAGCAGAAAAAGGATATTATCAGCAATACGGTAGATACCCTGCGGGCCATGGGATACGACTGCCCCAAGGTAGGCGTGCTGGCCTGTGTGGAAAAGGTAAATCCCAAAATGCCGGAGACACTGGAGGCCAGGGAGCTGAAGGAGATGAATAAGCGGGGAGAAATACAGGGCTGTGTGGTGGAGGGCCCTATTTCCTATGACTGTGCTATGAGTATGGAGGTGGCCCGGGCCAAAAGCTTTGAAAGCCCGGTTTCCGGCGATGCGGACGTGCTGGTGGCGCCCAATATTCATGCGGGAAATATTATGGGGAAAATGCTGACGATTACCTGCAAGGCCAGGATGGCAGGCTTTATCGTGGGAGCGAAGTGTCCGGTGGTGCTTACCTCCCGTGCCTCCTCAGCAGACGAGAAATATATGTCTATTGTTGTGGCGGCAGCCAGTGCGGCGGCAGGCAGATCATCCAGGTGACCATACAAAACATTTTGAAACTGTGAGCTGGGAAAACAGATCAGCGGCTGACGCCCGTTATCTGCCAGGGGAAGAAGAGGAAAACGCGGAATGCAGATGGACGGAAAGAAAAATTTTGTGTTTATTGGAGAGACCGGGAGCGGGAAAAGTGAAATTGCCGTAAATCTTGCCTGTGAGCTGGCGAAGCGGGGAGAAAGGAAGGTTCATTTTTTTGATATGGACATGACAAAGCCCTTGTTCCGCTCCAGAGATCTGCAGGAGGAATTTGACCGGATGGGAGTAGGCCTTCACTATGAAAGGCAGTTTGCAGACGCTCCCACCATGGTAGGCGGCGTTCCCTATTATCTGAAAAAAGAGGACAGCTACGTGATTCTGGATGTGGGCGGAGACCATATCGGAGCAAGGCTGGTGGGAGGCTATGGGGCGTATCTGAATCAGGAGAACACAGCGGTATGCTATGTGCTCAATCCCTACCGCCCCTGGTCTGACCATATGGATCACATTGATGAGACATTGGGAAGGATTCTGGGAGTATCTCACATCAGGCTGGATAAGCTTCAGATGATCAGCAATCCCAACAACGGGTATTCTACTACACTGGAGGAGTTTCTGGAGGGTAACAGACGGATGAAGGAGATTTTAAAGCCCTATGCAGAGGTGGCATTTTCCTGTGTACGGGAGGAGCTGTATAGCCAGGCAAAGGAAAAAACGGAAACGCCGCTGATGCCAGTGCACTTATACTTCAAGTATGAGTGGCTGCCAAAGGAGACAGAAGCTTCGGAGGCAGACTTTGGAACAGACAGCAGCAGGAGGATTTGAGCAGGAAGATTTGAGAAGGAGGAGATGGGAAAATGGCGATGATTAAAGTAATCGCAGAGCGGTGTAAAAGCTGCCAGTATTGCATTAAGTTTTGTCCCAAACATGTGTTGGCGGTAGGCGATAAGCTTAACGCCAAGGGATATGAATATGTAGTTCCGGTGAATATGGAAGCATGTACCGGATGCTGCACCTGTGCCCGGATGTGTCCGGAGGGAGCCATCGAGGTTTACAAATAGAAGGGAGGAGAGAGAAATGGCCAGAGTATTGATGAAAGGTACAGAAGCAATCGCAGAAGCGGCCGTAAGAGCCGGATGTCGCTTCTTTGCTGGATATCCTATTACGCCTCAGAATGAGATTCCGGAGTATATGTCCAGAAGGATGCCGGAGGTAGGCGGCGTATTTGTGCAGGGGGAGAGTGAGGTGGCCTCTGTAAATATGGCGTTTGGAGCTTGCTGCGGAGGAGAGCGCGCCATGACGTCCTCGGCCAGCACCGGCATTTCCCTGAAAAGTGAAGGGATTTCCTACAGCGCAGCTGCAAGGGTTCCCCTGGTCTATGTAAATGTACAGAGGGGAGGTCCCGGAATCGGAACCATCCAGCCCTCTCAGATGGACTATCTGCAGGCTACAAAGGCATCAGGGAACGGCGGGTTTAGAATGATTGTCTTTGCACCTGCCACAGTTCAGGAGGCAGTGGATATGACCTACCGGGCCTTTGAGCTGGCAGACCGTGACCGGAATCCGGTTTTAGTTTTGTCTGACGGAGTGGTGGGAACCATGATGGAGCCAGTAGAGCTTCCGCCCATGAAGACAGAGGAGGAGCTGGCGGCCATAAAGGAGAGCAAAAAGGAATGGGCGGGAATTGGACATCCTATTGGAAAGCGCTCCTGGATTGAGCCAGGAACCTGGGACACAGACCGGTGGGAGAAGGCCAATCAGTGGAACGCGTCTCTCTATGAGACCTGGACTTCAGAATATACTACATATCTTTTGGAGGATGCCCAGATCGTAATTGCAGCCTACGGCATTTCGGCCCGTATTGCAAAGTCCGCCATCGACGATCTGCGGGCGGAAGGGGTAAAGATTGGTATGATACGTCCTCAGATCATCAATCCCTATCCCTATGAGGCCTATGATGAAATCAATTACGATGTGTGCAAGATGATTCTGGATGTGGAAATGGCGAATCCGGCTCTTCACGTGGTGGATGTGGAAAAGGCAGTGAAAGACCGCTGTCCCATCCGTACATGCCTGAGAAGCGGAGGCAATGTGATGCAGAAAAAGAATATTTTGGATGCGGTGAAAGAAATTTTGAAGGAACAGGGGGCATAGACATGGAAAAGATATACGGAAGGACAAAATTTATCTGCGAAGACCAGGTATCCGGTTTTTGCCCGGGCTGTATGCACAGCACGATTGGAAAGCTGATCGGAGAGGTGTGCGAGGAGCTGGACATTATTGAGCGGACCTTTTTAATCACAGGCGTGGGCTGCTGCGGCCTGCATATGGAGTATGTGGTCTGCGACAATGTGACCGCCCCCCATGGCCGGGCCTGTGCGGTAGGAACCGGATTAAAGAGGGTAAACCCCAATTCTGTGTATATCAGCTATCAGGGAGACGGAGACCTGGCCTCCATCGGACTGGCCGAGACCATGCATGCGGCCAACCGGGGCGAAAATTTCACCGTGATCTTTGTCAACAACGGAATCTATGGCATGACAGGCGGACAGATGGCTCCCACCACCTTAGTGGGCATGAAGGCAACCACTGCCCCCAAAGGACGGGATCCCAAGGAGCACGGCTATCCCATGCACATGTGTGAGATTTTAAGCCAGCTGACAGCGCCCTATTATCTGGAGCGCACCAGCTGCAACACTCCTGCCAATGTGATGAAAACCAAAAAGGCCATTAAAAAGGCAATCCAGAACCAGCTGGACGGCAAAGGCTTTTCCATGGTAGAGATCGTGACCAGCTGTCCCACCAACTGGGGAATGGACGCATTGAGCGCACTTGATTTCCTGGAAGAAAAGATGCTGGCAGAATATCCGTTGGGCGTATACAGAGACCGGTCAAAGGAGGAGGTATAAGTAATGGAGACAAATATTATGATTGCAGGCTTCGGTGGTCAGGGCGTCATGACCCTGGGCAAATTTTTGGCATCCGCTACCTGTGACGCCACCGACAAAAATGTAACCTTTTTCCCCTCCTATGGAGCGGCCCAGAGAGGCGGCACGGCAAACTGCTATGTGGTGATTTCAGATAAGGGCATCGGTTCCCCCATCGGCGATGAGATGGATGACCTGATTGTCCTCAACGGTGCCTCTCTTGACAAGTTTCAGGATAAGCTGAGGGAAGGCGGGCGCTTGTTTGTCAACAGCTCCATTGTAGATGAGGCCAGGGTACGCCAGGGCGTGGATGTGATAAAGGCGCCGGTGACGGAGCTTGCTTTGGAACTGGGCAATCCCAAGGTTTTGAATATTATTATGATGGGAGTTTATATCGGATATTCTCAGGTATTGCCAGTAGACGTGGTGTGGAGCACGATTGAGCATAAGCTGGGAAGCAAGCCCAATCTGCTGCCTCTGAATAGAGAAGCTTTTGAGAAAGGGCTGGAGATCGGACGGGCACAGAGGAGCTGAAGGAAGAAAGAGAAAACTTTCAGCAGTGGACAAACCAAAAAATTGCGAGTATAGTAAAGCGGGGAATCTCAAAGAAGGTTTCCTGCTTTTCGTAAGTACAATTCAGAAAGAGATTTCAGAGGATAAAGCTTGGAAGAAATCTTTTGAATCTATCGTAATGGCGTGGAATCTGCCATGAAAGGAGTCAAACATGTCAGGCACAGTAGTAAATGTAATCGCAGTACTAGTAGGCAGCTGCATCGGGCTGCTTTTTCGGAAGTTTGTGACAGGGGCCCAGGGAGAGCCCCTCATGAAAGCCATGGGCTTTGTCACCTTATATATTGGAATCACCGGGATCTTTGATGAGGGCGCAAAGACCATGGTGCTGATTATCTCCATGGTGACGGGAACCCTGCTGGGAGAGGTTTTGAAGCTGGACGACAGACTGAATTCCTTTGCCAAAAAGCTGGAGAACCGGTTTGCCAGTCCGGAGGGAGGGGTATCCATTGCAGAGGGATTTGTAACAGCCTCCCTTCTTTTTTGCGTGGGCGCCATGACTATCGTGGGCTCTTTGAAGGCCGGACTGACCGGGGACTGCACCATGCTCTACACCAAATCCCTGCTGGATTTCTGCTCCTCCATTATTTTTGCCTCCACCCTGGGCGTGGGGGTGATCTTTGCCTCTGTGGTGGTGCTGGTGATCCAGGGAGGGATTACCCTGCTGGCCCAGTGGGCAGCGCCCATTATGTCCAATGACAGCATTGTGCAGATGTGTGTGGTGGGGAGCCTTTTGATCATGGCATTGGGGACGAATCTCATCGGCGCCACCAAGGTGAAGGTGATGAATATGGTGCCGGCCATCTTTATGGCCATGATCCTGTGTCACTTTATATAAAAAGTTCATCCAGCCCAGCCACCAGCACACAGCATTGAGAAAGAATAAATGAAAACGGAATATGACGCAGACGCGGCGTTTTTCTATCCCTATACAACAGGGAGAACAGGAACGCCGCTTTTTCATGGACAAAAACCTACCGATTATGGACAAAGCGGAAGAAATGTCGCTTTTGTAGTATGCTATGACTGTAACAGAAACTTACACACAAAACGAAATGGAGGTTTTGATTGCGGATATGTAGAAAATTGGGTGGAAGCCGGGAGAGAACGTGACGAGATCAAGCGCACATTTGGATAATGAAAGGAGGGCTGCAAAATGGAAAACATGATCCTGCAAACACACGGAATATCCGTGAAATACGGTGATTTCCTTGCTCTTGATGATGTAAGCATTAGTCTCAAAAATAAGCATAGATACGGCTTTATCGGTGAGAACGGCGCAGGTAAGACCACACTAATGAAAGTGCTGACAGGGCTGCTTTATCCGACAAACGGTGATTTTTCGCTGTTCGG
>JAAWJI010000073.1 GCA_022796795.1 Lachnospiraceae bacterium | reverse complement strand
GGAGTGCGGTTCAGCGGCTGCCTGAGCGCTATTTTGTGAGCTAAAGTATTGATTTTTCAAGGAGCAAATCCCATTTTTAATGTGGGAAGTTTGAGTTAAAAAGTATAAAAAAAATAAAAAGCAGGTTCAACCTGTGCAAAATTCTGTGCACAGAGAACCTGCTTTTGGGACACATCTTTACCTACGACCCTTTTCAAAAATGATCTCCTCTAAGATTTCCACCGTCCTTTCCCTATCAAATACAAAATCACTGTCTAAAGCATGAATTGCCCAGTCATACAAAGCCTTACACAAGTTAGGTTCCCTTAGCTTTATTGCCTGACGCTGTCCTTCCCCGTACAAGAGGCAGAAGTTATCCGTAGAAAAGATAAAGCTGTTATTTTTAGGAACCTGAAACAGCGTATCATTGATCATCCGCCCCTTGCTCTCCTCCCCTCGAATTTTCTCCAAAAATCCCTGGAGAAGCTTCTGGCGTTCCTCCCGTCCCTCTGCCAGTGCCATTCTGCCTGTTTCCAGAAATCCCGATACACAGGCTCTGGTAAATAGCATAGACATTTTCTCCCCTTTCATCCAAAAAGGGGCGGTAAGAATCCCACATGTCCCCCGCTTCTGGGCTGCTTCCAACAGGGCTTCTCCTCCACTGGCTTCGTTCCCATATTCCAAAAGTCTATGACAGGACCGAAGAAGTCCATAAAAGCAGGCCCTGAAATAGGCCGCCTGCTCCTGGCCCGGCAAATATATTCCAATTTGACAATTCTCGGAAAAGCAGAGGGCTCCCCCATGGGTCACCAGAAAATAAGGCAGCGGATCCGTATAGCTTGTCTGCGTTCCTTCATTATAATAGTAATGTATATCATATTGTTCCCTGGAAAGAACAGCGTTGGGCAGAACACAACAAAGACATTCCAGATTGGGCAGATTATATTCCTTTTCCATTTTACAGGTGTCAAAGCAGAGGATCTGTGAAATGCGAATGGAAACCTTCCCTGTATACAGTCTCCCTATACATTCCGTCAATATCTGCATGCCAGCAGGAGCAGCCAGCTCCAATAAGGGATGATCCCTTTTCAATTCCTCCGCAACCATAGCGCGAAGAATTCCGGAAATCTCCCCATAACCCTTATAGGTACTTTTTCCTTGGAAATCATCTGGCATCCCCCTACTTCGAAACCAATCCCTGTGTGATTCCTCGGCTTGAGGAAGGGCAGTGAGACTCTGAAACATTTTTTCAATCAGCTCTCTTGCCCGGCTTGTATTTTCCCCCTCAAACAGCCGTTCATAATATTGATACAATCTCCGTGATTCCTGCGGCGACAGCTTCAGGTAATCCCCCAGCTGTCTGACCGCAGGATAGGGCAAAACCCGTTCTCCCGACAACCCCCTGTGTATGGCCGTCCGTTCTACTCCGGACTCCCGGGACAAACGGGAAATCGAAAGTTCCCTGCTTTGAATCAGCTGGTATAAATACTCTCCAAACAGAGACATCATATGCCCTTCCTTCCTCTTTTGTACAATCCCTGCGACCGACTATCTATAATTTCTCCTCTTAGCAGAAACGCCAGCAGCCAGAGCAGCGGTTCCCAGCAAAGCAAGAAACGCCAGCCATAGTTCCGGATTGGCCTCGTCCCCTGTCTGAGCTGATATGATGCGGTACACGTCGCCCTCCTGTACCTGTAAAAGCGTCAGCATACTTCCCGTCATTTGAAGCTGGAACGTAAAGGCAGCTCCGTCCTTAGCCGTAATCTGGTCTCCGTCCAGGGACAAGCCTCCTCCTATGCCTAAAGTAAGGACCTTAGACGCCAAAATATTTCCTTTTCCATCCTTTACATACAGAGTATGCGAACCCTCCTCCACATTCCGGAATACAGCGATTCCCTTTTGATTGGTCCTGGTAACCTTGGGTTCGGAATGAAGCTCCACCGTATATCCGCCCAGCGCATTTCCCGCTGCATCCACCAGCCGGATGGCAAAGTTGGCAGTGGGGATAGCGCTTCCACTGTCTTGCGAATCTCCGCCTCCGGTATATCCATTTCCGGAGGATTCATTTCCGGATGTTCCGCTGTTTTGCTGAATCTGCAGCCGGAAATTCTGCGCTGTCCGGCGAAGGGGATTCTCCAAAAGGCCTCCCTCACGGAATTCTGCTGCCAGGGTATTGACGCCCTCCTTGTCCGCTTTATTCAAGAAGGTCTGGGAACGGATGGTAATCCGGGTGCTGCCGCTTTCCTTAGTATAATCCTCTCCCTCCGTAAGCTTCTGGCCATTAAGCCACAGATCAATAAATTCGCTGTAGGCTCCTGCTGAGACAAACAGCAGGTCCTCCAGCTGAGTAACCACAAAGCCATATCCGCTTGTGATTTCACCAATAGGTACCTCCAGCTCATAGCCTGGATCGGATGCATTGAAAATATTGCTCTCCGTGTTGTCGATTACGGTTAAGACCAGGTCGGCATAGGAGGGAAAATATTCAGGATTGCTGAATTCTGCCTTTACCCGGATGGGAAAGCTGCCGGTTTCCAGGGGAACACCGTAGATTTCTCCAGTGGCCGGGTAAAGAGAGAGTCCTTCCGCAAGACGGCCTTCCACAATGGAATAAGTGACAATATTGTCGGATTCAGTGTTATTTGTTTCCACAGTGTAGGAATAGGGAACGTATTTTACCCTTACTACATCCTCCATGTTTAAGTCGGTTGTAGTGGTGGTGATTTTTGGGTTTTTGCGGCGGACTATCATGACGCTGTGGTCTAAGTTGGCCGGAATTTCTATGATCTCGGTTCCGTCGGGGAGGTACCAGGTGTAGCCCTCAGTTAGGGGAAGGGTATTTTTTGGTCCTTGGACATTATAAGGGGTGTGAATAAGATTTAAATTATTGCAATCTACAAATAAGTTTTCTATCCCATATCCATTACTTTTAGAAACATTAAAGCTGCTTAAGTCTAAATTTGTCAAGCTGCTACAATATCCAAACATTCCCTACATATTTTCTACATTACTTGTATCGAAACTGCTTAAATTTAAATCAATTAGACTACTGCATCGTCCAAACATCGATTCCATATTTGTTACATTACTTGTATCAAAATTGCTTAAATCTAAGCGTATTAGACTATTACATTCAAAAAAGACGCACAACATATTTGTTATGTTGCTGGTATTAAAACTGCTTAAATCTAAATTCACCAGTTTGTGACATCCATAAAACATCCCGGTTAAACTTTGTAGATTACTTGTATTAAAGTTGCTTAAATCTATACTTATTAAATTATTGCACCCATAAAACATAGTATCCATCTCTTTCACATTGCTTGTATCAAAATTGCTTAAATCCAAGCCTGCCAAACTACTACAGCCACGAAACATTCCATACATATCCGTCACATTACTTGTATTCAATCCACTTAGGTCCAAACTTTCCAAACTACTGCAACTACGAAACATTTCTCTCATAGTCGTCACATTACTTGTATCCAGCCCACTTAAATCAAAGCTTTTCAGATTAATACAGTCGGCAAACATCTCAGACATATCTGTTACGTTTCTCGTGTCCACACCGCTTAAATCCACAGAAACAACCTGATCCGCATACTCCTTCCACAGCTTCGAAGAAAACACCCCTTCCCCACTCACAGTCAGCTTCCCATCCCCGTCAATCACCCAGGTAACATTCCCCTCACTTCCGCTTGCAATATCGCCTGCATAAGGAGCCGTCTCTTCCCCTGATTCCTCCTCATTTTCTGTATGATCCATGCTCTCCATCACCACACGATCCAAATTCTCTTTTAATTCATCTGTTACCTGCTCAATTTCTTTCTCTACATCTGGGTTTTCTACTAAATCTTCCTCCACACCATCTGTCTTTTGCAGAATCTCCTCTTCATCCAAGCCGTCTTCCACATTCGTCTCTATATTTGATTCTGTCTCTATATCAAGTTCTTCTGCCTCACTGGCAGACTTCATTTCATTATCGCCTACAATCTCCTGATCTGACGTTTCCGTCTCTTTTGTTTCCTCTATTTTCTCTTTATTATCTGCCTCTTCTTCCATATCCCCAGGCACATCTGCCGTCTTTTCTATTTCTTCTGCAGTGTCCTCCTCCAAAATTTCCGAAGCAAGCGCAGTATTTCCTGTATTTATAACCACAGTCATCAAAAGCATCGCTGTTAAAAATATAGACGTCCATTTCTTTCTCTTCATTTCTGTTCTCCCTCGTTTTTTGTTCTTAGATCCTCGTAATGGATGATGTTTGCTAGTTATTACTAGCAATTATATCTGGTTTTCTGGATAAAATCAACAGTAACTTGATAGTTATATCTAGCAAAAAGGGGATTAAAAGAATTATGAAAATCAGACAGGACAGAAACGATTATAATATTGGCCGAAATATCCGAAAGCACCGGATCCTAAATCATCTCACTCAGGAGCAGACCGTAGCCAGAATGCAGCTTCTGGGCATTGAAATCTCAAGGGGAACTTATTCACACATTGAATGTGGAATTGATAATATTAAAGTAGAAGAATTACTTGCTTTGGCAGAAATCTTTCATGTATCCATAGAAAATTTTTTTGAAGGGATGACTTTCCCATCCCATAATAGAAATTCAGAGGTTTTAGATCAATAAAGGGAATCAGAGGGGTTAGAAAAGATTTTCTGGTGCCTATTTCCTCTAAAAAATGCATCTTGCACTCAAAACCTGCATATGCTATAATGCCATTAGACAAAAGGATGATTGTGTTAACGTAACGCAAAAGGACGAACCCCCCCGGAATGTACCGCAAATACATCCGGGGGTTCTCCTTCTTTTGCGGAGAAGTCAACGTCATTATATCATGTATTTTGACATTATTCCATATTTCCCATCACAAAAAACTCCCGAAAACTCCGGGAGTATCGCTGATCTTATTATTCCGATCATCTATGCCGACAAATACCGTTTATGCGCCGCCCTGACGTTATCCCGGGCCACGGTACAGTAGATCTTATGACAAGCTTGTCATAAGATCTATGCATATGCCGACACCGAAATGAAACGGGATGCAATCAATAAGGCAACTGCAGATATAGCCGTGCCTGAAGAAAAACCAATCTGGGACGAAACAGACGAGGAAACATTTCGTAAGCTGGCCGGCTTGAGA
>JAAWJI010000006.1 GCA_022796795.1 Lachnospiraceae bacterium | reverse complement strand
AACAAACAGGCGCTATGCCCCTTGCCGGGAGCATAGCGCCGTTTGTTGTCAGCAGCCCGTTTCACGGTCTGCGTGTAGTTCCTTGTAAACTGACCTAAAATGTGAAATAACATTAACTATGATAGATATTAATTCCGTATAAGAATATATGGAGTTAGTCAAAAACATAAAACCACTGTATTTACAGTGGTTTTAAGGATGGAGCATATGGGATTCGAACCCACGGCCTCAACAATGCGAATGTTGCGCGCTCCCAACTGCGCCAATGCCCCATGGGATTATTGTAACATGTTGATGAAAAAAATCAAGAGAATTTTTAAAATAATTTAGGCCATATTTTAAGCCCCCATATGTGAAACTCTCACAAAATTTAAAGAAAATCACACGCAAAAATTCGGCGTAAAATGATGGTATTTTTTGTGAAGACATGCTATAATAAAAAAATGTTAGCGCGGCCGGCGGCTGGCGGCGGTAGTCAGGAGAAAATACGAAAGCTTTCATAAAGGAGGAGCAGACATGGTACAGTATATGGAGTTTACGGACGAGCTGGTGACAGGAAATGATTTAATTGATGGTCAGCACAAGGAGCTGATCGGGAAGATTAATGACCTTCTGCGAACCTGTGAGGAAGGAGACGGCAAAGTAAAGGCTTTGAATACCCTGGATTATCTGGAGGAATATACCAACTATCATTTTGGACAGGAGGAAGCCCTGCAGGAGGAGATCGGATATCCGGGACTTAAGGAGCATCAGGTGAAGCATCAGGAATTTGTACAGAGCGTGAAGGAGCTGTATGAAATGCTGGAGGAGCAGGAAGGACCCACAGATGCTTTTGTACAGCAGGTGAACAAAAACGTGGTAGATTGGTTTGTCAATCATATTCAGGGTTTTGACCGTTCGGTGGCAGAGTATAAAAATCTGAAGAACAATCCGGAGCTTATGTAAGGAGATTATAAAATCAGACACAAAAAAGGGCGGAATTCCTTTCGTGAGGAGGGGATTCCGTTTTTGTATGGGACTGGCGGCCCCAAATCAGCAAGTTTGGAGGCCATAATGGACAGCCGGAATACGGCTGGAAAATCGTGTGAATAAAGGGAATAAGGGAATGGAAAAGGGGATACTTTCTTATGAAAAAATGGATGTGTTGTTTCGCTGTGTGCGTATTTCTTTTAGCAGGCTGTTCTGAAAGTACTGACCTTGCGGAAAAGGAAATCCTTTCGCAGGAAACAGACAATCAGGTTGAAGAAGCAGAGGAAAAGATAGAAACCACAGAGAAGGAGGAAGGGGAAACAGCAGGAGAAAAGGAGGGGATGGAAAGCCTGGAAATGGAAAAAGAGCCTAAAGAACCAGAGATCATTGATTTGGAGGGAGAAGAATTTTTTGAAGGTCTTTCTGGCGCTGCTGTGCTTTACAATCCTGACAAGAATCAATTTTTTATCTATAATCAGGAGCTGGCCCAAACCCGAAGATCTCCCTGTTCTACGTTCAAAATTGTTTCCTCTCTGGCTGCTCTGGAAAACGGAATTCTGGAGCCGGAACATTCTACCCGCAAATGGAACGGGGAATTCTTCTGGAACGAGAACTGGAATCAGGATCTTGATTTCGGGCAGGCTTTCCAGGCCTCCTGCGTCTGGTATTTCCGGGAACTTATTGATGAACTTGGGCAGGAGAGGATGCAAAGAGAGGTGGATCGGCTTTCCTATGGAAATTGCGACATTTCCGACTGGGAAGGGAGAGGAAATACCAACAATAACAACCGGGCTTTAACAGGATTTTGGATTGAAGCCTCTCTGATGATTTCTCCCAAGGAGCAAGCGGAGGTTATGGAGCGCATTTTTGGAAAAAACACTGTGTATTCAGAGAAGACTCAAAAAGAGTTAAAGAAGGTTATGCAAGTGGAGACGGAAAAGGAGACGGGGATTTCCGTTTACGGAAAGACGGGAATGGGAAAAGCCTATGGGGAGACTGTGGACGCCTGGTTTACCGGATTTGCCCAAAAGGAACAGGAGAGCGTCTTCTTTTGTATTTATCTTGGCAGGAGCGAGGGACGGGATGTGACCAGCACTATAGCAAAGGAAATAGCAATCCGCATCGTTGAGGAGTATGATTCTGCCTGGGGAGATTAGAAATTTTAAAAGAAAAAATCGTGATCCGTTTTGCAACTTTTTGCGTCTCTTCATGATCTATAAGATAAAGAACAGGATAGGAGGAGAAGTTTTTGAAGCAGGATCTCTATGACAATCTGGTAGCCTATCTGATAGAAAACCAGAATAAATTTTACCGCCTGTCATTCAGCTATTTAAAGAATCAGGAGGACGCCCTTGACGCCGTACAGAATGCAGTCTGCAAAGCTCTGGAGCATTATGAGGACCTGAGAAATGCGGAGGCCATGAAAACCTGGTTTTACCGGATTGTGCTGAATGAGAGCTACGCCATTTTAAATGCAAGGAAGCGGACGGTTCTCACAGAGGACAGCAGCTATTGGGAGAGCACCTATGAGGAGGAAGGCTTTGAGCCTTATGGAGAGCCCTATGAGGATCTGTATGAGCAGCTGAACCAGATGGACAAGGATGTGCAAAATATTATAAAACTGCGGTTCTTTGAGGAATTGGCCTTAAAAGAGATTGCGCAGGTTCTGAAAATGAATTTGAGTACCGTAAAGGCAAAGCTGTACCGCGGGTTAAAGGCACTGAGAGTTGTGGTGGAAGAGGAGGCAGGAGCATGAAACGTATGGCAGAGGCGAAAGAGAGATATGATAAGATTCCCATTCCGGAGGAATTGTCAAAGCGGGTGATGTTGGAGGTGGATAAGGCGGATCGGAAACGCAGGAGTAACATGGCGAAGATCAGAAGGCGCAGGTCCTTTGCCGGTATGGGGGCGGCAGTGGCGGCGGCAGCAGTGTTGTTTACGGCAGGCGTGAATACCAGCCAGGTATTTGCAAAGGAAGTGGGCAAGATTCCGGTAATCGGCTCCCTGGCCAGGATTGTTACCTTCCGTTCCTATGAGACAAAGACAGAGGAAATGGAAATCTCTGTGGAGATCCCCAGTGTGGAAATGATTGCAGAGGATCTGAAGGGACTGGAGGCGGAAATAAACGAGGAGATCCATGACTTCTGTAAGGAGTATGCAGACCAGGCGGTCCAGAGGGCGGAGGAGTACAAGCAGGCTTTTCTGGATACGGGAGGAACCCAGGAGGAATGGGAGGAGCATAACATTGCCATTAAGGTCTGGTATGAGGTGAAATCTCATACAGATCAATATCTCTCTCTGATGATTATGGGAACAGAGAGCTGGACAAGCGCGTACAGTGAGACCAGATATATTACTCTGGATTTGCAGCAGGGAACATGGATTACCCTTGCGGACCTTCTGGGGGAGGATTATGCGCAGATTGCCAGAGAGAGCATCCTTGGACAGATTCAATTGAGAGAGAAAGAAAGCGGCATGAAGTTCTGGACAGAGGACTGGGAAGGCGTTACCTCTGATACGGGATTTTATGTAAATCAGACAGGAAATCCGGTAGTGGTTCTGGAAAAATATGAGATTGCCCCGGGAGCAGCCGGAGAGCAGGAATTTGAGATTGTGCCTGGAGATTTTAAAGAGCAGAAACCCAGGGATGAACAGGACGCAGCTGAAAATCAGGAGGATGGGGACGGACAGGAAGCCAGAAGCGGACAGGAGAGTGCCTCTGAGGCGGAGATTTTCTATGAAGATAATTTTGCCGTGGATGAGGAGGCGGTTGTAAGGTTTGCGGGACTGATCCAGGAGGCTGTTGCCAAAAGAGATGTGGAAGGCCTGGCGGATTTGACGGATTTTCCGGTTTACGTAGGGATTTCAGAGGAAGGTCTTGTGGTGGAAAACAGAGAGGACTTTGTGGCTCTGGGAGCAGAGAAGCTATTGACGGATGAAATGGCGGACTCCATAGAGAACACCGATCTGACCAGCCTGAATCCCAGCATGGCAGGCTTTACTATGTACGCTACGCAGGGAGCGCCAAGCATTACTTTTGGAGTGCGTGACGGCAGACTGGCAATCAGCGGAATGAATTACTGATCCGGGAACAGGATGGAGCACCAGAAACTTTGTAGAAAAAAATCTCCCGCGAAAGGCGTCCGTCTTTTGCGGAAGATTTTTCGTTAAAAATACAGTTCCCGGATATGATCCACCGGCATGGTTTGTCCCGTCCAGATTTGAAAGGCCTGTGCGCCCTGGTGAAGCAGCATGGAGAGGCCGTTCATAACAGGGCATCCAGCCTCCTTTGCCATAGCCAAAAGTCTGGTTTCCCTGGGATTGTAGATCACGTCCGCCACCAGAAGATCCGGGTGAAAAAAGGAGGCGTCCGGGATCAGGCATTTACCGGTATCGGGCGCCATGCCCACAGAGGAGGCGTTGACTAACGCCGCGCTGGTGAGCAGGCAGGCCTTCAGTTGGGACAGATCCTGCAGGTCATAGAAGCAGACCTGGCAATCCGAGTGATCCCTTATTCGGTCTGCCTCTTTTTTCAGACAATGTGTGGAAGCGCTGTGGGGACGGGAGAAAATATGGATTCGCTGAACGTTGTCCAGGGCGGCCTGGGCGATGATGGCGGAGGCCGCTCCTCCGGAACCCAGGAGGGTCATATCCTTTCCTGAGAGATCTGTGCCGGTTTCCCGGACGGACTGCATGAATCCATAGCCGTCTGTATTGAAGCCTGTGAGCAGTCCATCCTCATAGAGGACAGTGTTCACGGCTCCGATGATACGGGCGCTGTCCGAGAGCCTGTCCGCCCGTTCACACATGAGGCGCTTCAGGGGCATAGTGCAGTTAAATCCCCTGATATTAACGGCCTTCAGGCCTTCCAGAGCTGTATCAAAGCTGTGCTCTGTGACCTGGAAAGCCAGATATACATAATCGAGTCCCAGACAGCGGAAGGATTCATTGTGCATAGCGGGAGAAATACTGTGGGACACAGGGCTTCCCAGCAAGGCAGTAAGTCTGGTGTGTCCGGTAATGGGTTGAATCATAAGAGCCTCCTTATGGAAAAGCAGCTTCTCAATCGAGGCTGCTTTTTTGCTTTTATGGTACTGGATTCTCCCTGGAAAGTCAAGGAAAATCCCACGGGAGATGTGGAAAACAGTGAAAAAATTCCTACATATTGTACAAGAAAAAAAGCAAAAATTCTGTCGGAAATCACGAAAAATACCTTGATAAAATCCCCCCTATGGGGTATAATATAAGCAAGTTTGTCAGAAAATTAACAAAACTTATTTGTCATTATGAATTTGCAGGATACCAGCGTCCCGAAGCGCGGAGTAATCTGTGCATATCAGGGATGAAACACGAACATTTTTATCATTAAAGAAAGGAGAGATTCCCATGCATATGATTGATGGTGAACCGGGACATTCTCATGGTGCTTCCATGGAGCACACTCACGAGCATACCCATACTCACACCCATTCCCACACCCACGATCAGGAGCATACCCATGAGCATGAACATGCTCATCAGCACGGCCATGAGCACGATCACGGACACACCCATGGCTGCGGACATTCTCACGGCCATGAGCACACCCATGACTGCGGACATTCTCAGGAGGGACAGGGCTGCAGCGGCTGCGGAGGCGGATGCCAGAAGCCGGCCAACGAGCAGGAAGCGATTCTGGCCTATATGCTGGATCATAACAAGCATCATGCGGCGGAGCTTCTGGAGATTGCAAAACAGTTTAAGGCTGCCGGAAAGGATGAGGCTGCCGTTCAGATTGAGAAGGCAGTGGAGGAGTTTGAGAAAGGAAACATGAGGCTGAGCATCGCCCTCTCCCTCATCAGGTCTGAGAATCAGTAGAGAAAGAGCCAAAGGAGCGTTTTTTGCCGATCTGAAAGGCGGGGGGAACGCGCCAGAAAAGAGGAAGATATGTGTTTAGCAACAGTTTATAAGACGGAAAAAGAGACCGAGAGTGTGGTTTTGAAAAATGTAAGTAAAATCCGCGTGGACGGAAACCAGGTGCATCTCTTTGACATTATGGGGATGGAAGAAATCGTGGAGGGCGTTATCTCCATGGCGGACCTGACCGGCGGAGTGGTGAAGATCGAATGTCCTGCCTAGGAACAGACAGATCCGGGCGCTTTGCATGAAGAGGAACTTGAAGCCAGTAGTATAAAGGCTGGTTTTAGGAGTATAGAACGGAGGAATAGAAAATGAAATTGACAGAGATTATGAAGCAGCGCATGGCACTTTCTTTTGAGGTGTTTCCCCCAAAGACAGATGCGGGTATGGAGAAGCTTCCGGATACCCTGAACCATCTGTATGAGTTTGATCCGGATTACATTTCTTGTACCTACGGTGCAGGCGGCACCAATGTGGGCAGGAATATGGATGTGTGCAAGCTGATTCTTTCCGCAGACAACCGGACCGTTCCGGTGACGCATTTTACCTGTATCGGAAATACCCGGGAGGAGATCAAGAAACAGCTGGACGCTTACCTGGAAGCCGGCGTGGATCATATGCTGGCGCTGCGAGGAGATCTTCCCTTTGGCTGGACAGGGACAAACGGAGACTTTGCCTACGCTACGGATCTGGTGAAATTCGTAAAGGACAACTACGGCGATAAGATTGAGATCGCGGTGGCCGGATCTCCGGAAGGACACATTGCCTGCAGAAGCCTGGAGGCAGATATTTCTTTCCTGAAGCAGAAGCAGGATAACGGAGCAGACTATATTATGACCCAGCTCTGTTGGGATATGGAACAGTTTAAGCGCTGGCTGGACGGAATTCGTAAGGCCGGGGTAACCATGCCGGTGGATGTGGGCATTATGCCCATTCTGGATATGGCAGCTACCATCAACATGGCTCTTTCCCGGAATGCCTGCGTCATGGACCGGGAGCTGTGCGAGATTATTTCCAGACACTGGATCTTCCCCAATCCCTTTGTGAAGGATCCCTTTGACGCGGCGGTGGACCAGAAAAAAGAGGACTTTAAGAAAGAGGGCATTGCCTATACTATTCGGCAGATTGACAAATACCGCGCTCTGGGCGTAGACGGAATCCATCTGTATGCATTGAACAAATGGAAGGATGTTTCGGAGATTCTGAATCAGTCCGGAATTAAGACGCTTGTTTAAAAGATAGAATCATGTAGGAGTGAAGCATATGACACATACCATTGCAGTGGCCGGAAAAGGCGGTGTGGGTAAGACCACGCTGACCGGTCTTTTGATCGATTATTTATGCCAACAGAAAAAGGGGCCGGTTCTGGCCGTGGATGCGGATGCGAATTCCAATCTGAATGAGGTTCTGGGAGTGGAGGTGGAAACCACTCTGGGGGATATCCGGGAGGAGATCGCCCAGGCGGAGATTTCCGGCAAGAATCCGATTCCTCTGGGCATGTCCAAGCAGGACTATACGGAGATGAAATTCAGCGATGCTCTGGCAGAGGAGAAGGATTTTGATTTGCTGGTCATGGGGCATACCCAGGGCAAGGGCTGCTATTGCTTTGTCAATGGACTTCTCACCGCCCAGATTGCCAAATATGCGCAGAATTACCAATACATTGTAGTGGACAATGAGGCGGGAATGGAGCATATTAGCAGGGGAATCCTTCCCAAGATTGACACGGTGATCCTGGTCAGCGACTGTTCCCGCAGAGGGGTGCAGGCAGTGGGAAGGATCGCAAAGCTGATTCCGGAGTGCGGCCTTAAGCCAAAGTCTGTAAATCTGATCATCAACCGGGCGCCAGGCGGCGTGCTGAATGAAGGAACCAGGGAAGAAATTGAAAAACAGGGGCTCAACCTGGTGGGCGTGGTGCCCCAGGATGAGGAAGTGTTCAGCTACGACTGCGACGGCATCCCCACAGTAAAGCTGCCGGAGGATTCTCCGGTGCGCAAGGCCATGTATGAGATTATAAATCACATAGAACTATAATTTTTAGGAGGTTAGTAATGGGAGACTTTAAGTTAACGACGGTGGAAGAATTTGAAGCCGCAACAGCGAGACTGTTGGAGACGGGAGCCAAAGTAGGCGCGGACGGATGGCAGTACCGTGTAAAGAATCAGACGCCTCACTGTAAATTTGGTGAGCAGGGTGTCTGCTGCCGGATCTGCTCTATGGGACCCTGCCGCATCACCCCCAAGGCGCCCAGAGGAATCTGCGGCTGTGATGTACACGGTATCGTAGGACGGAATTACCTGAAATTCACGGCGGGCGGAGCTGCGACTCACTCTGATCATGGTCGTGAGATCTGCCACACCCTGCACTGCACAGCTCCGGATGGAAACTACAAGGTAAAGGATCCGGAGAAGCTGATCCGCATTGCCAAGGAGTGGGGCATTGAGACAGAGGGTAAGGATATCTATGATCTGGCTCATGAGGTAGCTGTAGAGGGACTGATGGAATACGGAAAACCCTTCGGAACACAGCGTTTCCTGAAGAGAGCTCCTGAGCATACCCAGGAAATCTGGGCCAGAGAGGAAATTGCACCCCGGGCTATTGACCGTGAGGTGGCAAGCTCCTTACATATGACACATATGGGATGTTCCTCCAAGCCGGAGGCGCTGATTCGTCAGTCCTTACGTACTGGTCTTTGCGATGGATGGGGCGGTTCCATGATGGGAACAGAATTTTCCGACGTATTGTTTGGTACACCCAAGCCCATTGATACCGAGGCAAACCTGGGTGTTATGGTGGCTGAGAATGTAAATATTGTGGTACACGGACATGATCCGTCTCTGTCTGAAATGATCTGTGAGTACGCAGATGATCCGGAGATGATCGCCTATGCCAAGAGCGTGGGAGCCAAGGGCATTACCATTTCCGGTGTATGCTGTACCTCCAATGAGGTTGCTATGCGCCGGGGAATTCCCATGGCAGGAAACTTCCTGCAGCAGGAGAATGTGGTGCTGACCGGCGCCTGCGAGGCCATTGTGGTAGACGTGCAGTGTATCTTCCCGGCTTTAGGGCCCCTGAGCAAATGCTTCCACACGAAATTTGTGACTACCTCCAAGATTGCACAGATGCCGGACTCTGAGTTTATGCATTTCACTGCAGAGACTGCAGGAGAAAATGCCAAGGCGATCGTGAAGATGGCCATTGACAACTTTAAGAACCGGAAACCGGAGCTGGTTTATATTCCGGATATGAAGCAGAAAGCAACCGTTGGATATTCTGTAGAGGCTATTAAGAAGACTCTGGATACGGTTACCAACTCCTACGTGGACGAGACAGGAACTACCAAGCCTTTGGTAGAGTGCGTGAAGTCCGGCGTGCTTCGCGGCGCCGTGGCAATGGTAGGCTGCAACAATCCCAAGATTCGTCCCGACGTGGCTCATATTGAACTGATGAAAAAACTGATCGCAAACGATATCATTATCATTGCTTCCGGATGTTCCGCACAGGCAGCTGCAAAGGCAGGCCTTATGGATAAGAGAGCAAAGGATCTCTGCGGTGCAGGACTGAAGCGTGTGTGCGAACTGGCAAATATTCCGCCTGTATTACATATGGGTTCCTGCGTGGATATCAGCCGTATGATGATTCTGGCAGCCGATATCGCCAAGGATTCCGGCTGGAACATTTCTCAGGTTCCCGTAGTGGGCTGTGCTCCTGAGTGGATGTCCGAGAAGGCTGTTTCCATCGGAAACTACGTAGTGGCTACCGGTATTGATACCTTCCTGGGCGTGGATCCCTATGTATGCGGTTCCACTGAGGTTGACGGTCTTTTGAAACACGGTATTAAGGATTGGGTAGAGGCATCCTACACTGTAGAGAAGGATATCGACAAGCTGGTAGACAAGATGATCGACCGCATTGAGGAAAAGAGAGAGGCCTTAGGTATCTAAGGAGCCGGTTCAGCCAGACGCCAGGTGAACGGAAAATCATGCCTGCATGAAATTGACGGTTAACTGACGGTCTGAGGGAACGCCTGCATATGAGCAAAAGGAGCTGCCAATAGGCGTGTGCTGAACGTCTCTATGAAGCAAACATGGATAACAGCTAGGAGTGAAAAGTATGAAAATTGCAATCACCGGGAAAGGCGGCGTGGGAAAGACTACATTTGCAGCCACTCTTGCGAGACTTTATGCCCAGGAGGGCAGAACCGTGCTGGCGGCGGATGTGGATCCGGATGCAAACCTGGGGCTGGCCCTGGGATTTCCGGAGGAGGTGCTGGATTCTATTATCCCCATCTCCAGGATGCGCAAGCTTATCGAGGAGCGGACCGGAGCCACGGCTGACAATCAGTTTTATAAGCTGAATCCAAAAGTGGATGATATTCCGGACACCTACAGCAAAACATACAACGGCGTAAAGCTTCTGACCTTGGGTACGGTAGAAACCGGAGGGGGCGGATGCGTATGTCCGGAGCATGTGATGCTGAAGCGAATTTTGAATTATCTAAGCCTTAGAAGCCAGGACGTGGTTATCATGGATATGGAGGCCGGTCTGGAACATCTGGGCAGGGGAACCTGCGAGGGCATGGAGCAGTTCGTGGTGGTGATCGAGCCGGGGGCAAGAAGCGTACAGACCTATAAAAATGTAAAGCGTCTGGCTTTGGACCTGGGCGTCAAGCGGGTGCGCGTGGTGGCGAACAAGGTCCGCGGATCTGAGGATGAAGCGTTTATCCGCTCCAGGATTCCGGAAGCAGACCTGCTGGGCTTTATCCATTATAATGCGGAGGTCATCGACGCGGACCGGCAGGGCAAGGCGCCCTATGACGTAAGCCCGAAGGCTACAGAGGAAATCCGCAAAATTAAAGAGATATTAGAGCAATAGAAAGTTCAAAAATTTGGAGGTTAAACACCGTGACATTATTTGATAGAGTATTTGGTGGATCAAGTGAAATGTATGCGTGGGCCGAGAGATCCGTGGCCGATGCAATGGAAAAATTCGGTGCGGATGCGGCAGTAACCCTGCCCAACACCGCATACTGCCTGCCCTGCTACTATGCAGTGACAGGTGTGAAATTAACAACCATGGGCGAGGTGAAGGAAGCTCTGGAGGGTACCATCAAGGAGATGATGACCCGGAAAAACCGTCTGCACAATGTGTTCCAGTCCGGTATTGCCACAGCGCTGGCAGCTGAGATTATCGAGACCATGAAATACATGGGCGGCGAGCAGCCCTATGAGGAGCCCTATGTAGGTCATTTCTCCGACGCATGGATCCGTGAGCTGGGCGTTCCCCTGGTAACGGGAGATATCCCAGGCGTTGCCGTTCTGATCAATGAGGCTCCCTCTGTTGAGGAAGCAGTGGCTCTGGTAAAGAGCTATCAGGCTCAGGGTAACTTCGTATCCTGTACCGGCGGCATCTGCAAGCAGCTGATTGAGGCTGGCTACAATACCGGTTTCAACGTTCGCGTTACCCTGCTGGGCGATGAGATCACCTCTGTGGTACATATCGTATCCGTGGCTCTGCGCGCGGCTCTGATCTTCGGAAACATAACGCCAGGAGATCTGCCCAACCTGATGAAGTACACCATGGAGCGTGTGTTTGCATTTGTAAACGCGTTTGCACCTGTGGATGATCTGACTGTGGCCTGCGGCGGCGGCGCTATCGCCTTTGGCTTCCCGGTTATCACCAACGATCTGGAGAGCCTGAAGGGTATGAATGTGCCCAAGAGTCTGATTCTTCAGGGAGACACGGAGAAATTCAATCCCACCTCTATTGAGGCGCGGGATATTAAGATTAAGGTTACCAACATTGACATTCCGGTGGCGTTTGCCTCCGCGTTTGAGGGCGAGATTATCCGCCGCGGCGATATGCAGGTCGAGTTCGACGGCTCCCGTGTGGATTGCTTCGAGCTGGTACAGACCAAAGAGGCAGCCGAGGTGGAAGACCATAAGATTGAGGTCATTGGACCGGAGCTTGACGAGTTCGAGGTTGGAACCAAGCACAGCATCGGCTATATTGTAGAGGTGGCCGGCAAGAATATGCAGTCAGACTTTGAGCCGGTATTTGAGCGTAAGTTCCACAGCTATCTGAACTGCATCGAGGGCGTAATGCATACCGGACAGCGCGACATGATCCGCGTGCGTGTGAGCAAGGGCGCTTACGAGGCCGGATTCCGTGCAAAGCACATCGGCGAGGTTCTCTACGCAAAGATTAAGAATGAGTTTGACGCCGTGGTAGACAAGTGCCAGGTGAAGGTAATCACCGATCCCGCTATGTGTACTGACCTGCGTCACAATGTGGCCATCCCCTCCTTTGACAAGCGTGACGACCGTCTGCGCACCCTGACAGACGAGTCTGTAGAGGTATACTACAGCTGCATCCTCTGCCAGGCATTCTCCCCGTCCCACGTATGCGTGGTAACTCCGGAGCGTCTGGGACTGTGCGGAGCAGTGTCATGGCTGGATGCCAAGGCAACCAACGAGCTGGATCCCCAGGGTCCCTGCCAGGTAATCACTAAGGAGCGCATCATCGACGAGCGCACCGGTGAGTACGAAGATGTAAACGAGGCAGTGAAGCTGTACTCTCAGGGAGCATTGGAGCAGGTATCCCTGTACTCCATCATGGAGAATCCCATGACCTCCTGCGGATGCTTTGAGTGTATATGCGGAATAGAGCCCTTCTCCAACGGTGTAATTATTGCCAACCGCGAGTACGCAGGCATGACGCCTCTGGGAATGACCTTCCCCGAGCTGGCATCCATGACAGGCGGCGGCGTGCAGACACCGGGCTTCATGGGACACGGAAAACACTTCATCGCTTCCAAGAAATTCATGAAAGCCGAGGGCGGAATCGAGCGTATCGTATGGATGCCCAAAGAGCTGAAAGAGACTGTAGCAGAGCGTCTGAACGAATCCGCAAAAGAGCTGTACGGCATTGAAAACTTTACCGATATGATCGGAGACGAGACCATCGCAGAAGATCCCGAGACCTTACTGGCCTTCCTGACCGAAAAAGGCCACCCGGCACTTGGATTAGAGCCAATGATGTAACACGCCAGCAGGAAACCAAGCGCCGCCCTCCAGGCGGCATTTGGTTTCACCTGGCGTGTTAGCTCGAAAGCATCCCGCATGCGCAGCATGCAAAGCCCGCAGGGCGGGCCTGCCTGGCAGGCCCAGGGATGCTTTCGAGCCTATACAACAGCCAGGCGGCCGTGAGGGCAGGGCCCTCACGGTGAGGTGCGCAAAGCGCACCGGCCAGGCTCCGCAAAGCGGAACCTGGCAAGCATGGCGGAAGCCCCCAAGCAGAGCGTCAGCGCAGATGGACATGCGAAGCATGTCCATCCAGCATACTCCAGGTAGAAAGCAAGCGTCGATCGCATGCGAAGCATGCCGATCCAGCATCCCCTCAGGAGGAAGCAAGCGTCGATCGCATGCGAAGCATGCCGATCCAGTATACCCCAAGCAGGAAGCAAGCGCCGATCGCATGCGAAGCATGTCGATCCAGCATCCCCTCAGGAGGAAGCAAGCGCCGATCGCATGCGAAGCATGTCGATCCAGCATCCCCTCAGGAGGAAGCAAGCGCCGATCGCATGCTGCGCATGCCGATCCAGCATCCCCCAAGCAGGAAGCAAGCGCCGATCGCATGCTGCGCATGCCGATCCAGCATACCCCAAGCAGGAAGCAAGCGTCGATCGCATGCTGCGCATGCCGATCCAGCATACCCCAGGTAGAAAGCAAACGCCGTCCACATGCGCCGCATGCCGGCCAAGCATCCCTTCCCACGGGAAAAAACCTGGAATTTCCCCCATAAAATATTTGCGCTCATATGGGAAATGAAGTATAATAATTACAAATGATATCACGCATATGTGGCAGACGCTGCATATGCGTTGATGCATGTAATATGACAAGGAGGTAACTAAGAAATGCCGTTTAGTGGAAAATCAGGAAAGTTTAACGCTGCCATCCGTACTGTAGAAATCGGTACCGGCGACAAGGCAGTAAAGCTCGGTGGAGAAAATGTATTGCCCTTCTATACATTTGATGCTCCCATCGAGAACGCGCCGAAGGTAGGAGTTATGATCACAGACATGGGCCTGGAGAACGAGGTTGCAGGGATCAAGGAATACTACGCAGGCGCTACAAGCTTCGCAGAGATTGCAAAGAAGGCCGAAGAAATGCCAGGAGCAGACTTCGTAGTGCTTCGCTTCGAAGGCGCAGATCCCAATGGCGAGAATAAGCCTGTGGAAGACTGCGTTGCCATTGCAAAGGAAGTGGCTGATGCCATCACCGTTCCCCTTGTAATCGAGGGCTGCAAGCATGTGGAGAAGGATGCAGAGCTGTTTGCAAAGGTATCCGAGGCGCTGCAGGGAAAGAACGTACTGATCATGTCTGCAAGAGAAGAGAACTACAAGGGCGTGGCTGCTGCAGCCGGACTGGCTTATGGCCAGAAGGTAGGCGCAGAGTCTGCTGTAGATATCAACCTTGCAAAGCAGCTGAACGTGCTGATTGGACAGCTGGGCGTAGACCAGGCAAATGTTGTGATGAACGTAGGTTCCGCAGCAGCCGGCTATGGTTTTGAGTATGTGGTGTCCACCATGGACCGTATTAAAGCAGCAGCTCTTTCCCAAAATGATGCCCAGCTGCAGATGCCCATTATCACCCCGGTAGCTGATGAGGCGTGGAGCGTAAAAGAGGCTATGGCTTCTGAGGCGGACATGCCGGAATGGGGTTCTCAGGAAGAGCGCGGCATCGATATGGAAGTGGAAACCGCTGCAGCAGTATTGGCGTCTGGCTCCAATGCGGTAATTTTGAAACACCCGACATCGGTTGCAACGATTTCAAAATTAATCAAAGAACTGGTTTAATCGAGGGAAGGAGGATCAATTTACCATGGCATTAAAAGGCTTAGATATTTTTAAATTAACACCGAAAACAAACTGTAAGGAATGTGGCAGCCCCACCTGTATGGCATTCTCCATGAAGGTGGCCCAGGGCGCTGTGGATATCAGCAAATGCCCCCATATGTCCGAGGATGCTCTGGCAGCTCTGTCTGAGGCAACCGCACCGCCCATGAAGACCATCAAGGTTGGCACTGGCGATGCTGAGTATACGCTGGGCGGCGAGACCGTTCTGTTCCGTCATGAGAAAACCTTTGTGAGCAAGCCCCGCTATGCGGTTTCCGTTTCCTGTTGTGAGGAAGAGATGGATGCCAAGCTTGAGGCTGCAAAGGCTGTAGACTATGACCGTATCGGTGAGCAGATGCACGTAGAGATGCTGTATCTGGATTACTGCGGAGAATGTGACGCGGCTGGATATGCAGCATTTGTAAAGAAGGCTGCAGAGTCCGGAAAGGTTCTGGTTTTGGGATGCACCAATGTGGATGCGGCAAAGGCTGCTCTGGACGTATGCAAAGACGCAAAGCCCATTCTGGACGGCGCAGATGCCTCCAACTATGAGGCCATGAGCGCACTGGCTACGGAGGCAGGCGTGGTTCTGGGCGTTCGCGGAGCGGATATCAACGAGCTGTATGACACGGTTGCCGCTATTGAGAAGCTTGGAAACAAGAATCTGGTACTGAATGTGGGCACCGCTTCTGTGAAAGAGGCATTTGCAAATACAGTACAGATCCGCCGGGCTGCACTGAAGGATACCAACCGTACCTTTGGATATCCCACCATTGTAAACGTAGGCGCACTGGCAGCCAACGATCCGGCTATGCAGGCGGCTCTCGCCTCCCTGTTCACCGTGAAATATGGTTCCATTATCGTGATGGAGAGCATGAACTATGCACAGGCGCTGCCTCTGTATGGTCTGCGTCAGAATGTGTTTACTGATCCCCAGAAGCCCATGAAGGTGGAGCCGGGCATCTATGCTCTGAACGGTGCAGATGAGAATTCCGTATGTCTGACCACCGTAGACTTTGCCCTGACCTACTTTGTGGTTTCCGGCGAGCTGGAGCGTTCCGGTGTTCCCTGTAACCTGGTAATCAGCGATGCAGGCGGACTTTCCGTTCTGACTGCATGGGCCGCAGGAAAGCTGTCCTCCACTTCTGTTTCCAAATATATCATCGAGAACGTGGAGCCCAAAGTTAAGAGCAGAAAGCTTATCATCCCCGGCAAGGTTGCTGTGCTGAAGGGCGATATCGAGGCCAAGCTTCCGGGATGGCAGGTTATCGTTGCTCCCAACGAGGCAGTACAGCTGGTGAAATTCCTGAAGGATATGCAGGCAAACGGTGAAATCTAATTATAAAGGAGAAGAAAAATGGCAAAATTCGTAGTTATTGGGGAGAGACTTTCCACAACCGCACCGGCAGTGAACCGGGCGTTTACAAGCAGAGATCCGGAGCCGATCCTTCAGCGCGCAAAGCAGCAGCTGGATGCAGGCGCTACATATCTGGATGTAAATATCGGACCTGCAGAGAACGATGGACCGGAGCTGATGAAATGGGCTGTAGAGCTGCTGCAGAGCCATTTTGACAACGTACCTCTGGCGCTGGATACCGCAAACAAAGCGGCCATCGAGGCTGGTATTTCCGTATACAACCGTTCCAAGGGTAAACCCATTGTAAACTCCGCTGATGCAGCTGGCAGAATTGAGTATATTGATCTGGCAGCAGCCAATGATGCCATTGTAATTGCTCTGTGCAATGGCGAGGGAATTGCAAAGGATAATGATGAGCGTATGATGTACTGCCAGACTATGCTGGAGAGAGGTATGGAGCATGGCATGGATCCCTCTGATCTGTGGTTTGATCCTCTGTTCCTGGTAATCAAGGGCATGCAGGATAAGCAGGAGCAGATCCTGGAGTGTATTAAGATGATCTCTGACATGGAGCTGAACTCCACCGGCGGTCTGTCCAACAACTCCAACGGTATGCCCAAGCACATCCGCCCCATTATGGACGCTGCTATGGTAGCCATGGCTATGCAGTGCGGTCTGACTTCCGCCATTGTGAATCCGAATGACTTGCGTCTGATGGAGACCATTAAATCTTGTGATATCATTAAGAACAATACCCTGTACGCAGATTCTTATCTGGAGCTGTAAGGTACAGAATATTCTTGCGAGAGAATAGAGAACACCCCGGCAATCCCGGTTTTTGGGAGAGCCGGGGTGTTTTTGCTGAAAATAGGTGCGAAACCAGAAGCGGGAGGAAACTCTGGAGGATACGGTCCAGACTGCCTTGAATCAGATTGAGGAAAAGAAGTATGCATCTGCCCTGGAGGCAAAGGGCATCTGGCCAGATCGGATTCGCCGGTATGGCTTTGCCTTTGAGGGAAGAAGCGTTTTGATTGGGTAGAGAAGGCTATTCAAAGAACTCACTCAGGCACACTGGATCCGTCAAAACCTCCCGGCCCACATACAAGCTGCCGTCCGGCCGTGTCAGCATGCTCCATTTTACCAGGGTGATGGACCTGCATTTTATTTCCAGACAGGTAATACAGCGGGGATGGACGCAGCTTCCCGTGTTGCAGTAGGGAGATTGGGCGGAGCCTACAGTGGGACGGTGGGTGTGACCGCAAATGAGAAGACACTTCTCTTCCCGGGCCCAGGAAACCAGTCGCTTCTCTGTTTTTTCCTTGACCTTGTAATTTTTGGCGGCGCTTGTGGGATCCAGGAAGCCCAGCCTCTCCAGAGGTCCCCAGAGATAGCGGACCAGAGTGCGGGTGAGACGCCAGAAAACGCTGTTCCAGAGATCTGCCTGGTGGCCGTGAGTCAGATAGATGGGGAAGCCCTTAAGGCAGTCCTTCAGAATATATCCCTCCTGAACCTCCAGGTCTGGAAACAGGGGAACCTGCTCCTGATGCTGGGTACAAAAGTAGGAGGAGCAGGTTCGGGCTGTAAACTTGGCGTATTTTTTCACCATATCATGATTTCCAAACAGGAGGCAAAGCCGATTTTCCTGGTAAAATTGGGAGAGCATCCAGAACACATTGCTGTGAACATCCACAATCTGCTCCATGGAACGGTTTTCCCACAGCTCATCTCCATCTCCCAGCTCCACATAGGTAAAGCCCTGGCGGTAATAATACTGTAGGGCGGCAAAATATAAATGCTGATTTTTGAGAAAATTATCATTGGAATTTCCTTGACCCCGGTGGCAGTCGCTAAACAATACATAGCGGGAGTCCGGGTACAGGGGCAGGACCTCTGCCCCCGTAAACGCTTTTGCAAGCCTCCGTCTATAACTCATAGCAAATCCCCTTCCCGTAGCTTTCCTTATTCCTGTTATCGCGATTTTCTCCTATGCTTTCCTTTTTTGCCGTAGCGTTTGGGATTGCAGATCCATATGGTCCTGCGAAAAGCAAAGGGCAAGAAATAGTACAGATAAAGCAGCTGGTCTCCGGAATTACAGAAGGGCCGGGTGATCCATTGGAACAGTCGGCATAGCCAGCGGTTTTTCCATTGGGAAAACCGGCAGCAGAGAGGAGTCCGCCTGCAAGGTTGAGGAGACTTTGGCCTGCAGAAGGAGAAGATAACTGTGGTGCACCGGATCGAGTAGGAACAATAAGAATGTCCCAGATCTATGAGGGCCTGGAGAAATGCGTCCATCATCTCGCAGTCCGGGAAGGTGATGGATACATTCAGGGTAAGATCCTCCGGACGGGAAAAGCAGCCCATAAGGAATCCGGTGAGCCACCAGTGCCGCTGACTTCGCTGAAACAGAGACTGGTCTCCTTTTTGCAGCTCCATGGAAAGCCCCAGAAGCTCCGAATCTTCAGCTGCCTGAAAGAGGGCCGAGGAATATTCTTCCGGGGCAAGGAGACCGTCTGCATGGTAGACGCCGATTTCGGCTCCGGTGTTAATGCCGTACTGGCCCTTCCATAATTCAATGAGCCAGGTACGCCCCTCATAGTCAAAATAGACGGGTTCACAGTTAAATACCAGCTGTAAATGGGGTGCAAGCTGGTCGTAGAGGGTGCAGTAGCCAAAGTCACGCTGCCAGGCGTCCCTTCTGGAGTAGAATAAATCCTGCTGGCAGGAATAGCAGAAGCCAAAGGGCTCAATGAATTCATTGATTAATGCTTCCTTTTCGTGGCAGCAGAGGGAGCATATTTTTTTCCTTATAGCATTTGCCCGGCAGTGGTTCACCAGGACAAAGATACATGCAAATACTAAAAAAATGATGGGAAAATAGTACATAAGCAGAAAATTCCTTTCATATATTTATATATTTTATGTGAAGGAAGAAAAATGTTTATTGATTTTTTACGCTTTTGTATTGCGCTGGTTCTGACAGCGTGGGAAAAGCAGCGGCTATTTATAGTAAAATGTTACGAAAAGGAAGCTTATATTTTTGGAACTTGTACTGATGATAAATATTTTCAAATGGAATCTTTAGGAAGACTATGTTATGATAATGGAGAAGAGAATTAAGGAAATAGAAAGAGAGTCAAAAGCTTTTGGAGGTATAAGAGCAATGTACTATTTCGATGAGATCAAAGGGTTTCAGCCAACCTGCCCCCAGGAGGAAGGGGATAAGAGGATCATGATGGAATATATTTCCCAGTATCCGGATACCATTTTGACCAGAACCTGTACTCTGGGACATCTGACCGGTTCCTCCATGATTTTCAATCCAAAGCGGGACAAGGTGCTAATGATATACCACAAAATATACCGTTCCTGGTCCTGGACAGGAGGGCATGCGGACGGTGAGGAGGATCTGCTTCAGGTTGCCATGCGGGAGGCCCGGGAGGAGACCGGGGTGGAATACCTGCGGCCTTTGACAGGGCTATTTGCTCTGGATGTATTGCCAGTCTGGGGACACTGGAAACGGGGAAGCTATGTGAGCGCCCACATGCATCTGAATTTGACTTATCTCCTGGAGGCCAGCGAAAAGGAAAGCTTACGGATCAAGGAGGACGAGAACAGCGGTGTGGCCTGGATTCCCATAGAGGATCTGAAAGACTATGTGACAGAGCCGGATATGCTTCCGGTCTATGAAAAAATGATCCGGGGAGGACTGGCATTGTCATGAATACCAATTTTTACCAACGGATGGCCCTGGTATGTGAGAGGATCCCCCGGGGGCGGGTGGCCACCTATGGACAGATCGCCCTCCTCTGCGGAAAGCCGAAAAACGCAAGGCAGGTGGGATACGGGCTAAATCGTGGGCTTGGTGGAACGAAACTTCCGGCTCACCGGGTGGTCAATCACCAGGGAGTTTTAAGCGGGGCCCAGGCCTTTGAAAAGGCGGATACCCAGCGAAAGCGTCTGCGGGCCGAGGGCGTACAGGTGAGCCGGGAGCAGAGAGTGGATTTGGAAAAATATGGGTGGAAGCATACCCTGGAGGACGCCTTGGAGCTTAGGAAGCTCTTCCAGGAGCAGGGCTTGTGAAACGGGGGGAGTCTGTGAAGACATGCCCCCCATATTTTTCAGAAATCTTCCTGAGCGAGAATCTTTTCGATGGCGTCCCGGGACGCGTTTAGGGAGCCCTGGATCATCTGAGGCTTTCCGCCTCCTTGTCCCTGGAGGGCATGGTTTAAGGCTTTGCCCAAGGGCCGCACATCCTCTGTGGGGCTGCCGATGATATAGCGGTAGCCGGCTTCATCAGAGCCCAGAAAGGCAGCGCAGTAGCCAGTGCAGCGGTTCATGAGCTGATTGACAAAATCACGCACAGCGTTTGCGTCCAGGTCCTGGAAGAAATAAGAGACGTTGCAGCTGTTTTCCGGCAGCAGGGAAAGCTCCTGGGAGAGCAAACGTTTCTGCAGGGCCAGGAGACGGCCCTGGGTGGCGAATTGCTCCTCCTTGAGATGGGTCACAGCCTGGGAGACAAGGGCCTCCTTTGCAGAGAGGAGAACGGAAATCTGCCTTACGCTTGCTTCCTTTTCCCGGTAATCCTTCAGGGCTCTCATGCCGCAGAGAATATGAACCCGCACGCCGCCTCGGTGGCTCTGGACATGGGTGATTTTAATGAGGCCAATTTCTCCTGTGTGGTTTACATGGGGGGCGCAGCAGGCGCAGACGTCGTAGCCGGGAAAGCTTACAATGCGCACTTGTCCTTCAATCTCAATTTTGCTCCGGTATTCCAGGGCTGCCAACTCTTCCCGGGAAGGATAGGAGACTTCTACGGGAAAGTTGGCGGCCACGGCCTGATTGGCGGCCCATTCCACCTCCTGCAGGTCCTCCGGGGAGAGAATGCCGTTAAAGTCCAGAGTTACCTCCTGGTCTCCCAGGTGAAAGCCCACATTGTCATAGCCGAAATGCTGGTGCACCAGGCCGGAAATCAGATGCTCCCCGGAGTGCTGCTGCATGCGGTCAAAGCGCTTGGCCCAGTTTAGGGTACCGGTAACCCTTTCTCCCGGAGTCAGGGGACCGTCGGTTTTGTGGCGGATGACTCCCTGCTTTTCGTGGACATCCAATACGTGGACAGGACCTAACATTCCCGTGTCCGCCGCTTGTCCGCCGCCCTCCGGAAAAAAGGCAGTGGCGTCCAATACTACCTGCCAGCAATCCTTGTCCGGCTCACAGGAAAGAACCTGGGCCTGGAAGCTTTTTTTATGGCTGTCCTGATCATAAAGCTTTATGGTCATAGAAATCGTGCTCCTTTTCGTGGTTTTTCGTTTCCTCTATTTTAACATCTTTGCTTCTGCTCCTGCAACTATTTTCCTTTGGCAGCGTATTCCTCTGGTAGTATTGCTTAGCGGATGCAGGAAATTCTTTTGGCAGAGGGATTTGTTTCTCGTACAATTTCGGAAAAATTTTTCTGTCCGGTGATTTTGTAGAATTATGGAAGTTTCTGTCAGTTTTTTTGTTGTTCTTTGGAGATGAATGTAGTATGATAAAAAAGGAAGATTTGGATCAGGAGGTACACAGGAATGAGGCAAGAGCAAAGTGCAAAGCAGAGACATCCTGGAGCATTTGGGGATCTGATGGAGATCCTGGAGGACGCAAAGACACGAAATAAGCCGCAGGTTTGGAGGAATTATTTTCTTTCGGAACGATTTTTGCGGGATCAGTGGACGGATGCATTTGGGAAAAATCTACAGAGGTATCTGGGTGTACAGGAGGGGAGAGAGAGACAAGACTTGCCCCAGACGTTTGTGACAGAGCTTATGATTGCTTATGGGATTATGCCAGACGGAAATGGATGGGCGGATGTGAGCGGAAGCTTTCCGGCCAGGCGTGCGGCTGGTATGATCTGGAATGCCCGGTTTGCATCCTGGCAGTATCATATGCGTCTAGATCATATGCGGACTCTTTTGCGGCCTGAAAACCGGGTACGCCTGCGTTCCTTTTCAGATTATCTGGCGCTGCGGGAATTGCAAAGCCAGGGGAGGCTGACAGGGAAGGAGCGGGAGATTTGGGAGAGTCTTTTAGAGGGAGCGGCCAGTACTTTTTTATATGAAATTAGCAACGATTTTATACAAAAAGCAACAAATAGAAGCGTTTGCTTGGTGAAGCTTCTGACATTCTGGGTGGAAACAGAACCAGTTCCTGGATGTGTCTGCCAGTATATGTATCAAAAGTATGGCCTGGGAAGTCTGAAAACAGATGAGAATATTGCCCTTTACCAGGGTCTTCGAGATGGGGTTTTGGCCCGATATCCGCTTATAGAAAAGGAGCTGGGACAGGAGAAAACAAAATGGCAGCAGGACAGCCAGCTCTTGGAAACAGCAGAATCAGATACAAAGAAGAAAGGATTCTGGGAATATTTTCTGTCCACAGCTTTTTGCGGACGCCTGGCTCCTGAGCCGGAAGGACTTTTTAGAGATCTGAGAGAATACTGGGAAGAGCTTCCGAACGTGCGGGATTCCGTGGCCGCCTATTTGGAAGATATCCAGAGACCTTCCAGTCAAAACAGGCTGTTTTCGGGATGGGATCAGGAGAAGGGGGAAGCCGGAAATCAGGAAAGACAGATCTGTCTGCTGCCTGATGGAAGAATTCTGCAGGCAGAATTTCATTTGCATGTTGTGCGGTGGTTTCTGAATGATTGCCTTGTGAAGGAGCCGGTTATCTCCTTTTCAGAGCTACAGGGCTTTTGCAGCCAGCTATCTGGGCCGCAGGATTTCTTTTTCCTTCTGGCTGTTTCCGGAATTTGTGAGGAAGAACGGAAAAATGCTGTGGATCTGGTACTGAATTACCTTCAGAAACTGGCCCTGGAGAATGTATCCCTGCCAGTGCTGGCCAGCGCCATGGTGGAGGACCGGATTTGTGTGACAAATATGGAGCTGCTCAGGAATAGCAGTCTGTACTATGCGGAGAATGACCAACAGAGTTTTCTGGCCGCCGCGTCTGCTGAAGATCTGCGGTTCTTCTCCCACACTCCCTGGGGATGGAGAGAGCTGATTCTTTCAGCAGAAGAAGAGGAGGAGGCTGAAGCTCTGGAGATTCAGGAAGTGGAAGGATTTGTACGAGACAAGCTTAAGAGTCTTTGTCTGGAAGCATCTCCCCAGGGGAGAGTTTTTACAGGCCCGAAGTTTTCATAAAGGGAGGGACTTTACAGGTTGACAGGCCCAAAGTTTCCATAAAGGGAGAGCATTTATGGGCCACAAATTCCCATAAAGGAAGAAGACTGCCGCCTTCTATCCGCATACAGAAAACGGATGTCGGGAAGGCGGCAGTTTTTTTAAAAATAGAGATCAGTCAACGATTGGTCAGTTTTACATAATCTTGTTTTTCTGCCACGCTCTTATAGGCAGGACGGATAATTTTGCCGTTGTTGGCCAGCTCTTCGATGCGGTGGGCGCTCCAGCCCACAATACGCGCCATGGCAAAGATGGGAGTGTACAGCTCCAGGGGAAGGTCCAGCATGCTGTACACAAAGCCGCTGTAAAAGTCCACATTGGCGCTGACGCCCTTGTAAATCTTGCGATCCTTGGCAATGACCTGGGGAGCCAGACGCTCCACCAGGGAGTACAGCTCGAATTCTTCCATACGGTCCTTGGCCTGGGCCAGGTTTTGCACAAAGCTTTTGAAAATATCAGCTCTGGGGTCAGAAAGAGAATAAACCGCGTGTCCCATGCCGTAGATGAGACCGGAATGATCAAAGCCGTCCTTGTGAAGCAGGCCGGTGAGATAAGCGGCTACTTCGTCCTCATCATCCCAACGGGTAAGCTTTTGTTTCATATCCTCAAACATTTTTACCACCTTAATGTTTGCGCCGCCATGGCGGGGGCCTTTGAGAGAGCCCAGGGAGGAGGCCACGGCAGAGTAGGTATCCGTGCCGGAGGAGGACACCACGTGGGTGGTAAAGGTGGAATTGTTACCGCCGCCGTGCTCCATGTGAAGAACCAGGGCCAGATCCAGGATTTTAGCCTCCAGTTCCGTATAGCTGCTGTTGGGGCGCAGAGTATAGAGAATGTGCTCTGCGGTGGACAGCTCAGGCTTCGGCGTATGAATATACAGGCTTTTGCCGTCATGATAATGGCTGTAAGCCTGGTAGGCGTAAACGGCCAGCAGGGGAAACAGAGCGATGAGCTGCAGGCACTGCCGCAACACGTTGGGGATGGAAATGTCATCGGCCCGGTCGTCATAGGAATATAGGGTCAGCACACTGCGGGCCAGGGTATTCATCATATCCTTGCTGGGCGCCTTCATAATAATATCCCGCACAAAGTGGGTGGGAAGAGAGCGGTAGGAACTGAGAAGCTCTGAAAAACGGGACAGAGCCTGGGGATCCGGAAGGCTGCCAAAAAGGAGCAGGTAGGTGATTTCCTCAAAACCAAAACGTTTTTCCGAAACAAAGCCGCTGACCAGATCCCGGATTTCGTACCCCCGGTAGTACAGTTTTCCCTGGCAGGGAACCATGTTTCCGTCTACCATATCATAGGCCATAATTTCCCCGATTTCAGTCAGGCCGGCCAGCACCCCTTGGCCGCTGATATCCCGGAGTCCCCGTTTGACATCATATTTCTGGTATAAATCCGGATCAATCTGACTGGTGTTCATGCATAATTTGGACAGGTCCAAAATCTCAGGTGTCAATTCAGAAAATTCATATTCATGCATCTGTTGCCCTCTCCTTTCCGTGGCTCCTAATCGTTGGAGCGGTTTACCATATTGTTTTTTTCTGCTATTTTTTTATCATATCACAAAGTTTCCGTAAAATGTGAAAAAATGTAAAAATTTAATATTTATTTTATAGATTGTTCAAAATTTCCGGTGAGTACGAGCCATTGGTATGAGGCAGATTTTTGCCAGTCCCTTAGCAGTCTGTCTGTAGAAGGAAATTTCGTGGTTACTGTTTATTCCATGTTTTTTGATGAATCCCCTCCGCGTATCCTCTTGTCCGCGGAGGGTAAATATGATAAAATCATCTGGAGTGATAAAAGCCGGCATGGGAAGTGAGGCTGGAAGAGAAAGAGGAGGAGACAAGATGGGAAATGTGTTTCGGTTTCATACGGATGTGGATACAGATCAGATTATTGCATCCCAGTATCTGCTGTTTGCGACTATAGATGAGATGAAGGCGCACGCCTTTGAGTCTCTGGACCGGGAGTTTGCCTCAAAGGTGAAACCAGGGGATTTTGTGGTGGCTGCGGAGAATTTCGGCTGCGGCTCCTCCCGGGAGCAAGCGCCGGCGGTGCTGAAGGCTCTGGGTGTGAAGGCGGTGATCGCCAAATCCTTTGCCCGCATTTTTTACCGCAATGCCATTAATATCGGTCTGCCGGTTATTGTGTGCAGGGATTTGTATGAGCAGGTTAAGGATGGGGATGAGATGGAGCTGTCTCTGACAGAGGGCATTGTGCGCACCAAGGGGCAGGAGTTTGTATGCACCAAGCTTCCGGCCTATATGCAGGGGATTTTGGATCAGGGCGGCCTGATCGCATCGCTGAACAGAGAGGGGGAATAGACCATGGGAATGACTATTGCGGAGAAAATCATAGCGGCGGCAGCCGGCGTAGAGCGTGTGCGGCCGGGAGATATCTATACGGTGGAGGTAGACCAGCTCATGAGCAACGACGGCACCACCCATCTGACCATTGACATGTTTCATCAGAAGCTTAAGAATCCACAGATTGCGGATGTAAAGAAGCTGGTGTGGATCGTGGACCACAATGTGCCGGCGGACAGTCCCAAGACAGCGGCCACCCACAAGAAAATGCGGGATTTTGCCAAGGAGCATGGGATTACCTTCTATGAGGGCCAAGGTGTGTGCCATCAGATCATGATGGAGAATCATGTGCGTCCCGGCGAGCTGATCTTCGGGGCGGACAGCCATACCTGCGCCTACGGAGCTCTGGGAGCCTTTGGCACCGGCGTGGGCTGCACGGACTATCTCTATGCCATGGTGACAGGAAAATCTTGGGTTCTGGTGCCGGAGACCCTGAAATTCAATCTGACAGGGAAATTGCAGCCGGGAGTCTATGCCCGAGATCTGATTTTGACGATTATCGGCCAGATCGGGGCCAACGGAGCCAACTATAAGGCCATGGAGTTTGGGGGAGAGGGACTGAAAACCCTGACCATGAGCGACAGGATCTCCATCTGTAACCTGTGCGTGGAGGCGGGAGCCAAGACAGCCCTTATGGAGGTGGACGACACGGCGCTCCGGTATTTGGAGGAACGGGGCCGAAGTCCCAAGCATGTATTTGCCAGCGATGGGGACGCTGTCTATGAGAAGGAGTATACCATTGATTTGGGAAGCATTCGTCCCATAGTGGCTAAGCCTCATTTTGTGGACAATGTGGTGGAGGCAAAGGAGTGCGCCGGCGTGAAGATTGATGAGGCGTTTCTGGGCTCCTGCAACAACGGGCGTCTGGAGGACCTGCGGGTGGGCGCGGCCCTTATCAAAGGCCGGAAGGTACATCCCCTGGTCCGGTTTCTGGTGGTGCCTGCCAGCAAAGAGGTTTACCGGCAGGCTCTGGAGGAGGGGCTTTTGCAGACCTTTATGGAGGCGGGAGCTATAGTCATGAACGCCAACTGCAGCGTGTGCTGGGGCAGCTGTCAGGGCGTCATCGGAGAGGGAGAGGTGCTAATCAGCACTGGTACCCGGAACTTCAAGGGACGGGCCGGACACGCGGATTCTTTTGTGTATCTGGCCTCTGCGGCTACGGTCACAGCCTCTGCCATCAAGGGGGAGATCGCCACGGCGGATATGCTGTAGAGAGAAAGAAACTCTGCTGTGGACGCCAACGGTCTGCAGGAGAGGGCGCTTAGTGGTTGGAATCCTGTGTATGGAAAAACGAAAGCCAACAGTCTGCAGGAGAGGGATACACAGGAAGAATGAATGAGAGAGGATTGGATTTCTATGGAAAAATTTACAGGGACCGTGTGGGTGCTGGGAGACGACATCGACACGGATATTATCATACCTACCGAGTATTTGGCGCTGAAAACCGTGGAGGATATGAAGCCCTACGCTTTTTCCCCTCTGCGGCCGGAGCTGGCGGGGAAGATCCAGGTGGGAGATATTCTGGTGGCGGGAAAGAATTTCGGCTGCGGCTCCTCCCGGGAGCAGGCGCCGGAGGTGATCAAGGCCCTGGGAATCCGGGCTGTGGTCGCCAAATCCTTTGCCCGGATTTTCTTCCGCAACGCCATTAACAACGGACTTCTGCTGATCGAGCAGGATCAGCTTCAGAAGGCAGTGTCCGAGGGGGATACGGTGACAGTGACTGTCAATGAGGCCATTTCCCATAAGGGGAAGGATTACCCCATTGTGTCTCTGCCGAAAAACCTGGTTGATATTATTGCCGCAGGCGGTCTGGTAAAGGCCATGCGCAGGCGGAACGGTCTGGATAAGGAGGACTAGAGTATGGGCAGGACAATGATTGAGAAGATCATCGAGAGAAACACGAAACAGGCGGTGAAGCCCGGGGATATTGTGGACGTGTCTGTGGACCGGGTCATGATCCACGATATTTTCATCCCCTTTGTGGCGGAGAAATTTGAGGAGATGGGATTTACCAGGCTCTGGGACCCGGAGAAGGTGGTGCTCATCTACGATCATCTGGTTCCGGCCAGCCAGGTGGACGATACCCGGCATTTCCGGGAGGGAAACGCCTTTGTGGAGAAATACGGCCTGACTCACGTGCACCGCTCCGACGGAATCTGCCATCAGCTTATGCCTGAGGCAGGCTATGTTAAGCCCGGGAATGTGGTGTTCGGAACAGACAGCCACACCACCACCTATGGATGTGTGGGAGCCTTTTCCTCGGGAATCGGCTATACAGAGATGGCAAGTATCCTGGGAACCGGAACCATGTGGATCAAGGTGCCGGAGACCATCCGGGTTACCATTGAGGGAGAGCTTCCCGCCAATGTGACCTCCAAGGATATTATTTTGCGGCTTATCGGGGATCTGGGAGCGGACGGGGCCACCTACCAGGCCTTAGAGTTTGCCGGGGATACGGTGGAGCGCATGACCATAGCCAGCCGTATGACCATGGCCAATATGGCTATTGAGGCCGGAGCCAAGTGCGCCCTCTTTGTGCCAGACGAGAAGACGGCAGAGTATTGCAAAATAGAGCTGACAGAAAAGGAGACCAGTCTGGCGGCGGACGAGGATGCTTCTTATATCCGTCAAGTGGTTTACAAGGCAGAAGAGCTTTTGCCCGTGCTGGCTTGTCCTTCCCAGGTGGACAACATTAAGCCGGTAAAGGAGCTGGCTGGCACGGCCATTGATCAGGTGTTTATCGGTTCCTGCACCAACGGGCGTCTGGAAGATCTCATGGCCGCAGCCCAGATCCTGAAGGGGAAAAAGGTGGCGCCCTTTGTGAAGCTTATCGTGACTCCAGCCAGCCGGAAGGTTTACCAGGAGGCGGCTGCAAACGGAACTCTGTCTGTTCTGGCAGAGGCCGGGGCAATTATCACCCATCCGGGCTGCGGGCTGTGCTGTGGCCGTACCGGTGGCATCCTTACCGATGGCGAGCGGGTGGTGGCCACCAACAACCGGAACTTCCTGGGGAGAATGGGAACCTCCAAGGTGGAAATTTTCCTGGCTTCCCCCAAGACGGCGGCGGCCAGCGCAGTTGCGGGAAGGATTGCCCAGGCCTAAGAGGGGAAAGGTGTTTGGATGGGGAAAGCCCTAGTCCGGGCAGAACTGGGACAGAGCAGAACAAAGGGCAGCGGACAAAAAGGGCGCGGATCTCAAAAGGGGAAGTGGGAATTCAGAGAAAAGGAGGCAGGTGCAGAAATGGAAAGGCAGAGAACTGGGCAGAGAATCTTTCTGATCCTCGCGGTTGGGATTTGTCTGGCTGTCTGCATCTGCTATAACTGGAAGCCCAGGCAGCAGGGACGGAATTTTACCTTTCAGAAGGTAGAGACTCAGGAGGCGATAGAGCAGACAGCGGGTACCTCCTGGGTCTACGGCCCAGGTATGGTGGATCTGGAGACGGACGCCCAATTCCGGTTCCTTAAGTCTCCCGAAGATATTCTGTTTCCAGCTCCTTGAGCCGCTCATTGATTCTCCGGGCATCCCTCCGGTTAAACATAAAGAAGCAGAACCAGATTCCTATAAAAATGCCGCAGAAACATAAAAATTGCGCCACAGTAAAGAGAATCCTGTCCGGATAGAAGGGAAACCAGCCCAAATACAGGGCGGTGGGATAGAAAACACCCATTCCCACACAGAGATGAATGAGGATTTTGGCAAATCCGGAGGGCCTGGGAAACTGATAGATGACCGCAGTGCCGCCGCTGGCAATGCCTACGAGCATAGCGCCCAGGGAGTGCCTGGCGAAATCCCGAAAAATAGGCTCCAAAAAGGCGTCCGCGCCTCCCAGATAGAAGGACAGGCACATGATTACAAAGGAGGTACACCCCAAAGAAATACCAAGAAGCAGATACTTTATGACAGTTTTAACAACTCGTTTCATCTTAATCCCAACCTTTCTTTAAATCTTTTCCGATAGTTTCTGGAAATATAATCCTTAATTTCATTTTTCATGACAATCTCCATGGTTCCGTTAAAGCTTGCCTCCACATGATGAATCTGCCGGATATTGACCAGGGCGGATTTCGAAATGCGTACAAATCGGGCATCCAGAATCTGTTCCCATTCATACAAAGGCTTATCCAGTACAAATCTGTTTTTAAGCTTATCGTAGCAGACAATTTCCCGGCCTTCGGTCCGCACCAGGGAGATCTCCTCTGGCTTAATAAAATAGGACTTTTTGTCTCTCGCGGCAATCAACGTGAGAGAATCTGTCTCTTCATTTTCCAGCATAGAAATAAGTTCTGCCATGGTTTGAGTCATCTGGGTAATATGAAGAACCGCATAGGACTCTTTGTAATCAGCGCTGATTTGATATTCCACTCTCATGGCTTTGTTTCCTCCTTTCCCTGTCATTATAGCATACCCGGCAGGACGATGAAGAGCATCTCAGACACGAAATCAGGCCTCTTGCTCAGAGGAGAGGGCATCTGTGTCAAAACCATGGATTCCTTACCGGGGACAGCCTGGCTTCACGAAAGCGAAATATTGATCCTGGAGGTGGTAACGTGTTACTGTTCACTCCGTTCTCAGTAACATTCGCAAATCTATTTAAAATTCGCTGCGCGAATGGGATTTGCTCACTCCTGAATCATTTTCTTACGGACTTTGCAGCGAGTGCAAAGCCCTGTGTGAACAGTAACGGTAACGGCACTGTGCATAGTTCTGAATAAAAAATTGTTGTTTTACGATAATTTTTGTGTTATAGTATAGATAAAATTATCGTAAAACAATAATGATAGGGAGAGAAACCATGGAGGGATGGAGCTTGCTGTATATTCCCTTTGAGGCACTGGGCCGTTTCCTGCGCCTGCTGTCTCTCAGGGGCGGAATGGGAAATGCGACGGCCTGGGGGCTGTATGTGTTTTTGGGACTGCTGCCGATTTGGGGAGGGATTTTCTGGATTAAAAAGAAACGGGAGAGCTGGACGTATCCGGAGCTGTTTTTGCTGCTTTTGAGCGCCTACAGCTTTTATCTCTTGTACCTGTTTATCAACCCCCACTTATTTTACGGGGAGACGGCAGAGACGGGAATGAGAATCCTGGGCCAGGAGGAGGGGCTGTTACCGGTGCTGAAAAGCCTGGCCTCCGGCCTTTGGTACCTTCTGCTGGCAGGTTATGTGCTCCTTCGCCTGCTCCTGATGCTTAGACAGGAAGAAGCCCTGGAGAAACGGGTGGATCTGTACCGGGGATTATCCTGCCTCCTTCTCTGCTCCCTGGCGTTTTACGGTCTGACGGCTGTGAGCGGGGGAGTCTGGAGCCTGATCCAGGGAATCCGGGGACTCGAGGGAAATGAGGCGGCGGGAGCGCTGGATACGCTATTTGTGGGACTTAAGTTCCTGCTGTCTTTGCTGCCACGGATCTGTTTCCTGGGTATCCTGTGGCAGGGTCGTGTTCTGCTGGGAGAATTAAAGGGAGATCCCTTTGGGGCAGGAACCATAGAGGCTGCCCGCAGATTATCCCGCAGGGCCGTGCGGCTGGTGCAGGTGTCCGTGTACTGTGCCCTTGCCTGGAACGGAAGCCTGTTTTTGTTTCGGACCAGACTGGCGCAGGTCAACTACGGGGTACAGCTTTCCCTGTTTCCTCTGCTGCTTGCCTTTGGGGCCCTGATACTGGCCCGGTACGCGGAACGGGCCGGGGAGCTCAGGCAGGAAAATGAGCTGTTTATCTAGGAGGAAATGATGGCCATACGGATTTGTTTAGATGAGGTATTGCGGGAGCGCCATATGACCTCCAAGGAACTGTGCAAATGGGTGGGCATCACGGAGGCTAATCTTTCCGTGCTGCGCTCCGGAAAGGCAAAGGGCGTGCGCTTCGGCACCCTGAATAAAATCTGCTACTATCTGCAGTGCGAGGTGGGAGATATTCTGCGCTTTGACGGGAAGCTGGAGGAGGAAGGAACCGGGGAGGAAAGTCTTTTGCCCGATCCATGACAGAGTGGAAAGGTGGAAGCAGGGTCCCGGCCCTGCAGGAAAAGGGCAAGGATGGCAGAGGGAAGGAGAAGATCAGGGAAACGATCTTTGGAAGAAGTGCAAAGATAGTAGAGGGAAGGAAAAGATCAGCGAAACGATATTTGGGAAAGAGCAGAGATGGCAGAGAGGAAGCTTGGATGAATATTAGGAGAACAGAAACAAGAGGAGCAGACAAAGAGAAAAAGCTCTGTGGAGGAAGCAGGGAATGCAGAGCGAAGAAGACAGCCGGATGGAAGAAGGGCAAAATCTGTGAGGCAGCATGTATCCTGTGGGCAGTCCTGCTGCTGTCAGGCTGTCAGCTGGCCAGGGAAGAGACGGGCAGCCGGGGAGCAGATAAACTCTGCGGGGTTCTGATAACCACTCAGAATCAGGTGGATGCCTGGAGGGCTTCCCAGAAAGCTGGTCCAGAGGACAGTGCGGAATCTGTGGAGCTGACCCAGGGACAGATGAAACAGCTGCTTAACGGAGAGACCGAGATCTTTCTGGATTCCCGGGAGATATCCGGCGGCTGGCAGGTGGAGGGGATTCCAGGAGAGGACGGGGAATATGTTTTCCAGGGGCTGGAGGGCGCCTCCTTGATGGCCGGCCTGTACCAGGAGGATGAAAACGGCGGTTATACCTATTACACGGCAAACGGCGTGTTCCAGGATCTTCACTATAACTCCCATACCTCTGACCAGGGAGAAACCAGCAGCTCTGAGGGAACCATTTACATGGGGGAGAAGGCGGATGTGACTCTCTACATGAACCCTGTGTACCAGCGGCAGGACGGCAGCATCTACGTCCTGCTGGACAGCACGGCAGGCTACTGGAACAGCGGACAGACCAGTCCGGGAGTCGTATACAGCAAGAGCATAAAGGAGGAAAACACCCAGACTGTTGTCGGGAACACCCAGACAGAGGCCCGGGAGTTTACCGTGCATTTTGCCGTGGGCCAGGAAGTTCGGGCGGCCCGGATCAAGGAGTGGAGTGAGGAGGATGTGCTGCTTGGAGAAACGACGGTTTCCCGAGGAGTGGAAAAAATAAGTCTCAAGGAGGATACGGCCTATGTGGTGGTGGAAGAAGAGCGACAGGATGGAATGGTAAAGAGGAGCATTTATACCTGGGATTCGGAGAAGGCGGAAAATGGGGGGATGGCGCATACCTTTTGCTATCAGAATGAAGATGGGTTGCTGGAGGCGGAGGTGGTGGGATTTGAAAAGTGAGGGGCGATAACTGCTATTTGGATAGAATAGATTATTACAGTGGCAGACAATAGCCGGATCAGCATAAAGTTTATCATATAGAACTATTTTAGAACCTGGTGCAGGTGTGAGATAATAATCACCTCTGTGCCAGGTTTTTACATTACAAATAAAAAACGCCTTCATTCCTTTAAATTGAAAGGGGCGGAGGCCGGTATCGTACATTTCTGTTTAAAATTCATATATTTGTGGCAATAGGAGCATTATAATAAGAAATAGAAAGCTAAACTGCTGATTTTTCGTAGGATTGCAGCAGATGAAATTTTAACACAATTTTCGTAGAGTACACTACTCTACGAAAATCCTTTTAACTCAACAGGTACTATTATAACCAGATTCCTGGAGATTTTCAATACGAATCGTAATTTTTTCCCGTTTTTTAACGTTCTCTGTGCATTTTTCCATTGGAAAGCCCAGAATATGTAGAAATATGGAAATTTTAAACAGTGAAATTGTGTGCCAACAAACAAATATCTAATCAAATTATTCTAATTGTCTTGAATTTAAAAACATCTTTTTCGTAGAGTAGTGTACTCTACGAAAATATCCCACTCAAAACCCTGCAAAAAGAACCTTTAACAGTGATTTCGGAAGCAAAAGGGAGGGACAGATCATCTGGTATATCATATCTTGTCCAAATCAAAAGGAGCATGAGCTGCTCCGAATCTGTAAAGCACAGATGGATGGTAAGGCGCTTCAGGATGCCTTTGTATTTACCTGTGACCGTATGCGGCGCTATGAGGGAGACTGGCATCTGGAGCAGCGTCTGCTGTTTCCCGGACTGCTGTTTTTGGAAAGCCAGGATAAAGACCGGCTGTGCCAGGAGCTGGATCGGGATCCTGAAATCCGGCAGCTGCTGGGAAACAGGATTGGTATACAGGCAATAGATCCGGAAGTGGAAGGGTTTCTGCGAGGCTTATGCGGGGCTTCCCATCACTCAGGAATGTCCCGGGGATATATCCGGGACGGACAGACCTTTGTGACAGAGGGCCCCCTGTGCGGGAAGGAGAGCCTGATTCGGAAGATCGACCGGCATAAACGGGTTGCACGAATTGGCATGGCTCCGGAAAGGAAATCTGCCAGAGGTAAACGATCTCCGGAAAGCGAACCTGCCAGGGAAACCATGATTTCGGAAAGGGAGCTGCAGGTAGGGCTGGAAATTGTAACAAAAAGCTGAGAGGCTGACGGAAAAAGTATCAGATATGCTTTACAGTGTGAGACTGCGAAGCATGTGGAAATACAGCATAGCGGGTGGATCTGATTTGCAGTACAGGCTGCAAAGTGGCGGAGCATACCCATTTTTAGAGAGAGGAAGAGAGCCATGTGGTATGCCATACAGACCATTACAGGGAAGGAAGAGGAGACCATAGAGACCATCCGCAAGGTAATAGAACCAGAGATCTGTGAGGATTGCTTCCTATTAAAAAGGGAGGCTGTCTGGCGGATTCGAGGAGGCTGCCGCATCCACACGGAACGCCTGTTTCCAGGCTATGTGTTTGTATGTGTCAGCGATCCGGAGGCCTTTTATATGCAGCTTAAAAAGGTTCCTCAGTTTACCAGGATCCTGGGAAAGGACGGGCAGGAATTCCAGTCAGTGTCCCAGGAGGAAGAGGCGTTTTTGAAGCGTCTGTTACATGGAGATCCGGATTATACCGTGCGGCTGTCAACCGTGGAGGTGGACGAGCAGGGGAATATTATATCCTGCGGGGAGCCGCTGCGGGGGTATCTGGATCGTGTGGTGAAGAAGCGGATCCGGCTTCGGTATGTGGTAATCCGGGTACAGCTGTTTGGAAGAGAGAGGGAGATTTTGTTGGGGATTCGGGTGGATGGGGATTCTATGGAATACTCGTCGGCTTCATGCGGAAGCTATTATGGGGAGGAGAAATGAAACAAAAGGGATATTTGAGAATAAAAAGGGGAATGGATGTGGCGTTATCTGTGCTGGGATTGATTTTCCTGTCCCCATTATTTTTAGTGATTATAATAGCAATAAAACTGGACTCCCGGGGGCCAGTTTTTTTTCGGCAGAAACGGATAGGAATTCATAAAAGCCATTTTTATATTTTAAAATTCCGCACTATGCGGATTGACACCCCTAAGGATAAGCCAACCCATATGCTGGAAAACCCGGCTCAGTATATTACAATGGTAGGAAAATTTCTGCGGAAAACCTCTCTGGATGAATTGCCGCAGATTATAAATATTGTTAAGGGAGAGATGAGCATTATCGGCCCCAGACCAGCGCTATGGAATCAATATGACCTGATTGCAGAGCGGGATAAATATGGGGCAAATGATATCGTGCCAGGATTGACTGGATGGGCTCAGATCAATGGACGGGATGAACTGGAGATAGCAGTGAAAGCTCGTTTGGATGGAGAATATGTGAGGCGGATGAGCCTTGGATTTGATATACGTTGCTTTTGGGGAACGATTTTATCCGTACTGCGTTCAGAAGGTGTAGTGGAAGGCGGAACTGGGGCAATGAGAGAAGGAAAACAAGAAAAGGGTTGAAGCAGGATGAAACGTGTTTTGATAACAGGGGCAAACAGCTACATAGGAGAATCTTTTGAGAAATGGGCAAAGTCGAATTATCCGGATCAGTTTCAAATTGATACGCTGGATATGATAGATGGGAGTTGGAGAGATATCAGCTTTTCCGGCTATGATGCAGTATTTCATGTAGCTGGGATTGCCCATGCGGATGTGGGAAAGGTTTCAGAGGAACAAAAAGCTTTTTACTATAAGATTAACCGGGATCTGGCTGTAGAAACAGCACAAAAGGCAAAAGAAGATAATGTTAGACAGTTTGTATTTATGAGCAGCATGATTATTTATGGAGGAAGCGCCAGGCTTGGAAGGCAGAGAGTAATAACCGGAGAGACAAGGCCTAATCCGGAAAATTTTTACGGGGACAGCAAATGGCAGGCAGACCAGAGACTAAGGGGACTTGAGGAAGAAGAATTTCAGGTGGCTGTGTTGCGCCCGCCTATGATTTATGGTAAGGGGAGTAAAGGAAATTATCCTCTTCTTGCTAAGCTTGCCAGGAAACTTCCAGTATTTCCAGATATAAAGAATGAGAGAAGTATGCTGCATATTGACAATCTATGTGAATTTTTATGCATGCTTATACAGGATGGCAGGGGAGGAATTTATTTTCCGCAAAACAAAGAATATGTGCGGACCAGCGATATTGTGCGTAAAATTGCAAGGATACATGGTCATAGGATTTGGGTAACAAAGATTTTAAATCCGGTAGTATGGGTGGCGGAAAAGATACCAGGGAAGATCTCTGGTTTGATAAATAAGGCGTTTGGCAGTTTGATTTATGATAAGAGTTTGAGTGACAGCTATGGATGGGCCTATCAGGTATGCGATTTTTCAGAAAGTATTCGTAAGACAGAGGACTAAGATGTGAAGCAGGTATTTTTGATTGGCAATCATGATGTGGTAATTTATAACTTTCGTCATGAAATCATAGAACGATTATTACAAGATGGGTATAAGGTGGGAGTGGTTCTGCCCTATGGAGAGAAGGTAGAACTGTTAAAGAAGGAGGGCTGTTTCTTTTTTGAAACAAAAGTAGACAGACGGGGGACAAGTATTTGGAAAGATGCAAAGCTTTTCTTCACATACTATAAACTTTTAAGACAGGAAAAGCCGGATATCATTCTTACTTATACGATTAAGCCAAATATATATGGAAGCTTAGCGGCTGGAATTCAAAAAATTCCATGTATTGTAAATATTACTGGGTTGGGCAGCGCCGTAGAAAACGAAGGGATTATGAAGAAAATTTCTTTGTCTTTATACAAATTGGCGCTAAGGAACGTAAATTATGTGTTTTTTCAAAATCAATCCAATAGAAATCTTTTTATAAAGAGACATATATGCGTTGGCAAGCATGACCTATTGCCAGGATCTGGTGTGAACGTCAAGCGTCAATCCCTCCAGAAATATCCAGAGGGAAAGACGAAATTTGTTTTTGTCGGCAGACTTATGAGAGAGAAAGGAATTGAGGAGTATCTGTATGCAGCCAGGGTTATGAAACAGAATTACCCGGATACAGAGTTTCATATCTGCGGTTTCTGTGAAGAAGCTTATTTACAGAAAGTGAAAGAGCTTCAGGAGAAAAAAATTGTGACATATCATGGAATGGTACAGGATATGAGGGACATTTACCGGGAGATGAGCTGCATTGTTCTGCCCAGCTATCATGAGGGAATGTCCAATGTGCTGTTGGAAGCTGCAGCTACGGGAAGGCCGGGGATTGCATCTAGGATACCAGGATGTGAGGAAATCATTGAGCATGGAAAAACAGGTTATCTCTTTGAAAGAAAAAGCAGAGAACAGCTTTGTGAGACGATTGAAAAATTTCTGTGCTTATCTTATGAAGAAAGAGCCAATATGGGACTTGCAGCGCGCAGGAAAATGGAAAAAGATTTTGACCGCAAGATCATTGTAAACAAATATATGGATGTGATAAAGGAGCTGGAAAAATGAGTTTATATGAGGAGATTCTGACGAAGAGAGAGAAGATTAGCCTGGTAGGATTGGGGTATGTGGGCATGCCCATTGCCGTGGCCTTTGCTAAAAAGGTGCAGGTAATTGGTTTTGATTTAAATGAGGAAAAAATCAAACTCTATCAGTCAGGAATAGATCCAACAAATGAAGTTGGCAATGAAGTGATTCAACATACGGCAGTTACCTTTACCAGTGACGAGACATTGCTCCGGGAGGCCAGATTTCATATTGTGGCAGTTCCTACTCCGGTCCATGACGATCATACGCCGGATTTGACTCCGGTGGAGGGAGCCAGCCGGATCCTGGGGAGGAATCTGACAAAGGGTTCCATCGTTGTCTATGAATCCACGGTCTATCCGGGAGTGACAGAAGAGATCTGTGTGCCTATTTTGGAAAGAGAGAGCGGATTGAGATGCGGTGAGGATTTCAAAGTGGGATATTCCCCGGAGCGCATCAATCCAGGGGACAAGGTACATAGGCTGGAAACCATCACCAAAATTGTATCAGGAATGGATGAGGAGACGTTGGAAGAGGTGGCAAAGGTCTATGAGCTGGTGGTGGAGACGGGAGTTTACCGGGCAGAGAGTATCAAAGTAGCGGAGGCAGCCAAGGTAATCGAAAACAGCCAGCGGGATATTAATATTGCCTTTATGAATGAACTGTCCATTATTTTCAACAAAATGGGAATTGACACAAAGGCCGTGCTGCAGGCAGCCGGAACCAAGTGGAATTTTCTCAACTTTACACCAGGTTTGGTGGGCGGCCACTGTATTGGCGTGGATCCCTATTATCTTACCTACAAGGCAGAGCAGCTGGGATATCACAGCCAGATTATTTTGTCGGGCAGAAGAATCAATGACGATATGGGAAAATATGTGGCGGAAAATGTAGTGAAAAATCTAATCAAATCCAGTATTCCAGTAAGACAGGCCCGGGTTGCAATCCTGGGCTTTACATTTAAGGAAAATTGCCCGGATACCCGAAATAGCAAGATTATTGATATTGTAAAGGAACTACGGGAATATGGTATAGAACCTGTAATTACAGATCCGGTGGCAGATGCAAAAGAGGCAAAGCGGCTGTATGATGTGGACTTTGTACCTTTGGACACTGTGCAGGAAATGGATGCGGTAATCCTGGCAGTTGCCCATCAGGGGTTTACAGAGCTTACCATGGAGCAGATTAATGCCATGTTTAAAGAGACAGAAAATGAAAAGAAGGTATTAGTGGAAGTCAAAGGTATTTTAGACAGACGGGCTTTTGTCGCGGAAGGATATCGTTATTGGAGATTGTAGATAGAGGGAGAAATAGGGTGTTGTGATCTGCAAAAGGGAATATGTCCCTGTCAGACAATGGAATCATATAAAGAAGAGGTGACTGCTAAAATGAGTTATCAGGAATTGAAATTTCCAGAGAATAGCCTGTTTCTTGTGACAGGCGGAGCGGGATTTATTGGATCCAATCTGTGTGAAGCGATCTTAAATATGGGATATAGGGTTCGCTGCTTAGATAACCTGTCTACAGGGAAACAGGAGAATGTAGATCTGTTTCTGGAAAATGAGAGATATGCCTTTATACGGGGAGATATTACAGATCTGGACACTTGTCTGCAGGCATGCGAGGGTGTAGATTATGTGTTGCATCAGGCAGCTTGGGGAAGTGTGCCACGCAGTATTGAGATGCCGCTCTATTATGAGGAAGTGAATATTCGGGGCGCTCTGAATATGATGGAGGCGGCAAGACAGAAAGGCGTGAAAAAATTTGTTTATGCCTCCAGTTCCTCTGTTTATGGGGATCATCCTGTTCTGCCTAAGAGGGAGGGACAGGAGGGAAATCTCCTCTCACCTTATGCGCTGACGAAGCGGGTGGATGAGGAATACGGAAAGCTGTACAAGAAGCTGTATGGTCTGGATACCTATGGTCTGCGGTATTTTAATGTGTTTGGCAGAAGGCAGGATCCCAATGGTGCTTATGCGGCGGTGATTCCTAAATTCATTAAGCAGTTACTACACGGAGAAATCCCAACAATTCATGGGGATGGGAAACAGAGCAGGGATTTTACCTATATTGAAAATGTAATTGAAGCAAATTTGAAGGCTTGTCAGGCATCTAGCGATGCAGCTGGACAGGCTTTTAATATTGCCTATGGAGGCAGGGAGTATCTGATCGATATTTATGATCAGTTGGCTCATGCTCTCGGGAAAGAAGAAGAGCCGAATTTTGGTCCGGATCGGGCTGGGGATATTAAGCATAGCAATGCGGATATTTCCAAAGCCAGGGAGTTGCTTGGGTATCATCCGGAGTGGAGTTTTGAGAGAGGGATTGAAGAGGCGATTGAGTGGTATAGGGAGAATTTGTAATGTGTGGCATTAATGGGGTTATTCAATTTAGACAGAAGTTTAGTAAAGAAAAAATGACATATTTAGTTCATGATATGAATGAAAAAATTATTCATAGAGGACCAGATGCCAATGGAATCTTTGCGGATGAGAACTGTGCGCTTGGTATGCGTAGACTATCTATTATTGATATTCAGGGGGGAATTCAACCGATCTGGAATGAATCCCATGATAAATTAATTGTTTTTAATGGAGAAATCTATAATTATAAAATATTAAGAAAACAGTTAGAGGATAAGGGACATATATTTTCCACAGATTCTGATACAGAGATTGTATTACATGGATTTGAAGACTGTGGAATTGCTTTCTTAAAACAGATGGAGGGAATGTTTGCGTTTGCAATATATGATACTTTATTGAAAAAATGGACGATTGCTAGGGATCGTGTTGGAGAAAAGCCTTTATACTATTTTAAGTCTAAAGAGCTTTTTATATTTGCATCGGAATTAAAAAGTATTTTATCAACTGAAATAGTAAAAAGAGAAATTGATATGGAGGCAATGTCTATTTATTTTCAGTTGACTTATATTCCAGCGCCCAAAACAATTATAAAAGATGTATTTAAATTGCCGCCTGCTACAGCAATCATTATTGATAGCAATGGAAACATTTATGAAGAAAAGTATTGGGAATTAGACATAGATTACGAAGATACCGAATACCAGGACTATAATATATGTAAAAAAAAGTTAAGAGAAGTTCTATTTACATCTGTAGAGCAGAGAATGATCAGTGATGTACCTTTGGGGGCGTTTTTGAGCGGTGGATTTGATTCTTCTATTATAGTCGGGATCATGGCTCAGATTTCAAAAGATCCAGTTGATACTTTTACCATAGGATTTAAAGAAAAGAAATATGATGAAAGTCCACTGGCAAAGCTGGTAGCTGAAAAACATAAGACAAACCATCATGTTTTAATGTTAGATTGGGATATGGTTTATGAAGATCTGGAAAAGATATTGGATAATATGGATGAACCATTTGCAGATTCATCATTGATAGCAACTTATGCGGTTTCTAAAATGACGAGAAAGTATGTTACGGTTGCTTTGACAGGCGATGCGGGGGATGAACTTTTTGCTGGCTATGATAAATATTTAATCTCCTATTATGGAGAACTATATAAAAGAGTACCAAAAATAATTAGAAAAATGTTTATAGAACCTGGAATAAAGGTCCTGCCAGTTGATAGCAATTTGTCCAGAAAAACATATAAGGTAATGAATGCTGCAAATTTAGATATTTATCAACAGAGAAAACAGTTGATGTGTTTAGGATTCAAAGATACAGAGTTAAAACAATTAATGAAAAAAGGTATCGTTGATCCCATGAGTTTTATAGAGGATGAATATAAGTATTTGAAGCATAGAGATGAACAACTGAGGACGCAATATGTGGATTTAAATATTGTATTGGAAGGAGATATGCTTGCAAAGGTAGACCGGGCAAGTATGCTGGCTTCACTGGAGACGCGTGTGCCGTTGCTTGACAGCAGAGTAATAGAGTTGGCTTTTAAGATGCCCACAGAATTTAAGATCAATAAGAAGGACAGAAAAATTATATGGAAAGATACATTCAAGGATCTGCTTCCAGAAGAGCTATTCCATGCTCCAAAGCATGGGTTTCGTGTGCCTATAGGAAAATGGTTGGAAACTTCTTTAAAAGAGCAGTTATATAAGTATATAAATCTTGATTTTATTAATGAACAAAGATTATTTTCAGGGGAGTATATGAGACAACTGGTAGATAAGCATATGAACCACAAGGAAAATCGTTGTAGTGAACTGTGGACATTGTTTGTTTTTCAGTGGTGGTACAAGAAAAATATAATGGATTGAATATAAAATCGGAATAGAAACATAGATCATAGGAGTAAACCAAAATGGTAGGTGTGTTTGTATATGGTTTTAATATATTGAAAACTGCAGATGGAAAATATTATACCAGGGGATATACGCAAGAATATTGGGAACGTTATAGTCGCTATTTCGACAAAATATATATAACAGGAAGAGTAAAAGAAACTAAAAAGGAAATAGCAAGTGGATATAATGAATTATTTGGAGACCGAATAGAGGTAATTGAGCTTCCATATATGAATTCATCATTATTATTCATTAAAAATTGGGGGACAGTAAGAAAAGAATTATTTTCTTTAATCAAGGAAAGCGATTGTGTTATAGCAAGGCAACCTGATTTGTATTCTGCCATTGGTATTAAAATATGCAAAATGGAGAGGAAACCATATATAACAGAGATGGTAGGATGTCCGTGGGATTCACTGTGGAATTATGGGAATTTGACTGGGAAAATAGCAGCACCATTTTCTATGATAACAACAAAGAATAGAATTAGGCGTGCGCCCTATGTGATATATGTGACAAAATATTTTTTGCAAAAGCGTTACCCAACCTACGGAAAAAGTATTAACTGTTCAAACGTAACGTTAGGATCATTAGAAAAAAAAGTAATAGAAAGTAGGATTAGAAAGATAGGCTATGCTAACGAAAAAATAATAATTGGTACAGCGGCAAGATTAGATGTATGGTACAAAGGCCAGCAGTATGTTATTCAGGCTTTAGGAGAATTAAAAAAGCAAGGAATTCATAATTTTGAGTATCAATTGGTTGGAGATGGTGATGGAGAACATTTAATTGCAATAGCAAAAAAGTATCATGTATTAGAAAATGTAAAGATTTTGGGAGCATTAAAACATGAAAAGGTTTTTTCATGGATGGATCAATTAGACTTTTACATTCAACCTAGCAGACAGGAAGGGCTTCCAAGAGCTTTAATAGAAGCTATGAGCAGAGGAATACCAGCTGCAGGAGCTGCCACGGGTGGAATTCCTGAGTTGTTGGATAACCAGTTTATTTTTTCTAATAGTAAAAATACTGTATTTGAGATATGCAATATATTAAAAGGATTGACATCCAAAGTATTGGAACAGCAGGCTAAAAGAAATTTTGAAGCAGCGAAAGAATATGAGTTGGGTATATTAAGTAAAAGAAGGGAAGATTTTTTCAGAGATTTCTTTAAAAACTATATGTTACAATAAATGATAGGGGGGATTTTGGTGAGTAGAGTAACGAGTGTTATGTATATTATATATAATGGTATCATGTTTGGAGGATTAAAATTAAGTGGGAAAAGGATACATGTGGGGAAAAAATGTACTTCGCGAATAGGAAATAAAGTTGAAATTTCTCCAAAGGGAGTATTAAAAATTGGTTTTCATTTTTCAGCATTGAAAAATTGTAGATTTCTTGTTAGAGACGAAGGTGAACTTTGTATTGGAGATAATGTTGGGCTAAATACAAATTGTATTATTGCATGTCATCAGAGGATTGAGATAGGCGATGATGTGATGATTGGTCCAAATGTTTGTATTTATGATCATGATCATGACTTTAGGGAACCAGAGGGAATTGTAGCACGGAAGTATTATTGCAAGCCAGTGAAAATTGGGAATAGAACATGGATTGGTGCTAATGTAGTAATTTTAAAAGGTGCAGAAATCGGAAAGGACTGTGTAATTGCGGCTGGAAGCATAGTTAATGGTAAGATTCCGGATAATTCTATACTCATACAAAAGAGGGAATCAAATATCAAAGAAATAATTAAAATAAATGTAAACTAATAATAGAAAGTTGAATTTGAATATAACTTAAATATAGAAGAAATGGAGAAGTGCTAAATTAGTATGAAGGTTATGGTTGTAATTAGTGGGTGGGGATATGGGGGAAGCCAACAAGTGGCCCGTATATTAGTTAAATGGCTAAATTTAAATAATTATCATAGTATTATGTTATCATTGAATAATATTGAGGAAGAAATAAACGGACTAGATTCTAAGAATTTGAAATGTTTATCACAAAATTCTAATTTTGCTAAAAAAATTTATTTGTTAAGGAAAGAGATTTTAATGAATTGTCCTGATATAGTTCTGGTAATGGGACTACCCTTAGATGTCTATGTTATACCAGCTGCGATGAAAATAAAAACGAAAGTAATTGTTTCTGAGAGAAATGATCCATTTCATTTTCATGGAAAGTGTATAACGAAGGCTGTTTCAAGATGGTTAATGAAATTTGCAGATGGATTTGTTTTCCAGACACAGGATGCTAAAAATTATTATGCTTCAAGGACAAAGAACAGAGGAGTAGTAATAGGGAATCCTTTAGCTAATTTATCGGAATATCCAAATCCATATAGAGGAATTCGTAAAAAGTATTTTGTAACAATTGGTAGACTGATAAAACAGAAAAATCAAAAATTATTATTGGAAGCGTTTCATGATGTTCATGAAAAGTATCCAGAATATGAATTACATTTTTGGGGAGAAGGAAAGGAAAAAGAAAATCTAATACATTATAGTCAAAAATTGAATATTCAAGATGTAGTACAATTTAAAGGAACAAGAGATGATGTTTTAGACGTAATAAAAGATAGTACAGCGTTCGTGTTAACTTCAGATTTCGAAGGCATGCCAAATACTTTGATGGAGGCAATGGCAATCGGATTACCATGTATATCAACAGATTGTTCATGTGGAGGGCCGAGAGAGCTAATTGAGAATTATGATAATGGAATTTTGGTTCCCGTTGGCGACAGAGAAAAATTAAAGAACGCTATGATATATTTGATTGAGAATCCTAGTATAGCTTTCGCATTGGGAAAAAATGCTTTGAAAATTCGTGATAATTATGATGAAAAAACAATTTGTGAAAAATGGGTAAAGTACTTTAAAGCTGTTAATGAGGAACGTGATGACCAGAATAATTGAAAATATTCCAACTGCATTTTTCTATTGGTGTGTCGCCTCAATATCTATATTTGTTGCATATGTGTATCAAAACTGTTCCAATAGAAAAGGATATATTAAAAAAAATATTTTTGGTTTTTTCATAATTATACTTCCGGCTGTTTTTATTGGTAGCAGGCAAAGTATTGTGGGAGTTGACACCATAAATTATTGGAGAGGATATTTAGACATAGATAATGTTATAGAGTCTCAAGGGTTTTTTAATGCTGCAAAAACAGAAATACTCTTTTTTATAATTAAGTTTTTATGTCATCTGATATGGATTGATAACCCGACTCCTTTTCTAACGATAAATTCATTTATTACACTACTCTTTTTATTTTTGTCATTAGATAAATTGAAAGATAGGGCTTCAATGCCATTTTCCTTTTTTATATATTATAGTTTTTTGGGTATGCAAATGTTGAACCAAATGAGACAATTAGTAGCGGTAACTATAGTACTATACGCAGTAACATATTTGTTAGAAAGACGAAGAGGTATGGCTGTATTTTGGATTATAATAGCAAGCTTATACCATTTTACAGCACTGGTTAGTTTTTCTTTTATTTTTATCATAGATATCATGGATAAAAAAGAACACTTTAAAGGGATAAAAGAAAAATTTTTACTTACACTTATTTTAGTTTCGCCTTTTTTTATTTCGCTAATGATGAAGATAGCAAGCAGCTTTTTACCTTCAAAGTATGATGTATATTTAAAAACAGCAAACAGTTCTTTTTCGGGAAGCGGATTAGGTTTTCTAGTACAGGTTTTGCCAGTAATAATTCCTCTCATTTTTTTTCATCAATATATAAAAGATAAAAGAATAAGAGCTTTAATCGTTTGTTTATGTTTAGCGATACCTTGCAGAATCGCAGGATATTACTCTTATTTTTTAATGAGATTAATGTATTATCCGATTGTTTTAATTTGTGTGATCTTTTCTATTATCAGAAATGAAACAAAAGGAAAGATAAAATTTGTTTTTTCAACATTTATTATGATAGTATGCTGCGGTTACTACATAGTAAATTATATGTATATTAATGGAGAGATTATGTTTCCATATATAAGTGTTATAAATTTTTGATATGTAGTGAGGAAAATTAAATGTGCGGCATTTGCGGATTTATCCACAACAGAATTGTGGGGGAAAATAGTTTGAGAGATATGAATCAAACAATTCATTATAGAGGGCCCAATGATGAAGGGTATTATATGTGTAATCTTCCATATGGGAGGCAGCTGGGATTTTCTCATAAAAGGTTATCTATTATTGACTTATCAGCATTAGGTCACCAACCTATGTTAAGTTCAGATGGTAATATAGTACTTTCATACAACGGAGAGATATACAATTTTCAGGAGATACGTTCAGAACTTATTAAAGTAGGATATGTATTTTGTTCTAATTGCGACACAGAGGTTATCATATATGCTTACCAGGAATGGGGAATACACTGTGTGGAAAAAATGAACGGCATGTTTGCTTTTGCGCTGTATGATAAGAGAACGGATGAGTTTTATTTAGTTCGGGACAGAATGGGTGTTAAACCCTTATACTATTATTTGGATGAGAAAAATAATATAGTATTTTCTTCTGAGCTAAAGCCTATTATGAAGTATCCATATTTTTCGAAAAATATAAATATGGAAGCATTAGGGCTATTTTTATATCATCAATATATTACAGGTCCATATAGCATATTTGAAAAGGTGTTTAAACTTGAACCAGGGCACTATTTAAGAATGTCCAACGGTTTGATAGAGGTTAAAGAATATTGGAGCATCAAAGAAACTCTGACACATAGAGTTTCTTTTTTTGAGGGAGATTATCAGCAGGCAATCTCTGAATTGAAAGAGCTTTTGTTGGATGCAACAAAACTTCGCATGATTAGCGATGTTCCGTTGGGTGGCTTCCTGAGTGGGGGCTATGATTCTTCTCTGATTGTATCCTTGATGAAAGAACTTTCCGATAAAAAAATTAAAACTTTTACCATTGGCTTTCAGGAAAGCCAATACGATGAGGCTGAATATGCTGCAGAAGTGGCAAAATATCTGGGAACAGAGCATTATTGTAAATACTTATCCATTCATGAGGCAAAGAGATATATAAATGAAATTTCTTTATATTTTGATGAGCCTATGGCAGATCATTCGCAAATAGCCACCATGCTATTGAGCAAAATAGCAAAAGAATATGTTACAGTAGCATTGTCTGGAGATGCTGGTGATGAATTGTTTTGCGGCTATAGCAGTTATAATGAGTATCATAAATTGGAAAGATTTAAGATAATCAGCAAAACACTGTGTACAATGAACCATGTATTTCCAATTAAAAATCTATTTGTCAGAATGGGAAAAAGAAAATTTGTTAAATTGTTCCATTTAACGGGTGTGGAAGATATTATACATGCCAATTTCTATACTTATCAGGATATGCATAAAAATATTCTAATTTCAGATCCAAGTATTAGCTATGATAAGTATTATGAGGCCACGACCTTTGCCAATGAGCCGCAAATGAAGTATATGCTTAAGGATATGGTGACTTATCTTCCAGATGATATATTAACGAAAGTGGATCGAGCGTCTATGTCAGTATCATTGGAGACAAGATCTCCTTTTTTGGATTATCGTGTTGTTGAATTTGCATTGTCGCTTCCGTTGGAATATAAGTATCGCAATAACATTAGTAAAAGAATATTAAAAGATTTGTCATACAGCTTTGTGGACAAAAAACTGTTAGACAGACCTAAACAAGGATTTTCAGTTCCAACCAGAGAATGGATGTATGACGATTTTGATAACTTTACGAAAGGACTTTTTGATGAAGCGTATATCAGAAAACAAGGAATATTTAACGATAAAGTGATTAAAAGCATGATATATGATTTTAAGAATCGAAATAGTATTGCCAATTCCAGAGAATTATGGACTTTGTTGGTGTTTCAAAATTGGTATGAGATGTATATGAATGATTAGTTTCGATGGAGAGTTTACTATGGCTTCAAATCAGATCCTTGACTCTGTTAAATGGACAACATTAACAACAATTCTCACAAAGTCATTTGTACCTATTAGTAATATGGTATTAGCAAGGCTATTATCGCCAGAAGTTTTTGGTATCATAGCCACGGTTAATATGGTAGTTTCATTTGCTGATATGTTTACAGAGGCAGGGTTTCAGAAATATTTAATACAGCATCAATTTGATATAAATGAAAAAATAGAGGAGTATTTAAATGTCGCATTTTGGACAAATTTGTTGCTTGCAATATTTTTATTTATTTCTATTGCATTAGGTAGTGAAAAGCTTGCCGCATTTGTTGGATGCACTGGATATGAAAATGTTTTAGTAATCTCAGCATTATCCCTTCCTTTAACATCCTTTTCAGCTATCCAGGAGGGATATTACAAGAAAAATTTTGAGTTTAAACAGCTTTTTTACTTGAATATAATGGGAGCATTTATTCCATTTTTTATAACGATTCCCATGGCCTATATGGGATATTCTTATTGGGCGTTAGTTTGTGGAAACTTGTCAAAGTATTTCCTTCAGGCAGTTTTTTTGACGGCTAAATCAAAATGGAAACCGCATGTGTTTTTTTCTTTTTCTATTTTAAAAAAGATGTTTCACTATACTATTTGGACATTATTTGAAAAAGTTGTGATATGGTTTTCATCCCAGGCAGATGTTTTCATCATAGGAAATATTTTGGCAGCTTATTACTTAGGACTTTATAGGAACATTCAAAATACCGTGACATCCCTATTTATAGTTGTACAATTAACAATATATCCAGTAATGTTTAGCGCTATTTCCATAGAACAAAATAATTCTGAAAAATTTGAGGGATTGGTCTGTAATTTTCAGAAGTATATAGCTGTTTTTGCAGTGCCTCTGGGAATTGGCGCAATGTTATACAAAGATTTTGCTATTAGAATTTTATTAGGTGATCAATGGCTTGATGGGAGTGTTTTTTTTGGTATATGGACGCTGGCGATGGTAATCAATATTTCTTTTTCCTATATATGCAGTGAAGTTTATCGTGCAAAAGGGGTAGTGAAACTGTCGGCTATTTTACAAATTCTGTATCTGATATATATGATACCGATGTATACATTTGCTGCAAGACAGTCGTTCCAACTCTTATCCATAACAACTTTATCTGCAGTTATTTTTATGGCAATAGAACACTCCTTTTTTATGAAAAAGAGACTTGGATTTTGTGTGGGGAAAATGTATAAAAATATTGCAAAACCTTTCATTTGTTCTGGCGTAATGGGAATATTCTCTATTTTTATGAAAAAGATTGATCAGGGAACCATATGGACATGTTTTAGTATTCTAGGCTGCGTTCTCATATATTTTGCATCCCTATTGCTATTTAGAGAGTGGCGAGAAATATTTGCAAAAGTAGTATACAAAATAAAAAGATGATTATGTATGGAGGAAAAAGATGAAGAAGCAAATAGTAATTCTTGGAATCTCAGCTTATTATCATGATTCTGCATCGGCAATTATGGTGGGTGGATAGATTGTAGCAGAGGCTCAGGAGGAGCGATTCACAAGAATTAAAGGGGATCATTCTTTTCCACATCATGCTATCGAATATTGTCTATATGAAGTGAATATTATATTAGATCAGGCAGATTCCATTATTTTTTATGAGGATTCCATTATCAAGTGTGAAAGAATTCTGGGAATGGCTCACTTAATGAGTCCCAAAGGATTTATGAGTTTTCTAAAGTCTATGCCAAAATATATCCAAACTCTTTGGGATTGTTGTATTCTGCATTTACATTCTACACAGACTTCAAAAATAAATAGTAGGGAGTACAAATTAGTGGGGCTGGCCCCTTATGGGAGTCCTATATTTTCGGGCTTGATAAAAGGAAAGTTGATTTATGTCCATGAAGACGGTACAGTAGTGTTAAAGCAAAAGTATTTTCAGTACACACATTCTTTGGAAACAATTAATAAAGAGTTTGAGAATTTATTTAGAAAAAATCTAGGAAGCCAGAAAGCCCTATTACACAGCATGAAATGGATATAACGGCAAGTATTCAACAGGTAACCAACAAGGTAGTTCTTAAAATGGCTGCGTTTGTGAGAGACAAAACAAAAAAAGAGAACTTCGTACTTCAATCTGTATTCATGCAGATATACGAAGTGGAGCAGAGAGTACGCTATTACTAGAGATACAATAGTTATATAAGTGAGGGATAAAAAATTGAAAATTTCAGTAGCAGGAACTGGTTACGTCGGCTTGGTAGCCGGCGTTTGTTTTGCGGAAAAAGGGCATGATGTTACATGTGTAGATGTAGATGAAAATAAAATAAATTTAATGAAATCAGGTGTTTCTCCTATTTACGAACAGGATTTGGAGAAACTGATGCAGAAAAATTATGCTACAGGTAATTTACACTATACAACAGATTACAAATCTGCATACAAAGATGCAGATATTATTTTTATAGGAGTAGGAACTCCAGAGCAATCAGATGGTTCGGCAAATCTTTCATATATAGCGGCAGTTTCCCGACAGATTGCAGAAACAATAGAAAAAGATTGTTTAGTGGTGGTAAAATCTACAGTTCCGGTAGGAACCAATGATAAAGTAGAACAATTTATTAAGGACTTTTTGATTCACGATATAAGGGTAGAGGTTGCATCTAACCCGGAATTTTTGGCTCAGGGAACTGCAGTTCATGATACCTTGCATGCGTCCAGAATCATTATTGGTACCGAATCCAGGTGGGCAGAAGAACGATTGCAGGAGGTCTATCAGAATTTCCAACTTCCTATTGTTTCTGTAAGTCGCCGCTCTGCAGAAATGATTAAGTACGCGTCCAATGATTTCCTGGCGTTGAAGATTTCTTACATGAATGACATTGCAAATCTTTGTGAATTGGTAGGAGCTGACATTGAGGATGTAGCAAGAGGGATGTCTTATGATCGGCGTATCGGCGACCAATTCTTAAATGCCGGAATTGGTTATGGTGGATCTTGCTTTCCAAAAGACACAAAAGCATTGAAATATTTGGCAGAACAGCATGGATATCATTTAAAAACTGTAGAAGCAGCGGTGGAGGTAAATAAAGGACAAAAGACCAGGCTATTTCAAAAGGCGTCTGAGCGTATGATAACCTTCCATAATTTACGGATTGCGGTGTTGGGATTAACTTTTAAAGCTGGAACGGACGATTTGAGAGAGGCTCCATCTTTAGACAATGTTCCTCTTTTACTGGACGCAGGAGCAGAAATTGTGGCCTTTGATCCAGTAGGTATGAAAAATTTCCAAAGGTATTATCCAGAGGGTAAAAGTAGAAATGGAAGAATCACATATGCTTCTGGACCAAAAGAGGCGCTGCAAGGATCCCATCTTTGTTTCATATTTACAGAGTGGAAAGAGATTAAGGAGTTAAAACCGGATATTTTTAAACAACTTATGCATACTCCATTGGTCTATGATGGAAGGAACCTTTATAATCCACTAGAGATGAAGAAGGCAAAAGTAGAGTACTATAGTATTGGAAGAAAATAGATAGCATTTAGGAAAAAGGTGGATTGAGTATGTTAGAAAAAAATGTATCCTTATCCGAGAAGACAGTTTTTGTAACAGGAGCAGCTGGCTTTATAGGAGCCAATCTAGTCATGCGATTATTAAGTAAGGAGAAGAATATTCGGATTATAGGCTTGGATAATCTGAGTGATTATTATGATGTAACTTTAAAAGAATACAGATTACAACAGATCGAAGATGTTGCCCGAAGGGTTTCGGGGACATTTTTTTTGATTCGGGGAAATATTGCGGATAAGTTATTGATTAATGATATTTTTGATAAGCATGAGCCTGATGTTGTGGTAAATCTAGCAGCCCAGGCAGGGGTAAGGTATAGTATTATCAATCCAGATGCATATATAGAATCAAATATGATTGGGTTTTATAATATATTGGAAGCCTGTAGGCAAAGTTATACAAGGGGAAAAAGAGGAGTAGAACATTTGATTTATGCAAGTTCCTCTTCTGTTTATGGCAACAATCAAAAAGTGCCCTATTCTGTAGAGGATCGGGTAGATAATCCGGTATCTTTGTATGCGGCTACAAAGAAGTCTAACGAATTAATGGCCTATGCGTATACAAAATTGTATGGAATACCTTCTACCGGCTTACGTTTTTTTACCGTGTATGGCCCTGCAGGAAGACCTGACATGGCTTATTTTAGTTTTACAAACCGCCTGCGGGAGGGAAAAGAAATACAGATATTTAATTATGGAAATTGTAAGAGAGATTTTACTTATATTGATGATATTATAACAGGCATAATAAAGGTAATGCAGAGAAGTCCGAATCCAGATGAAAATGGTGTAAAATATAAGGTTTATAATATAGGGAACAGCAGACCAGAGAATTTATTGGATTTTGTAGAAATTCTACAAGAGGAACTAAAAAGAGCTGGTGTGTTGCCGGAAGATTATGATTTCGAAAAACATAAAAAACTGGTAGAGATGCAGCCTGGAGATGTGGAAGTTACGTATGCAGATATACTGGAGTTAGAAAGAGATTTTGGTTTTAGACCCGAAATAGGCTTGCGCGAGGGATTAGAAAAATTTGCGGTTTGGTATAAATCGTTTTATTAAAAAGCATAAAGAGCAGTAGAATAACAAAAAATACCAAAGATGAATAAATTGAAACAGAGGGAAAGATAAGCTTTTTAATTCGTTTATGTTTCTTGAGTTTCCGCAAACTGTAATCTCAAAATGAATATAATCTCCCAAAGTCCCAATCTGCCAAATCTTTGAAAAGTTATTGAGTGGCAGCTTTATGAATAGAGGCACTTTCATAAGCCGCGCCGGAACCGGACTTCGGGAGACATGTTCATTTATCTATTCAAACAGCCAGCTTAAGGCAAAGTTGACGGTATGCAGGGCGCTTTGCCCAGAACCAGAGCCTGATGCCTTCTTTTGCATACGAAAATATGCCAGAGATACCTTTTGCTAGTCGGTAATAGCAGAATGCTATTTTTTTCTTTGACCGGATCTGCGGTCTGTATGATTGCTGCTTTCAGTGCATTCGTTTCCGATTTCATAGGAATATGACCTAGAAATGCCATACAGGGCGATATAAAAATTTAATGCATTGATTGCTTTCAGTTTCCGCACCCGAAAGTTTTCAAACTGGAACATTTGCCTTTTACAGCGGAAGTATTCTTCGATTTTCTCTTTAAAAAGTAAAGTTTAGCAGTCTTTATCACATCATCTTTTGATTTCCCCGTTTGTCACAAGCATCATGGGGGTGTTCCGTAATGCTATACGAGGACGGGATAAACATCTTTCCCGGAAGCAGTTATCTGTACTTTTATATGAGAAAGTTAGGTATCATGCATTTTTCATAATAAAACAGAGGCAGTTTTACCTTGCCTTTCCAGAGGTTACGCAGTTCAGCAGCAAATATTCACTTATTGTGGTACAGCAGCTTACGCCTTGCAGTCATACGTATCACATAATCCTGCCCCATAGAATCCAGCTTCAGAAACATCTTGTTATCATCATAACCACGATCCATGACAAACGTGGCTTTTTTGAATAAAGCGGCTGCACGTTCCATGGCAGAAAAAGTGATATCGTTGATAGAAGTAAAGCCTTTCTCTTTTGAAGAATGAATCTCTAAAAAGATACTGATGGGATGGCTGCTATCTGTAATCACAGTCGCTTCCGTTACATGATATCCTTTTTTGTGAAATTTTTTTGTCGCAGTGCTTTCTGAGCCATTGCGCACACATTTGATGGATTGAATTCTAGAATACCTGGCTTGAAAAGCCTTTGACGGGGATCGGTTCTGATTTTATGCATGCCATTCCCAACTGGTCCGGGCTGGAGACACACAATATCCTGCTGAGCCTTCTATAGGTTCATGGAATCCTTGTCTATCTTTTTGGAACCATTGGCTCCAAGCTGGTTTCACACGAAATATCTGCCGCTGAAGGCCTATGGCTTGTATGATGTGAATATCACCTACGCCACTTTGTTCTACTCTTTTTCTTTCTGGATATCTGGACCAGGATTATGCGGTTTTTCTTTGAGCGGGAGGAAGAGCAGGGAAAACAGCAGGTGGTGTATTGTGGAACTGTCATTTTTGCGGGGATATTCTTCAATCCCTTACTTTTAGTCTTGAATTTCCAGCCCATAACCCTTACAATAAAAAGGAAATCTTAGGAAAGTGGTGAATAAATGGAACGAGAATTAAGACTTGCCATACTGATTGATGCAGATAACATTTCAGAAAAATACATTAAGGTGATTTTGGATGAGGCGGCGAAAACAGGAGTGGCTACCTACAAGCGGATTTATGGGGACTGGACAAATCCCCAGCTGAATTCCTGGAAGAATGTGCTCCTGGACAACTCCATCATTCCCATGCAGCAATACGGATACACCACGGGAAAGAGCTCTACGGATTCAGCCATGATTATAGACGCTATGGATATTTTGTATTCCGGGGCTGTGGATGGCTTCTGCCTGGTATCTTCGGACAGCGATTTTACCCGGCTGGCGGCCCGGCTCCGGGAGTCTGGAATGGATGTGACTGGTATGGGAGAAAGCAAAACGCCTAAGCCCTTTATTGCGGCCTGCAATCGTTTCCGGTATTTGGATATCCTGTTTTCCAGTCAGCAGAAGGAGGAGAATAAAGAAGAGAGCAAAGATGTACGGGAGGAAAAGGAGAAGAATAAGAGTGTGAAAAAGGCACAGACCCGGGAAATGGAGCCAAGAACCAGCCTGAAAATGCTGAAAAAGGCCATCCGTTCCATTGCCATGGAATGCTCCGATGACGAGGGCTGGATTTTTTCCTCGGAGCTTCGCAATCAGCTGGATAAGCGGTTCCCGGACTTTGATGTGCGGAATTTTGGATATACGAAATTTACCCCATTCATTGAATCGCTGGACATTTTTGAGGTGAAGCGGACTCATTCAGGTATTCGCCATGTGCAGCTGGTGTATTTTAAGCTGAAAAGCGAGGGGAACAGTAAGAATAGAAAATCTTCTTCTGCCGATTGATTCCTGTGGGAAGTGAGGCGGCGAAAGAGCTTTGGAACATGCAGATACAGAGAAAACCGGGAGGAAACGCGCTATGAACCGAGAGATGCTGAAGAAAAATTTTGAAAATCATGGATTTCTCACCAGCTTTTTTGACTCCAAGGAGGAGGCGGCAGCTTATCTGGAGGGACAGATCCAAAATGAGACAGTGGGAATCGGAGGCTCCATGACTGTGAAGGAGATGGGGCTTTATGAGCTTTTGGCAGGGAAAAATCAGGTGCACTGGCACTGGATAGAGCCGGGCCGGGAGACGCTTGATAAGGCGGCTCAGGCAACGGTGTACCTGTGCAGCGCCAATGGGGTAGCGGAAACCGGCGAGCTGGTGAATATTGACGGGAATGGAAATCGGGTGGCCATGACGCTGTTCGGGCCCAGAAAGGTTTACTTTGTGGTGGGAAGGAATAAAATCTGCCCGGATCTTGCGTCAGCCATGGAGCGGGCGAAGCAGGTGGCTGCGCCGAAAAATTCCCTGCGTTTTGATTCCAGGATTCCCTGTCGGGCTTCCGGAGGAGAGAAGTGCTTTGACTGCAGCAGTCCGGAGCGGATGTGCCGGGTTACGGTAATTCTGGAGCGGGCATGCTCTATGATTGAGGCAGAGGTTGTCTTTATTGATGAAGAGCTGGGGTATTGAGGAAAAGCCGCTTGTGTTTTCCGGTAAGATGCTTTATGATGGTGAGTAAATAGCAGCGGAAAAGAAGGGATGGAAAATCCGGATTTCTGGGCTATCTTAAGAATGAGAGAAATAGTGAGGATTAGGTGTTATGGGAAAGGTTATTTTGACAGGCGACAGGCCTACGGGAAGGCTTCATGTGGGACATTATGTGGGCTCCTTAAGAGAGCGGGTGCGCCTGCAGAATTCCGGGGAATTTGAGAAAATATTTATTATGATTGCGGATGCCCAGGCTTTGACGGATAATGCGGAGCATCCGGAGAAGGTACGGCAGAATATTGTGGAGGTGGCCCTGGATTATATGTCCTGCGGGCTGGATCCGGAGAAATCCGTCATCTTTATCCAGTCCATGCTGCCGGAGCTCACAGAGCTGAGCTTTTACTATATGAATCTGGTGACCGTGTCCCGGCTGCAGCGGAATCCTACGGTGAAGTCGGAGATTCAGATGCGGAACTTTGAGACCAGTATTCCTGTGGGATTCTTTACCTATCCCATCAGTCAGGCTGCGGATATTACGGCCTTCCAGGCTACCACAGTGCCGGTGGGAGAGGATCAGGCTCCCATGGTGGAGCAGACCCGGGAGATCGTGCACAAATTCAATACGGTTTACGGGGAAACCCTGACAGAGCCGGAGATTTTGCTGCCTCAGAATAAGGCCTGCCTGCGCCTGCCTGGTATTGACGGAAAGGCAAAGATGAGTAAGTCTCTTGGCAACTGTATCTATCTGGCAGATTCAGAAGAAGAGGTGCGCAAGAAGGTTATGTCCATGTTTACAGATCCCAATCATCTGCGGGTGGAGGATCCGGGAAATGTGGAGGGGAATCCTGTGTTTATCTATCTGGAGGCCTTCAGCAAACCGGAGCATTTTGCGGAGTATCTGCCGGATTATGGGAATCTGGAGGAATTGAAAGCACATTATACCAGGGGAGGCCTGGGGGATGTGAAGGTGAAAAAATTCCTCATGAAGGTACTGCAGGAGGAGCTTTCTCCCATCCGTGCCCGCCGCAAGGAGCTGGAGCGGGATATTCCCTATGTGTATGAGGTGTTGAAAAAGGGCAGCGACACGGCCCGGGAGACTGCTGCCAAGACGCTGGCTCAGGTGCGCCGGGCCATGCGGATCAACTACTTCGAGGATCAGAGTCTGATTGCGGAGCAGATGGAGAAATACAGCGGCTAAGGCAGCCACAGAAAGTTCTTTGGCGGCCAGAATAGGGGCAGATTTGGAGGCCTGTAGGAAAAGGAAAAAAACAGGATCAGAAAAAACAAGAGGGCGGTAAACAGCACAAAAAAGGGCAGGGAAAGAGCTTTGGCATTGAGATCCAGATAGTGAGACAGGAGAAAGACTGTCAGGGTGCAGAGGACGAAAATGCCGATGTCCAGGGGCAGAAAAGGCCGTCCCAGAAATCCGGTATAGATAAAAAACAGGCAGGGTATGAGAAATGTGCCTGTCAGAAGACTTAAAAAGCGCACGGTCAGAAAATGGCTGTCCAGCCTGAGCCGGGCTATGATCTCAAAAAGAGTGTAGAGAAGAGCCGGAAAAAAGACAAGTTTCATGTGTTCCCACACGGACTCATTCACAGGGGAGAAAAGTCCTACCAGAGGATGCTCCCCGGACCACTCATAAAAGAAGTGGGAGAGGGAGCCCAGGAACAGGGTAAACAGGATACCAGCCAGGAGATAGGTGGATTCTTTATGTCGCATGAGAATGAAAGCCTCCTTTTTTCTATGTGAGCACTTGGGGAAAATTCCCTGTACCCATCTTTTTCGGCCGGTTTTCCGGGAATACTCCTGTGCCTTGAAGGGCACAAATGTATGCTCTATCCAGATAGTGTATACAGAAATCGGCGGGCTATACAGGACGGGCGTGAAAATCTTCTTGACAAGTCCACCCCTTTTTGTTATCCTGTTAAACAGATAATATGATAAATGCTAGGAAGAGGAATAGTACACGGAATTTCCAATTTCAGAGAGCCGTTGGCTGGTGTGAAGCGGCAGCGGAAACCCATGGAACTGACCTTTGAGCGGCTGCCCCAAATTTCTGGCCGAAGAGTTAGAGAGAGTAGACGCAGACGGAGCCCTACCGTTACAGAGGGGAGGATATAAGGTATATACCCGTATCCGGTGAGTGTGTGGATGATTTTGGCAGGACGCAGGAATCGCGCTGCATGGCGTGGACTGTGAGAGCGGCCAGAGGAAATCCGCGAAAGAAGAGTGGTACCGCGTAAGGCATTGGATTGGTCTTTCGTCTCTGACAGCAGACTGCTGTGCTGTGGAGAGGAAGGCTTTTTTACATTACAGGAAATTGCGTTTTGGTGTCTGCTGTGAGAGGATCTAAGGAGGATCCGGATGCCCGATTTATCAGTTATCGTCGAAAATCGAGGTTTGAAAAGGAGAGAAACAAGACATGAAGAATTATCAGAAGTATACCCAGCAGTATTTTCTTCCCCCCTATCCCTGCATGAAATGGGCGCAAAAGGATTATGTGGATCATGCGCCTGTGTGGTGCAGCGTGGATCTCAGGGACGGTAACCAGGCCCTGGTGGTGCCTATGACCTTAGATCAGAAGGTAAAATTTTTCCAGCTTCTCTGCAAGGTGGGATTTAAAGAGATTGAGGTAGGATTCCCTGCAGCCTCTGAGACAGAGTATACCTTTTTGCGCACTCTTATTGAGAAGGATCTGATTCCGGAGGATGTGACCATCCAGGTGCTGACCCAGGCGCGGGAGCACATTATCCGCAAGACCTTTGAGGCTCTGAAGGGGGCGAAAAAAGCGGTGGTGCATGTGTACAATTCCACCTCAAAGGCCCAGAGGGAGCAGGTGTTCCGCAAATCCAAGGAGGAGATTCTGAAGATCGCCGTGGAGGGGGCGGCCCTTTTACAACAGCTGACAGAGGAGACTAACGGCGATTACCTCTTTGAATACAGCCCGGAAAGTTTTACGGGCACAGAGCCTGCGTATGCTCTGGAGGTCTGCAATGCGGTGCTGGATGTGTGGAAGCCTACGCCGGAGAGAAAGGCGATTATCAATCTTCCGGTGACTGTGCAGCTTTCCATGCCCCATGTGTATGCCCAGCAGATTGAATACATGTCTGAGAACCTGAAATACAGGGATAGCGTCGTTTTGTCCCTTCATCCCCACAATGACCGGGGCTGCGGCGTGGCAGACACGGAGATGGGCCTTCTGGCCGGTGCGGACCGGGTGGAGGGAACCCTGTTCGGAAACGGAGAGCGCACGGGAAATGTGGACATTGTGACGCTGGCCATGAACCTCTATTCTCAGGGCGTGGATCCGCAGCTTGATTTTACCAATATGAATGAGGTCTGCGAGGGCTATGAGAAGTATACGGGTATGAAGGTGAACGAGCGGAATCCCTACAGCGGGGCCCTGGTGTTTGCGGCCTTTTCCGGTTCCCATCAGGATGCTATTGCCAAGGGCATGCATTACCGGGAGGAGGAAGAACGGGAGTTCTGGACGGTTCCCTATCTGCCCATTGATCCCCAGGATGTGGGACGCAACTATGATGCGGATGTGATCCGGATCAACAGCCAGTCCGGCAAGGGCGGCGTAGGCTATATTCTGGAGCAGAACTTCGGCCTGAACCTGCCGGCCAAGATGCGGGAAGCTATGGGCTATGCCTGCAAGGAGGTTTCTGATCACAAGAATAAGGAGCTTCTGCCCGAGGAGATTTTCGACCTCTTCAAGGAGCGGTTTGAAAGCATTATCACGCCGTATAATATCACCCAGGTCCATTTCAAGCAGGTGGACGGTATTACCGCTGAGGTACATACCACCTTCCAGGACAAGGCGGAGATAACCTATGCTGTCGGAAACGGCCGTCTCAACGCAGTGAGCAATGCGCTGAAAAAATGCTTTGGTCTGACCTACAACCTGGTGACCTACCAGGAGCATGCTTTGGAGCAGAGCTCCAGCTCCCGGGCGATTGCCTATGTGGGGATCCAGACTCCGGACGGGCGGCTCCACTGGGGAGCAGGCGTGGATCCGGACATTATCCGGGCCTCCATTGACGCCCTCCTGACGGCTATCAACAATTCTGTAAAATAAGAAAGAGAAGACGCTTCGCAAGACGAAGGGGAAAGGAAAGAAGAATCATGAATCTCTTATACAAGAGTACAAGAGGCGGGGAAACCGTCACAGCCTCCCAGGCAATTTTGCAGGGGCTTTCCCATGACGGGGGCCTGTTTGTCCCCACGGAAATTCCAAGGCTATCGGTTCCGGTGGAGGAGCTGGCCCAGATGAGCTACCAGGAATTGGCCTATACGGTTATGAGCCGTTTCCTGACGGATTTCACGGAGGAGGAGCTTCGGGACTGTATTGCCAAAGCCTACGACAGCAAATTTGACACCCAGGAGATTGCGCCTCTGGCAAAAGCGGAGGACGTGTATTACTTGGAGCTGTTTCATGGGGCAACCATTGCTTTTAAGGATATGGCCCTGTCTATTCTGCCTCATCTCATGACTACAGCGGCGCGGAAAAACCAGGTAAAAAATGAGATTGTGATTCTGACAGCCACCTCCGGGGATACGGGCAAGGCGGCTCTGGCAGGCTTTGCGGACGTACCGGGAACCCGGATCCTTGTGTTTTATCCCAAGAATGGGGTGAGCCCCATTCAGGAAAAGCAGATGGTGACTCAGAAGGGTAACAATACCTTTGTGGTGGGCATTCACGGAAACTTTGACGATGCCCAGAGCGGAGTGAAGAAGCTTTTTGGAGATCAGGAGCTTGCGGGGAAAATGGCAGACAGGGGGTTCCAGTTTTCCTCTGCCAACTCCATTAATATTGGACGTCTGGTTCCCCAGATTGTCTACTATGTGTACGCCTATGCACGACTGTTTGCCAATGAGGAGGTGGCCAGGGGCGAGACGGTGAATGTGACGGTTCCCACAGGGAATTTCGGAAATATTCTGGCCGCCTATTATGCCAAGCAGATGGGGCTGCCCATTGGGAAGCTGATCTGCGCCTCCAATGACAACAGGGTGCTGTATGATTTCTTCCAAAGCGGCCGTTATGACCGGAACCGGGAGTTTATCCTCACCAGTTCTCCCTCTATGGATATCTTGATCTCCAGCAACCTGGAGCGCCTCATCTACCGCATTGCCGGGGAGGATGACGGGGCCAACAGGAAGCTTATGCAGGACCTGACGGAAAAGGGCGTTTATGAGATTACCCTGGCTATGAGAGAGCGCCTGGAGGATTTCTATGGAAATTATGCAACCCAGGAGGAGGCGGCTTCCATGATCCGCAGGCTCTATGAGTCCACGGGTTATGTGATTGATCCCCACACGGCGGTGGCGGCAGTGGTTTATGAGAAATATCAGGGCGAAACTAAAGACGAGACAAAGACCATAATTGCCTCCACGGCCAGTCCCTTTAAGTTTACCCGCAGCGTCATGGAGGCCATTCAGGGATCCTGCGACGAGACGGAAGACTTTGCTCTGGTGGATACCTTAAGCCAGCTTTCTCAGGTTCCGGTTCCACAGGCCATTGAGGAGATCCGCAGTGCGCCAGTGCTACACAACACCGTGGTGGAAGCGCCGGATATGAAGGCGGCTGTAAAGCGGTTCCTGGGAATCTAAGGAGGAAATTATGGGCGATTTTTCATCCGTTATTGATCTGATTATTTTTTTCAGCGGTTTATACATTCTATATTCTGTGATCTCTATGAAGACCAGCGGAGAGATTAACTCTGTGCTGCTCAGCAAGGAGATGGATATTAAGAAATGCAAGGACCTGGAGGGATATAAGCGGTTTTTGTTTCCCCGTTCCCTGGTCATGGGAATCATGACTGTGGTATTCGGGGCCGCAGGACTGGTAAATGTCTATGTGGTCAGGCTGGGTTCTGTCTATACGGCCCTGGTGGTGGTGCTGATGGTGGTGCTGATCTGGTATTTTGTGGATTACCGCAGAGGGATCAAGCGCTTCTGGGGAGAATGAGTCCGGGGAATAGAAAAGGGATTGTGAAAAGGAAATAGAAGCTGTTTTGTATAAAAATCGGCCTTACTTTCCATACTACTTTTATCCCGCTGCGTGGCGGAGTATGTAGGGAAGTGAGGCCGAATTTTATGAGTGAAGAGCAGAAGCAGGAGAACCAGGAGAGCAAGGAGGAGCAGATTGAAAAGAGCGGACAGCTGACTCTGGGGCAGGAGACGAAAATACATCTGCTGAATGTGATCGGGGAGATTGAGGGGCACGAATGTCTTCCCTCCAACAGCAAGACCACCAAATATGAGCATGTGATTCCTCAGCTGGCGGAGGTGGAGGACAACCGGGAGATCCAGGGTCTTCTGGTGTTGATTAATACTGTGGGCGGAGATGTGGAATCCGGGCTGGCTATTGCGGAAATGATCGCCTCTCTCAGCAAGCCCTCTGTGTCGCTGGTATTGGGGGGCAGCCATTCCATTGGGGTGCCTCTGGCTGTGTCGGCGGATTATTCCTTTATTGTGCCCACGGGAACCATGATGATCCATCCTGTGAGGATGACAGGGCTTATTATCGGTGTGGCTCAGACCTTTGACTATTTTCAGAAAATTCAGGATCGTATTGCAGGCTTTATTACCAGCCACTGTGAAATATCGGAAAGCCGCCTTTTAGAGCTGATGCTGGAAACAGGGCAGCTGACCAAGGATGTAGGCTCTGTGCTGGTGGGCGAACAGGCTGTGGCAGAGGGGATTATCCAGGAGGTAGGAGGAATCCGGGATGCCTTTCGGAAATTGAAAACCATGATTCAGGAGCAGAAGGAGAGACAGGAGCAGGATGTGTAGACGTTCTGCTCCTGTTTGCGCTTCTCTTGTATCAGAATAAAAGAGAGGGGTGGAATCCGGGAGAAAGCAGGAAGCGGGGAACAAAAAGGAATTGGTTTACAGACGCAGTCAGAAGTGGTATACTGGACAATAGATTCGTTTGCGTTAAAACGCAGGGTATGAGGGATCTGTATAGCGTGGGAGGGAAGATACATGGCAGCGGGGACGACCAAAAAGCGTCAGACAACATCGCGTAAACATACAACAGGAAAAAAGACTGCTGCAAAAAAGCATCAGCAGGACACCATGATCCGGAAGGAAATCCTGATTCTGGGCTTGTTTGCCGTGTCTGTTCTTTTATTGATCAGTAATTTTGGAGTGGGCGGCTTTGTGGGCGGCTTTGTCAGCGGGGTTATGTTTGGAATATTCGGGCTTTTTGCCTATGTATTACCCGTGGTGCTGTTTTTGGTAACGGCGTTTTCCATTTCCAACCGGGAGAATACCATTGCGGCTATCAAGGCGGCGGCCATGGGCTTTGCCGGTGTTTTATGCTGCTGTTTTATGCAGCTTTTGACAGGAGCCAAGGAGGGGGAGGCCACAGCCAAGGCCTTTTATCTTTATTCCTCCCAGGAAAAGCGGGGAGGCGGCTTTCTGGGGGGAGAGATCTGTAAACTTCTTACAGGAGCCTTTGGCGTGCCGGGAACCTGGATTTTGCTGTCCGTACTCATGATTATATGCCTGGTGGTGATCACGGAGAGATCCTTTATCAGCGGGGTCAAGCGGGGAGGCCGCAAGGTTTACGATTCCGCCAGGGAGGATGCGGCCCGACGGAAGAAGCGCCAAGAGGAGCGGGAGGCCCGAAGACGGGAAGAGGAAGAAAAACAGGTAAGCCGTGTGGAGAAAAAGGTAACCGGCGTGGCTCTGGATACCACCATCGGGGAGCAAAATCTCCAGGAGGAATGGGAGGAAGAGGAGTTACAAGAGCAGGCCCAGGAGGCAGTGGAAGAAAACCCGGTGGAAGAAGAGGAAGCAGTCCCAGAGCCGGTGGAGGAGCCAAAGCCCCTGCCGCGGATACATATGGGAAATGTGCGGGAGATCACCGTGGACGAGCCCAACCTGCAGGATCTGGAGGAGCTTTTTGATGTGCCCCTGCACCGGGCAAGGACTGCGGAGGAGCTTCGGGAAGAGGAGCAAAAAGACGGTGCAAAGTCTGCCTTTGTGGGACAAAGAGACCGGGAGTATGCAGAGGAGGGAAGCAGCGAAGCAGAACAAGAAAAGAAACTTCAGGGAGTTCTTGAGACAGGACAAAGCGGGCAGCTTTATGCTGGTAGGGAAACAGACCTTGCCATGTCCTGGCAGGGGGCAGAAGAAATAGAGCCGGACAAAGAAGCCTGTGACGCTTTTGGGACGGTGGAGGAAGCAGAGGACATGACAGAGCCAAAGCTTCCGGAACCGGGAAGCCAAAGAACAGGAGGACAAGCCGGATTTACCCATGTTCGTGGAGAAGCCTCGGGGACTGGGGTGTCCGCTTCCAGGGCAGAGTTTCAGGAACATCTGTCCTCTGTAAGGAGAGAAAACCAGGAGGATTTGCCGCCTATGAAGGCAGTGGCGCCGGTGATGCCTGCCCCTAAGCCCTATGTGTTCCCTTCCCTGCAGCTTTTGAAGCAGATGAAGCCTCAGGTCGGCAGCTCCAGACAGGAGCTTCAGGAGACGGCCCTTCACCTGCAGCAGATCCTGCGAAATTTCGGCGTGGGCGTAACGGTGACGGATGTGAGCTGCGGCCCTTCGGTGACCCGCTATGAGCTACAGCCGGATCAGGGTGTAAAAGTGAGCCGGATTGTGGCTCTCTCGGACGACATTAAGCTTAACCTGGCGGTTTCGGATATCAGGATCGAAGCGCCTATTCCGGGAAAGGCTGCCGTGGGTATCGAGGTGCCCAATGCGGAAAATGCCGCCGTGTCTTTCCGGGAGCTGGTGTCCTCACCAGAGTTTCAGAATCATAAATCCCAGATTGCCTTTGCCGTGGGCAAGGATATTGCGGGAAAAATTGTAGTGTCGGATATTGCGAAAATGCCGCATTTGCTCATTGCAGGGGCCACGGGCTCCGGAAAATCCGTCTGCATCAATACCCTGATTATGAGTATTCTTTACAAGGCGGATCCCAGCGATGTGAAGCTGATTATGGTGGATCCCAAGGTGGTGGAGCTGAGCGTTTACAACGGGATTCCTCATCTGCTGATTCCGGTGGTGACAGATCCCAAGAAGGCAGCTGGAGCTCTGAATTGGGCTGTGGCGGAGATGATGGACCGTTATAAGAAATTTGCAGACTGCAATGTGCGCAATCTGGTGGGATACAATGAAAAGATTGCGGGGATAGCGGATATTGACGATCCGGAGAAGCCCAAGAAGCTTCCCCAGATTGTGATTATTGTGGACGAGCTGGCGGATTTGATGATGGTAGCCTCCAATGAGGTGGAGGATGCTATCTGCCGTCTGGCCCAGCTGGCCCGGGCGGCGGGAATTCACCTGATTATTGCTACCCAGAGGCCCTCTGTCAATGTTATCACGGGTCTCATTAAGGCGAATATGCCCTCCCGGGTGGCATTTGCCGTGTCCTCAGGGGTGGACTCCCGGACGATTATTGACATGAACGGTGCGGAAAAGCTGCTGGGAAAGGGAGATATGCTCTTTTACCCTTCCGGGCTGCCTAAGCCTATGCGGGTCCAGGGCGCTTTCGTTTCCGATGAGGAAGTGGGATCCGTAGTGGAATTTCTCTCCCAAAATAATGGACAGGCTTCCTACAGCGACGCTGTGGAGGAGCATATCAGCAACTCCCAGATGGGAGCCGGGGAGCCGGCTGCGGCTGTAAATGGCAGCGACGACGGAAGGGATGTGCTCTTTGTGGAGGCCGGAAGATTTATCTTGGAAAAGGAGAAAGCGTCCATTGGCATGCTGCAGCGCTGGTTTAAGGTTGGATTTAACCGAGCTGCCCGAATCATGGATCAGCTGGCGGAAGCCGGGGTGGTAGGAGACGATGCTGGTACAAAGGCCAGGGAGATCCTTATGACCAGGGAAGAGTTTGAACAGTATCTGGAAGAATCAAGATAAAGGGGAGACAGGATCTATGCGTTGTCCCAAATGTAATACGGAGTTGGCCCCGGGCAATGTGTTTTGTCCCAAATGCGGCCATGAAGTACAGATGGTTCCTGACTATGATCCCCTGGATGAGATGCTATGGGACCAAGAGGAAAAGAAGCAGGAGAAAAGAGAACAGGGAGAAGAGAACAGAGAAGGAAAAAGGCGTAGGGGTTCTAAAAGAGAAGAGCTGCTGGCGTACAGGCTCTGGAAGAATTCCTTTTATCGTCATGTTATTTTCATGGTTTTTGGTCTTATGGTCTGCGCAGGGGCTGCCTTTGGGGCGTATTATATGGTCGTGAGTCGGAACAGCTATTCCTATCAGCTTCAGAGAGGAATGAAGTGTTTTGCAGACGGAAATTTTGAGGAGGCCGTGGTTTATCTTCGGAGGTCCCAGGAACTTCAGGCAGATACAGAGGGGGCGGATATGCGACCGCTTTTGTATCTGGCCCGGACCTATAGGGAGCTTGGAGAGACGGATATGGCAGTGGATCTTATGGAGCAGGTCCTGGATTTTCCTCTGGAGGAAAAGGAAAAGCTGGCTGCCTATGAGGAACTGTTTCATATGCTTATGGAGGCCGGCCGGGCTGGAGAGATCAATGAGGTTATCCAGGGCTGCAAAGAGGAACCTATGCAGAGAAGGCTTAAGGATTACCGGATCGAAAAGCCACGGGCTACCATTCCCGGAGGAGAATATACCTATTATGTATATCCACGGCTGGAGGCCGCCTACGGAGAGATCTATTATACCCTGGACGGCAGCATGCCTACGCAGGAGAGCACCCGCTATACCGGGCGGATCGCCCTGAAGGAAGGGGACAATATGCTGACAGCTGTTGCCATCAATGACAAGGGAATAGTCAGCGAGGCTTTGTTCGTGGTATATCAGCTGGATTTCAGCGAACCTTTGAATCTGACCAATGAAAATGACAGGGCCAGTTACGCAGGAACAGCTGTAGGCGCCAAAGCAGAGGAAGCCAGTCCGGATGGGGAAGCAGGGGAGACTGCCGGAATAGAAGAATAACAGGGATCTGTCTGGATTTTATTACCGGGGCGGAAGAGGGTCTTGGGCAAAAAAAGTGTTGAAATATTCGGGGGATTGCTTTATTATGAATAGGATGAGTAGTCAATGTAGTACAGGGTGGGGACCTGTACAGAATAAATGTACTCCAGGAGGAAGCATATGTTTAAGATTTTGAAGGCAGAGCAGCTCTCTGCAAATGTCTACATGAAAGTTGTTCATGCTCCGCGGGTTGCCAAGACCTGTGAGCCGGGACAGTTTATAATTGTGCGGTTGGATGAGACGGCTGAACGGATCCCGCTGACCATCTGCGATTATGACAGAGAGGCCGGTACGGTTACGATTGTGTTCCAACCCATCGGCGTTTCCACCACAAAGATGGTTGATCTGAAGGAAGGCGATTCCTTTATGGACTTCGTAGGACCTCTGGGACGCCCCTCTGAGTTGGTTACAGATGACTTTGAGGAAGTAAAGAAGAAAAAGGTGGTGTTCATTGCAGGCGGCGTGGGTACGGCTCCGGTGTACCCTCAGGCCAAATGGCTGCATGACCATGGGATTACATGTGACATTATTGTGGGAGCCAGGACCAAAGACCTGCTGATCCTGGAGGATGAGATGAGCAAGGTGGGAAATCTGTATCTGTGTACGGACGACGGCAGCTACGGATTCCACGGCGTGGGTACAGCTATGCTGGAGAAGCTGGTAAGCGAGGGCCATCACTATGATCTGTGTGTGGCTATCGGTCCCATGATCATGATGAAGTTTTCCTGTCTGACCACCAAGAAGCTTGGAATTCCTACGATTGTCAGTATGAACCCTATTATGGTGGACGGAACTGGTATGTGCGGCGCCTGCCGTGTGCTGGTGGGAGATGAAGTGAAGTTTGCCTGTGTGGACGGACCAGAGTTTGACGGTCATCTGATTGACTTTGATCAGGCCATGAAACGGGCGGCCATGTACAAGACGGAGGAAGGACGCCGTCTCCTGAAATATCAGGAGGGAGAAACCCATCACGGTGGATGCGGAAATTGCGGAGGTGACAAATAATGGCAGACGTATTAAAGAAGGTACCGGTAAGAGAGCAGGATCCCAAGGTCCGTGCCACGAATTTTGATGAGGTTTGCCTGGGATACAATCAGGAGGAGGCTGTGGAAGAGGCACAGCGCTGCCTGGGCTGCAAAAATGCAAAATGCATGGAGGGATGTCCGGTAAAGATCAACATCCCAGATTTTATTAAGGAAGTAAAAGAAGGAAAGATGGAGGAGGCCTATCAGGTCATTAGTCAGTCTTCCGCCCTGCCGGCGATCTGCGGACGCGTATGTCCCCAGGAGAGCCAGTGCGAGGGCCGCTGCATCCGTGGAATTAAGGGGGAGGCAGTGTCGATTGGAAAGCTGGAGCGTTTCGTGGCAGACTGGGCCAGAGAGAACGGCATTCAGCCTCCTGTGCCCACAGAAAAACTGGGCAAGAAGGTGGCGGTGATCGGTTCCGGCCCTGCAGGACTGACCTGTGCCGGAGATCTGGCTAAGCTTGGCTATGATGTGACTATTTTTGAGGCGTTACATAAGGCCGGCGGCGTGCTGGTATATGGAATTCCTGAGTTTCGTCTGCCTAAAGACGGGGTGGTGCTTCCCGAGGTGGAGAATGTAAAGGCCCTGGGCGTAAAGATCGAGACAGATGTTATTATCGGAAAGTCAGTGACCATTGATGAGCTCATGGAGGAGGAAGGCTTTGACGCAGTGTTTATCGGTTCCGGAGCAGGACTTCCCAAGTTCATGGGAATCCCGGGAGAGACAGCCTGCGGCGTATTTTCTGCCAATGAGTACCTGACCAGAAATAACCTGATGAAGGCCTTTGACCCCAATTATGATACCCCCATTGCTCTGGGTAAGAAAGTAGCCGTGGTAGGCGGCGGAAACGTGGCTATGGACGCGGCGCGCACGGCTCTGCGTCTGGGCGCTGAGGTACATATTGTCTATCGCCGTTCCGAGGAGGAGCTTCCTGCACGTGTGGAGGAGGTTCACCATGCCAAGGAAGAGGGTATTATCTTTGATCTGCTGACAAATCCCACAGAGATTCTGGTGGGAGAGGACGGCTGGGTCAATGGAATCCGCTGTATCCGCATGGAACTGGGAGAGCCGGATGCTTCCGGCCGGAGGCGTCCGGTGGAGGTGCCAGGCTCGGAGTTTGATATTGAGGTGGACACGGTGATCATGTCCCTGGGCACTTCCCCCAATCCCCTGATTTCCTCCACCACCAAGGGTCTGGAGACCAATCGGAGAAAATGTATTGTTGCCAGCGAGGATGTGGGCGCTACTTCCAAGGAGGGCGTATTCGCAGGCGGCGACGCGGTGACGGGAGCTGCTACCGTAATTCTGGCTATGGGCGCCGGAAAGGATGCGGCCAGAGGAATCCATGAGTATCTCAGCGGGAAATAAAAATTCCAGGCAGGAGTAGCAGAAAAGAGCTTGTAAAAGAATAAGAAAAACAAATAGAACAAACCAGGAGCCGCTGTGAAAATACCACAGCGGCTCCTGGTTTGCTTTCCCTTATATGGAATTGTCTGTCAGCTTCTTCTCCAGACACACCAGCTGCACTCCAGGAATTCCCTCAAAGGTACAGGGGACGATACCGGCTTCCCGGTAGCCCAGGCGCTGATAAAGGCTTCGGGCAGCCGTATTTTTTGCGTTTGTATCCATACGGAGAAAGGGGCAGCCCTGCGCAAAAGCGTATTCCTCATAAAATTTAACAAAGGCGCTTCCATAGCCTTTTCCCGCGCAGTCAGGATCCACGGTCAGGGTGTGAAGAACCATGACCTGCTGGGGAGGAGCATCCGGACAGGACCACAGGGCGTCCTTGTACTCCGGAACCTGAGTTTGGTTGATCTTAGCTGCGGCAACAACTTGCTCTCCCTCTGTCATGACGAATAATTCTTGGTCTTTCAGAGCCTGAAGCGCGGTTTGCTCTGTGGGATAGACGCCGCGAATCCAGCCGGTGGCGGTTCCCTCATTCTCTTCCTTTGTGAGAATTCGTTGGTAAATTTCGACGATCTGTCGGATATCTGCCGGACATGCTTTTCTTACAACTGGCATAGTAAAACTCCTTTTCCCTATCGTTACAGAAATTTTTCTCAGGACTTTCTTTATTCAAGCTTCCAGAGATCCTTGCGGAAAACATGGGGCAAGCTTAGGAAGCGGAGAAATCCTCTTCACAGAAATCATCGCTCAGTTTTTCCAGAAGAGCCTGGTCAATCTGAGGGAATTGCTCCTTTATCAGCTGTTGGATTAGCTCGGATTTCTGCAGGTACAAAAGCTCCTCCGGCTGGTCTGTATTCAGAGCGTTCCATGCAGGGCTTTTTTGGCCCTCTGTGTGATACCACTGGATGACGGAATCCGTAAAGGCATTTTCCGCATCTATATTTTCTCGTAACTTCCCGGCATTTCGAAAGGACACAATACCGATGCCCACAAATGCGGCAAACAGGGCGGTCATGACACCCAGAGCAAAGGGGGCCAGGGGAAGACGGAGGACGCCGGCCCATCCAAGAATCATAATAACAAGCCCGGCACCACCCATGAGAAGGAAGGTCCAGGCGGAAGACTTCAGATCCGCATAGCGCTCCTGGGGACTTTTGTACAGGCGCGCCGGCTCCGGTCTCTCTTTGGGCTCCAGGACACTGCGGGGGTCAAAATCCTCGGGGAAGATATAATCCTCTGGAATTTCCAAAGACTCTTCTTTTTCCGACTCTGTAACAAGCTGGTCTATCAGATCCACATCGCAGTCGGGACAGTGGGTAATTCCTTCCACATATTCATTTTTACATCTGGGACACCAGGCCATAAGGGGGCCTCCTTTTCATTTTTCTATTGCGTACGTTGTTATTCTACAATATTTTCCTGGAAAATGCTACTGCCAAACAAATAAAATTCTGGTATGTAAAATGAAATTTAAAATTCTACTCTTCTTCAATGTAATATAATTCTGTAGAGCTAATCTTAACGATAAGTTTTTCATACTAACCCCATGGAAGCAACAAACTTTCCAGGGATTAAAATATAGCTTGTATTCTCTCCTGGTTTCAGAACATTTGTTCTATTTCGTTTACTTGTGATAAGGCTGATGATTCTGGATCCGGAAGCTTCGGTAAAGCTGCTCCAGAAGAATCACCCGCATAAGCTGGTGGGGAAAGGTCATACGAGAAAAGCTTAAAAGCTCGTCCGCCCGCTTCAGCACCCTCTTTGACAATCCAAGGGACCCGCCGATAACAAAGATCAGATGGCTTTTTCCGTCCACGGCCAGTCGCTCCAGTTTTTGGGCCAGCTCTACAGAATCCGGCATAGCTCCCTCAATAGCCAAGGCAAGCACATAGGCTTCCTCTTTTATGGCCTTTAGAATCCGCTCTCCCTCCCGATCTTTGATTTGCTGCTCCAAAGCTTCGCTTGCGCCGTCAGGGGTCTTCTCATCCGGCAGCTCCAGAATTTCCAGCTTACAATAACGTCCAAGTCGCTTTTCATATTCTGCTATCGCTCCCTTCCAGTAAGCCTCTTTAAGCTTTCCAACTGTCACGATGGTGATTTTCATGATATTTATCCTTTCTTTTCCCGCTATAAATTCCCTATGCAAAACTATTGTACCAGAATTTTAGCTGCATGAAAATTTAAAATTCTGATTTCAGCTGAAGTTATGAAAACTATTGTGGTCTGTTCGTATGAAATATGATAAAATACCAGTAAAAGCAGGAGGTGTGCGCCATGAATACAGATACTACTATAGCGAAAAATATTCGTGTGGCTGATGAGAAAGCCAGCTATGACGCGGCCTGCAAGCGGCTGCTTTCGGAAAAGATTATTCTGGCATGGATTATGAAGAACTGCCTGGAAGAATATCGTGACTGCCTGAAATAATATTATAAGATTTTTCTTGGGATTTCGATGATTCTATCCATGTCTGGTCGTTGACATTTTATGCTATGCTCTGTAAAATAATAATAGGAAAATTTTTCTGGTAGAAAATGGTCGCCAGGGCTTTTTAAGGGGAGGAAGAGCCATGATAGAGTGGGATGGTCAGGAGATGGATGAAAGTCCGGAGCAAGGACGAAGAAGGCGGGAGAGAATTTTGCCTTTGACGGTGGCGGTTTTCCTGGCTGTATTATCTGTTTCCTGCATTTTGATTTTTTACAAATATCTGAATAACGCTATGTTTCAGGAGCGGAATTCCCATTTTATTGAGATTACGGATAAGACCACCCTGATTATTGAATCAGAGGTGGTGCGCTACCGGGATACGGCCAGGATGGCGGAACATCTTCTAATGCAGAAAGCGCCTGAAGGGCTGGAAGAGCTGCCCGTGTATCTGAAGGAGATCAGTCGTTTTCTTGAACTGGATCAGGGGACTGTGCTGGCTTTTGACAGCGAAGCTCATATTTACCGGTCGGACGGACGGACTGGGGAGTGGAGAAATACGGAGATTCTGTCTGGTGGGGAAAAGGAGTGGGAAGTGGTTACAACTTTGGATACTCAGGCAGATGATAGTCTCTATATGTTGTTTATAAAGGCTCTGGACAGTCCCCAGATGGTAGGAGAGGAAAGGATCACCCATGTGGGAGTAGCCATAGAGATCGGTATTTTTCAGGACACCTTTGAGAAGGATATTTTTCATGGGAAAAGCCATGTATACGTGGTGGGAGAGAACGGCTGTCAGTTGTTCCGTCATCGGTGTGAAGGCGGTTTTATTGACAGTTATGATATGCTGGAGGCCATGGAGGAGTATTCTTTTCTTCATGGGGGAACCCTGGAGGACCTTAAAAAGAGCTTGGAGGAGAGAGAAAGCTCCAGCTATGAGTTTCATTACGGTTCGGAAAAGTATTTTGTGGCTGTTTCGCCGGTACCCAAGACAGACTGGTATATGCTGACCTATGTGCCCACCAGGGTTTTGGGCGCTCATACGGCAGCTTTTATCAATGCCACTATTATTTATATTTCTTTCATTGCAGTTCTTGCAGTGATCCTAGTGGGACTGATTTTGTACTTTGTCCTTGACAGAAGGGGCAGTCTGCGGCTCATCGAGCATCAAAAACAGGCAAATGGGCTGCTTCGTGATGCGGCGGATGCGGCTAAGGCTGCCAGCATGGCCAAAAGCGATTTTCTGTCTCACATGTCCCACGATATTCGCACGCCTATTAATGGGATTATGGGTATGACGGATATTGCGTTGAAAAATCTGAACAATCAGGAGCGGGTGCTGGACTGCCTGAAGAAGATTCAGGGCTCCTCCGGCCATTTGCTAAGCCTGGTAAACGATGTGCTGGATATGTCCAGGATTGAGAGCGGAAAGACCAAGATCGTCTGCGGGCCTATGGAACTAAAGATCATTGCCGGAAACTGCGCCTCTATCGTAGGGGGACATCTGCAGTCCCGAAACCTGGAGTTGGTGGAAGAATTTGAAAAGCTTACGCATCCTCATGTGTTGGGAGATGAGCTGCACCTGAGACAGGTATTGATTAATATTTTGGGAAATGCAGTAAAGTTTACGCCTGACGGGGGAAAAATTTACTTTCGGCTTCGGGAGATTTCGGCGGAGGGGGATATGGCACGCTTCCGCTTTGAGGTGGAGGATACAGGCATCGGCATGAAACCGGAGTTTCTGCCCCATATTTTTGACGCCTTTGCCCAGGAGGATGACGGGAACCGCAGCAACTATAAAGGAACCGGTCTGGGGATGGCAATTACAAAGAAATTTGTAGATCTGATGGGAGGCACCATTGAGGTGGAAAGCCGTATCAATGAAGGCAGCCGCTTTACAGTGGAGATTCCTATGCAAATAGACCGGGAGTACGAAGAGGGACAGGAGGAAGAAAGAAGCAGAGAAGGAACTCTTTCGGGACTTCGGATACTGGTGGCGGAGGATAATGAGCTGAATCTGGAGATTACGCAGTATATTCTGGAGGACGAGGGCATTGAGGTGACTGCTGTTATGGATGGTCAGGAAGCTCTGGAAGCCTTTGCAGACAGTGAGCCAGGAACCTTTGCCTGTATTCTGATGGATGTGATGATGCCTGTCATGGATGGTTTGGCAGCCACCCGGGCTATCCGGCTTGTGGATCGGGAGGACGCGAAAACCATTCCGATCATTGCTATGACGGCCAATGCCTATGAGGAGGATAAGAGACGCTGTCTGGAGGCAGGAATGAATGAACATGTGTCTAAACCCATTGATGGAGAGCTGTTGTTTCAGGTTCTTATCCATCATTTAAAAAAGGAACAGAAATAGGAATAAAATTAGGAATAAGAGTTTCCTTCCCATGAGATTCTCCTTGTCTACTAAGGATACCCAAAAAGAGTGAAACATTTTGGATTCATGTTTCGTCTAACTCTATAGTAAATTTAAATAGAGAACAGATGGAGGATGCAGTCCAGAGTGAGAAGACATGGAAGGCATGGGAAAAAATTTTTGCTATTGGGATTTTTGATTTGTTTTTTCTCAGGCGGATTTTACCAATACAAAAATGGGAGGACAGGGGAGGTTCTGGGGGTACAGATCTGGGGACAGCAGTCCCAGGCCTATTATGAGGCCTGGGAGAGCGGATTTCAGGAATTGGAGGAGGATGTTTCCCAGGAGGATGGAAAACGTGATATTGAGGAGTCTGTAAAAAGCTATTTAGGGATGCAACAGGATCCGGGAGAGACAAAGCTTGGCGGAACCGGAGAATACGCAGACAGAAGGAGAGGGAAGGAGGCAGAGGAAAAAAGCGCAAAAGGAGCAGGGGAGGAGGCAAGAAGAGCAGGAGAAGGACAGCTGGCAGAGGATGGCTTTGCGGATCTGGTTCCGGGTGATAAAGTAGTGTATTTGACCTTTGACGACGGCCCCTGTGAGTCAACTTCCCAACTTTTACATGTGCTGGATGAGCTGGGGGTGAAGGCCACCTTCTTTGTGACAGCACAATATTTTGGCGAGGAAGAGCTATTGGCTCAGCTTCGGGAGATTGTGAATCGGGGCCATACTCTGGCGGTACATACATACAGCCACCAATACAAGGAGATTTACGCTTCAGCGGAAGCTTTCTGGGAGGACTATGAGCGGATGGAAGCCCTGGTGGAGAAAGCTTCCGGCAGGGAGAACCGGTTGTTTCGATTTCCCGGGGGAAGCAATACCGGGCAGAATGTGGAGATCCGTCAGGAGCTTTTACAAACGGCAGAACAGAGGGGACTGATTTATCACGACTGGAATTCCTTTGTGGGCGACACAGAAGGATTGAGTTCCCAGCAGATGCTGGAACAGGCGGTGGGAGGCGTTTTGCCCCGCTCCAAAAGCGTCATGCTGCTGCACAACACACCGGATAAGGATGAGGTCATTGAGATTCTGCCCCAGATTGTGGAACAGCTCCGGCAGGAGGGATATGACTTTGCTGTACTGGATGAGACCGTGCGGCCCTTTCAGTTTGCCAGGCTGCCAGATGCATGAGAAGATGGTCGCATTCCCAAGATAGGGGAAAGCCTGGGCGTATCCATTCACGCAGAAGAATCTGGATGAATGCATACGCCAGGAGAAAGGAGAACAATATGATTGATGAAATACTTGCTTACAACAAAAAATTTGTGGAGGAGAAGGCTTACGAGAAATACGTGGCCAGTAAATACCCCAATAAGAAGATCGCTATTCTCACCTGCATGGATACCCGGCTGGTAGAGCTTCTGCCAGCGGCCCTGGGGTTGAAAAACGGGGATGTGAAGATTATTAAGAATGCAGGCGGAGTGGTGACCAATCCCTTTGGCAGCGTGATCCGAAGCCTTTTGGTTGCTATTATTGAGCTGGGAGTGGAGGAGATTATGGTCATTGGCCATACAGACTGCGGCGTGCAGCACATTGACAGTGAGATGATGATCCATCACATGAAGGAGCGGGGAATTTCCCAGGATTCCATAGATCTGATGAAATACTGTGGCATTAATTTTGAGAAATGGCTGGCAGGGTTTGACACGGTAGAGCAGTCCGTGGAGGAAACGGTGGAGACTATCCGCAAGCATCCTCTCATTCCTGCGGATGTGCGGATCGGCGGTTATGTGATCAACACCGAGACAGGAGAGCTGCGGGGGACTTGTTAACCCTGTGCAGCATTTTCTGTAAAAGGGGCGTGGGCAGGTCGGGAGCTTCCAGCGTGTAAAGTGCGTCCCAAGAGGGGCGTGGGCAGGTCGGGAGCTTCCAGCGTGTAAAATGCGCCCCAAAAGAGGCGTTTTATGCTTGATTTTAAGAAGGGATTCCCATAAAACAAAAAAACAGGCCACGACACAGGCCTGTTTTTAAGCTTCATATTCTAAGGCAGAAACATTATGCTCTCTCTACCTTACCGGACTTCAGACAAGAGGTACATACGTACATTTTCTTGGCTCCGCCATTTACCTTTACCTTTACGGACTTCACATTAGATTTCCACATTTTGTTTGATCTTCTATGAGAATGACTCACAGCGTTTCCAAAGTGAGCACCTTTGTCACAAATTGCACATTTTGCCATACCAGCACCTCCTTACGTTCAGCATGAGCCTGTAGCTTGGCTCGCAACACTGATAATTCTAGCAGAAAGTGCTATATTTTGCAAGTGGAAATTTGAATAATTTGCATTTTTTTGAGAAACTTCCGGTTTTTTGAAAAATTGGTTTGATTTTCAAGAAGAACAGGGTATAATAACAATGAGGTATATGCGCACATTTTAGTGTCCGGTTTGAATTTCGCTTTATAAATAAATGTGGAGGTAAACAGTATGAAAGGACTTATGAATACACAGTTGGGCGCAGTTGTGATCGACCCGGAAGTAATCGCCCGTTATGCAGGGTCCGTTGCAGTGGAGTGTTTTGGTATCGTGGGTATGGCCATGGTCAGTATGAAGGACGGTCTGGTGAAGCTGGTACTGGGAGACAATCTGACCCGGGGTGTCAATGTTATGATTCATGATAACCGTATTACGCTGAATTTTCACGTGATTGTTTCCTATGGCGTGAGCATCTCAGCGGTGGCAGACAACCTGATCAGCAATGTAAAGTACAAGGTAGAGGAATTCACCGGCATGTCCATCGAAAAGATCAATATTTTCGTGGAAGGCGTTCGGGTAATAGATTAATAGCAGGAGGAACAAAGAACCGTGGTTACAAAAACGATAGATGCACAGATGTTGAAAAAGATGTTTCTGGCAGGTGCAAAGAGCATTGAGGCAAAGAAGGAATGGATCAATGAGCTGAATGTGTTCCCTGTACCGGACGGAGATACCGGAACCAATATGACACTGACCATCATGGCTGCGGCCAATGAGGTGAACAGTCTTGCGGATTCCTCCATGGACGCCCTGGCAAAGGCCGTTTCATCAGGTTCTCTTCGTGGCGCCCGGGGAAACTCCGGTGTCATTCTCTCTCAGCTGCTGCGGGGCTTTACCAAGGGGATTCGCGGTTGTCAGGAGCTGGACGTGGTGATTATTGCCAATGCCTTCCAGAAGGCGGTGGAGACGGCTTATAAGGCAGTGATGAAGCCCAAGGAGGGAACAATCCTGACTGTGGCCAGAGGGGCTGCAGACAAGGCCTCTGAGCTGGCCGAATATGAGGAGGATCTGGGAACGCTGTTTCAGGCGGTAATCCAGGAGGCAGAGGCTGTGCTGGCCCGGACGCCGGAGATGCTGCCGGTTCTCAAGGAAGCTGGGGTGGTGGATTCCGGTGGCCAGGGATTGGTGGAGGTGCTCAAAGGCGCCTACGACGCATTTCTGGGCAAGGAAATGGACTACAGCTTTGAGGCTCCCAGGCAGGAGAAGGTCGTGAAGATCAGCGCCCAGACAGAGGCGGAGATCAAATTCGGCTATTGTACGGAATTCATTATTATGCTGGAGAAGGAATTTGACGAAGAGGAAGAGCATTCCTTTAAGGCATTTCTGGAGTCTATTGGTGATTCCATCGTATGCGTGGCAGATGACGACATTGTCAAGATTCATGTACATACGAACCACCCGGGCCAAGCCATTGAGAAGGCTCTGACCTATGGTTCGTTGTCCAGGCTGAAGATTGACAATATGCGGGAGGAGCATGAGGAGAAGCTGATCAAAGACGCTTCCCGCCTGGCAGCTCAGCAGGCGGCGGAGGAAGCGGCCCAAAAGGCGGCCCAGCCCCGAAAGGAAATGGGCTTTATCTCTGTGTCTATCGGCGAGGGCATCGGCGAGATTTTCAAGGGACTGGGCGTGGATTACCTTATTGAGGGCGGCCAGACCATGAATCCCAGCACCGAGGATATGCTAAACGCCATTGAGCAGGTGAATGCGGACACCATTTTCATCCTGCCCAACAACAAAAACATTATTCTGGCTGCTAATCAGGCGCAGGCTCTCACCGAGGATAAAAATATCATTGTTATTCCCACAAAGACCGTGCCCCAGGGTATCACAGCCATGATTAACTATATTCCGGATATGCCGGCTGCGGAAAATGAGAGCCGTATGCTGACGGAGATCGAGACGGTGAAAACCGGCCAGGTCACCTATGCGGTGCGGGATACCCATATTGACGACAAGGAGATCCATGAAGGAGATCTGATGGGAATCGGAGATCATGAGATCCTGTCTGTGGGAAGAGATCTGGAGAAGACTACCCGGGAGATGTTTGACCGGCTGGTGGATGAGGAATCAGAGCTGATCAGCGTTTATTACGGACAGGAGGTTTCCAAGGAAACGGCCGAGGCCCTGGGAGATTCCCTTATGGAAGCCTATCCGGACTGCGACGTGGAGGTGCATTTCGGCGGCCAGCCCATCTATTATTATGTTGTTTCCGTTGAGTAAGGATTGCGAGGAATTTTATGAATCTTCTTTCACCCATCACAGTGATTAAAGGGATTGGGGAAAAGACTGCTGCGCTCTTTCATCGTATGGGGATCTATACGGTGGAGGAGCTCTTGTCTTATTATCCCCGGACATACGAGCAGTTTCAGGAGCCGGTAACCTTTGCCAACCTGGAGGAGGGCAGGATCCAGGCAGTGCTGGGCTCTGTCAGGAGGAAGCCGGAGCTGGTGCGGGGCGGACAGATTGTGACCATGTCCCTGGAGGAGTTTGGCACGATTTTGCAGCTTCGGTGGTTTCACATGCCCTATCTTCGAAATACCATAAAGCCTGGCAGCTGCTATATTTTTCGGGGCATGGTGCAAAAGAAAAGAGAAGGCGCTGGGGGAAGAGCAGGACAGAGAGGAGGCCAGGAATCCGGGGGACGCTACCGGCTCCTTATGGATCATCCTCAGATGTATAAGCCAGAGGAATACCAGAAACAGGTTTTTGTGCTGCAGCCCATGTACAGTCTGACCAAGGGCGTTTCCAACAATACGGTAACAAAGGCGGTGAGACAAGCCCTCTCCGAATTGGATCTGAGCAGGGAATATCTGCCAGAGGGAATCAGAGGCCGCCATCAGCTTCCCGAGTATAATTTTGCCATTCAGGCCATTCACTTTCCCACAGATGAGGAAAGCCTGAGTCTTGCACGCAGACGTCTGGTGTTTGACGAGTTTTTTCTGTTTCTCCTGGCCCTGCGCCGTATGCGGGAGCAGGTGGAGGAGGAGGGAAACAGCTGTCCGATTTATCCCTGTAAGCAGACACGGGAGCTTATAGAAGGCCTTCCCTACCGGCTTACAGATGCCCAGCAGCGGGTTTGGGGGGAGGTGGAGGCAGATCTTTTTGGCCCGGGCATGATGAGCCGTCTGATTCAAGGAGATGTGGGCTCAGGTAAAACCATTATTGCTGTTCTGGCTTTGCTGTCTGCCGCCGCCGGAGGATATCAGGGAGCCATGATGGTTCCCACAGAGGTATTGGCCCGCCAGCAGTATGAGACCGTGCAGAAAATTCTGGAGGAATATGGATTTCCCTATCGGGTCATGCTTCTCACCGGATCCTTGACCACCAAGGAAAGGCGGAGAGTCTATGAGCGGATTGAGCTGGGAATGGCCCATATTGTGATTGGAACGCATGCCCTGATCCAGAGCGGGGTGCAGTTTGACAATTTAGGGTTGGTGGTGACAGACGAACAGCACAGGTTCGGAGTGCGGCAGCGGGAGCTTTTGACGGAAAAGGGCTATCATCCCCATGTGCTTGTTATGAGCGCTACCCCCATTCCCCGGACGCTGGCTATGATCGTGTATGGAGATCTGCGGATATCTGTTATCGACCAACTGCCTGCGGACCGGCTGCCCATTAAGAACTGCGTGGTGGACGAGAGCTACCGGCCCAAGGCCTATGCCTTTATGCTGCGGCAGATCCAGGAGGGGCGTCAGGTGTATATAATCTGCCCCATGGTGGAGGAGAATCCGGAGATGGAAATGGAGAATGTGACGGATTACGCCCAGTCTCTCCAGGAGGAGTTTCCGGCGGGCACGCAGATTGCCTGTCTCCACGGCCGGATGAAGGCTCTGGAGAAGGCGGAGATTATGGAGCGTTTTGCCGCAGGGGAGATTCAGATTTTGGTTTCCACCACGGTGGTGGAGGTGGGGGTTAATGTGCCAAACGCCACAGTGATGATGGTGGAAAACGCCGAGCGGTTTGGGCTGGCCCAGCTGCATCAGTTGCGGGGCCGGGTCGGACGGGGAAAGCATCAGTCCTACTGCATTTTTGTCAGCGGCTCTGACAATCCGGATACCAGAAAGAGGCTGGAAATCCTTAATCAGTCCAACGACGGCTTTTTTATCGCCAGCGAGGATCTTAAGCTTCGGGGGCCGGGAGATCTTTTTGGACTGCGCCAGAGTGGTCTCATGGAGTTTCGCATTGGGGATATTTTTACGGACGCGGGAATTTTGCAGGCGGCCAGCCAGGAGGCGGAGGAGATTCTTACCCAGGACCCTCAGCTGGAGAAAGCAGAGCATCAGGCTTTGCGGGAGAAACTTGCACGCTATCAGCTGCGGGACGGAGGAGGTTTGCAGCTGTGACTACGTTTGAGAACGGGAAGGGACGTTAAATACAGCAGACATTAGATTGCCAGAATGTGAGGAAGCATGTATATCGGAGATTTGCATATTCATTCCAAGTATTCCAGGGCTACCAGCAGAGAGTGTACCCTGGAATATCTGGATTTGTGGGCGAGAAAAAAGGGAATTGACCTTGTGGGGACAGGGGATTTCACCCATCCTGCCTGGCGGCAGGAGCTGGAGGAAAAGCTGGAGCCTGCTGAGGATGGGCTGTATGTGCTGAAAAAGGAGTATCGGCTACAGGAGGAGAGAGCTTCATGCAGGAGCCCCCGTTTTGTGGTGACCGGAGAGATCAGTTCCATCTATAAAAAGGGGGACCAGGTGAGAAAGGTGCACAGTCTTTTGATCCTGCCGGGGCTTAAGGAGGCAAAGCTTCTGTCGGAACGACTGGAGCTCATTGGAAATATTCACTCGGACGGACGGCCCATCCTGGGACTTTCCTGCCGGGATTTGCTGGAAATTATGCTGGAGACAAGCTCCCGGGCCATGTATGTGCCTGCCCATATCTGGACGCCCCATTTTTCCTTGTTTGGAGCTTTTTCCGGATTTGACAGGATTGAGGACTGCTTTGAGGAGCTGACGCCCTACATTCATGCCCTGGAGACCGGGCTTTCCACGGATCCGCCTATGATCTGGCGGATCAGCGCCCTGGATTCCTTTCAGCTGATCTCCAATTCCGACGCTCATTCTCCGGGTAAGCTTGGAAGAGAGGCGAACCTATTTGACATAGAAATGTCCTACCAAGGGTTGTATGGAGCCATTCAGGAGGGAAAGGGGCTGAAAGGAACCATTGAATTTTTCCCGGAGGAGGGAAAATATCATTTTGACGGACACCGAAAGTGTGATCTTTGCATCAGCCCCCGGCAGACAGCCGCCTATGGAAATAAGTGTCCGGTGTGCGGAAAGAAGATTACCATCGGCGTTCTCAACCGGATCGAGCAGCTGGCAGACCGAAAGGAGGGATTTTCCCTGCCTTCTGGCCGGCCTTTTGAAAGTCTGGTTCCCCTTTTGGAGGTTATCGGCGCATCCCAGGGGATTTCCGCTTCGGGAAAAAAGGCTCAGGCGCGGTATGAGCAGATGATTCAAAATCTGGGCACAGAATTTGCCATCCTGCGGGAGCTTCCCCTGGAGGATATCAAAAAGGAGGCGGGAACCCTGATGGCAGAGGGGATCCGCAGGCTTCGGGAGGGCCAGGTGGAGCGGACCCCGGGGTTTGACGGGGAATACGGAAAAATCAGCCTTTTGACTCCGGAGGACCGAAGCTGGCTGGAAGGGCAGATCTCCTTTTTTGTTCCCGGGGAGATTGCTGGCAGGTCCAGGAGAGCTTCCGGGGAAGCTGCCGGAAAAATGGGCAGGGCTTGTAAGGATAGTTCTGGAACAGGAAAGAAGGGAAATGGGAAAAGAGAGGGGGAGAAGCCAGGGAAGGGGCCCCTGGACACGGAAGAAGAGGAAACAAGACTCCCGGCCTTAAGCAAACCGCAACAAAGAGCTGTGGAACAGACCGGAAGAGCCGTGGCGGTTATTGCAGGTCCTGGAGCCGGAAAGACCCGGACTCTGATTGAGAGGCTTAAGTACCTGCTGGAAGTGCGGCAGATCCCCCCGGAGGAAATCACTGCTGTGACCTTTACCCGCAAGGCAGCGGAAGAAATGAGGGCTCGTATGGCCGGAGGCAGCAACCTTCGAATCGGCACCTTCCACGCCATCTGCAGCCATTTTCTCCAGGAGAGAGGATTTTCCTTTGTGGTGGCGGACCAGGGACTTCAGGAGGAGCTGGCAAAGAAAGTCCTTGAAGAAGGGAAGGTGTGTGAGGAGCCTGCCCGATTTTTGAAGGAGCTCTCCCAGGTAAAAAACGGCCTTACCCAAGGAAATGAGCAGGATGCACCACTCTATGAGCGCTATGGACAGCTGATGCAGGAAGCAGGGGCTGTGGATTATGACGACCTTCTCCTGGAAACATTGGGAATTATGGAGTCCCTGCCAGAGGAGGCTTTGGAGCGAAAGCCCTTTTCCTATCTTCTGATCGATGAGTTTCAGGATATCAATCCCCTGCAGTACCGTCTGGTAAAAGAGTGGGGCCGAAGCGGGAAGGAACTGTTCGTCATCGGAGACCCGGATCAATCCATCTATGGTTTTCGAGGCTGCGATCCCAGAGTCTTTTCCCAGCTGCGAAAGGAATACCCAGAGCTCATTACCATCCGGCTTACGGAGAATTACCGTTCTGCTCCGGCCATCCTCCAGGCGGCATTGGAGCTGATCTCCCGCAATGAGGGGGAGGGGCGAAAACTGGAAGCCAAAGGCAGGGGCAATCTGCCTGTTCGTCTGGTGACAGCCCAGGATGAGCGAAGGGAAGCGATCTTTGTGGCAAAGGAGATCAACCGGCAGGTGGGCGGCATGGATATGCTGGACACGGACCATAAAGGAGGGAGCGAGGAGCGCCTGGCGCGGGGCTTTTCGGATATGGCTGTACTCTACCGGACCCACAGGCAGGCGGCCCTTTTGGAGAAGTGTCTTCGGCAGGAGGGGATTCCCTACCAGGTGGCAGGGCGGGAGGATTTTCTCACAGAGAAGGAGGTGCGGGCGGCCCTGTACTTCTTCCGGTTTGTGAGCGATACCCGGAGGAGCATGACAGAGGAGCTGAGCCGGCGGCTTTTACAGCCCTGGCTTGGAAAAAATGCGCAGGAGGCATTTTCCTATTTGGAGAAAAAATACCGGAAAAAGGTGAAGCGGACCCGCCCCCTAAAGCTTTTGGAGGAGTGGGAAAAGGAGTTTACCTTTCAAGAGCAGGAGGCTTTGAAGAAGCTTATGGATATGTCCGTGCTCTATACATCCATGGAAGAGCTGTTAAAGACCCTTTCCTTTGGTGAGGACGGCGACGTAAGAAGAAACGGAGGCCGAAAATATCACGCGGACGCAGTGACCCTTATGACCCTTCACGGCTCCAAGGGCTTGGAGTTTCCCGTGGTGTTCCTGTATGGAATGGATAAGGGGAGATTTCCCCTGGAATTTAAGGGAAGGGTGACAGACCTGGAGGAGGAACGGCGACTGGCCTTTGTGGGTATGACACGGGCCCGGGAGGAGCTGATTCTGGTCTGCGGACAGGAGGCTTCCCGCTTTCTGGAGGAGCTTCCGCATGGGGAGATCCTGGAGGAGAATGCAGCAAAAGAGGAAGAAAAAGAGCAGGCAGTGCAGTTGAGTCTGTTTGACTTTCTGTAAATGGAAACGCTGGATTGTAAATTGCAGTTTTTTGGCTAACGTGTTAAAGGCGGAAGTGACTCTGACGGCATAGGTTGGTAGATGCCGGAGTCGCTTCCGCCTGATTTTTCTTAGATCTTTCCCAGGAGGAGAAGCATTTTTATGAGAGCAGCCTGTATGTGGAGCAGACGCTGGATAATGTATATGTGCGCAGCAAATTTGATGCGGAGCGGGAATCTCTAGTTCCTGTTTGCCGAAATCGGTAAAAAAATCATCAAGATCCGTAATATCATCAACTTCACGAATCTGAGATAATTAAGGCATCAAAATTGTGCACAAATGAAAAAAGAAATGAAAAGTGGAGGTGCTATTGTGGAGCTATTTACCAATGCAATGAACGGCCTGAACGATATTTTGTGGAGTATGCCCCTGGTGTTCCTGTGTCTCGGGGCAGGTCTGTGGTTTTCCATTCGAATGAAATTTCCTCAGGTGAGGCTGTTTAAAGAGATGGTTCATCTCCTGGTCCACGGCGAAAAGTCGGATACAGGCATTACGCCCTTCCAGGCCTTTGCCGCTACCGTAGGATCCCGGGTGGGTATGGGCAACATAGCCAGTGTGGCCACAGCCATATTCTTCGGCGGTCCGGGGGCGGTTTTCTGGATGTGGGTTATTGCCTTTATCGGAGCCAGCTCTGCCTTTATGGAGTCAGCTTTGGCCCAGGCTTATAAGACCAAGACGGGAAACGGAGAATACCTGGGTGGTCCGGCCTACTTTATTGAAAGAGCATTAAAATGCAAGCCTTATGCAGTGCTGTTTGCCATTGCCACGGTTCTGGGACCTGGGATCCTCATGCCGGGCCTTCACGTAAATTCCATTGCGTCCACCTATGAGGAGGCCTTTGGGGCTAATATGATTGTGGTAGGCGCTATCTTCTGTGTTGTTTTGGGATTGGTGGTGTGCGGAGGCATTAAGCGAATCGGAAAAATTGCGGAATACATGGCTCCTATCATGTGTGTGGTTTATGTGATTATGGCCTTTGCAGTAATCGGTTCCCATATCACTGCGGTTCCCGGCGTGCTTAAGCTGATTGTTACATCAGCGTTCGGGATTCATCCTATTTTTGGCGCAGTAATCGGTTCGGCCATTTCCTGGGGTGTTAAGCGGGGAATTTATTCCAACGAAGCGGGACAGGGCTCCGGCGCCATTGTAAGTGCGGCTGCAGAATGTTCTCATCCGGCCAAGCAGGGACTGGTGCAGGCATTTTCCGTATACATAGATACTCTGATCGTGTGTACGGCTTCGGCTCTGATTATTCTTCTGTCCGGCTGCTACAATACGGTAGGCCCGGATGGAGCAACCATGCTGACAGAGGGAATCCCCGGCGTAGAATACGGAATCCGCTGGGCACAGAATGCTCTCAGTGTGTCCTTAGGAACCTGGGCCGGAAAGCTGCTGGCTATTGTCATCATCATGTTTGTGTTTACCTCCCTTATGGGCTACTATTATCAGGCGGAGGCAAATGTCCGCTACCTGTTCAAGGGAAACCGGCCTGCAGTTCTGGCAATGAGAGGCATCTTCCTCTTTTCCTGCTTTTCCGGCGTGCTGGTCAACGGTCAGATTATCTGGACCATGGGGGATACAGGCGTGGCAATGATGGCTTGGCTGAATATTGTGGCGATTCTGCTTCTCTCGAAAAAGGGCTTTGCACTTTTAAGAGATTATGAGGAGCAGAAGAAAGCGGGAAAGGACCCAGTATTTCATCCTGGTCAGTTTGATATTGAAGACACTGACGGAGTCTGGGATAAATATCAAAATCTGTAAATGGTAAAGCAGGATCCGGAATAGGAAAACCAGGGGAGCTATGCTATGTTGAATACAGAATCTGGTTTGAAATTAAAATAGGAAAAAGCGAAATAGGAAAATAAGGAGTGAACGACTATGTTAAAAGTAACAAGAGCAACAGAACCAGTACTGGCTGGACTGGTAGATCAGGAATTGGAGCGCCAGGAGCACAACATTGAGATGATTGCATCAGAGAGCACCGCGCCTCTGGCTGTCATGGAGCTGACCGGAAGCGTGTTTACCAATAAGACCTTGGAAGGATATCCGGGAAGACGCTTCCAGGCTGGTTCTCACATTGCGGATCAGGTGGAGGAGCTGGCCTGTGAGAGAGCAAAGAAACTGTTTCAGGCGGAGCATGTGAACATTCAGTCCTATTCCGGTTCTACGGCAAACTACAGTGTGTTTGCATCTGTGCTGAATCCGGGGGACAAGGTGCTGAGTATGCGTCTGGATCAGGGGGGACATTTAACCCACGGTTCACCGGCCAACTGGGTGAGCAAGATCTATCACTTTGAGTTTTATGCCATGGATCCGGAAACGGAGATGATCGACTATGACGCCCTGGAGCAGAAGGCTAAGGAGTATGAGCCTAAACTGATTATTGCGGGAGCCAGCTCCTATTCCCGGCTTATTGATTATGAGCGTATTGCCAAGGTTGCCAAGGAGGTTGGTGCTTATTTCATGGTGGATATGGCCCACATTGCAGGTCTGGTGGCCGCAGGCGTGATCCCAAGCCCCATTCCCCACGCGGATTTTGTCACCTCCTCTACCACAAAGACCTTTTGCAGCGCCAGAAGCGGAATGGTATTCTGCAAGGCAGAGCACGCAAAGCTTCTGGACAAGGGAACATTCCCGGGAGCCCTGGGTTCCATTCAGCTTCACACTATGGCGGCAAAGGCCTGGTCCTTCCAGTATGCGGCCAGCGATGCCTTCCGGGCCATCATGGAGCAGGTGGTGAAAAATGCAAAATGTCTGGCAGAGGAGCTGACAAAATACGGTTTTCGCATTGTCAGCGGCGGTACGGACAATCACCTTTTAGTAGCGGATCTGAGAGAGAAAAAGATTACCGGAAAGGCATTCCAGGATGCACTGGATTCTGTGGGCATCACGGTGAACAAAAATATGATTCCCTTTGATCCGGAGAAGCCGGGTGTAACCAGCGGAGTGCGGATCGGTTTGACAGCTGTGTCTCAGAGAGGCCTTAAGGAGCCGGAGATTCGGGAGATTGCAGCCATTATGAACAAGGTGGCAGCGGCGCCTCAGGATGAGCAGAATCTGGCAGCCTGCAAGGCTCAGGCTTTGATTTCCCGTTTCCCGCTGTATCCGGCGGGAGCCTTTGACGAGGACTAAAGATGTCTTTCTTTACCAGCCATCTCTTGTCAGAATGTGGAGGCCTGTGTTACGGTATATAAATAGGACTGGCAGCCGTTAAGGCTTATGAGGGATCCTTTGTTGAAGCAGATGGACTCTTAAGAAAGAGACAGGAGGTGCGGGAATGGCAATACAGATTACGGACTGGGGAGAGATTGCATGGCTGGATGACGGACAGGAGCTGTCTTCCATACAGGGCCTGAAGACGGGCATTGTAACGCTTTCCCCGGGAGGCTATCAGCCCCGGCATCGACATTATGAGGAACAGGTCATTTATGTGCTTGAGGGACAGGCGCGCTCCATCCTGGATGGGGTGGAGCATGGTCTGTCTGTGGGAGGATTCTTCCACTGGAAGGCCGGAGTGGAGCATGAGATTTATAATACCGGTCAGGGAGCCTTTCGGCATCTGTTGGTATCCAATCCGGAGGCTCTGGAGGAAGCAGAGTTTCATAAGGGAGAAGGGCAGCAGGGGAAGATCTCTTCGGATCTGATCTATGTGGCGGTGGAAGCCATCCGCACCCAGTTTCTGGAGACCCTGCATCACAGCTATGCCATTTTTGATTCTCACGGAAATCTAATTCTCCAGAGTCGGTTTTACCCAGATTTCTGCCAGAAACACTGTGAGCCAGAGCAGAATCCGGGCATCTGCAGGTGTATGCGCCGCATTCCCCTAAAGGATTGTTCCCAGGAGCAGGTTTTTTCCTGCGAATATGGAATGGAGATTTTTCAATATCCCATCCAGTTCGGCGGAAGCTTTATGGGGTATATTCAGAGCGGGTATATCCGCCATTCCGCTACCCAGAAGGGGAGGATGGAGGATGTCTACGATTCTCCGGAAAGCGTGGTGGCAGGGATTAAGGCTCTCATGGGCAGGATCGTAAAGGCTGTCCGGAACTATTGCGAGTTTGAACAGTTCCGAAGAGAGCTGACGGAAAAGGAGCTGCGCATCAGCAACCAGAGGGAGACCCAGGAGATTTTTTGAAAGATCTAAAGGACACCCAATCCGCCATGACAGACCTGAAAATCAATCACCATTTTCTTTTTAATACGCTTAATGGCATGGCTTCCATGGCCCTGGATGAAGGATCCATGCCCCTGTATCAGTCCATCGTGGAGTTGTCCAAAATGTTCCGCTATACTCTGCGGACCCAGGCTTCTATGGTTCCTCTGGAGAAGGAACTGGAGTATGTAAAGGCGTATTTACAGTTGCAGAAAATCCGATATGGGGAGGAATTGCAGGTGGTCTGGCAGGTAAACCGGGAAGCCGCAGGAATTTTGGTGCCCTTTAACTTTCTGCAGCCTGTGGTGGAAAACGCCTTTTTGCATGGGTTTGAGGAAAGTACCCATAAACATCTGAAAATTCGGGTGGAAAAGGCGGAAGATCAGGTGGAGATTCAGGTCATCAACTGCGGGACTCCGCTGAGCGAACAAAATATAAGGACGATCAACCAGGGAATTAAAAGCAATACCTCCCATGGTCTGTCCATGCTGTATCAGAAGCTGAATGCGGCTTACGGCGCTGGGTTCTGCTTTGAGATCGGGCGGGACGGGGAGGAGAAGACCTGTTTTCTGATCCAGATTCCTGTTGTGGAAAGTGAGGAGAGGAAGGAGGACGGCAGATGATCAAAGCAGTAATCTGTGATGATGAGAAGGCGGCTTTGAACATTATCCGCCATTTTATTGAGACGAAAAAGCTGCCCATTGAGATTGTAGGGACAGCGGAGAATGGGCGGGATGCCTGGAACCTAATTCAGTGCAGGAAGCCAGAGCTGGTATTCATGGATATCCATATGCCCTATATGAATGGCTTTGAGATTATCAGCAGGATGAAGGACAGCAAGGTGATTATCATAACCGCCTATGATTCTTTTGAATATGCCCAGCGGGCATTGCGCCTGGGCGCCAGCGACATTCTGTCAAAGCCTATTGAGTTTGAACAGCTGGAACAGGCCATTCAGAGGGCGATTGGATGGAGTTTTACCGGAAATGAGGCGGTGGATACGGTTCTGGCCTATATCCAGGAGCATTATCAGGAACGGATGGAACTGGAAACTCTGGCGGACCTTACCTTTTGCACCTCCAGTCACCTTTCCAGACTTTTTAAGAAACATATGGGAATGACCATTATTTTCTATGTGCACAAGATTCGCATTGAAAAAAGTATTCATATGATGGAAAAGAAGAAGCTGGCTATCAAGGAAGCGGCGGAGGCTGTGGGATACCAGAATCTGAATCATTTTTATAAATATTTTCATATCCACACTGGGGTTACCCCGGCGGTTTATCTGAAACGGGGATAGAAAGCTTTGGACACTTGCGGTGGGGATGGGGGAAAGCAGGATATAAGGATTCGTACCAGGATTGGCGGAAAGATCTGGTACGGAAAAAGAGAACATGCGGGGGAGGAACGGAGGAGTTGGAGATGGAACATCTGGAGGAGAAATATCCCATTTTAAAAGAGATGCAAAAAGGCAAGGAAGTGGTCTGGATAAATCCGGGGCAGGTTTCCTTTGCAGAGGGCGGGAAAGATCTGGAATTGACAGAAGAGGATATTCGGGATGCATCGGCCAGACTTAAGCGTTTTGCGCCCTTTATTGTGAAATGTTTTCCGGAGACCGCAGACAGAGGCGGCCTGATTGAGTCTGCCCTCACAGAGATTCCTGCTATGAGGGAACAAATCAACCGCAAATATGGCAGCCATCTGGAGGGCAGGCTGTTGCTGAAGCAGGACAGTCATCTTGCCATTGCCGGTTCTGTGAAAGCCAGAGGGGGGATTTATGAGGTGCTCAAACATACCGAGGAGCTGGCATTGTCCCAGGGAATGTTGTCCCTGGAGGAGGACTATTCCTGCCTGGCAAATCCAAGGTTTCGGAAATTTTTTGAGCAGTATACGGTTCAGGTGGGATCTACAGGAAACCTGGGTATGAGTATTGGCATCGCCAGCGCGGCCATTGGCTATCGGGTTCTGGTCCACATGTCGGCGGATGCCAGGCAGTGGAAAAAGGATCTCCTGAGAAGCAAGGGCGTTACGGTTCTGGAATACGAGTCGGATTACAGCGGAGCTGTGGAAAAGGGAAAAGAGATGTCCAGGCAGGATCCCAAAAGCTATTTTGTGGATGACGAGAATTCCAGAGATTTATTTTTGGGCTACGCCGTGGCAGCGGAACGTCTGGCCGGACAGCTTCGGGAAAAAGAAATCCAGGTAGATGAGAAGCATCCTTTATTTGTGTACATTCCCTGCGGGGTAGGCGGCGCTCCCGGCGGCATTACTTTTGGATTAAAACACCAGTTCGGTGATTTCGTCCACTGCTTTTTCATGGAACCCACCCAGGCGCCTTGCATGCTCACAGGCATGGTCACCGGGCTTCACGGGCAGATCTGCGTCCAGGATATCGGCCTTTCCGGCAGAACCCACGCAGACGGACTGGCAGTGGGAAGGCCTTCGGGATTCGTGGGAAAGGTGATTGAGCCAATGCTTGGGGGAACCTTTACTGTGGAGGACGCAAATCTGTATGAGTATATGCGGGATCTTTTGGAGGCGGAGGATCTATTTCTGGAGCCCAGCGCCTGCGCGTCCTTTCAGGGAGTGATCAGAGGCGGAAAGAGTCGAGAGTTTTGCCGATATCTGGAGGAGCACGGACTTGAGAATCAGATGGAAAATGCGGTGCACATTGCATGGGCTACGGGAGGAAGCCTGGTTCCCCAAGAGGTGCGGGAAACCTATAAAAATACATATCTGGACAGATAAAAGCATTACGCGCAAGACCTTCAAACCGCAAGAGCTTTTGGACTACACAGCCGTACATTACAGAAAAGCGACGGTTGAATGACGTCCTTTTTGCAAAATGATATAAGGTGTGGTAAAATACCATCAACCTTGTTTTCAACAGGTCCTTTCCCACTGGATGTCCAGTGGCCAGAACAAATCTCATTTACCAGGATAAATGAATTGACAAGCCGGCCAAAGGGAGGACGAAGGAGAAAATTTTGCGGAAGCAGGAGGAAGGATTATGTGGATATGTCCGAAGTGCGGAAGAGCTTTCAAGAACACGGAGCAGAGTCACTATTGCGGGAAACCGCCGGTGACCATTGAAGAGTACATTGCTGCCCAGCCGGAAGAGGCCCAAAGCTATCTGCGTCAGGTAAATGACGTGATTAAGGCCAGTATTCCGGAGGCAAAAGAGAAGATTTCCTGGAGTATGCCTACTTACTGGAAGGAGCGTAACCTGATCCAATTTGCGGCTTTCAAGCGGCACATAGGACTGTACCCTGGTCCGGAGGCTGTGGAGGCATTTGCCGGGCGGCTTAGGGAGTACAAGGCCAGCAAGGGAGCTATCCAGCTTCCATACAGCAAGCCTTTGCCTCTAGAGTTGATTGCAGAGATTGCCAGGTGGTGTGCGGGAAATCATTGATTTTCTTTCTATAAAATCAGGTGCGAGTTAAAAAAGCGGCAGGTTTGAGAAAAACCTGTCGTGTTTATTTATGCACACAAAAACACCGGTATAACGGGGGGAATGTGGAGGCCCAAAACGGCATTTTCCAGATTTCCATCCTGATGCCCTTAGATCCTGCCATATATGACATCAAACAGACCGTTTAAGACATGAAGCTAATACAGAGCAGTTATACTGTCGAAGGGATAAAGGAAGGCATTATGGAACTTATTTGCAAGGTAAAGATCAGGAAGGAGGCACCAGGATGCATGCAATGACAGTAGAAGGGCTGGTAGGGGCAAGTGCCAGTATTACTTTGTCAAACACCGCTATGGGAGTTTATAAGGAAGCGAGAAACAAAGGCGACACGGCCACCATGGAGAGAGCCCTTGGGTATGCCAATGAAATGAGAGATCAGGCAGAGGATTATAAGGTGGTAGCAGACAAAGGTATGGAAGAGGATGCAAAAGCAGCCAAAGAAAAGGCGGAGCTGGAACGCCAGGAAGCCATCCAAAAGCGTCGGGAAGAACAGGAGAAGCTGGAGGAGAGAATTGAAGAAAGCAGAAATGCAAATACAGATAGGGTGGAAATAAGCCAGGAAGGAAAGGCAGCTGTGGAGAGTAATTCCGGCCTGGAGCATGTGGGAGCTGACGGAACAGGGGCTGGTACGACAGAGGAGCCTGTAACTTATACTAAAACAGGTGAGGTAGTCCCCGTAGAAGAGAGCCCGGATCTTTCGGTTACTGTGTAGGAGCATCTCTTATTAGGGCATCCCTATGGGTACTTTGTGCTAAAAATATCGGTTGCCGACGCAGCTGCGCTTCGGCGCGAGAGTCCGGCGAGCCGGACTCTTTTTACAAGCCATGGGAAGGCAGCGCCACAGGCAGAAGAAATATGAAAAAGCAGGGGCAACATCTGCTCTGCGGATGAACCAACAGATCCGCTCACACCAGATCATATTTTACAACATCCATATTGACAAGCCCATTGCTGAAGAAGGAAATCCCTTCTGCCATCTGGTCGGTGTAGATGGTTGCGGAAAGAACCTGCTCTCCATCGTTTACAAACAGCTCGGCGCTGAAACGGTCCAGGATCAGCCGCAGTTTAATCCTGCCGTTTTGGTGCCTTACAAGACTTCTGCGCTGATGGATAACGGCCCTTCTGGAGCCGGAGAATTTGCGGTCTATTTTAAGGATGGACTCATGGGGCCGGAAGCTGACGGCTGTATGATAATTCCCATCCTGGGCGAAACGCAGGGCAAATTTCTGATAGACGTTGGAATCGTCAACGGGACGGAGGGATAAGGTCATATCAATCTTCCGTCCGCGGATGCCGCTTAGCTGCAGAGTGTCCGTAAAGGTCACGTCCGTGTAACGTACTTCATTTTGGTGCAGGTTTTCCAGCTCCCGGATGGGATGCTGGTAAAGACGTCCGTTTTTTACGGAAAGCTCCCGGGGCAGGCTCATTTGCCCAAACCAGGAAGCTTGGACGGTGGAAGGGTTGCAGGCGTCCCAGTTTTGCAGCCAGCCAATCATGATCCGTCTGCCATCCGGGGAGAGAACAGTTTGAGGGGCATAAAAATCAATGCCATAGTCAATGGCCTGATTGTGCTCCTCCTGGAAGCTTTTGCTTGCATCATCGTAAGAGCCGATGATGCAGACCGTCCCGTTACCATTATGGTATTCAAAGCCTTGGGGAAGCATATCCTGGGGACTTACCAATAAAACCTGCTTTTTGTCCAGCTCAAAGAAATCCGGGCATTCCCACATTTTTCCATAGCGTCCCTGGTTGGGGCACAAAACCTTCAGAAATTTCCAGTCAAATCCGTCTAAGCTTTGAAACAGCAAGACCTGGCCGCTTCCATCCGCAGGCCGGTTTCCGATGACCGCGTAGTAGCGGCCATCGTTTCCCTGCCATACTTTGGGATCGCGAAAATCAATCCGGCTGCAGCCAGCTGGCAGATCTTTTTCTGTTAATACCGGGTTCCCGGCATATTTCTCATAGTTCAAACCGTCGCCGGTGGCAATGCACTGACGCTGCACATCGCAGACGCTTCCGTCTTCCAGAGTTTCTTTGGCTACGCCAGTATACAGGAGCAGATGTCTTCCATCAGGGAGCGTAATGGCGCTCCCCGAAAAACATCCGTCTTTGTCATAGGCTTCATCTGGAGCCAGTGCAGCCGGAAGATATTTCCAGTGCAGCAGATCCCGGCTCACTGCATGGCCCCAGTGCATAAGGCCCCAATGGGAATCATAGGGATAATATTGGTAAAAAAGGTGGTATTCCCCCTCGTAAAAGGAAAAACCATTGGGATCATTCATCCAGCCCACGCGGGGTGACAGGTGAAAATCCGGTCTTTCTTCCCTTTTAATATTTTTTTCGAATGTTTCCTCGTATGTTCTTGCCTCTTGCAAAAGCCTAGTTGTCATGTTGAACCTCCTGTTATGAATGTTTATTGGTAGAAGGAATCCAGATACTTCTGGAAGATGGACAGATATTCCTCTAATCCATAGGCATCCAGTTTATCCAGGAATTCGTTCCAGTCATTGTCTGTGCATCCGTTCATGATCCATCTTGAACGACATTCATTGATATATCGGGCAATGTCAGGAGTCAGGACTGCAAGTCTGTCTGTATCCTCCCGGCTCATAAACACGTTGGGATATACATATTCGGTGTGCATATCCGGCGTAAAAGATTCCTCAATCCAGTCAAGACGATACTGAGCGTCATCCGGGCAGGTGACATATACGCCGTAATATTCGTCCAGGATCGCCAGCGGGCCGTTGACGGATTCCGCCTCCCGTACCTCCACCGGAGAAGCGTCCCCCAGTGCGGCATGTTTCAGCATAGGTTCCCCTGCATCGTTAACACTCATCTCAAAGATATCGAAATCGTCGTCTTCTCCATAGGTGCCCCAGTTGTTCTGAGGAGACTGCAAGGGGGCGTACATTTGATCCAGCCATGCGCATACCAGCGCAGGTTCTCTGGCCACTGCTGTTACCACACAGCGTCCCCTGTCGTATCCGCTTGTGTAAGAGCCGTTTTCAGGAGTGATGTTCCTTGTGTCTGCAGTCAGAGCCGGAAGGGGAACCCAGTCTACGATATTGTCAACATTGCCCACATCCCAGCTGAAGCAAACGCCATAGCGGCCGGATTTTCCTTTTGCCACATAGGTGGACCATTCCTGGGTGAAAGCTTCCGGATCGATAAGATCCTGCTCATAGAGCTTGTGCAGCCATTCCATTCCGTCGCGGAACCCCTGCTGAGTTGCTGTGCAGATGACCTCCAGGGAGTCAGTAACCGCAATATGCCGTCCCTGGTCTCCGTCCCCATATCCCTCGCCAAAGCCATTAATTAGAAGGGCCAAATCCTGGCTTCCGTCATTGACGATGCAGGACATGGGAATAATGCTTCCCTCAATATGGAATTCCTGCTGAAGTTCTGATGCATGCTCCTTAAAGGCAAGCAGTGTCTGTTCAAATTCGTCCACGGTAGTGGGAATTTCAAGTCCTAAAAAGTCCAGCCATTTCTTATTGATAAAGCTCATTTCGCTGACTGTCTGGATAGCTGTTTTGTCGGCGCCAAGCTGCTCGATCCAGGGAAGAGCCCAGATGTGACCATCCACGCTTGTGCTCATTTTCCGGTACTCTGGATATTTCTCGAAAACAGAGCATAAATTTGGCATATAAGCGTCAATGTATTCCTCCAGGGGGATAATAGCTCCATAGTTGGCATACCGCAGAAGGTCGCTGTCGCTGAAATTGGCAGTAAATACAAAGTCTGTCAAAAGATTGGGGTTGGACATATTGAGGGCAATCTTGTCTCCCCACTGATCGGACTGAATGGCCATCCAGTCAATTTCCACGTTGGTGGCCTCCTGAAGTCTCTTAAAAATCGTCCGGTTGTTGGGATTGGACTCCGTATTGGCGGGATAGCTGATCATTCCAGTCAGAGTCTTTTTTTCGGCCAGAGGGAACTGCAAAGTGGCGGGATCTACCACCTGCATTTCTTCGCCTGTATTCAGGGAAGAGACGCTTCGTCCGCATGCCAGCTGGGGAATTGCCATTCCCATGGCCAGAACAAGTACAGCGGTGCGCTTTATAAATTCTTTTTTCATATCCTTGCTCCTTTTCACGTCCATCAGCCTTTCACAGAACCCGCCATGATGCCGCTGTCAAAATATTTCTGGAAGAACGGGTACATCACTAAAAGCGGAAGGCTGGAGATAATAATTGTAGCATATTTTAGAAGTTCCGCAAGCTGCGCACGCTGGGCTGTGCTTTGTATATCGGAAATCATGCCTGGTTCCGGCTGACTCTGAATCAGGATGGAACGCAGAACCAGCTGCAGGGGCTGCTTTGCAGAATCATTCAAATAGATCATGGCGTCAAAGTAGCTGTTCCACATGGCGACAAACTGCCACAGAGCCAGCACTGCAATAACCGGCGTACATACGGGAAGCAGGATTTTAAAGAAATAGACGATTTCGTTGGCTCCGTCTACATCCGCCGCCTCATGAAGCTCTGCGGGAATTCCACGGTAGTAAGTCCTGGCAATGGTCATATTCCACACACTGAACGCACCGGGAAGGATGATGGCCCACATGCTGTCCAAAAGTCCCAGGTTTCCGATCAGCAGGTAAGTGGGAACCAGACCGCCGCCGAAGAACATGGTAATCATGAAAATAACATTGAAGAATCCTCTTCCTTTAAAATCAGCCCTGGACATGGGATAGGCCGCCAGAAGAGTCACGCCTACGGATACAACAGTAAATACAATGGAGTAGACTACAGCATTTTTAAAGCCCACCCAGATTTGTGCATTGGAGATTACCCGCTCGTAGGCCGTCAGGGTCCACTTGCTAAAATCAAAAGTAATTCCTTTATTCTGCAGGGTTATGGGATCCATGAAGGAAGCCACAATGATATAAATCACAGGAATGATGATGGAGAGTACAAACAGGCCGATCAACAGATAACCCACTGTTAGAAGCAGTTTGTCCTGCGTGCCATAGCTGGAAAATTTTTTCTTATTCATCCCGCACCTCCTAGAGTCCCTGTCCGTCGTTCATCTTTGCTACAATTTTATTGACGCTTACCAGCAGAATAACGTTGATGATGGTGTTGAAAAGGCCAACTGCTGTTGAAAAGCTGAAATTACCGCTGATAAGACCTTGCTTATAGACGTAGGTGGAAATAATTTCTGAGCTGGCCAGGTTCAGGTCTGTCTGCAACGCATAGGCCTTTTCAAAACCGATGCTCATAATATTTCCGGCCTGCAGGATAAACTGGATGATAACGATATCCTTGATAGCGGGCCACTCAACCACACGGATCTGCTGCAGAATGTTGGCGCCGTCAAGTACGGCTGCCTCTCTCAGATCCTGGCTCGCGTTTGCCAGGGCCGCCGTATACATAATGGACGCCCATCCGGCTCCCTGCCAGATTCCGCTTGCGATATAGATGGTTCTCCAGGCTCCGGGCATGGTCATAAAATTGACCTGAGTGCCAAGCAGAAGGTTGACCGGGCCGGTTACGGAAAGAAAGATTCTTACAATACCACAGAGCACGATGACGGAAATAAAGTTTGGCAGGTAAAGGGCAAGCTGGATTTTTTTCTTGATCCCCTTGCTTTGAATCCGATTCAGCAAAAACGCCAGAATAATGGGTACCGGGAACCCCCATAAGAGGCCGTAGACGCTGAGCTTCAGGGTGTTAGCCAGATAGGACATAAAATCCGGAGAGGAGAGAAATCTCTGGAAATACGTGAACCCTAGCCAATCGCTTTTCAGGATACCCCGAAACGGATTGTAATCCTGGAAGGCAATTAAGATGCCGCCCATGGGGATGTACTTAAAGATCAGGGTCAGGGCTAATGCCGGCAAAAGGAAGATTACATATAATTCCCAATGCTGCTTTACATAGAGCAGAAAACTATGTATTCCTCCCTCCGCGTTTTTTGGCTTGTGTTCCTGCTTACTGGCTGGAACTGTTGTAGAATTGGATGCCATTTTTTCCTCCTTTCTTGCATTCCGGTTCATTTTTTTACGTTGCACAATTGCCATGTTGTGCAAATGTAAAAATTGGATATGCGTTTATGTGTTAAATATATCCCTATTTTTACATTTTGTCAACATAATTTTTTACATTTGAACAATAAAGAGTTCATTTATTTTTTACACTTCTTACAAAAATATTAAGAAATTTTTTAATATTTTTACATTTGACATATTTTGTGCTGTGAGATATGATACATATGTAAGAACAGAAAGGAGAAGACTATGGCTTCAAAGGTGACAATCCAGGATATTGCAGATGCCCTGGGTGTTTCACGCAATACAGTTTCAAAAGCAATTAATAATACAGGAGTGCTGGCGGACGCAACCCGGGATAAGGTTCTGAAAAAGGTTCAGGAGATGGGGTATAAACAGTTTTCCTATATGAATATTTCAGAGCTCCCTAAACCAACTTCTGTTCCTGATGGAAAAGAAAAAAGCGAGATTGCACTTTTTCTGGGAGATTTTCTGGGAAATTCTCATTTTGCCTCTACCATGCTGGACAAGTTTCAGAGAGAATTGGCACAGCTGGGCTACAGCCTTACCATGCACCGGGTAATTGGAGAGGAGATAGCAGGACAGAAGCTCCCGATTTCTTTCAATCCGGAAAGGACGGCAGGCATTGCCTGTATTGAAATCTTTGATCATGGATACTGCAGAATGCTCAGTGGGCTGGGCATTCCGCTGCTGCTCATTGACTCTCCGGCAAATGGGTTTGACCGGCCTTTAGAGGCAGACCGGCTGTATATGGATAATCGGACAGAAATTTACCGTTTTGTTAAAGAAATGATCCGAAGAGGTAAAAAAGAGATTGGTTTTGTAGGGGAATACATGCATTGTCAGTCCTTTTACGAACGGTATATGAATTATCGGGGCGCCATGTACACGGCGGGGATTCCCTGCAGGGAGGAATATTGCCTTGTGGAAAGCAAGCGGGATGCCTTGTATTATAATCCGGGAGAAATCCAGGCATACCTTGTGGAGGAATTCCGAAAAATGAAAAAGCTTCCAGATGTTTTTCTCTGTGCCAATGACGCAGTTGCCCTGGATGTGATGCAGGCTCTGAAACTTCTGGATTATTCTGTTCCCGGGGATGTATATTTATGTGGCTTTGATGATTCGCCCGAATCAAGAATTGTGACGCCGTCCCTTACAACCGTCCATATTCACAGTCAGGCTATGGGGATTTCTGCCGTGCAACTTTTGATAACCCGGATTAATGAGCCGTCTTTGAATTACCGGACGATGTATGTGGAAACGGATTTGATTTTAAGAGAATCTACGGGGGATTAAGGGATTATGAAAGGACTTTTTGACATGGAAGGCCCTGTTATGCAGTTTATAACAAAGCTTGTTTATTCTGTCTGGCTGAATATTTTGTGGTTCATCTGCTGTCTGCCAGTTTTTACGGTGGGAGCTTCCACAACAGCGCTTTTTTATGTAAGCTTAAAGATTGCAAAAAATGAAGAGGGGAACCTTACGAAATCTTTTTTTCATTCCTTTAAAGAAAATTTCCGCCAGGCCACGATCATCTGGCTGATTCTTTTTGGGGTTGGAATAGTGCTGGGGATAGATGCCTATGTCTTTTACCATATGAGGTTTGAAAGTGTACTATGGGCTCTGGGGACGGCTGTATTTGTAGTGGCACTTGCCGCCTACGGAATTATCTGGATGTATATTTTCCCCCTTCAGGCCAGGTTTGATAACACGATACGGGCAATGTTCAAAAACTCTCTGATGATTGGTATGCGGTTTTTGCTCTGTACTGTTTTAATGGCTCTGATTTATTTTATCATGGCAGTGGTGGTGATCCGTGTTTTCACCCCGGCGATTATTTTTGGGGAGGGGCTTTGCGCTCTCTTGTGTTCTTATCTGCTCTCCAATATCCTCCTCCTCTGTGAGGAGAAGACAGAGGAAGGACGGGGGGGTATATCCCCAGCCCAGGAGACACTGAAATCAGGGGAACGGAAGTGGAGCTTAAAAGATGTACATGGCAGGGAGAAGATTGGATATATCTGGGAATACTATAAGCTTCCTATTGTGGCTGCCGGTATTTTCCTGTATGTGGCCGGTTATATGATATATGGATCTGCCACCCACAAGGATACCATTTTATACACGGCTCTTGTCAATGTGTCTGCAGGGGAAGCCTTTGCAGAGGAGCTGAGTATAGGGTTTCTCGACTATACAGGGGCAGATGCAGGCAAGGAAGAGGTAGGGCTATACAAGGAGCTGTATCTTGTAGAGGAACCAGAGGCTATGAACCATGAATACGCCTACGCTTCCAACACGAAAATTGTGGCTGCTATTGCTGGAAATACCATGGATGTGGTTTTAATGGATCAGAGGGCTTTTGATATATTTTCTAACAGGGGATATCTTTGCAATATGGAACAGCTTCTTACCCAAAAGGCTCCGGATTTGTATGAGGAGCTTTGGTCCTGTCTGGTATCCAACAAGGTTATTTTAGAAGACAATTCTGTGGATGTCCAGCTGGATCCTTCTGTTTCCTATATGGCGGTGACTGATGAGTATCCCATGGCAGTCGATGTTTCACACTCGGCGCTTATGGAAAAGGAAGGGCTTAACGGCACTTTGTATTTGGGAATTATCTCCAATTCTCCGCGCGTAGATATGGCAATAACTTATTTGCAGTATCTGACAGAAACATACTCTCAGTGAGCTGGTGTTCTGCCTGAATATAATCCAGCCATAACACTAGTATTCTGCCTGAATATAATCCAGACATAACACTAGGAGGATACACAATATTCGAGGTTATATACATGAAATCCTATTTATTTGTCTCAAAAATCAGAATACAGACTGCCCTGGCTTATCGGTTCAATGTGATCTCAACCATTCTGATTCAGTGTTTGATTATGTATGCAATGTCCTGTTTCTGGATCGCCGCCTACAGTGGGGCGGAGGCGGTGTCTGGTGTGAGCCAGAGGGACATGATTACCTACACTACCATCTCCGTCATTATGGGAAACCTGCTGACGATGGGGGTACAGAACCGTATCGCCGGCAGTGTACGGTCGGGCAGTGTGGCGCTGGATCTGCTTAAGCCGATTAACATCTATGGTATTTATCTGGCGGAAGATATGGGCGACTGTGCTGCGGCATTTTTCCAGAAAGCCATTCCGCTGCTTTTAGTTGGCACAGTCATGTTTGGCTTCCCGGCTCCCAGGTCGCCGGTTCGTTTCCTGCTGTTTCTATTCAGCTTCGCCATTGGTTATCTGATCAACTGGATCCTGGCGGCTTTGCTGGGCATGTGCGCATTCAAAACATTGAAACTTGGTCCCTTGGCCAACGCCAAGGGTTTTATTATGAAGCTGCTGTCCGGCAGTATTTTTCCGCTCTGGTTTTTTCCCAACGGATTCCGGACGGTTCTGGAGTTTCTGCCCTTTATGAACATCTACCAGCTTCCGCTGGGAATTTATATCGGCCAGTACACTGCAGATGAAATTTTGCTCCGCACAGGATTACAGATGTTTTGGTGCGCGGCACTGTGGCTGCTGTTTCATATTCTGCAAAAGAAGGCGGCTGCAGCGGTACTGATTCAAGGAGGATAAGCGATGAAAAAAATCCGGTATTACGCCTCTGTGGCTGCTATGTTCACCAAGCTCTCCATCCAATCCGAGCTGGAGTATCCGTTCATGCTCATAGGCCATGTGCTGGCAAATTCCATCCAATGGGTGGTGGGCTTTGCCACTATTAAATTTGTGGTAGATCAGTTTGGTAGTATCGGCGGCTGGGGTTATGAAAGCTTGGCATTTCTGTATGGCATGTCAGTGCTGAGTCATGGCCTGGCAGTGGTGTTCTTTATCCAGACCTGGTATATGGGTTACTGTGTTATCGAAGGGGAGTATGATATGTTCCTTCTGCGGCCCATGAATCTGTTGTTTCAATTTTTGTTCATGGATTTTAATCTCATCGGCTTTACCGATATGATACCTGGCCTGATAGTGTTTGTATATGGCTGTATGAAGGTGCATCTTGCCCTGAATTTCACCAATATTATGCTGATTCTGTTCACCCTTGCCGGTGGGACGCTGATTCGCGGCTCAGTATGGCTTTTCTGTGGTTCCATGTCCTTCTGGACGAAAAGCACTGCGAATTTTACGGACATGGTGGGAGAGCTGTTTGAGCGGGTGTCCATGTATCCGATCACCATTTATCCCAGATGGGTCCAGGCGCTGTTTACCTTTATCCTTCCCCTGGCGTGGATCACCTTTTTCCCTGTCAGGGATATGTTGAGGATGGAACCTGCCAGGATCCCTGTCCCCCTGGCGGTAGTCACTCTGGCGGTAGGGCTGCTTATGTTTGCGGGGAGCTGTGTAATTTTCCGATTGGGAATGAGAAGGTACGAGAGTGCGGGAAGCTAAAGAGCAGTTTTCTAAGGCATGACAGCCTGTTGCATGTACAGATATAGTCCTTTGACAAGGGAACATGATGGAAAGAGACGGGAGGTACATCCATGAATATCATTGAAGTGAGCCATCTGGTGAAGGAATATAAAAAGATCAAAAAAGAGAGCGGGCTGCAAGGAGCGGTGAAGAACCTCTTTATACAAAACACAGAGTCTGTCCGGGCTGTGGACGATATTTCTTTTGAGATTGCCAGAGGGGACATTGTCGGTTATATTGGCCCTAACGGCGCGGGGAAAAGCACCACAGTGAAGATGTTGTCTGGCATAATGCAGCCTACCAGCGGTGAAATCCTGATTGATGGCATATCGCCTCAGCAGGATCGCAAACGTGTGGTGAAAAACCTGGGCGTGGTATTCGGCCAGCGCAGCCAGCTGAACTGGGATTTGCGTCTGGGTGAAACATTTGAATTGCTGAAAAGGATTTATCAGATCGACGACAAAACTTACCACCAGAATCTGGGGATGCTCAATGAGATATTTCAGATTGACCGTTTTATAGATACTCCGGTTCGCCAGCTCTCCTTAGGGCAGCGGATGCGGGGCGACCTGGTGGCAGCCATGCTTCACTCGCCTGAGGTGCTGTTTTTGGACGAGCCTACCATTGGTCTGGATGTGGAGGCAAAATACTCCGTCCGGAAGTTCATCAAGGAAATTAACCAGCAAAGCGGTACCACAATTATCCTGACTACTCACGATTTGGGTGACATCCAGGAGCTATGCCGACGGGTCATCATTATCAACGAGGGAAAGATCATTGAGGATGGGTCGCTGGATGAACTGGCGGACAAGATTGCGCCCTGCCGTGATCTCATCATTGACTTTTATCACCCTGTCACCATCCCGCATCCTCATGCAGAGCTTGTCTCTGTCAACGAGGCCCGGGCCGTCTACCGCTTCCGCAAGGACGAGATCACTGCTGCCCGTCTGATTGAGGACATCTCACATACAGCGCCTATCAAGGAGGTGGGCCTGGAGGAAGCGAAGATCGACGATATTATCAGGACCGTATACAAGCAGGGAAACTCTGTGACTGGGGAGAGAATGATAGACCAGTAAAAAGAAAGAAGTTGTCAAGAAAAAACACTTGACAACCTTTTTCTTTTCCGGTAAGATAAGCAAGGTGAGCAGCGATGGAGAAGATTTTAGAGCAAACGCTCCTCTATGATTTCTATGGGGAGCTGCTGACAGAGCATCAAAAGGAAGTCTACGAGGATGTGGTGTTAAATGACTGCACCCTCAGCGAGGTGGCCCAGGAGCGGGGCATCAGCAGGCAGGGCGTGCACGATCTCATCAGACGCTGCAATAAGATTCTTAAGGAATATGAGAGTAAGCTTCACCTGGTGGAACGGTTTATTTCTATCCGGGGACAGATTCAGGAAATACAGTGTTTCATTAAGGAACAGGAGTCCGTCGATCAGGAGGAGCTTGTCAGAAGGCTGGAGCAGATTCTGGAGAAGCTGTGAGAACACAAAGGCTGGAGCAGATTTCAGAGCAGCTGTAAAGTCTGTACCATAGATGTGGAACAGATAAAAGAGCTTCGGGCAGGTACTCCCCGGTAGCGGTTGGAATATAATTTGAGGAAGCAAGGCATATGGCATTTGAAAGCTTATCAGATAAGTTGCAGAATATCTTTAAAAACCTGCGGAGCAAGGGCCGCCTGACAGAGGCGGATGTGAAGGCTTCCCTGAAAGAGGTGAAGCTGGCCCTTCTGGAGGCGGACGTAAGCTTCAAGGTAGTCCGCCAGTTTATTAAATCCGTGGAGGAGCGGGCCATTGGCGCAGACGTGATGAACAGCCTGACGCCGGGGCAGATGGTGATTAAGATCGTAAATGAGGAGATGGTTGCCCTCATGGGATCGGAGACTACAGAGCTTCGTCTTCGTCCCGGCAATGAGGTTACGGTTCTCATGATGATGGGCCTCCAGGGCGCGGGTAAAACCACCACGGCGGCCAAGATTGCCGGTAAGCTGAAGATCAAAGGGCGTAAGCCCCTGCTTGTGGCCTGCGATATTTACCGGCCTGCCGCTATTAAGCAGCTGCAGGTCAACGGCGAGAAGCAGGGCGTGGAGGTTTTCACCATGGGCGACGGACATAAGCCTGTGGATATTGCCAGGGCTGCCTACGAGCATGCCAAAAAGTCCGGGCAGAATGTACTGATTCTGGACACGGCGGGACGTCTTCATGTGGATGAGGATATGATGCGGGAGCTTCAGGAGCTTCGGGAGAATCTTACCGTGGATCAAACCCTTCTCACTGTGGACGCCATGACTGGACAGGATGCAGTCAATGTGGCTACCTCCTTTCAGGAGCAGATCGGCATTGACGGCGTGATTCTCACCAAGCTGGACGGCGATACCAGAGGCGGCGCGGCCCTTTCCATTAAGGCAGTGACGGGAAAGCCTATTCTGTTCATCGGTATGGGAGAGAAGCTTTCGGATCTGGAGCAGTTTTATCCGGATCGTATGGCGTCCCGGATTCTGGGCATGGGGGATGTGTTAAGCCTCATTGAGAAGGCCCAGGAGCAGGTGGATGAGGATAAGGCCAAAGAGATGGCCCAGAAGATGAAGAAAAACCAGTTTGGTTTTGACGATTATCTGGAGAGCATGAACCAGATGAAGAAAATGGGCGGCCTTAGCAGCGTGCTTTCCATGATGCCGGGTATGGGCGCCCAGATGAAGGATCTGGAAGCGGCCATTGATGAGAAGAAAATGGCGCGGATCGAAGCGATTATTCTTTCCATGACGCCTCAGGAGCGGACGAATCCCAACCTTCTCAATCCCTCCCGGAAGAGGCGGATTGCAGGCGGAGCAGGGGTGGATATTTCCGAGGTGAACCGGCTGGTAAAACAGTTTGAGCAGAGCAGAAAGCTTATGAAGCAGATGCCCCAGATGATGGGCGGCAGATTTGGTAAAAGAGGCAAGTTTAAACTTCCCTTTTAAATAAACAATTTTATAATTATCACGGAGGTGGATGAAAATGGCAGTAAAAATCAGATTAAAGAGAATGGGTCAGAAGAAAGCTCCTTTCTATAGAATCGTTGTGGCAGACTCCAGATCACCCAGAGACGGCAGATTCATCGAGGAGATCGGAACCTACGATCCGAACACAGATCCCAGTACCTTTAAGGTAAACGAGGAGGCGGCAAAGAAATGGCTTCAGAACGGTGCGCAGCCCACAGAGGTGGTTGGAAAAATCTTGAAGGCAGCAGGTATTGAGAAATAATGTTTTCGGGGACAACCACATTCGGAGGTGGCAAATGAAAGAGTTGGTAGAGGTGATTGCAAAATCACTGGTAGAGCATCCGGAAGAAGTTGTGGTGACGGAGACAGAGAATGAAAAGACAGTTCTTGTTGAGCTTCGTGTGGCGCCCTCTGATATGGGAAAGGTAATCGGCAAACAGGGTCGGATCGCCAAAGCCATTCGCTGCGTTGTAAAGGCAGCGGCATCAAAGGAAGACAGAAAAGTAGTGGTAGAAATACTGCAGTAGAGAACAGGCGGGTGGCGACACCCGCTGTTTTCACTTTCCAGGAAGTAAATTTTACGAAAAGAGTGCGCTGCAGGATTTGGAATCGGTTTGGAAAATAGAGGCAAGGAGACAATATGGAACCATATTTACGCGTAGGGGTGATCGCATCTACCCATGGATTGAAGGGGGAAGTAAAGGTATTTCCCACCACGGATGATCCGGAGCGTTTTCGGAAGCTTAAGCAGGTGATTTTGGATACAAAGAGGGAGCAAAAGCCTCTGACCATTACCCAGGTGCGGTATTTTAAAAACCAGGTAATTTTGAAATTTAAGGAATTTCAGGATATCAATGAAATCGAGAAATATCGGGGATGCGACCTGTTGGTGAGCCGGGAGGATGCAGTGCCCCTGAAGGAAAACGAAAATTTTATTGTGGATCTCATAGGCATGCAGGTGGAGACAGAGGAAGGAGAAGCTTTGGGAATGCTGACGGATGTGCTGCAGACAGGAGCCAATGATGTGTATGTGGTGGAGACAAAAGAGGGAAAAGAGCTTCTCCTGCCTGCCATTCCCGCCTGTATCCTGCAGGTGGATGTGGAGGCTAAGCTTATGCGGGTGCACCTTCTGGAGGGATTGCTGGACCTATGAGATTTCATGTATTGACATTGTTTCCGGAGCTCATAGACAGGGCCTTTGGCACCAGCATTACAGGCAGGGCCCTAGAGCGGGGAAATCTGGAGCTTCACACAGTAAATATCCGGGATTACGCAAAGAATAAGCACAATAAGGTGGACGATTACCCTTACGGCGGTGGCGCTGGCATGGTCATGCAGGCAGAGCCGGTTTATCAGGCCTATGAGAGCGTGAGAAAGACCTGCGCCCACCGGCCCAGGGTTATCTATGTAACGCCGCAGGGAAGGGTGTTCCGCCAGAACCTGGCCAGGGAGCTGGCCAGGGAGGAGGAGCTTATTTTCCTCTGCGGTCATTATGAAGGGGTGGACGAGCGGGTCCTGGAGGAGATTGTGACGGATTTCATCTCCATCGGAGACTATGTGCTCACCGGCGGCGAGCTGGCGGCTCTGGTTATAATGGATGCTGTTTCCCGTCTGGCGCCGGGAGTGCTGAACAATGAGGACTCCGCGGAGTTTGAGTCCTTTCACAGAAGCCTGCTGGAGTATCCCCAGTACAGCCGGCCGGAGGTCTGGCGCGAAAAGCAGGTGCCAAAGGAGCTGCTCTCTGGAAACCACAGGCGTATTGAGGTATGGAGGCTTGGACAGGCTGAGAAACGGACCCGGGAGCGAAGGCCGGATCTCTACCGGGAGTATGAGCGCCGCAGAGCCTGCGAGCGGGAGCTTTTGAGGAATAAACTTCTGCATATGGATATGCTGGAAAATCTGCGGACGGACCGGGCGCAGGTTCTGCAGTTTGACGAGACAGGGATCATGCTCCTGGATGACGGCAGGGGCGTCTGTTATGTGTCGGCGCGGGAGCCGCAGGCGGGAAGGAGCATGCTGGAGAAGATTTCAGGGCAGGAATACGACCCGGTCCCCGTGCTGGTTCTGCACCAGGAATTTCTGGCAGAAACGGCAGAAAAGGTTCTGTCAGAAACGGCGAAAGGGCGGCCGGGAGACTGGGAGCTGGAGAGCCGCCTTCCCTATGTATATACCCAGAGGAATCCTCTGCCCCGTCGGTATGAGGCGGAGGTGGTACGCCTTGAGGGATCCCATGACGGGCAAAAAAGAGCGGTGGGTCTGCTTCTGTCAGACCTGCCCAAAGGGGAGGACAGGAGGAAGCAGGAAGCTTTGAAGAGCCTGGCCCAGGGCCGCATGTACGGGGGGTTTTCGGAGGGAAAGCTTAAGGGAATCCTGGCACAAAACCAGATGGGAGCCCTGGATTTCCTGTATGTGGGAGAAGCCTTTCGGAGAAGGGGCATTGGACGGGCTTTGGAGACAGCCTTTATCAACCGGCTGTTGGAGCAGGGACGTACCCCTTATCTGTGGGTCAAGCAGGAGAATGAGGCCTTGCAGGCTCTGCAGGAAAATCTGGGATTGTGCCCTGCAAAGTCGCCTTTGTGGATTTTAAAAAATTCTGCAAAAAATTCTGGATTTTGAAAAGTTCTTGCATTTTAAATCTTCCTGTGGTAAAATAAAATGCGTTGTGAAGAAAAGAGATGGTCCTCTGTCGCAGAAAAGCGTTATGAACGTCCGGATTAGAAGGAGGAAACAACGAGATGAATGACATTATTAAGAACATCGAAGCAGAGCAGATGAAGCAGGAAGTTCCTGTATTTCATGTAGGCGATACCGTAAAGGTATATGGAAAGATCAAAGAGGGAAACCGGGAAAGAATTCAGGTTTTTGAGGGAATCGTTCTGAAGAGACAGGGCGGAAGCAACCGGGAGACCTTTACTGTCCGCAAGAATTCCAATGGAATCGGTGTGGAGAAGACCTGGCCGTTACACTCTCCCAATGTGGAGAAGATCGAGGTGATCCGTCGCGGTAAGGTAAGACGTGCGAAGCTGAATTACCTGAGAGGCCGTGTAGGAAAGCGTGCGAAGGTAAAAGAATTAGTGAAATAGCTCAGGCAGGGGGACAATGCTTCATTGTCCCCCGTTTTGTTCTTGCGGGAAATGTACCGGACAGGAGAGGATGTCCGGCGCTTCCCCAGAGGATTGTACGGAACAAAGGGGAAACGGATGAAGGGACTGAGTTTTCGAAAAAAGAAGAAACGGATTAATTTTGCCATTTTGCAGGAGGCGGTTTTCTGGATTGGGGGCATGGCCGTGGCCTTTGTGCTGGCCTGTATCCTGGTGTACTTTTTCGGCAGAATGATCAGTAATGTGGGGCAGTCCATGGAACCCACTATCTACAGCGGAGATCAGGTGCTGGTGAATCAGTTTATCTATCTTCTGAAGGAACCGGATTACGGGGATGTGATTGTGTTTAAGCCCAATGGAAATGAGAATTCTCACTACCATATGAAGCGTGTGGTGGGACGTCCGGGCGACCGGGTTCAGATTATCAGCGGGCGTATTTTTGTAAATGGAGAGGCCCTGGAGGAGGAGATTCTCACAGAGGCCATGGAGGACGCAGGGATTGCAGCGTCGGAGCTTCGTCTGGAAGCCAATGAGTATTTTGTGCTGGGAGACAACCGAAATGCCAGCGAGGACAGCAGAAGCCCCAATATTGGAAGCGTGAATAAAAAGGACATTCTGGGGAAGGCGTGGTTTATCATATCCCCCAAAGAACAGTTTGGATATATTGAATGAGGAGGAAGACATGCAGGTTCAGTGGTATCCCGGTCATATGACCAAGGCAAAACGCATGATGCAGGAGCAGATCAAATTGATTGATCTGATTCTGGAGCTGGTGGACGCCAGAATTCCCTTGAGCAGCCGGAATCCGGACATTGACGAGCTGGGAAGGCAGAAGGCGCGGGTAATCCTGCTGAACAAGGCGGATCTGGCAGACGACAGGCAGAATGAGGCCTGGGAGGCGTATTTCCGGGACCAGGGATTTTTTACGGTGAAAATCAACGCCCGCAGCGGCGCAGGTATGAAGGCCATTCAGGGCGTGATCCAGGAGGCCTGTAAGGAGAAACTTGAACGGGACCGCAGGAGAGGCATTTTGAATCGGCCTGTGCGGGCTATGGTGGCGGGGATCCCCAATGTGGGAAAATCTACCTTTATCAACAGCTTTGCCGGCAGGGCCTGTACCAAGACGGGGAATAAGCCCGGCGTCACCAAGGGCGCCCAGTGGATTCGTCTCAATAAGCAGGTAGAGCTTTTGGATACCCCGGGAATTCTGTGGCCCAAGTTCGAGGATGCCCAGGTGGGCCTTCGGCTGGCCATGATCGGTTCCATAAGGGAAGAGATTCTCAATAGCCAGGAGTTGGCTTGGGAGCTTCTGGGTTTTCTGCAGAAGCAGGTGCCGGGAGTTTTGGAGGAGCGCTATGGGATTTCAGAGGACGGGGAGTCCTATGCCTTGCTGGAGGACATTGCCCGCAGGCGGGGATGTCTGCAAAAAGGCAGTGCGCTGGATACAGAGAAGGCGGCCGGGATATTGCTGGAGGAGTTCCGCAGCGGAAAATTGGGAAAAATAACACTTGAATTTCCCCCTGTAAAAGGGTAGGATGGAAGAAGCGCAGGGGCTTTCAGGGAACGGATCAGGAAGAGCCCAAGCGTGCGGCGGAGAAATTGTAGACAGCAGGAAGAGGTGGGAAGATGAGCAGAAGAGGGCGAAGGGGCAGAGAGAACGCCCTGGCAGAGGAGTTTGAGGAAAAAGAACGGACACTGGGCCAGGAACTGGTGAGCATGCTGCTCTATATGGCAGTGGTGCTGGGAATGACTTTTCTGGTGATTACATTCCTGGGGCAGCGCACCTATGTCAGCGGTGATTCCATGAAAAATATGCTGGAAGATGGGGACAATCTCATTGTGGATAAGATTACCTACCGGTTCCGGGATCCCCAGCGGTATGATATTATTGTATTTCCTTTTGAGTACAAGGATGATACATACTATATTAAACGGATTATCGGCATGCCGGGGGAGACTGTGCAGGTGGCGGAGGGCAGAGTCTACATTGACGGGGAGCAGCTGAAGGAATCCTATGGCCGGGAGCTGATGGAACAAGCCGGGATTGCCGCCGAGCCCCTGACCCTGGGGGAAGAGGAATACTTTGTACTGGGAGACAATCGGAATGCCAGCTCGGACAGCAGGGATCCCAGTGTGGGAATCATTCACCGGGATAAGATCATTGGACGGGCCTGGCTTCGAATCTGGCCGCTGCAAAAATTCGGTATTTTAAAGCACCAGTAGATGTTGTCAGAGAAAAGCAGGGATTGGAAGACAGCTGTGAAAGAGCAAGGACGCCGGAAAGAGAAACAGGAATTGAGGAAAGGCTGAAGGACAGATGACAAAGGCAGAAGAGCAGCGTCTGCAGAAAAAGCAGGAGAAGCTTAAGGCAGAGCGGCAGCGCCTGTGGGAAATGCAGGTTTATGAAAGGCAGTACCAGGATCTGGCCTATGTCTGCGGAATCGACGAGGTGGGCCGTGGTCCCCTGGCAGGTCCGGTGGTAGCGGGAGCAGTGATTCTGCCCAAGGAATGTGAGATTCTGTATTTGAATGACTCCAAAAAGCTGTCGGAGAAAAAGCGGGAGCTTCTCTATGAGGAGATCATGGAGAAGGCGGTTGCCGTAGGTCTGGGGGTGATAGGCCCTGCCAGGATAGATGAGATCAATATTTTGCAGGCCACCTATGAGGCTATGCGCATGGCTATCGCACAGCTTTCTGTGAAGCCGGATCTCTTGCTGAATGACGCAGTGACCATTCCCCAGGTAAAGCTTCCCCAGGTGCCCATTATAAAGGGGGATGCCAAGAGCATTTCCATTGCGGCGGCCAGTATTGTGGCCAAGGTAACCCGGGATCGGATGATGGTGCAGTATGAGGAGCTGCTGCCCGGGTATCATTTTGCCTCCAATAAGGGATATGGCTCTGCAGCCCACATTGCGGCTTTAAAGGAGCTGGGTCCCTGTCCTATCCATCGAAAAAGCTTTATCGGACATTTTGTGGCAGAGCAGAAGGAAAGCCGATGAAGCCATGTGGCAGAGCAGGGGGAAAACCAATGGAAGGTGACGCAGAAAAGAACAGGAGAAAACTGGGAGCCAGATATGAGGAGAAAGCCGCGGAGTATTTGCAGAACCGCGGCTATTTTATCCTGTGCCGTAATTTTCGCTGTCGTCAGGGCGAGATTGACCTGATTGCCAGGCAGGGAGGCGATCTGGTGTTTATCGAGGTCAAATACCGCGGCGGAGGAGGAAATGGCTTGCCCCAGGAGGCGGTGACAAGGGGAAAGCAGCGGACCATCTGCCGCACGGCAGATTACTACCGGATGAGCCACGGATATGGGGAGGATACCTCCTGCCGGTTCGACGTGGTAGCGATTCTGGGAGAGGAGATCACCTTGTATCAAAACGCCTTTCCCTATACGGGCGGTCAGGATAGGAGGAATACAGGACACAGAGCCAGATGGTGAGCAAACCATGGGAGAGAAAGGAAGGGCTGCCAAATGTAGAGGAAGCTGCCAAAGGGCGGCCTAAAAGGGTAAGGGGATCCCGGCAAAAAACGGCTGGAAACGGCGGAATTGGAATACTGGGTCAGGAAAAGAGAGAAGAGGCAGTAAGCTTGCCGGAGAGGAGAAAAAATGCTGGATTGGAAGAAAAAGAAGCAGGAGAGCGCTTTAGTGGAGAGGGAAACAGGGGGCGTGCCCTACCTGGCATTTTCCCATCTGGAAGACACCCGTCTGGTGGCACATGGGTTTTCCACCCGTCTGGGCGGGGTGAGTCAGGGAATCTTTTCCACCATGAATCTAAGCTTTTCCCGGGGAGATGAACCGGACCGGGTGAGGGAAAATTACCGCAGGATGGGGGAGGCCATAGGCTTTTCCTGTGAGGATCTGGTACTGTCGGATCAGACCCATACCACCCATGTGCGCCGGGTGACGGCAGCGGACCGGGGAAAGGGCTTTACGCGTCCTCGGGACTATGAGGATGTAGACGGATTGATTACCGATGAGCCAGGGCTGGTGTTGGCCACCTTTTATGCGGATTGTGTGCCCTTGTTTTTTCTGGATCCGGTGCACCGGGCCATTGGTCTTAGTCACTCCGGCTGGAGGGGAACCGTGGAAAGGATGGGACAGGTGACCCTGGAAGCCATGGAACAGGAGTTTGGCACGGATCCGTCCCAGGTGCTGGCCGGCATTGGTCCGTCTATCTGTCAGGACTGCTATGAAGTGAGCCGGGACGTGATCCAAGAATTTCAGAAGGCCTTTCCACAAAAGCAGTGGGGAGAGCTATACCGGCAGCAGGAGGGAGGCAAAGAAAAATACCAGCTGGATCTGTGGCGGGCCAATGAGCGGATTCTATTGGATGCCGGCGTCCTGCCGGAGCATCTGTCTGTGACCAATCTTTGCACCTGCTGCAATCCTAAGCTTTTGTTCAGCCATCGGGCCTCCCAGGGAAAGAGGGGAAATCTGGGAGCATTCCTTATGTTGCATATGTGAATTTATGAACTCTATCTCACAGGCTTTTGCCGTACAGGGCGGGATTTCCTGTAAGCTAAAAGGGACTGTTGCAAAATGCAGCTTATACGCAAGATATAGGTGCAACCTTGGGAGCTTAAATGCTCTATCTTGTATATAACAGCTGTTTTGCCACAGCCCCTTCGTCTTTTTGTATGGAAATTATGGGACAAGCATCTATTATCTTTGCAGCGCATACTGCTCCAGCAGGGCATGAATCTTGGCCGTAGGCGTGTTGATGGAGCTGGTGGTGGTGTCGTGATTCAAAGTGTCAATAATCATGGCCGTAAATTTGCTCATATCCGCTTCCCGGTAATAGGGCTTGTCCAGAAGAACCGGATTGCGGTAGTTCAGATTGGTAGTTACCACCAGGCTTATGTAGCCCTTTTCATAATACTCGTCAAACTTCTCAAAGCCGTCGGTGAACAGGCCGAAGGTGCAGAAGACAAAGACACGCTTGGCGCCCTGCTCCTTCATCTGGCGGGCCACATCCAGCATGCTCTCCCCGGAGGAAATCATGTCGTCAATGATGATTACATCCTTGCCCTTTATGGAGTCCCCCAAAAATTCATGGGCCACAATGGGATTCTTTCCGTTGATTACCGTAGAGTAATCCCGTCGTTTATAAAACATGCCCATGTCAATGCCCAGAACGCCGGAAAAATACACGGCCCGGGACATGGCGCCCTCGTCGGGAGCAATGATCATCAGATGCTCGTTGTCCACCTTTACATCCGGAACTCCCCGAAGCAGCGCTTTCATAAACTGATAGGGAGGCTGAAAATTGTCAAAGCCGATGAGCGGAATGGCGTTTTGCACCCGGGGATCGTGGGCGTCAAAGGTCAGGATATTTGTGACGCCCATATCCCGCAGCTCCTGCAAGGACAGAGCGCAGTCCAGGGATTCCCGGCCGCTGCGCTTATGCTGCCGCCCCTCATAGAGAAAGGGCATAATCACGTTTATCCGATGGGCCTTTCCCGTGGCAGCGGAGATAATGCGTTTCAAGTCCTGATAGTGATCGTCCGGGGACATGTGATTCTCATGCCCGCAGACAGAATAGGTCAAGCTGTAGTTGCAAACATCCACCATAATAAACAGATCGCAGCCCCGGACGGATTCGTCCAGATGGCCCTTGGCCTCCCCTGTGCCAAACCGGGGACAGGAGCATTTTGCCAGATAGGTGTCTTCCTGGTAGCCCTGAAAGTTAATATTATCTCTATGATGAAGGTTGCTCTCCCGACGAAAGGAGACCAGGTATTGATCTACCTTTTCCGCGAAATCTTTACAGCTGCTTAAGGCAGCAATCTTTAAGGGCGCAACCGGCAGTATATTGTCAAATTGATTGATTTCCGACATGCATGAACCTCCTGGCGGAATGGATCGGGCCACCCGCATCTTTTCTCAACTTCCTTTATACCATCCTGAGGAGGAGGCGTCAAGGAAATTCTGTGTTTTCTGGAGCGGGGAAACAGGAAAAATGGGAATCTCTCTTATTCCACTGCAGAGCCTTAGATCTGGGGCAAGGAAAAGAGATATACATCATCTGGAGAAATCCGTTTCTCCGGCGTAAAGATAAGCCAGTCTGTCACATCCTCCGGACCATAGATTCCTTCGTGACCTTCATGCAGGCCTTTAATATAGTAAGGCTCCTGAGTCAGACGAGCTTTTATACGTCCCTGGGAAATATCAAGAACCTCAAACCAGATATGCTCCCGGTCATTTTCCTGGGTGCTGTGCTCCTCATCCACCAAAAGACCAAGCTTTACCAGAAGCTTGCAATCCTTTTGGGCAAAAGCGTCAAAGAAATAGGAGATCCGCTCCACCGCCAGGGAGCGCATGCGGGCGGTTTCCTCGTTGGAAATCATAAAGATGGGGTTGTCCTGCAATAGCTCGTCATAAATGGAGAGGGAGGAAAAACGTCCTTCCTCCAGGCTTTCTTGGGAGGGGTACACAAACACCACGCAGGTATCCTCATTGTGGCCTTCCTGTCTGTCGTTCTTTCCACCCAGCATTTCCTCCGGATACAGCTTCACAGCCTGCTCCCAGTGAATCAGGGTTACCATGAGAGGCGTGCCCGCAGCCACATAGGCCAGGAAAAAGGGAGCGCCGTATTCCAGGGGCTTGGGCTCCTCCAGCAGCCGATTTGCCAGGGTTTCCAGTACATTGTAGTGCTGTTGGTAATTATCCCGGGTGGAGTTTAAAACCTCCAGCTCAGGATGTCCGCAGCGGTTAAGCCCATGGGTGTGAAGCCATACGCAGGAATCCTCCTCTCCGGAAACAGCCTGAGCCGTAAAGAGATATCGGGGCGCCGGAGGCACCTGGGACTGGGCGGCCAGGGCGACCCAGCGGCCGGAGAGAATTTTTTCTGAACTGTCGTCAATGACAGCCAGCACCTCCGGAAGCATGGCATGGATAAGCTTCAGCTGCAGATGATAGGAGGCCAGAGGATTGCTGCCAAATTCCATTTCCACAGCAAGGCCGTACTGGGCGCGCTGAATGGCGTCCACATCCACGTCGGGGAACAGATGCTGGCAGCGGTACAACTCCGGCAGCACAAAATCCATGGGATAGAGCTCCACCTGAAACAGCTCGTCCTGGCAGTGAATTTCCAGAAATAACCCTTCCTCTTCCTGAGACGTAACCTTTTGCAGGGTAAAATCCTGGCAGGCTCTCAACCGTTCCACCAGTACATCCGGCTCCTCCATATCGCTGTATTGGGCGGGGACGGCAAGCATCTGTGATTTTTTCTTGACCATAATCTGAGACCTCCTGTAGAAAGAAATTGTTACTACATTTATAACATTTTCAGGGGGAGGCGTCAAGGAAAACGGAGGGGCACGGAGCGTTTTCTGACGCCTGCCAGAGGGGGATAGATAGTGTAAAATTTTCTTCGGGTGAAAAATAGATATAGAAAGGGAACCCCTTTTTGTGATAGAGTATAAGAGCTCAACCAAAACCCTCACAAAAGAA
>JAAWJI010000037.1 GCA_022796795.1 Lachnospiraceae bacterium | reverse complement strand
GTCCCTGCTCCAGGACGGCTTACCGTATAAGTTACCGTGTCGTTCCCAAACGTTCCCTCTGCCTTTGCAATAAATTCCGGATCATCTCTTCCAAACAGTTTCTCTGCTGCTTCTGCTGTTACGGTTACTTCTTTTGGTGTAACCTTCAAAGTAACTTTTGTCTCCGCAACAACAACACCATTAACTTTTGCATGAACATTATAGGTTTGTTCTCCTACATTACGAATTGTAGGTGCTGTAACTACCCATTTTCCGTCTACCTCATATTCAATCTCAGCAGACGTAACAGAAGCTGTAACGGATTCCGGGCCATGCCATTCTCCATCATATTCTTTTGTATATCCAACTGCTGTAATTGTTACGGGCAACCATGTGGCTGTATATGTCACATCAGCTGTTACAGTATCAGCAATTTCACTATCCCAGCCACCGAACATATAGCCCATCCTTGTAGGTTCAGCAATCTTCGGTGTATTAACCCCATATTTCAGATTTTCGTATACAAGCTTCTCTGTCGTGCTTGTTCCGCCATCCAGGTTATATGTTACAGTGAAAGAATCTCTTGCATAATACACCTTCAGAATAAGGCTTCCGTCATCCTTAATGATTCCGGATTCCACAGACTCATCAATAACAACATGCTTATATCCAGGATAGTTCTTCGGTGTAGCTGAAACAGTTGCATTAGTTCTTCCAGTCAACTCATCTGTATCAGCTTTTTCATATGTTCCATCTATTGTCTCTTTATAATGTTCTACTACATATGTCGTATTGTTTTTAGGAATCCATTTAGCGTACAATGTAATGCTTTCACGCATGGTAATTGTATCGCCTTCCTGGTAGGTTGTTCCCGTTCCATCAGCCGCTGTATTCCAGCCGCCGAACTCATAACCCATTTTGCTCAGGTTATTCGGATTACCGGCTACCTTAGCATCACTGTCAACCGGATACTGACTACCATCAGGAGCCAAACCTGAAGTAGCTCCATTTCTGTCATAGTCAAGGTTTACCAGGGACTTTTCCCGAACAACACCATCAACATGCCACTTTCCATCATTCAACTGATGCTTAATTACATACCATTCAATGTATTGTGTTTCCGGATTAAAAATAGTTCCTATATTGCTGTCAATGTGTGCACGGAATTTATCAGTTAATGCTGCGGCAACCCTATCTTTTCCACTAATGGTATGGGCAGGATTGAAATACTCCAAGACATTCACATTATTTAATTCTGGAAAATACGTGTATTTCACGCTATCAGGTTGAATACTCGGCTCATCTGGAATACTTCCATCGTCTCGGACTGCGATTACAATTTGTCCTTGTACATCTCCGGTATTCTGTGCCCAAATGGCATATAACGTTTGGTTGGATTTAATTTCAAACTCTCCGCCCAGACTATAGATTGCAGCCGCGATTCCCCCAGAAACAGTACTAGCATCCTTTGAGGAAGACCAACCAAGCAAATCATATCCATTGCGACTGATTCCAGTACCATCTGGAAGAATAATTAAATCTCCACTCTCTCCTGAAATGGCTCCAGGAGTCGTTCCAATACCACCATTAAGATCAAAGGTGACTGTGGCAGATACCTTTGCCACCGTAATTTTAAAGTACTCCTTATTACTACTGCCAAGCCAATAAGAAGTCCATGTATGCTCAATTATTGCCTCTCCGGCTTCATTTACTTGCACATAACCCGTTCCATTTACAGTTACAACATTTTTATTTAGAGTTTGTGAATACACCCTAAAACTATGATTATATCCATCCTTCGTATAGTCTAAGGTAAAATCTTTATCACCAACATTTTTTTCATAAGTGTTCTTAATATTAATTTCCTCATTTGCCAATGGCATATCATCCGCCAGCGGCTCTTCCCCCGTAACCACATACGGGCTGAAATGCTCAGCCACAAACTGAGCATTTCCCTCATCCGCTACCTTTGTAGGACCATTGTCTTCCATATGGTAGACAGAAGATTCCGTACCTTTTACATCAGCCCCTGTAATTGTCACCTTTACCGTATTGTCAGGCTGAATCTCATTTCCATCTGCATCCAGAATGGTGATATCATACACCTTCAGGTCTGTCAGCTGTTTTCCTTCCTCTTTTACGGCTGCCTCAACTGCAGACTTATAAGAGCTGGCGCTAAGTTCCTTAATTGTTACCTTAGATCCCTCCGGAAGCGCACCTTCAGGAGCCACCACAGTAACCTTTGCCCCGTCTTCTGCCACAGCAGTCAGGGTCTGTGCCGGCTTCTTCACTTCCTGCTCTTCCTCTTCCAAAAGAGCATAATAAACCTTCACCACATTGCTCTCAGCCTTTTCCGTTACCTGACCGGCCTCATTCTCAACGTGATCCAGGACATAATTTTTCTCGCCGAAGGTTACCTCCTGCGCAAAATTGTCGGAACCCGGGATCTTCTCGCCCAGCACACCGTCTTCTCCTACGGTTCTGCTGTTCTCATCCTCTGTTCCATCATAATAATAGTGGATTTCATAATGAATATTAGATTTAGACTTTTCGTCAAGGGAAGTTTCCTCCTCCGGAACATCCTCCTCTTCCGGCTGTTCCTCGGTCTCTTCCGCCTCAACGTCCTGCTCCTTCTCGGGCGCAGTTTCTTCTGGTACCGTCGTATCCGCCGGCTGTTTAGTTTCCGGCTGTACTGGCTTTTCTACCGGCGCATTTGCTTCCGGCTGTACCTGCTCCTTCTCGGGCGCGCTTGCTTCCGGTTGTGCAGACTCTTCCGGTTGTGCAGGCTCTTCCGGCGCCGGCGTACTTTCTTCCGGCTGAACAGAATTATCCTGTGTCGGCTCTTCCGCCGCCGCAGGTTCATCCGATTCCTGGTTTACCTCCCCCGAGGGCACTACGATTACTTCTGGCTCATCCACAGGCTCTTCTGCTACTTCCATAGCTTCCTCCGTCTCGCCTTCCTCAAAGGCAAACAGAGAATTCTCGGACGAAAATACGCAGGTGGTCGTTACGATCACAACTGCCAGAAGAAGTGCAAGCCATCGTTTCATCTCTTTTTTCATGACTTTCCCCTTTTCCTCCTCTTATATTATCTACAGATCCTCTGTTGCTCCTGTTTTTAGCCCGTCAAACCTGTAGAATTTTTCGGTTACATAATAAAAGAGGTCTCGAAAAATGGAAATGGCTCAGGTTTTTTCAATTTTTTTTATTTTTTTGAAAAAATATACTGGAAAAGTTTTCTGGAAGGATTCTGGAAACTTTTTTTATTTGTGCTTGCAATTTTCGCACGCTTTGTGTATCATATAAATGATAAAGGCTTCACGTTTATTTTCATTATGAAGTTCCGGTGATTTCTCACCAAATTTTCCAGATCAATATTTATTGAGGAAAATGCTGCGGCTGATTTCCGGCCCCTTGGAATTTTTTAGAGGAACATTGCCGCTGGCAATTCTTGAAATCAATGGAGTTTGATAGTATACTTAGGAGGGAAAGAAATATAAGGATGGCTAATAAAACACGGGATTTAAAACCCGATACCGTGTTAAAGAATTACTGGAGCGACAACGAACAGTTTGCCGATATTTTCAATGCTGTGCTGTTCCAGGGAGAGCAGGTGATCCGGCCAGAGGAGCTGGAGGATATGGATACAGAGGAATCCACGGTATCGGAGCATAGGGACTATGCCGAGAGTATCCGGGCATCCAGAGACAATATCAAGGTATGCAAGAAATCCACGGCATTTGGTGTGGAACTTGTGATGCTGGGAATGGAGCATCAGGAACACATTCATTATGCAATGCCCATGCGGGTCATGGGATATGACTACGGCGTTTATAAAAAGCAGTATGACAGCAACGCCAGGAAATATCGGACAGCAACTGGGATGGAGGAGGACGAATACATGTCCGGGATGAAAAAGACAGATCGGTTTACCCCTGTCATCATGATGGTGGTCTACTACGGCGAGAAACCCTGGAGTGGGGCAGTGTCACTTCACGGAATGCTGAAGATTCCCCAGGAGCTGAAAGCATTTGTAAATGACTATAAGTTCCTGCTTGTGGAAGCCAGAGAGAACCGCCTGGTACTCCATAATGTGAAAAATGTGGATTTTTTCAACCTGATGGGAATGATTCTTGATAAAAGCTTGTCCAGAAATGAAACAAGGAAAAAAGCCATAGACTATGCAAGGGAACACAAGGTAGATAAATCTGTACTTATGACTGTGGCAGGTGCAGCCAACTGTAAGATTAATTACAATGCATTATCCAGGAAGGGAGACTTTACTATGTGGTCGTTTTTTGAAGAAATTGCAAAAGAAGGGGAAGCGAAAGGCATTATTGAAACAGGACTCGAATTTAATCTTTCTGAAAAGGATATCTTGGAAAGATTACAAAAGAAACTGAATTTGTCCTTGCAGATGGCACAGGAATATTTCAAAATGTTTGGGAAGCGGACAGTGTAATAAGTTGTTGGCAATGTAAATATTTTACACCTGCGGTCCCTGTTTTTCCTTATTTTTCCATATTTTCTCACCTATATCACCGCCCCTCCCCCTGTCCTCTCAAAATTTTCACATTCCCTGCAAAAAATTCTCCACAAATCAATTTTTTGTGATATACTGTTTTTAATTGTATGCATTATATGTAGAGAAGGGAATGGGTTGTTATGAAAAAATTTGACAGATTCAAAACTGTCCAGTTAATTTTAACGCTTCTTTTGGCCGGAATCGGTTTGTATCTCATACTGACAGATACTGAACTTTATCATCTGGCTGCCAATAATATTCGGGTTCGCATGCTCTGTATTCTTCTATGGCTCTCCTTTGTTCTGGCCTTTCTGTTTATATTTTTGGATTTCAGTCGTTTGTCTTCCCTGAAAAAGGATTATCGGGAACTGGATTTTGCAGTGTCGTCGGATCCGGTGGCTGGCATTGCCAACCGCTACAGCTGTGACGCCATGATCGAGAAATATCTGGATAAACCTCTTCCGCCCCAGGTAGGCTGCGTGATGTTTGATCTGAAGAATATCCAGGAAATCAATCAGCAGTACGGACATCTGAAAGGGAATGATCTGATCCGGGATTTTTCCGGTATCCTGCAGGCCGCTTCCCGGGATCTGTGCTTTGTGGGCAGAAACGGCGGAAATACCTTCCTGGCCCTCTTTGAGAACTGCAGCGAAGAGAAGCTTGACACCTTTCTGGAGAGAATGGAAAGCAAGGTGGCGCATCACAATGATTCTGATGCGGATACGCCCATTGATTACCGCTACGGCGTTGCCTTTAACGAAGGGCCGGAGATCCGTATGATTACAGATCTGATTGCTCTGTCCAGCAGGCGTATCCGCGCGAAAAAGGCTGTGGAAGACTTATAGGTTTACACGGAAGCATAGATTATAAATAACTGCTTATGGGATAAAAAGGGGGATATACAGATGTCTGCTTTGGACTACAAATATGTGTCCGATCTGGTCATTCGTGCACAGGCGAATGACAGCGATGCTTTTGCAGAGCTGTATGCTGCAACTTATCAAAAACAATACCATTTTGCCTGCTGTTATCTGAAGGACGAATATCTGGCCCAGGATGCGCTGCAGGAAACTTATATACTGGCGCTGAAAAATCTTACGAAACTAAAGGATCCGGATCTGTTGATTGCCTGGCTGAATCAGATTAATTTTCGTGTGTGCTATAATCTGAACAAGAAGAAAATGCGCTATGAAATGGAGATGACTGATTTTAATAGTGACGCTGGAAATTCGGATATGACATCTTCTCTGGAAAATGGTCCGGAAGAGATGATTATTGAGATTGATTCTAAGGAATATCTGATGAATCAGATTTTGAAGCTTCCCTTTACAGAGGCGCAGGTAATTATTCTCAAATTCTATCAGAATATGAAGCAGGAGGATATTGCCTTTTTGATGGATATCAGTCGTAGCTCCGTGAAGCGGTATCTGGCCAGCGGACTGGCCCGCCTGAAGAAAATGCTGCAGCAAGGAGGTAATTTTTCTCTATGAGTTGGATAAAGAAACAAAAAAAGCCACAGCTGGACAGCGAAACTGCCAGTAAAATACTGGAACTGGCCTTTGAGGCCAATCAAAGAGAGCCAAATACCATTCCTCTGGATGTATTGACTGCTTACAGCAATTACCGAAGAGAACGCTTTACCCTGCAGAGAACGATTTTGGTTGTAATGATGACGCTTTTTCTTCTGCTTCCCTTCCTGTTTATTCCGGCATCCTTTACCTTGAGTTCTCAGACGGAAGGGTATTCCGCACATCCTGTTTATGGGATTGAGGTTGATACCTTTATGCTGGTGGAACGGTTAACAGCCACCATTGACGGACATAATATTCCTGTATACGAGGTGGATTCTCATGTATATTCTCTGGAACCCACTATGAATGGACGAATGGAGGTCACTGTAACTCTTATTAATCGCCAGACTATGACGAAATATATTGATGTTACCAACGTAGATAACCAGTCTCCTGTCATTATCTCCAATCATATGAAGGACGACATTTTATATCTGCATTTTTCTGATGCAGGAAGCGGGATTAACTATAAGGAGATTCAGGCAGTGAATCTAAGCGGAGAACAGATCGCGCCTGTCCTGGTTGATCCAGCTACCGGATGTGTTGCCTTTGACCGCCCTGAGGAGACTCTGAATCTTTTTGTCCCCGACTATGCGGATAATAACCTGCACATCATTTTATCTGTAGAATAATGCAATTTTTCATGAGAGGAGGGCTGTAAATTGCATCGGAAAATACCTTTTGTATGTGTATTTCTTATGTTATTTTTTTCAGTCCCTGTTTTATCCGGATGTTCTTCCGGATCTTCCTCCCCGGAGGATTCCTCTGGGAACCATGGGGAAGCCGCGGCTTCCGAAAGTCGCCCGGATGCCGCTCCCACGGAGGCTCAGGCAAAGACCCGGAGAATCACACAGTATGAATATCTTGTTCCGGAGGCTTCCGGCAATGTTACCTTTGGATCGGAAGAGATCTCCATCGACGCATCCAATACTGGAGAAGGCTATGTGATGGTACGCTATCAGGGCTCTTCTGACAAGGTGAAATTGCAGCTGAAAGAGCCGGATGGCACCGTATATACCTATACTCTCTCCCAGGACGGCTATGAGGCTTTTCCGCTGTCTGGAGGGGATGGAAATTACCACCTGGATATTCTGGAGCACGCCTATGATGAAATGTATGCTCTGGCCATGTCTCAGGACATTGACGTGACGCTGAATGACGAGTTCCGTCCCTTCCTTTACGCAAATCAGTACGTGTGGTTTACAGGAGATTACCAGGCTGTGAAATATGGCGCAGAACTCTCCGAGGGCTCTTCCAGCGATCTGGATTATGTGGAGCAGGTTTACCTGTATGTGACGGAAAATATCCGCTATGACGATCAGCTGGCCGAGTCCGTTGAATCCGGATACCTTCCGGATATTGACCGGACTCTGGAAAGCAAAAAGGGTATATGTTTTGACTACGCCTCTTTGATGGCTGCCATGCTGCGCTCTCAGGGAATTCCCACCAAGCTTGTGGTTGGCTATTCCGGCGACGCATATCATGCCTGGATCAGCGTCTATCTGGAGGAGAAGGGCTGGGTAGACAAGGCTATTGAATTTGATGGAAAAAACTGGATCTTAATGGATCCCACATTGGCTGCCAACAACAGCCGTTCCTCAGTGAAAAAGTATGTGGGCGACGGCAGCAATTATACGGTGAAATATTCTTATTAAATGAAACGGAGGGCCATGTATTATGAAACCATTTTCTAATATGGAATTAGCTTCCTTTTGCGGGCAGATTGCCCTGATCCTCAAATCAGGAATTTCATCCATGGAAGGACTCACGATTATGCTGGAGGAAGCCTCCTCCTCCGAGGAAAAGGAGATTCTGCAAGGGCTGCTCACCCGTATGCAGGAGACCGGCATGCTCTACGACGCTATGGAGGAAGCCGGGATTTATCCCTCCTATATGCTGCGCATGGTCCAGATCGGAGAGGAAACCGGTACTCTGGACGAGGTCATGGAATCCCTGCAAAATCACTATGAGCGGGAGGATACCATACGGAAAAGCATACGCAGCTCCGTCACCTATCCCCTGATTATGACCGGTATGATGGCCGTGGTCATTGTGGTTCTTTTGGTAAAGGTCATGCCCATTTTCAATCAGGTATTTATTCAGTTGGGAACAGAGATGACGGGATTTTCACGGATGCTTATGAATATGGGAACCGCCATCAGCCGTTACTCTGTGGTGTTTATTGTACTGTTGATTCTGATCGCAGGCTTTTTCCTCTACGGAACCCGCACATCCTCCGGCCGCAATATGCTTCGGGGCGTGGGATACCGCATGAAGGCTTTCCGCACGATTTATGAGGAGCTGGCTGCCTGCCGTTTTGCCAGCGGCATGGCTCTGACCCTGAGCAGCGGGTTAAATCCGGAGCGCAGCATGGAGCTGGTGGATTCCCTCAACGATGATTCCATCTTTCAGAAGAAAATCGACCGCTGCAAGGCCCAGATGGAGGAAGGGGAGGATTTATCCCACGCCCTGTTTAGTTCCGGCATGTTTACCGGCGTCTACGCACGCATGGTTTCCATTGGCTCCAAGACAGGCGCCATGGATCAGGTCATGGAACAGATTGCCGATCTTTACCAGGAGGATATTGATACCCGCATGAATAATGCTCTGGCGGTATTGGAGCCCACACTGGTGATTCTGCTTTCGCTGATCGTAGGCGTGATCCTGCTTTCGGTGATGCTGCCTCTCATGGGAATTATGTCCAGCATATAATGCAGAGAAGGAGGCTTTTTCATGAGTCGTTTTACATATCAAAAGCAGCCCCGCACAGCGCCCAAGGCTCTCTGGTCTGTCCTGGCTTTTGTACTGATTCTCCTGTTTTTTGTCCAGGAGATCACCTCTCTTTCCCAAAGTACCCAGAGGCGTCAAAGGGAAAGCCTAGAGCATGCCATTATGCGCAGCATTACCTATTGCTACACGGTGGAGGGCTCTTATCCACAAAGTCTGGATTATTTAAAGGACCATTATGGACTGATTTATGATGAGGAACTGTTTTTTGTGGATTACCGGGTCACCGGCTCCAATCTTTTGCCGGATGTGACCATTATTGAGAGGGAGGCGGACTGATGCGTTTTCGTACAAAACACAGACATATGATTGATCTGTTGTTTCCGGTGGCTCTCTTTTTTGTATTTGCCCTGTCTGCTCTCACAGTGCTTTTGATTGCCGCCAGAATCTATCAGTCAACCACCGAGCATTCCTCCCTGCACGATACCTCCCGGACCAGCCTGTCCTATATCAGCGAAAAGCTTCACCAAAGCGATGAGGCCGGTTCTGTATCCCTGGGAACCTTTGACGGCTGTGATGCGCTGATTATTCAGCAGACACACGGGGAGCATACCTACTATACTTACATTTATTCCTACGAAGGGCAGCTTCGGGAGCTTTTTGTAAAGGCCGGTGTGAATACGTCCGCCTCCAGCGGAATGGCTATTTTGGAGGTTCAGGATTTTTCCATGGAGGAGCTGTCAGACGGTCTTCTGAAATTTTCCTGTACAGATCAGGAAGGTCAGACAACCTCGTCTATGATAGGACTGCGGAGCAGATAATCCCAGGTATGAAAAATAAGATTCATTCCTGCCAGGATTTTTCTCAAATCCTGCTGAGCATAGCAGGTAAGACTGACCCAAGAAAGGGGTGCACTTTTCTATGGTACGTAGAAGCAGAGCCAGATCTTCCAGTCTGTTTCTCATGGAGCTGATTCTTGCGATTTTGTTTTTTTCTGTCGCAAGCGCTGTCTGTGTACAGTTTTTTGTAAAATCTCATCTTTTGAGCCGTGATTCCGATGCCCTGAATCATGCGGTCAACGAGTGCTCTGGCGCTGCCGAGCTGATGCGCGCTGCCGAAAACGTTTCGGAGTACATAGAGCTCTTAAAGGCACAGTATCCAGAAGGCGCTTATCCGGCCCTGGACGGGGCGGAAGAAGCCTTGTCCGATATAACTATTACCCTGCACTACGATGAAGCCTTTGGGCCCTGCACACAGGATACAGCCGCCTATGAGCTTAGGCTTCATCTGGAACAAAAAGATCAGCTTCTTCTCCTGTCCATGCAGGTGACAAAGCCCATGGAGAAGGATACGGTATTGTATGAATTGAATACCAGCCATCACATTGCCAGGAGGACTGCCCTATGAAAAGAGAAAAATCTCAAACCTCCTTTGTAAATATTGGCTCCGCCTCTCTTTTGGTGATCTTTTTGATCCTGTGTCTGGTCACCTTTGCCATTCTGTCTCTCTCAAGCGCCAAGAGCGACTATTCCTTCAGCGAGCGTCTGGCAGCCCATAAAACCGTATATTATGAAGCGTCTTCAAAGGCTGAGGAAATCCTGGATGAAATCGACAAGATCCTGGCGGATAACGCGGCTTCCTGCTATGAAAACAAGGGAGCAAATCTTTCTGCATCCGCTTTTCTTGCATCCTATACGCAGACGGTTCAGGATGTTCTGGACGGAACCAAACTTCAGGAGATCACCCTTTCCTGCCAACCGGAGGAGGACACACTGCGGATTTCCTATCAGGTACCGGCAGGTGAAAAGCAATCTTTGCAGGTAGAGCTTGGAGTTACCAATCCTCTGCATGAGGAATTTTATTATCAGGTTCTTTCCTGGAAGCTTGTTACCACCCAGAATTGGGAAGGGGACAATTCTTTACATCTCATATCTATCAGCGATTAAATTTGAATATAAAGTAAGAGGTACATTATGTCAACGAATTTACAGGAATTACTGCGCCAGGCCATTGATGAAAAGGCCTCCGATGTATTTATAGTTGCCGGACTTCCCGTCTCCTTCCGCAAAAACGGAGTCATTCACCGGATTAATGGAGAACGGCTGCTTCCCACAGATACAGAGAGCTTTTTACGGGATATCTATCAATTTGCGGGAAACCGGGATCTGGATATTTTACATCAGTCAGGGGACGACGATTTTTCTTTTGCCATCACCGGATTATCCCGTTTTCGCGTCAGCGCCTACAAGCAGAGAGGCGCTCTCTCGGCTGTAATCCGTATTATTACCTTTGAGCTGCCCAATTTCCAGGATCTTATGATTCCGGAATACGTGGTACACCTGGGAGATATCAGCAAAGGCATGGTTCTGGTAACCGGACCTGCGGGAAGCGGGAAATCCACCACCCTGGCCTGTATCATTGACCAGATCAACAGAAATCAGCAAAAACACATTATTACCCTGGAGGATCCCATCGAGTACCTTCACCGCCATGATAAGAGTATTGTAAGCCAGCGTGAGATTAACGTGGACACGGAAAACTATGTTATGGCCCTCCGGGCCGCCCTGCGTCAAAGCCCTGACGTGGTTCTCCTGGGGGAAATGCGGGATTATGAGACCATTACGGTAGCCATGACGGCTGCGGAGACAGGCCATCTCCTGCTCTCTACCCTGCACACCATTGGAGCCGCCAATACCATTGACCGTATTATCGACGTGTTCCCGGCCAATCAACAGCGGCAGATCAGCGTACAGCTGTCCATGGTGCTTACCGCCGTAGTATCCCAGCAGCTGGTTCCCACCGTGGACGGAAAGGTGGTGCCTGCCCTGGAAATCATGACCGTGACTCCGGCGATCCGCAATATGATCCGGGATAACAAGGTACATCAGATTGACGGTATTATCTATTCTTCCATGAAGGAAGACATGATATCCATGGATGCCAGCTTATTAAATCTGTGCAAACGGGGAATCATTGATCAGAAGACGGCGATTAAATACGCTACGAATCCGGATATGCTTAGTAAAAAGCTATAAGGAAAAACCTTAAAACAAATGAAACTTTACACGCTTCCTGCGATCTATTATACTTTTATGTAAAACAGTCAATACAAACCATGATGGATTTGACAATTAAAGCTTTATTGAGCGTATCCGGAGTAAATCTTACAGATATTGACAAGGTAAAAGAATAATAAGACGTAAGAATCATACAGAACAACAAAAAAGGTGTAAGATCTATGGTTTACTCATAGACCTTACACCTTTTTTTATGACACGATTCCCCGCCTGGATAGGCCTCCTACGTAAAACAGAAGCTTCCCCTTAATCTGCCGTTTTCCCACCACGCCAAAGCTTCGGGAATCTGTGGAAACCTCCCGGTTATCCCCCATAACAAAGATCTGTCCCTCCTCCAGAGTCAGAGGATACTCCACTCTTCCCTCCTGCTCCAGGGTTTCTCCCTGAATATAGGGCTCCTGAAGAAGCGATCCGTTTACATATACGCCGCCATCCTTCAATTCAATGGTGTCGCCCCCTACGGCAATGACGCGTTTCACATAATATTCTCCTGAAGGAATGCGCACAGAAACCACATCCCCTCTATGATACTCCGGATTGATTCGAAGATACAGCACTGCCTCACCGTTATACAATGTTGGCTCCATGGAATCTCCCTTTACTGAGGAAACTCCTATGACCAGCTGAAAAATCAGAAATACAAGCACCAGCAGAATTATGAATTTTTTCGCATCCTTGAACCAGCCATACTTTAATCCATCATATTTCCGAAACCTTCGTTTTTGCATCCCTATCCCCTATTTTTCAACCATTCTTTATCACCTTATGCTAGCTATGATAAATAATCTCTCCCTGGAGCCAAATGATTCCCTTAAATCTACGGCCCACCTGCGGCTCCCCTAACAGATCCTTTTTATTGATGCAGACCTCGAAAACCAAGTCATGACTCTCAATGGTCATGACATAGATCTCCTCCTTTGTAAAGGAATTCTGCACCAATGTAACCTCCTGAATTTCTCCCAGCACATTGTAGTGGTCACATTCTACTCCGTAGGGCATAAAATAACTGGCTACAATGGAAAACACATCCTCCCGGACGATCCGTTCTGAGATCATGGAATACATATCCATGTCCTCCAGAGTCAGATTCTCAATGGCATCTTCATCCCCATCCCGGGCCGCCTGTATTAGTCTAGTTCTCTGATATACAGCCTCTGTGTTCTCCTCCTCAGTCATTTTCTCCTTTAAAACAGGAAGTAATATTTTCCCCTCTATGGACAATCCGGAAAGACGCAGTGTTACAGTGCATTTGGCAAGCTTATTCAGCTTTTTTTCCACAAGGAAATCCGCCACATTCTGTACGTAAAAGATCAGGGAAACACCCAAACTTAAGTCATCGCATACTCCCGCGTAGGATTCTTTCTCCGCATGGCGCTCTACCATCAGATCCTCATAAAACTTTTCCTGTTTTCCCTCAAAATAGGGATAGTAATATTCCCTCTGAAACTGATCCTTTTCATCATATTCCCCCCGAAGCATAATACCCATCCGGGGTGCAAAAGCCTTCTTCCGCTCCGAAAAATCACCGCTGTCCCGTCCGCCTACTGTCTGTTCCTTCTGGTAACAATTCTCCACAAAATCAAGAAGACGATTCAATTCTTCTTTATCCTGAATTCCACTGAATCCCACTGCACGCAGATACTCATGCACTGTATCCACCTCCTTCCATTTGCAGACGTCATGAAATTTGTTTTAAATGGTTCAGCCCACACGCAAATCTTACCGGATCTCTTTCTGACCGCCCATATATGGCTGCAGAACCTGAGGAATGGTTACGCTGCCGTCTGCCTGCAGATGATTCTCCAAAAATGCAATCAGCATACGGGGAGGCGCTACCACCGTATTATTCAGTGTATGCGCAAAATACTTTCCATTTTCCCCATTTACGCGAATTTTTAAGCGGCGGGCCTGGGCATCTCCCAGATTGGAGCAGCTTCCTACCTCAAAATATTTCTTCTGACGGGGAGACCACGCCTCCACATCCACAGATTTTACCTTCAAATCAGCCAAATCGCCAGAGCAGCATTCCAGAGTACGCACCGGAATATCCAGACTGCGGAATAAGTCTACGGTATTCTGCCACAGCTTGTCAAACCACATGGGGCTCTCCTCAGGCTTGCAGACCACGATCATTTCCTGCTTCTCAAACTGATGAATCCTGTATACGCCCCGCTCCTCCAGGCCATGCGCTCCCTTTTCTTTGCGGAAACAAGGAGAATAGCTGGTCAGAGTATAGGGCAGCGCCTCCTCCTGGAGAATGGTATCAATAAACTTACCGATCATAGAGTGTTCGCTGGTGCCAATGAGATACATATCCTCTCCCTCGATCTTGTACATCATGGCATCCATTTCCGCAAAGCTCATGACCCCTGTCACCACATTGCTGCGGATCATGAATGGAGGCACGCAATAGGTAAAGCCCCGGTTAATCATGAAATCCCGGGCATATGCAATGACTGCGGAGTGCAATCTGGCAATATCCCCCATCAGGTAGTAAAACCCGTTTCCCGCCACTTTTCTGGCCCCATCCAGATCAATGCCATGAAAGCGCTCCATGATCTCCGTATGATAGGGAATCTCAAAATCCGGGATCACCGGCTCCCCATAGCGCTGTACCTCCACATTCTCGCTGTCGTCTTTTCCAATGGGAACGCTGGGATCGATGATATTAGGGATTGTCATCATAATCTTCAGAATCTTCTCATCCAGCTCTTTTTCTCTCTCTGAGAGCTCCGCCAGACGTTCTGCCTGTGCAGCCACCTGCTTTTTAACTTCCTCGGCCTCTTCCTTTTTGCCTTGTCCCATAAGAGCGCCGATCTGTTTGGAAAGCTTATTGCGGTCAGCCCGCAGCCCGTCTGCCTCCTGCTGTGCATTTCTCTTCTCCGCATCTAAGGTAATCACTTCATCTACCAGACCAAGCTTCTGATCCTGAAATTTATTCTTTATATTTTGCTTTACAAGATCCGGATTCTCCCGGACGAATTTCATATCCAACATAACTGAACTCCTCCTGAACTATTTGTCTGTTGTTTATCATATAACACTCAACTCAATTTTTCAAGTGTTGATTTATCCCTTTGCCTGATCCAGAGCCTCTTTTTCCTCTGTTGACAGCTCAATCTCTGAAATGCCGCCTCTGATTTCTTTTACATAGGAATAGCTGGCGTCCCGGGAATATACGGAATTCAAAATAAATCCATTTTCCATCTGATCCAGTATGGCAATGGCACAGCTAAGCTTTCCGCTTAGGTCAAAAAAGGCGTCATACTTTACGATTCCCAGTTTTTGTAAACTTACACGCTGATTCTTACGAAGCCCGATCATTTCTTCCCTGGTTATTGTTAAAATTTTATCAACTTCATCCACCTTATCCAGATACTTTAAAATGGTGTCTTCCAGAGACTCCGCATTTTTTCCCCTGATAAAAAGCTCATATTGTTTGCGCAGCTTTTTTATCTTGCATAAAGCTGTGATGGACAAAACAAATAATATGATCGTTATAATACCAAGCACACCGATAATATAAACCATATCAATGCCAGTATTTTGATAAATGATTTCCCAAATTGGACTACCCACTGTCTGTACCTCCTGCTGTTTTTCACATTGAAAACTTTTTATTTACCTTATTCTGATGGATGTGTAATCATATCTATAATTCTTTCCAAATCCTCCCTGGAATAATATTCGATTTCTATTTTTCCCTTATTTTTTGCATTCTGACGAATAGAAACCTTTGTTCCCATGGCTGTTTTCATCTTCTCTTCCAGATCTGCAAACAAAAATTGCAGATCCTGTTCCGGCTTTTTCTTCTCCGGTTTTTCTTTCTGCATATTCTTTACCAGCTTTTCCACTTCCCGGACACTAAGCTTTTCATCAAAAACCTTTGCCGCCGTGGCTGCCTGTACCTCCAGATCCTCAATTCCCAGCAGAGCCCGGGCATGGCCGGTGGAAAGCATATCGTCAATTACCATCTGCTGCACCCGTTGGTCCAGCTTCAGAAGTCGCATGGAATTTGTCACAGCGGTCCGGCTTTTGGAAACTCGTTCGGCAACCTCATCTTGTTTTAACTGAAACTCATAGATTAACCGTTTATAGGCCAGGGCTTCCTCAATGGGATTTAGATTTTCTCTCTGAATATTTTCAATCAGTGCAATCTCAATAATCTCTAAATCCGTATAATTCTTAATAATAACTGGCACTTCCTTCAAACCAGCCATTTTCGCAGCCCGCCAGCGGCGTTCCCCTGCAATAATCTCGTAAAATCCATTTTTTTCCTGTACCAATAAAGGTTGAAGCACACCAAACTGTTTAATGGAATCCGCCAATTCCATTAAAGCGTCCTCATTGAATTGTTTTCTCGGTTGATCTTTATTTGGCCCTACTTTCGTAATCTTTACCATTAGTTCAGGTTTTTCTACAATTTTCTCTACGACCTTCTCTACAACTTTTTCTTTTTCCCCTGTTGCCCTGGGATTATGATCCGGAATTAAGCTATCTAATCCTTTTCCCAGTCCCCCTCGTTTTGCCGCCATAGTTTATACTTGCGCTCCTTTCTTCCCTATAAAAGTCCTTTTCTAAATAAACGATATCATTGATTTATCTGTAATTATTGCCGCTGAATCACTTCCTGCGCCAACAGACGATAGCTTTCTGCGCCGGCAGACTTAGAATCATAGACTGTAATTGGCAATCCATGACTGGGCGCCTCCGCAAGACGCACATTTCTCGGAATAATTGTTTTATAAATAGTTTGATTCAAATTATTCTTTACATTTTCCACAACCTGAAGGGATAGGTTTGTCCTGGCATCATACATAGTAAACACAACGCCTTCTATATCCAAATCCGGATTTAAACGTTCCTTTACCAGGTTAATAGTATGGATCAACTGACTTAATCCCTCTAGCGCATAGTATTCACACTGAATAGGCACCAGTACCGTATTTGCTGTGGTCATAGCGTTGATTGTCAACATATTTAAAGAGGGAGGACAGTCAATAATAATAAAATCATAGTGATCCTTAATCTGATTGACAGCTTGTTTTACAATATACTCTTTATTCTGTACCCCAATCAGTTCAATCTCTGCTCCAGCTAAATCTACATTGGAGGGAATCAAATACAAATTATCAAAGTCTGTAGCAAGAACACTCTCCTCAATAGAACATTCTTCTAAAATCATATCATATACCGTATGATCTACATTATACTTATCAATTCCCAGGCCACTAGTGGTATTGCCCTGGGGATCAATGTCAATTACTAAAACTTGTTTTCCTGCTTCTGCCAGTGCAGCTGATAAATTAATAGAAGTAGTGGTTTTGCCCACACCACCCTTCTGATTTGCGATAGCAATAATTCTTCCCATAAGTAATTATCCTTCCTGTGGCCCATTGGGTCATGTAAATATTATATCACGATTATGTTTCACGTGAAACATTTATTTATTAATTTATTCTTAAAATATTATATTTATTGTAAGACTCCTAATAGCAAAAGGAATGTTTCACGTGAAACATTCCTTACCACTCTTCATCATACATTATGAAATAGGATTTTTCGCTGGTGTTCCAGCTTTTCTGGGATATTTCTTTCCTGTATTTTTTTCCTTTCTGACGATTACAAACGATCTGACTATATCTGAATCAGGAAGAGTAAATTCCTTTACAACCTCTATTTTACCACCCAATATTTGTATTGCCTTTTGTGCTCTCTGAACTTCCTCCCCTATATTTCCAGATTTATAGGAGATAAAATATCCTCCCATTTTTACATATGGAATACAGTATTCGGATAAAGATGCAAGATTTGCCACAGCCCGGGATATACTGATCTCATACTGCTCCCGATATTCCGCCTTATGAGCCATGTCTTCTGCTCTTCCATGAATTGCTTCTATCCCTTCCAACTCTAACTCTGTAATAACCTGACTTAAAAATTTCACTCTCTTATTTAAGGAATCCAATAGCGTTACCTTTAACTGAGGGCAAACTATTTTCAGAGGAATTCCTGGAAAGCCCGCCCCTGTTCCTACGTCTATGATTGTTTTTGGTTTTGTCATATCCTGAACTTGTATCAATGCAATACTGTCTACAAAATGCTTTAGGATTACCTCTTCATATTCTGTAATTGCCGTCAGATTCATAACCTGATTCCACTCTGTTAAGAGCTCATAATATCGGTAAAATTGTTTCACTTGTTTTTCTGTCAAAGCTGCACCAACCTTTTGACAGCTATCTTTTATATACTGCGGATCATTCATTCTCGCTTCACTCATCTTTCTCTACTCTGATTGTTTACTCTCTTCTTCCAATAAAATGCTTTTTTCCTCTTTCCTATTTCTATTGCGTCTCCAGCTTTCCAGATAAATAAGCAGCACAGATATGTCCGCAGGGGACACGCCGGAAATCCGGGATGCCTGTCCAATAGAACTGGGCCGATACATCTTTAATTTTTGTCTGGCTTCTGTTCGCAGACTTCCCACAGCATCGTAATCCAATTCTTCCGGAATCCGCTTTGCCTCCATCTTTTGAAATTGTTCCGCTTGCTTTTTCTGTCTCTTTATATAACCGTCATATTTAATATTGATATTCACCTGGTCTCTTACTTCCTGAGAAAGCTTAGGACGTCCCGGATCTACCTCTTCCAGAATATCATAATTTAACTCCGGACGACGAATTAATTCGCTGAGTGTGATTCCAGACGTGAGAGGCGTGCTCTCCTGTCTTTCTAAGAACTGCTGGACCTCCGGGCTGGTACCCACATGTACCTTTTGGATACGCTTCATCTCTTCCTCGATAAGACGCTCTTTTTCCAACAGATACTCATAACGCTCCTTCGAAATCAAACCCATCTCATATCCAATTTTTGTCAGACGCAAATCTGCATTGTCCTGTCTCAAAAGCAGTCGGTATTCTGCCCGGGATGTCATCATACGATAAGGCTCTCTGTTTTCTTTTGTCACCAGATCGTCAATAAGCACACCGATATATGCCTGGGATCTATCCAGAATCAACTGCTCCTTTCCCAAAATTTCTCTTGTTGCATTAATCCCTGCAATTAATCCCTGAGCCGCCGCCTCCTCATATCCGGAACTGCCATTAAACTGACCGCCGCTGAACAAGCCCTGAATCTCCTTAAATTCCAGAGTTGGACGAAGCTGTCTAGGATCTATGCAGTCATATTCTATAGCATATGCATTGCGTACAATTTTTACATGTTCCAATCCAGCTACAGAAGAATACATGGCGTGCTGTACATCCTCAGGCAACGAACTGGACATTCCTCCCACATACATTTCATTGGTGTGAAGTCCCTCTGGCTCTATAAATACCTGATGTCGGCTCTTATCCGCAAACTTTACCACCTTGTCCTCAATAGACGGACAATACCGGGGCCCGGTTCCCTCAATAATGCCTGAATAGAGAGGGGAACGGTCCAGATTCTTCCGGATAATCTCATGGGTCTTTTCATTAGTATAAGTAAGCCAGCAGGACGCCTGCTCTTTCTGTATTTTTTCCGGATCTGTAGTAAAAGAAAATGGAACAATGCGGTCATCTCCCAACTGCTCCTCCATTTTACTAAAATCAATGGAACGTCTGTCAATCCGGGCCGGCGTTCCCGTCTTAAAGCGCAGCATTTCGATTCCTAAATCCTTCAGAGAATCCGTCAGGTAATTTGCCGCCTGAAGACCATTAGGCCCTGTATGAGTACTCACATCTCCGTAAATACAACGAGCCCGCAGATATGTTCCGGTACAGAGAATCACTGCCTTTGCATGATAGCAGGCGCCTGAATAAGTCCTCACTCCTGTCACTTGTCTTTTCGCAAGAACTTTCTCTGTATTTTTCCCTTCCTCAAGCGTTTCTTTCCATTCGTCCCGAACCAAAATCTCCGTTACCTCGGCCTGCACAATAGAAAGATGATCGGTATTCTCCAGAACCTTACGCATACTGCGGCTGTATTCCGCCTTGTCCGCCTGAGCACGCAGAGAATGTACGGCAGGGCCCTTGGAAAGATTCAACATCTTAGACTGAATAAAAGTCCGGTCAATGTTCTTTCCCATCTCTCCCCCCAGAGCATCTACTTCCCTTACCAGATGTCCCTTGGAAGTACCTCCTATGTTTGGATTGCAGGGCATCAAGGCAATGCTGTCAACGCTGACTGTAAATAAAATAGTCTCCAGGCCCAGTCTGGCGCAGGCCAATGCCGCCTCGCATCCCGCATGTCCCGCCCCTACCACGACTACCTGGCAGGTTTCTTCATATCCTGTATTCATATGATTTCCTCTATTTTCCCATACAAAATTTTCCAAATATTTCATTGACCAGATCTTCTCCTACTTCTTCTCCCAAAATTTTTCCAAGAGAAGTGTAAGCTTCCATTAAGTCTATGGAATAAAAATCCTCTGGCATCTGATTCTCTATACTTGTCCTCACCAGATTGAGACTTTTCCCTGTATCCTCCAATAGCTTTTCCTGACGTAGGTTGGTAATCAAAAGATCCTGTTCCGCTTCCAGCTCCCCCTGAAAAAACAGATTCTCAATGGCCTTTTCCAGCTCCCAAATTCCATGCTCCTCTCTTGCCGAAATAGAAATTACCGGTTTTCTCAGGCGCTCCTCCATTTCTTCCGGGGTAATGATTGTCTCCAGATCAGATTTATTGAGAAGAATTATGGTCTTTTTATCTTTTACCAAATCCCCAATCATGTCATCGTCCCTGGTCAGAGGTACAGAAGCATCCACCACATAGAGAATCAGATCCGCATCCTCTGTGTGAGCCATGGCCCGGGAGACGCCGATTTTTTCCACCACATCCTCTGTCTCATGAATGCCTGCGGTATCCAGAATATTTAAATGAACCTCCTGCATCTGCAGATGCTCCTCCAATACATCTCTGGTGGTTCCGGCAATTTCCGTTACAATGGCCCGCTCCTGTCCTAAGAGTGCGTTGAGCAGGGAAGACTTTCCTGCATTTGGCTTTCCCACGATCACGGTCTTAATTCCCTCTTTTAAAATCCGACCGTTTTTTCCCCACAATAACCACTTCTCGATTTCCCGCAGCCATCCCGTCAGCTCTTTATCTAAATGATCCGCATATCCGTCCAGACTCACATGCTCCGGATCATCCAAGGCAGATTCAAGAAAGGCAATTTCATACAAAATCTGTTCCCGCAGCAGCCGGATTTTTTTCTGCACGGAGCCCCGCAGCTGAGACAAGGAATTTTTCCGGACCGCCTCACTCTTAGCCTCAATAAGATCCATGACAGCCTCTGCCTGAGACAAATCAATCCGCCCATTGAGAAACGCACGCTTGGTAAATTCTCCTGGCTCTGCCAGACGCGCGCCGTTTTTGATCACAGTTTGCAAAATTCTCTTTAAAATCAAAATTCCACCGTGACAGTCAATCTCCACCGTATCTTCCGCTGTATAGCTATGGGGAGCCCGCATGAGAAGTACCAGAACCTCATCTAATAATTCTTCTTCGTCCCGAATAGTTCCATAATGCAGGGTATAACCTGACTCCTGTGACAACTTCTTTTTCTGATTCTTTGGAACAAACACTTTTTCCGCAATAGAAAAAGCCTGCGGCCCGCTGATCCGTACAATTCCAATACCAGAATTACTCATGGCAGTGGCTATGGCGGCTATGGTATCCTGATTCATAGAAGTTTCCTCCTGTGAGAGAAAAAGGAGCGCTGGTTAGCGCTCCCTTCTCCGTTGATTTTTGTTTCGGTTATAATTGTTGTTTCTCTTTTTATTATTGTAATTATCCAGCCGCACGCCTTCCTTCAAGGTAACAACCACATGACGGTATGGCTCCTCTCCCTCACTGTGGGTAGAAACGAACTTATCATTCTGAAGCGCGGAATGAATCACTCTTCTCTCATAAGGATTCATGGGCTCTAAGATTACAGGCTTTCTGGTCCTCTTTACCTTAAAGGAAATATTTTTCGCCAGATTCTCCAGAGTTTCTTTTCTTCTCTCTCTGTAATTCTCTGTATCCACCTTGACGCGGATATATTCATTGGTATTCTTATTTGCCACCAGACTGGTCAAATACTGAAGGGAATCCAGGGTTTGTCCCCGTTTTCCGATGAGCACACCCATATCCTGACCGTTCAGCTCCACACTGACCTCGCGCTCTGCCTTGTCCGCTGTCACTCGAAGCTCCACCTCCAGCTCCATAGCGGCAAATACCTTTTTCAAAAATTCCTCCACGTCTGTAAGTACCTGATCCTCCAAAGGCGTCTTTGGCTTTGCAGGTTCTTTCTCAACCGTTTTTTCAGCTTCCGCTTCCACAGGCTTTTCTGCCTCTGCAGGCTTTTCTGGCTTCTGTGGCTTCTCTAAAGTTTCACTGACTTCCTGCTTTCTTTCTTTTTCCACAGGCTTTTCCGGCTTCTTCTCCTGTTTCTTTTCCGCTTTTTTCTCAGGCCTTTTCTCAGTCTTTCGCTCTGGCTTTTTATCCAGTGGATGATCCAACTTCAGATCATTCTTAATCTCCTCCAGAATATTCTCTTCTTCCTTCTTCAACCGGGCCTTAATGATTGCATCCTTGCTTCCAAACCCCAGAAATCCAGCGCTTCCCTGGAATACTACTTCATATTCCACATTATCTCTCGTTGTCCCAAGCTTAATAGCAGCTTCCAACACAGCATCATCTACTGTTTTTGCAGAAAATTCTTTCCACTCCATCTGAAACCTCCCTACTTTTTATTTCGCTCGTTAAACTGTTCTACCATTCTTGCCTTTGCCGCAAGACTTCCAGGTTTCGCTGCTCCTCTATTATAATACTCTGTAGATTTCTTGATCTGTTCCTGCCGGTCTGTCTCCGAAGTTTCTTCCTTCTGTACATTCTTTGTATTCATTCTTGCCACATTGGAAATTTTCTGAGGCGGCAGGCCCTTCTTCTCCCGTTTCCGGTTATATTTCTCTATATTTTTCTTGATCTCTTCCTCAATATCCATACTGCTAAGCTTTTTATTAATCACCAGCTGCTGGCCTGTACGGACCAAGGCGCTGATAACCCAGTAGATACCCATACCTGCGGGAAGAATAAAGCAGAAATAAATGGACATGAGAGGCATCATAGTGTTCATCATCTTCATGGAACTGGCCATAGAACTGGCCATATCATTTCCATTGGTGCTTGTCTGCATTTCAGGCTGAGCCATAAGCTTAACGCTGATCCACTGAGTGAGACCTGATAAAACAGGAATAATCAATGCTCCGACAATAATCAGCACTGCCCCTGCCTGAATTCCGCTGGTAAGCATATGCCAGGGCGTCTCTGAAATATTCAAACCCAAAAAATAATTGAAATGGTTAAGCGTGGTATGTGTGGTATCAATGGCCCCGCTTAAGCTGGGAAACTGTTCTGAGAAGGATGCCCATTCCGCCACAGAAAACTTATTCAGAATATCTATTACTGTATTCTCCGTAAATTCCTGCCGCACAAATTGCTTTGCACTGTCGGTTCCCATCAAAAATTCCTGGGCGCCTGCGGTGCTCATAATATTTGTCACCAGCGGATAAAAGGCTGCCTTTACCTTATCAATATAAGCGGGAATGGCATAAATCACACGGTACAAAGCAAACAGAATAGGCAGCTGAATCAACATAGGCAGACAGGTTCCGGTAGGTGAAGTACCATACTTGGCATAGACGGCATTGGTCTCGTCATTCATCTTCATCATGGAAACCTGATCCTGTTTTCCCTTATACTTCTTCTGAATAGCCTGAATCTCCGGATTCATCTTTGCAGACATTTTTGAGAATTTCTGCTGCTTGATTGTCAGGGGCAGCATAATCATATAAATGACAATCGTGAACAAAATAATGGACAAACCAATACTGGGAATCCCAAGAGCATTTAAAAATTCAAAAATGATATTCATCAAAAGACCAAGAAGCTTTGCCACCGGACCAATGATAAATGTTGTATTCTGTGTTAAAAATATTGCTGACAATAAAATGTCCTCCTTCATTCAGCCGCCGATCTGCCAGCCGGCGGCACACATCCTGGCAAATAGCTTCACAACAGCATTCTTGCCTTTTCTCACGGTACAGGGTCATATCCGCCCTTAGAAAATGGATTACATCTCAAAATCCTCCAGCATGCCAACAATCCTCCCCGGATCGCTCCGTATTTCTGAATTGCCTCCAATCCATACTGAGAACAACTGGGAATATAAGGACATTTTGTGCTTTTCATAGGGGAGATATAGATCTGATAAATGCGAATCATTTTGATCATAATCATTTTCATCATTTTTTTAAAACCCCGTGAAGTTTTCCCAAGTGCATCAATGCTCTGCTGATTTCCTCATAGCACTTCTCTCTCGCATTGACTCTTGCGATGACTACCATGTCTAAACCACTATTAAACATGTCTTCCTGCAGCCGATAGCTTTCCCGAATCAATCTGGTCAACCGGTGTCTGACAATGCTGTTTCCAACCTTCTTGCTGACTGAAATACCCAGGCGGTTTTTTTCCAGCCCATTTTCTTTCACATACAACACGAGATACCGGTTTGCAAGGGATTTTCCTTCCTTATATACCATTTGAAAATCCCTGTTCTTTTTTAATGATTCCGAATATTTCATTTTTCTTCACTCATTATTGTTCTAATGAAGGAAAAAGGCCACATATATGCGGCCTAAGCTGACAACTTCTTTCTTCCCTTTAATCTTCTGGCAGCCAGTACCTTTCTTCCGCCGGCAGTGCTCATTCTTGCCCGGAAACCATGAACTTTTGCTCTGGAACGCTTTTTAGGCTGAAACGTCATTTTCATTGTATCCCACCTCCTTTTCTGCAGATATCATTCCAATTATATTCGTAAAATCCCTTTAAGTCAAGCTATTTTCCTCAATTCCGCCAGATTCTTGCTCCCAGAAAAATACCCGCAGAAAAATAACATTTTAATATTTCCTATTGCCTCAATTTTTAATTTGGTATAAGATAAGGTATAAGGGAAATTGTGCGGTTTTGCATAAAATACTATTTTTTAAGAAATTGGAGAAGAATTGGATGGATATCATTATAGAAAAATGGGGTGAGATTCTGGAGCATGTTCGAAAAGAGCATGAGCTCACTAATGTTTCCTTCAAAACATGGCTGCAGCCTCTTGTCATCCACCGGATCGAGGAACATGTAGTTAAAATCATTGTTCCCATTGACAAGGCCATTGATTATATTACTTCCAAATTTCAGATGCCCATTTTTGTGGCCATTGCGGAATTTACGGGAGAGGAATATGAGATTGTGTTTATCACCCAGGAGGAAGCAAACCGCCTGGATCAGGAAGCCAAACCCGTATCCCGCAGCTCCTCCCAGCAGGAGGTATCCAGTATTTTATTGGAAAAGAGCAATATCCATCCCAAATTTACCTTTGATACCTTTGTGGTGGGAAGCAACAACAAGTTTGCACATGCGGCTGCCCTGGCTGTGGCGGAGACCCCGGGGAAGGTTTACAATCCCCTGTTTCTCCATGGAGGCGTGGGACTTGGCAAAACCCATTTGATGCATTCCATTGCCAACTATATATTAAAGGAAAATCCCAATACCAAGGTTTTATACGTTACCTCCGAATACTTTACCAATGAGCTTATCGAGACTCTGCGGGCCGGAGACCGCTACGGCATGGCCCAGTTCCGGGAAAAATACCGCAATATTGACGTGCTTCTCATTGACGACGTACAGTTTTTGATTGGAAAAGAAAGTACCCAGGAAGAATTCTTCCATACCTTCAATACGCTTCACAACGCGGACAAGCAGATTATCATTTCCAGTGACCGGCCGCCTAAGGATATTGAAACTCTGGAGGAACGTCTTCGCACCCGGTTTGAATGCGGCCTCATCGCCGACATTTCCTCCCCGGATTTTGAAACACGTATGGCGATCCTGCGAAAAAAAGAGGAGCTGGAGGGTCATCACATTGACGACGCCATTGTCACCTATATTGCCACCAATATCAAATCCAATATCCGGGAGCTGGAGGGAGCCTACAATCGCTTAATCGCTCTTTCCACCCTGGAAAAACGGCCCATTGACATGGCTCTCGCCGAGGAGGCCATTAAGGATATTATCTCTCCCAACCAGACCAGGGAGATTACGCCGGAGCTGATTCTGGATATTGTTTCCGAGCACTTCCATGTATCCACCGCGGATATCCGAAGCAAAAAGCGCAGCGCAGATATCACCTATCCCCGACAGATTTACATGTATCTTTGCAGGGATATGCTGGGAATTCCCTTAAAGCAGATCGGTGAAATCCTGGATGGAAGAGATCACACCACCATTATGCACGGACAGGAAAAAATTGCAGAGGAAATCCAAAAGAACGACTCTACCCGTCAGCTGATTGACACCATTAAGAAAAAGATTGATCCCAACTGAACTAATTTTTGAAACCCTTGTTCAGCAAGATCTGTCAACAATCCGCGTTCCCCATGAACTTTGCTATACACATTTAGAAGCATTCTCATGTGGAATTGCTGTGGAAACTATGTTGATAAGTTGATAACCAGACTTAGGCTGAAATCAGCATGTGAATAACTTGAGAGTTTTCCTAAATCTCCCTGGCTGTTTTTCACATACTTGTCCTTGACAGAAATCCTTTATTTTAAGGCCTTAAACCACTTATTCACAAATTCACAGTCCCTACTAAGAATACGACGGATATCTTTTATTTATATATCTATCTCTTTTGCACACAGGGCAGAATCTGCCTGATGTGTATAATACTTGAATCACCTGAAAGGAGCTGCATGCAATGAAATTTATCTGTACAAAATCAGACCTGTTAAAGGGTGTTAATACGGTTTCCAAGGCCGTCCCCTCCAAGACTACCATGTCGATCCTGGAATGTATTCTGGTTGATGCCTCTGCAGGGGAAATCAAACTGACTGCAAATGATATGGAACTGGGCATTGAAACCAGAATAGAAGGAACTATTCTGGAAAAAGGAACCATTGCATTAGACGCTAAGATCTTTTCAGAGATTATCCGGAAGCTGCCGGATAATGATGTGACCATTGAGGTTGATTCCAGCTATAAGACCACTATTTCCTGTGAGAAGGCCAAATTTAACATTTCTGGAAAATCAGGCGAGGATTTTGCGAATCTTCCCTATATTGAAAAAAATGATTTTGTAACGGTTTCTCAGTTTAGTCTGAGAGAGGTGATTAAGCAGACTATTTTCTCTATTTCGGATAATGAGAATAACAAAATGATGACAGGCGAATTATTTGAAATCCAGGGTCATGAGCTGAAGGTAGTGTCCCTGGATGGTCATCGGGTGTCCATCCGAAAGCTTATGCTGAAGGAGGAATATGATTATAAGAAGGTTATTGTTCCCGGAAAGACTCTTATCGAGGTGAGTAAGATTCTGTCAGGGGAAATAGAGGATCTGGTTTCCATTTACTTTACGAAAAATCATATGATCTTTGAGCTGGACCAAACTACTGTGGTATCCAGGCTCATTGAGGGAGAGTATTTCCGCATTGAACATATGCTTTCCAGCGATTATGAGACTAAGGTGAAGATTAATAAGCGGGAGTTTTTAAGCTGTATTGACCGGGCTACCCTTCTGGTAAAGGAGGGGGACAAGAAACCCATTATCATGGATATCCAGGATGATCTCATAAAGCTTAATATTGTCTCCGGCCTTGGATCCATGGATGAGGATATTTCCATTGAGAAGGAGGGGAAGGATCTTCTCATTGGATTTAACCCCAAGTTTTTGATTGACGCTCTGCGGGTCATTGATGATGAGATTGTAACCTTATATCTGGTAAATCCCAAAGCGCCCTGTTTTATTAAGGATGAGACGGAAAGCTATATCTATTTGATTCTGCCTGTAAACTTTAACAATGCGGCGAGATAGGAAGAGGTTATGGAAGAGATTAAAATTAAAGATGATTTTATTAAGCTTGGGCAGGCTTTAAAGCTTGCCGGTCTGGTGGATTCCGGAGTGGAGGCAAAAATCTCCATTTTGGACGGACAGGTGACGGTAAATGGCGAGACAGAGTATCAGAGAGGAAAGAAGCTTCGCGTAGGGGATTGCTTTACCTTTGGAGGACGGGAAGTAAAGATTGTATGATTATTCAGTCCATGGAGCTGGAAAATTTCCGGAATTATCACAGTCTGAAACTGGAGCTGGATAAAGGGACCAATATTTTTTATGGAGATAATGCTCAGGGGAAGACTAATATTCTGGAGGCTCTGTATTTAAGCGGCACTACCAGATCCCACAAGGGAAGTAAGGACCGGGACATTATTTACTTTGGAGAGCAGGAATCTCATCTTCGCACCTGCGTGGAAAAGAGAGACGTATTATATCAAATTGACATGCACTTGCGAAAAAACAAGACAAAGGGAATCGCCATTAACGGCGTGCCCATTCGAAAGGCCAGCCAGCTTTTTGGCATTTTGAATTTTGTATTTTTTTCTCCTGAGGATTTGAGTATTATTAAACAGGGACCTTCGGAGCGCAGACGCTTTCTGGATATGGAGCTGTGTCAGCTGGATCGGGTCTATCTCCATGAGCTGGCCCAATATAATAAGATTGTGGTACAGAGAAATAAGCTTTTAAAGGATCTGTATTTCCGGCCGGAGCTTTCGGATACCCTGGATATCTGGGATCAGCAGCTCTGCCAGTACGGACAAAAGCTTATCTTAAGCCGGGAAGCTTTTATCGAGAAGCTAAATGAAATTATCGTTGAGATACACAGTCATTTATCCGGAGGAAGGGAACGGCTGCAGGTGGTCTATGAGAGAGATGTGTCTATGGAAGATCTGGGGCAGGCTTTGATCCGTAACAGGGAAAGGGATCTGAAGCTAAAGACTACCACCACGGGCCCTCACAGGGATGATTTGTTGTTTTTGACAGATGGAATTGATATCCGGAAATTTGGTTCTCAGGGACAGCAGCGGACAGCAGCCCTTTCCCTGAAGCTGTCGGAAATTGAGCTGGTAAAGAAGATTACAGGGGATACGCCCGTATTATTACTGGACGATGTGTTGTCTGAACTGGATCATAATAGGCAAAACTATCTTTTAGACAGGATTTATGATATTCAGACCATCATCACCTGTACGGGTTTGGATGAATTTATCAGCCGCCGATTTTCCGTAAACAGAGTATTTCGGGTGACCGAGGGGGCTGTGACCTATGAGGATGGGAAAAATTTTTGATAGCAAACCTGCGCCCAAAACGGGTGCATCACCAAACAGAAAAGTCGCCGCCTGTGAGGCGGCGGGACTTTCATAGTAATGATAGTAGAATGGAAAATAATATGGGAGGGTCAAAATGAGCGCAGAATATGGAGCAGATCAAATTCAGATTCTGGAAGGTCTGGAAGCAGTGAGAAAAAGACCGGGGATGTATATTGGAAGTACTTCTTCCCGGGGACTTCATCATCTGGTTTATGAAATCGTGGATAATTCCGTAGACGAGGCCCTGGCTGGTTTCTGTAAAAATATTGATGTGATCATTCACCAGGATAATTCTGTTACCGTGGTGGATGATGGCCGGGGAATTCCTGTGGGGATTAATCAAAAGGCGGGAATTCCTGCTGTGGAGGTAGTTTTTACAATTCTCCACGCGGGAGGAAAATTCGGAGGCGGAGGATATAAGGTATCCGGAGGACTTCATGGCGTGGGTGCTTCCGTGGTAAACGCTCTTTCCGAGTGGCTGGAGGTTACTATCTACAGTGAGGGGAAGATTTACCGTCAGCGCTATGAGCGGGGACATGTGGTCTATAAGCTTAAGGTGATCGGGGAATGCGAACCGGAAAAGACAGGGACTACCGTGTCCTTTATGCCGGACAAAGAGGTTTTCGAGGAGACTGTCTTTGACTATAATACCCTGAAGGTTCGCCTCCGGGAAATGGCATTTTTGACAAAGGGACTGAAAATCTCTCTTCACGATGAAAGGGAGGAAAATAAGCAGTCTAAAGAATTCTGTTATGCCGGGGGGATCAAGGAGTTTGTCACTTATCTGAACCGGTCCAAAAACGGACTCTATGATAACATTATTTACTGCGAAGGCGCTTATAACAATGTGTATGTGGAAGTGGCTATGCAGCACAATGATTCCTATACGGAAAATGTATACAGCTTTGTCAACAACATTAATACGCCGGAGGGAGGAACTCACCTGGCCGGTTTTAAGAATGCGCTGACTAAGACTTTCAATGATTATGCCCGGAAAAATAAGCTTCTCAAGGAAAATGAGCAGAATTTAAACGGAGAGGATATCCGGGAGGGACTAACTGCCATTATCAGCGTAAAGCTGGAGGAGCCCCAGTTTGAGGGACAGACCAAGCAGAAGCTTGGAAACAGCGAGGCCCGGGGAGCCGTGGACAATCTGGTATCCGAGCAGTTGATGATCTTTCTGGAACAGAATCCAGCAGTGGCAAAGATTATTCTGGAGAAATCCATTTTAGCCCAGCGGGCCCGGGATGCGGCCAGAAAGGCCCGGGATCTGACCAGGCGTAAGACGGCTCTGGACGGTATGGCATTGCCGGGAAAGCTTGCGGACTGTTCGGATAAGAATCCGGAAAACTGTGAGATTTATATTGTGGAGGGAGACTCTGCAGGAGGATCGGCAAAGACGGCCCGTTCCCGAACTACCCAGGCTATTTTGCCTCTGCGGGGAAAAATTCTGAATGTGGAGAAGGCCAGACTGGACCGGATTTACGGGAATGCGGAGATCAAGGCTATGATTACAGCCTTTGGAACCGGCATTCACGAGGATTTTGATATTACTAAGCTTCGGTATCACAAGATCATTATTATGACGGATGCCGATGTGGACGGAGCTCATATCAGCACCCTTCTTCTCACCTTTTTGTACCGGTTTATGCCGGATCTGATCAAGGAAGGATATGTGTATCTGGCTCAGCCGCCTCTCTTTAAGCTGGAGAAGAATAAAAAGGTCTGGTATGCCTATGACGAGGAGGAACTGAATCAGATTCTCCTGGAGGTGGGCCGGGATCAAAACAATAAGATTCAGCGCTATAAGGGTTTGGGAGAAATGGATGCGGACCAGCTGTGGGAAACTACCATGGATCCGGAACGGCGTGTTCTGAAGCGGGTGATCATGAACAATGAGGAATCCGCGGAGGTGGATTTGACCTTTACCACTCTTATGGGAGATAAGGTGGAGCCACGCCGGGAATTTATTGAACAGAATGCCAAGTATGTAAAGAATCTGGATATTTAATAGGGAGAAAATATGGAAGATAATATCTTTGATAAAGTCCAGGAAGTAGATCTGAAAAAGACCATGGAGGAGTCCTACATTGATTATGCCATGAGCGTAATCGCCGCCCGGGCCCTGCCGGATGTGCGGGACGGCTTAAAGCCTGTGCAGCGCCGGGTATTGTACTCCATGATTGAGTTGAACAATGGACCAGATAAGCCTCACCGGAAATGCGCCCGTATCGTAGGTGATACCATGGGTAAATATCATCCCCACGGCGACAGCTCCATCTACGGCGCTCTGGTTAATATGGCCCAGGAATGGTCCACCCGGTATCCCCTGGTGGATGGCCACGGCAATTTCGGTTCCGTGGACGGAGACGGGGCGGCTGCCATGCGTTATACGGAAGCGCGTTTGAGCAAGATTTCCATGGAAATGCTGGCGGACATCAATAAGGATACGGTAGCTTTTGAGCCAAACTTTGACGAGACGGAAAAAGAGCCGGTAGTGCTTCCATCCCGATATCCTAATCTGCTGGTAAACGGCACCACGGGGATCGCCGTGGGTATGGCTACCAATATTCCCCCTCATAATCTGCGGGAGACAATTAAAGCCGTGGTGAAATTAATTGATAACCGGGTGGAGGAAGACCGGGACACGGACATGGAGGAAATCCTGAAAATCATCAAGGGACCGGATTTCCCCACAGGGGCTCAGATTCTGGGAACCAGAGGAATCGAGGAGGCGTACCGCACGGGCCGGGGCAAAATTCGGGTTCGGGCCGTGACCAATATTGAGACCATGGCCAACGGCAAGAGCCGCATAGTGGTCACAGAGCTTCCTTATATGGTAAATAAGGCTCGTTTGATTGAAAAAATCGCGGAGCTTGTTAAGGAAAAGAAAATCGACGGCATTACCTATATCGGCGACGAATCCAGCCGGGAGGGGATGCGCATTAACATTGAGCTGCGCAAGGATGTAAACGCCAATGTGATCTTGAATCAGCTGTTTAAGCACACCCAGCTGCAGGACACCTTCGGGGTCATTATGCTGGCCCTGGTTGACAAGCAGCCCAAGGTATTAAATCTCCTGGATATGCTGAAATATTACCTGAAGCATCAGGAGGATGTGGTCACCAGGCGTACAAAATATGATCTGAACAAGGCCAGAGAGCGGGCTCATATTTTAAAGGGCTTGCTGATTGCCCTGGATAATATTGATCGGGTCATTCAGATTATCCGGGGATCCCGTTCTACCCAGATTGCCAAGGAAGGCCTGATGAATGAGTTTGCCCTGGATGATGTGCAGGCACAGGCTATTGTGGATATGCGTCTTCGGGCTCTCACCGGTTTGGAGAGGGAAAAGCTGGAGGCGGAATACGCGGAGCTTATGAAACGCATCGAATACCTGGAGGGAATTCTGGCGGATGAGAAGAAGCTTCTGGGCGTTATTAAAGAGGAGATTCTGCTGATCGCAGAAAAATACGGCGATGACAGAAGGACATCCATTGGCTTTGATGAGTTTGATATGTCCATGGAAGATCTGATTCCTTTGGAAGATACGGCGATTACCATGACGCATATGGGATATATCAAGCGTATGACCATAGATAATTTCCGCAGCCAGAACCGGGGCGGCAAGGGGATCAAGGGAATGCAGACCATCAATGAAGATTACATTGAGGAACTGTTTATGACCACCACCCACCATTACATTATGTTCTTTACCAGCACGGGAAAGGTGTACCGCCTGAAGGCTTATGAGATTCCCGAGGCCGGACGTACCTCCAGGGGAACGGCTATTATCAATCTCCTGCAGTTGCAGCCAGGGGAGAAAATTACGGCTGTGATTCCCATTCGGGAGTACGAGGAGGGGAAATACCTTTTTATGGCCACCAAAAACGGTATTGTAAAAAAGACCTCCATAATAGACTACGCCAATGTGCGGAAAACAGGTCTCCAGGCTATTATTCTCCGGGAGGAGGATGAGCTCATTGAGGTGAAATTTACAGATAATGAGCAGGATATTTTCCTGGTGACAAAATTCGGTATGTGTATCCGTTTCCACGAGACAGACGTGCGGCCCACAGGCCGCAGCTCCATGGGCGTCATCGGCATGAGCCTGGCGGACGGAGATGAAATCGTGGCCATGCAGGTTCACACCCAGGGAGAATATCTCCTTATCGCATCGGAAAACGGCATGGGCAAGCTTACAGCCATGCAGAAATTTACCAGCCAGATTCGCGGCGGTAAGGGCGTGAAGTGTTACAAGATTACAGAGAAAACCGGAAATGTAGTGGGAGCCAAGGCAGTAAATATGGACAACGAGGTCATGCTCATTACCACAGAGGGCATTGTGATCCGGATTGCCTGCAGCGATATTTCCGTGCTGGAGCGCATAACCTCCGGCGTAAAGCTGATGAACGTGGATGCGGAGAGCGATATTACGGTAGCCAGCATTGCCAAGGTGCGTATGCAGGGGACAAAAGAGGAGGAAGAAGAGGAGTCCGGGGAGGATAAAGATCAAGAATGATAAGAGAAAAGCTGTTGCAATTCAGTAAGGAAGTCATCCTATATATTTCCTTAGCGGTTTATATTTTTTTATCGCTGACTTCCTTTTTCTCTACCGCTTATTTTGATATGACATATTTGGAGACTACCCATTATAAGCGGGATTTTATTCCTTTGCATCTGCTGGTGTTGATTTTATTTTTTCTGCTTTTGTATATGGGAGAAAAGAGGCATGTGCTGGAAAAAATATCCAGCCAAAAATTATGTATCATCTTACTCTGCTACGGAGCTGTATTCAGTGGGATCTGGTCTATAGGATCCCACGCAGTTCCCACGGCTGATCCATTTCTCGTTGCGGACAGCGCCGCAGATTTTATCCGGGGAGATTTTTATTATCTAAGTCCCGGAAAATATTTGCAGATCTATCCTCAGCAGATTGGCTATGTGGCATATCTGGAAATCTTATTCCGCATCTTCGGACCTTATTCCTATTGGGCTGTGGAAGCATTCAACACAGGCTTGATCTGTCTGGAATTCTATATGATCTATAAGATTACCGGCCTTGTATTTGGCAATAAAAAGATTACAAATCTTGTTCTGTTTCTGCTTTTTGGATGTCTGCCCTATTTATTTTATGTAACCCTGGTTTACGGAGAGCTGTTGGGGGCTCCTTTGGCCCTTCTGGCCGTGTACTTTTGCATTCGTTTTACCAGAGAAGAAAAAATTTCCCAGGGGATTTTAACAGCTCTTTTTTTAGGGGCTTCTGTCATAGCCAAGCAGAATAATCTTATTGTAGTCATTGCCCTGATTTTATATCTGCTCCTAAAAGGTTTGGAGCGGAAAAAGATTTCCTGTCTGCTGGTTATTGCCCTGTGTCTGCTCTGTATCCGGTTCTTTGACGCCGGTATCAAAAAGCAGTACGAAATACGAAGCGGCTATGAAATGGGAAACGGCGTATCGCCTCTCCTGCACATTGCCATGGGCATGCAGGAAGGAGATATGGCGGAAGGATGGTACAACGGATATATTCTGAAAACCTTTTGGGATCATGGGGAGAATTTTTCGGCAAGCACGGACCAGGCGGCTTTGGATATTCAAAATTCTGTGAGCCATTTTTTGCAAAATCCTGCATATGCGGTGAAATTTTATTATAAAAAGATTGTTTCCCAGTGGAATAATCCTACCTATGAATGCCTTTGGATCAGTCATTTTGAGAATTCTCATGACGCGCCACTTTCTGTGGTAGTGCAGAGTCTGTATGAGGGAAAGCTGCACAGAATATTTTTGTTTCTGGTTGATGAATATCATTGGTTGTTGTTTGCAGGAGCCAGTCTGGGAATGTTTCTCTACCGGAAACGGTTTACTTTGGAGCAGCTGATTTTGGCTGTTATCATACTGGGCGGATTTTTCTTCCATATTCTGTGGGAGGCAAAAAGCCGGTTTATTCTGGTTTACTTTATTTTGCTCATTCCCTATGGGGCGGCCGGATATGTGCTGGCTATAGAGCAATTAAAAAAAAGAGTCGAAAGCGCCTTTCCCAACGGAATATGGAGAAGCGATGACAAAAGCGGCGCGGAACATAAGAGAAAGGATGAAAAGAGGAAAACAATATGAAACGGATTATCCTGATGGTTCTCTATAATCTTCCCTTTGTGCCCTACTGGTGGTGGCAGATGTGCTATTATGCAAAGCATGCGGATGAAATTTCTGAGGAAAAGCGATATGCTTTGTTGAAAAAGATTACTATTCATGCCAACAAGGGCGGGAGAGTAAAAATAAAGGCATATGGGAAGGAACATATTCCAAAGGAGGGGGGATTTATGTTTTTCCCCAATCATCAGGGATTGTTCGATGTACTGGCAATTATAGAGGCCTGCGACTACCCTTTTGCTCCCGTGGCAAAGATTGAAGTGCAGAATACGCCTTTTCTCAAGCAGGTATTTCAGATCTTGAAATCCAAATTTATGGACCGGGACGATGTGCGTCAAAATATGCGCGTGATCAAGGAAATTTCAGAGGAGGTAAAGGCAGGAAGCCGGCGTTTGATTTTTCCGGAGGGAACCAGATCCAAACAGGGAAATAAGCTTCTGGAATTTAAAGGGGGAAGCTTTAAAAGCGCCATGTATGCCCGCTGTCCCATTGTTCCGGTGGTGATGATCGATTCCTTTAAGCCCTTTGATACTAATACCATCTCTCCTGTGACCGTACAGGTGCATTTTCTGCCGCCCATTTCCTTTGAGGAATATGGAAAAATGAAATCTACAGAGATTGCTCAGATGGTAAAAGAGCAGATTGAGCAGGTTATAGAACGAGAATGTGGACAAATCCAGTAAAATGTGTAAAATTTTTTCAATAAGGGAGTAATCTGTGGATGGAAATTCTGTTTTTTATCTTAGTAATATGCGTGCCTCTTGCTATTACGATTTATAGTGAGCAGGGGAAAAAGAGAGGCTGCGGCAGGGGCTGCGCCACCTGCGGAAACCGGGAGATTTGTCATCGAAGACGAAAAGAAAAGGAGAAGCGCTGATTTTTAGGGAACAGCGCTTCTCTTTTTTGAAGATTTTCATTTGGAAAAATCGTTTATATTTTTTAGAAAGAATTAAGAAAAACAACAAGAGGTATTTAGATTCTCTCGCTATACTCTAAAAAAAGGTTGTAATTGGGGAAAGGAATGACATAAAATATGAAATATATTACGTTTGTAGTTCCCTGCTATAATTCGCAGGATTATATGAGGCGATGTATAGATTCTCTGCTGGAAGGCGGGGAGGATGTGGAGATAATTATTGTGGATGACGGATCCACAGATGATACAGGAGCTATTGCAGATTATTATGAAGCCATGTATCATACCATTGTAAAGGCTGTGCATAAGAAAAACGGCGGACATGGATCCGGAGTAAATACAGGGCTTAAGCTGGCGTCAGGAATTTATTTTAAGGTGGTGGATTCTGACGACTGGCTGGATAAAAAATCTTATCAGGAGCTTTTGAATCAGGTGAGAGAATTTTGTATCGCCAGGAAAACCCCGGATCTCCTTGTAACCAATTATGTCTATGACCATTTGAACCAGGGGACCGCCCATGTAATGCAGTATAAGAATGTATTTCCGGTGGAGGAGATTTGCAGCTGGAATCAGATCGGACGTTTTTACCCCTCCCAATATCTGATTATGCACGCGCTGATCTTCCGCACAGCGGTTTTACGCGAATCAGGGGTAAACCTGCCGGAGCATACCTTTTATGTGGACAATATTTTCGCCTATCAACCTCTGCCCTATGTGAAACAGATTTATTATATGGATCTGGATTTATATCACTATTATATTGGCAGGGAGGATCAGTCTGTCAATGAGCGGGTGCTTATGAGCCGCATTGACCAGCAGCTGAAGGTGACGGATATTGTTTCAGGATGTGTGAATCTGGATGAGGTCAAAGAGGAATATCCCAAGCTGGCACAATATATGTGCCGGAATATTTCTATTATGATGGCGATTTCCTCCATTCATCTGCTTTTGATTAATACTAAAGAGGCCTATGGGAAACGCCGGGAAATGTGGGAGAGGGTAAAAGGCAGAGATAAATCTCTCTATTACAAATTGAAATATACTACCCTGAGCGGATTGACCTATCTGCCGGGAAAGCTTGGGGGCGCCCTTACTATCCGGGGATACCGTGCGGCCAGAAAAATTTATCAATTTCAATAAAAAGGACAGACATCATGGAGGAGGAGACAGATCATGACTCATATTTACTTGGCATTGGTAGATACTCCTGGCCTGTTTGCATCCCTGATCCGGTGCTTTATCCATCAGCGGCATATCCATGTGGTGATTTCCATGGATGCGGATTTGGAGGAGGCTTACAGCGTGGGAAGGCGTAATCCTTTTATTCCCATTCTGGCAGGCTTTGAGAAGGAAAATAAGGAAAAAATATACAGGGCTTTTCCCACGGCAAAATATATGATATTTGAAATGGAATGCAGTGTGGAACAAAAAAGAAAACTGCAGGAGGCTTTACATAGGGATTATCAGAGACGATACCAGTTTCACTATACTATCCTTGGCCTGCCTTTTATTGTACTGGGGATCCCTTTTTATCAGAAAAAACATTATACCTGTTCCTCCTATATCGCACGACTTATGGGAGAATGTGGTATCCCTATTTCAGAGAAGCATTTTTCTCTGGTAACGCCCAGGGACTTTAGTGAATATCCAAACAAAAGAAAGATTTTCGACGGCGATTTATCTGAACTGGTCCAAGGGCAGAACATGTATAGAAAATACAGAGTCCAGACTGGAGGAGGAATATAAACAGTATGGGAAAGGAAAGCAAGAAAAAGCTTGGGAATATGATTTTCTTTTTTCTGGTTATGGGTTTGTCCTTTTACGCCGTATTTCATGGACAGGACTTACAGAAAATCGGAGAATCCATGAGGCATCTTCCCGTCCTGTGTATCGGAGGGGCTGTGTTAAATGCGCTCTTTTTTGTCAGCGCAGAGGGATGTATGATCTATTATCTCCTGCGATCTATGGACGGAAAGGGAAAATTCTGGCGCTGCATCTCCTATTCCTTTATCGGATTTTTTTACTCCGGCATCACCCCATCAGCCACCGGCGGACAGCCTATGCAGCTGTATCATATGAAAAAGGATGGACATTCTCTGTCAGACAGTTCTGTGGTTTTGATGACAGTGGCATTAATCTATAAGCTGGTATTGGTAATCATGGGAATCGGCATTCTGATATTCTGGAATGATTCCCTGCGGTTGTATCTGCAAAAATATTATGGATTGTATTTGTTGGGACTGGCGTTGAATACAACGCTGGTGGTGCTTCTTTTACTGGTAATGCTGGCCCCGGGCTGGATGAAAGGAATCATTAGCAGCGTGGAACAGCTTTTGATTTTGGTAAAAATACTGAAGCCTTCCGAAATAAGACAGGAGAAGATCCATGGATTTATTGACGGATATCAAGCGGCTGTGGGTTTTCTTCTGAGTCACAAGTCAAAAATATGCGCGGTTATCCTCTTTACCTTTCTGCAGAGAATCAGCGTATTTTTTCTTCCTTATATCGTATATCTGGGTTTTGGACTGGAGGGTGCGGATCTTATGACGATTGTATTCCTTCAGACATCTGTGTATATCGCGGTGGATATGCTACCTGTACCCGGCTCCCAGGGAATCACGGAGCTGATGTATTGTAATGTATTTCAAAAGATATTTACCGGTGGTTACCTGATGCCTTCTTTGTATGTAACGAGAGGAATCAGTTTTTACTTCCTGCTACTTGTGAGCCTGGTAGTGGTTATCCGAAATCATCCCGGACGCAGCGGCTGTGGGCAAAACTGCTATCAGATATGAGACCCTCAATGGACAAGGGTAGGAAACCTTGAGAAAGTTATGAAAATCTGTTGACAAAATAAGGATAGTCTGCTAGAATAATTTTTGCGTTACGATGTTATAATAGAATATCAGAAAATAGATCTCTGTTATGATACCGTAACAAAATTAAATATCGTTATGAAAGATATTCAGGAGAAATACTCAAGAGGCTGAAGAGGCGCCCCTGCTAAGGGTGTAGGTCGGGTGACCGGCGCGAGGGTTCAAATCCCTCTTTCTCCGCTCTTCTTTCAGAAGATATTTTTTTTTGCTTTTAAATGTTTTTGGAAGAGGGAAAAGGGTGGCAAAGTCAATGGCTACCGGGAACACAAAGTTACCAACATCTGATTTCAAAAAAATAACAAAAAAGTAAAAAAGTTCTTGACATCTAAAGTTGATACTGATATAATGAAGTTCCACTGTTGAGAGACAGATGGACAGGATGGTTTGAAAATGAAAAAAATAAAAAAAGTAGTTGACAAACAGAAACATCCATGGTAATATATAGAAGTTGCGTGTGAGCGCAACTGAAGCGAACCTTGATAACTAAACAGTGTAAAACCTTGAAAATTCTAAAAGAATTTTATTTTCGCGAAGGCAACGAGAAAAAGTCGATAGTACATATCA
>JAAWJI010000036.1 GCA_022796795.1 Lachnospiraceae bacterium | reverse complement strand
ATGTAGCCACTTTAGTTCTCTAAAGTGGCTTTTCACATAAAAAGGCTTTCGGAGAAATCCCCGAAAGCCTTGATTTTACTGAATAAATTATAATTACTCGATGATTGTAGCCACACGACCAGAACCTACTGTACGTCCACCCTCACGAATAGCAAACGTAAGACCCTGCTCCATAGCGATGGGATGAATCAGCTCAATGCTCATCTCTACGTTGTCACCAGGCATGCACATCTCGGTGCCCTCCGGCAGGTTGCAAACGCCGGTTACGTCGGTGGTTCTGAAGTAGAACTGCGGTCTGTAGTTGTTGAAGAACGGTGTATGACGGCCACCCTCGTCCTTGGTCAGTACGTATACCTGAGCGGTGAACTTGGTATGGCAGGTAATGCTGCCCGGCTTTACGATAACCTGTCCTCTTTCGATCTCGGTTCTCTGTACACCACGAAGCAGTGCGCCGATGTTGTCACCAGCCTGTGCCTCATCCAACAGCTTACGGAACATCTCGATACCGGTTACAACGGTCTTACGAGTCTCCTCTTTAATACCAACGATCTCTACTTCCTCGTTCAGATGCAGCACACCACGCTCTACTCTACCAGTAGCAACGGTACCACGACCAGTGATGGTGAATACATCCTCTACAGGCATCAGGAACGGCTGATCTGTTGCACGCTGAGGATCGGGAACCCACTTGTCAACAGCTGCCATCAACTCCATAACCTTGTCGCCCCATTCGCTGTTGGGATCTTCCAGAGCCTTCAGTGCGGAACCCTGAATAATCGGAGTGTCATCTCCCGGGAACTCGTACTCGTTCAGCAGCTCGCGGATCTCCATGTCAACCAGCTCCAGCAGCTCCTCATCGTCTACCATATCGCACTTGTTCATAAACACTACGATATAGGGAACGCCTACCTGACGGGACAGCAGGATGTGCTCCTTGGTCTGAGCCATAACACCATCCGTAGCAGCCACTACCAGGATAGCGCCGTCCATCTGAGCAGCACCAGTGATCATGTTCTTTACATAGTCAGCATGGCCCGGGCAGTCCACATGAGCATAGTGACGATTGTCGGTCTCATACTCTACGTGAGCGGTAGAAATGGTGATACCACGCTCTCTCTCTTCCGGAGCCTTGTCAATGTTATCGAAATCTGTAGCAACGTTTCCGGCTACTCTCTCAGACAGTACCTTGGTGATAGCAGCTGTCAGAGTAGTCTTACCATGGTCTACGTGACCGATGGTACCGATATTACAATGCGGTTTGTTTCTCTCAAACTTAGCCTTTGCCATTTTTAAATTCCTCCTTAAACTTTCGCCTCTTGGGGCACATTCTTTTTTTAAATCTTCTGAAACATTCAGCTATCTATGATTATATTTCAAACCCACGATATTTGCAAGCCTTAGTTTCTATATTTTTTTACTTCCCTTTTGCGGAAAGCACCTTTTCCTGGATACTCTTGGGTACCGGCTCGTATTTCTCGAAGAACATGGAGTAGTTTCCGCGTCCCTGGGTCTTGGAACGAAGGTCGGTAGCATATCCGAACATCTCTGCCAGGGGTACAAATCCGCGGATCATCTTTCCTCCGCCGATATCGTCCATACCTTCGATACGGCCCCGGCGGCTGTTGATATCTCCGATTACATCACCCATGTAATCCTCGGGTGTAGTTACCTCCACCTTCATAATAGGCTCAAGCAATACGGCTCCCGCCTTGTGCATGGCTTCTTTGAAAGCCATGGAACCGGCAATGTGGAATGCCATCTCACTGGAGTCTACCTCATGGTAGGATCCGTCGTATACGGTAGCGTGGATACCCAACACCGGGAATCCTCCCAGAATACCAGCCTTTGCAGCCTCCTCGATACCCTCGCCTACAGCCGGGATATACTCCTTGGGAATCGCGCCGCCCACAACCTCGGAATCGAACTTGAACAGCTCCTCGCCGTTGGCGTCCATGGGAGCAAAACGAACCTTACAATGTCCATACTGTCCGCGTCCACCAGACTGCTTGGCATACTTGCTGTCCACTTCCACTTCCTTGGTGAAGGTCTCTTTGTAGGCAACCTGAGGTGCGCCTACATTGGCCTCTACCTTGTACTCACGCAGCAGACGGTCTACGATAATCTCCAGATGCAGCTCGCCCATACCTGCAATAATGGTTTGTCCCGTCTCCGGATCGGTGTGTGCACGGAAGGTGGGATCCTCCTCTGCCAATTTCGCAAGAGCCTCTCCCATCTTGCCCTGACCAGCCTTGGTCTTGGGCTCTATAGCCAGCTCGATAACCGGCTCCGGAAACTCCATGGACTCCAGGATTACCGGATGCTGCTCATCACAGATGGTATCGCCGGTGGTGGTAAACTTGAAGCCTACGGCAGCGGCAATATCTCCGGAATACACCTTGTCCAGCTCTGCACGCTTGTTGGCATGCATCTGCAGGATACGTCCCACACGCTCTTTCTTCTGCTTGGTAGAATTGTATACATAGGAACCGGAATTCATGGTTCCGGAATACACGCGGAAGAACGCCAGTTTCCCCACAAAGGGGTCTGCCATAATCTTAAATGCCAGCGCAGAAAACGGCTCTGCATCTGAGGAATGTCTCTCCGCCTCGTTGCCGTCCATATCCGTTCCCTTGATAGAGGGGATATCGGTAGGTGCCGGCATAAATTCGATGATGGCATCCAGCAGCTTCTGTACGCCCTTGTTGCGGTATGCCGTACCACAGCAAACCGGAACAGCCGTACACTCACAGGTAGCCTTGCGAAGCACTTTCTTCATGGCTTCCGCTGTGGGCTCCTCGCCCTCCAGGTACTCCATCATCAGGTCATCGTCCAGCTCGCAGATTTTCTCAACCAGCTCTGTGCGGTAAAGCTCCGCATCGTCCGCCATATCTGCGGGAATATCTGTAATATCAATGTCCTCGCCCTTCTCATCATTATAGATGTAGGCTTTCATTTCAAACAGATCAATAATTCCCTTGAACTCATCTTCTTTGCCAATGGGCAGCTGAATGCAGATGGCATTCTTGCCCAGTCTTGTCTTGATCATCTCTACTGCGTTGTAGAAGTCCGCGCCCAGGATATCCATCTTGTTGATGAATGCCATACGCGGTACATTATAGGTGTCAGCCTGACGCCACACATTTTCGGACTGAGGCTCCACACCGCCCTTTGCGCAGAAAACGCCTACCGCACCGTCCAGTACGCGCAGAGAACGCTCTACCTCCACCGTGAAGTCCACATGGCCCGGGGTATCAATAATATTGATCCGGTGCTCCAGTGCGCCTTCCTTGGGGCGGCAATTCTCCTGCTCTGTCCAGTGACAGGTTGTAGCGGCTGAGGTGATCGTGATACCACGCTCCTGTTCCTGCTCCATCCAGTCCATGGTAGCAGTTCCCTCGTGAGTATCTCCAATTTTATAGTTTACACCAGTATAATACAGGATCCGCTCTGTCAATGTAGTCTTACCCGCATCGATATGAGCCATGATTCCAATATTTCTGGTTCTCTCCAATGGATATTCTCTTCCAGCCACAGGATTTTCCTCCTTACATTAGAACCGATAATGCGCAAAAGCCTTGTTTGCCTCTGCCATCTTGTGCATATCTTCTTTTCTCTTCACAGATGCGCCAGTGCTGTTGGCAGCATCCATGATCTCATTTGCCAGTCTCTCCTCCATGGTCTTCTCGCCACGTTTCCGGGAGAACATGGTCATCCAGCGAAGCGCCAGAGCCTGACGGCGGTCCGGACGAACTTCGATGGGCACCTGATAGGTGGCTCCGCCGATACGTCTGGCCTTTACTTCCAGCATAGGCATGATATTGTTCATAGCCTCCTCGAAAACCTCGAGCGCCGGCTTTCCGGTCTTTGCTTCTACTCTTGCGAATGCTCCATATACAATCTTCTGTGCTACGCCTTTCTTTCCATCTAACATAATGTTGTTGATGAGTTTCGTAACAACTTTATTATTGTACAGCGGATCCGCTAATACATCTCTTTTCTGAGTATGTCCTTTACGTGCCACGGTACTTCCCTCCTTAATCATAGTTTCCTGCATCCGAAGCGGAAATCCGCTTCTTCGCGATTAAATCTCAGGTACTCACATGTGTCTCTCTACTTGTGTTGTGCACGGTAATTTCTATCTCAACCCGCAACCTGTTAAGGGCAATAGTCATTCCGGCATGCGGACAAAATCCGCCCAACGTTTCATAGTTCTGTTACTGTAGATCGGAGCCGCCTTAGGGCCTCTGTTAATGCCGCTTTGCTTCTCCGTCTCCACAGGGTGTTACCTGTCAATCCTTCCGAATAATCTCCCGCCTGCAGCGATCCTCTCACGCTGCCCGGGAATCCGCCTGAAACTTACTTCTTGGCGTCTTTCGGTCTCTTAGCGCCGTATTTGGAACGGGCCTGTCTTCTCTTTGCCACTCCTGCCGTATCCAGCGTACCGCGGATAATGTGATATCTGGTACCGGGCAGGTCCTTTACTCTACCGCCGCGGATCAGCACCACGCTATGCTCCTGCAGGTTGTGTCCCTCACCTGGAATATAGCTGGTTACCTCGATGCCGTTGGAAAGACGTACTCTGGCGATCTTACGAAGAGCAGAGTTAGGCTTCTTCGGGGTAGCAGTCTTTACGGCTGTACAAACACCGCGCTTCTGGGGAGCAGAAGTATCCGTGGCTCTTTTCTTCAGAGAGTTAAATCCTTTCTGAAGAGCAGGAGCTGTAGACTTCTTTACAGATGTCTGTCTTCCTTTTCTGACTAACTGGTTAAATGTTGGCATTCCTTTCACCTCCTGTAATAGTGGCAGGCATGTATGCCGGCCCTGGTCAGGTTGCATTGTCAGTATTCACTGATGGCACACGAAAAAACCATGTTTTCACGCATGCCAGATAATTATAGGGGAAAACCTTGGATCTGTCAAGTATTTTTCTGCATAGTGCAGCAGCAGCGGATAATATTTTCCAAAAATAATTTATGATTTCTTAAGAATCTGTTATGGATTTTCCGCATTCTTTATGTTATGCTCTTTTTTAAATATCAGCAACAGAGCAGCTCCAGAAGTAAGATTTCACATGTTTCCGGCGCTGCCCTACTTTAAAATGAATGTGAGGTATTTCATGCGATACATAAAATGGTTCCTAAAACCCTTTTCCTTTTTACCGGCTATTTTCATGCTCTACGTAATCTTCCAGCTCTCCGCCCAATCCGGCTCGGACTCTGGAAATCTAAGCTGGCGGGTCACCTACAAGCTTATGGTTATCACCAATGAATCCTTTGAGGCCGGCTGGAGCGCCGCTCAGGTGGAAGCCTACGCCAGGGAATTCCACCCCTATGTGCGCAAGCTGGCCCATGTGACAGAATACTTCCTGCTGGCAGTGTGCGTTTCTTTTCCTCTATATGTATATCGACTGCGTGGAATTGCCCTGATGATCCTGGCTGGCGGTTTTTGCGTCCTGTGCGCCTGTCTGGACGAATATCATCAATCCTTTGTGGCCGGCCGGGGACCCTCTAAGCGGGATGTGTGTATCGACAGCATCGGAGTGTTTATAGGAATCATTCTGGTGCGTATTGTATGTTTTACCGGGAGAGTGACTATTTTTCGGGATCGGAGGAAAAAAAAGAGAAAGAGCCAGAAAAGGGTCGTTTCTGATTGAAGCGACCCTTTTCTGGCTCTTTTTGAACTTTCCTGCTTACTCCCGTATCCCCGACAACCACTCCACTGCCTCCCACAGCCGTTCCTTTTGCTTCGCCGAAGCCTCTGGCAGCTCGTCTACAGACACTCCCTGCATATCATAGCGCTTTCCCAGGAGCAGTTTCTCCATAAGCCCGGGCAGTTCCACATCCAGCGCGTCTGAGTACACCTTGCACTGGCTGATATTCAGGTTATTCAACTTCAGATACACCTGAATCTCCCCCCAGTTGAAGCGCTTGCTGTACATGGTCTCGCACTCTGGAGATTTGCCGAATTTCCAGTCCCAGGAAGAGTACAAGCGGTAGGTTTCCTGTACCTCCGGGCAGTCCAGACCTTCTGGAGACAATTCTGTAAATTCTCCGTATTCTTCTCCAAAGGCCTGCTTTAGCGCCTGGCGCATGTCATCTGTGGTTACAGCCGGATTCAGGTCCTGCAGGTTGCATACCCGGGACTGGACAGACTTTACGCCCTTGGCTTTCATCTTTTCCCTGGAAGGCGTCAGGTATTCCCCAAGTTTGCTCACATCCACGTTTACCATAAGGGTACCGTGCTGAATTTTGCACCGGGAAGTGACGGAAAAGGCATTTCCCGAAAATTTATAGCCATCCTCCGTAATGATATCGTTGCGGCCGGAGAAATGGGTCTCAATGTGGAATTTTCTACAGGCCTGCTGCACAACGCTCATCTGACGCTGCAGATCATACTGCTCCGGGGAGGCGGCAAAAGTAAAGCACAGGTTTCCCAGATCATGATAGACTGCCCCGCCTCCTGTGGTTCTCCGGGCCAGGAAGCCTCCCCGGTCCTCCAAAAGCTGCGCCCGGCACTCCCGCAGTGCGTTTTGGTTGCGGCCGATGACTACGGTGTGGTCATTCTGCCACAGGTAGAGCAGCACGTCGCCGGGCTGGATCCGATCCGCCAGATATTTTTCCACAGCCAGATTCCACCATGGATTGTACGTGTAAGTTTGTATGAAGTAGTTGTTCATGGTTTCTCTCCTCCTAGTTCTCTGCTCTCCGGAACATAAAGCATGCCTTTTATTTTCCATCCAGGGTCCGCTCGGCACAGGGCTCTTTGCAGTCTGGTTGAACCTTTCAACAAAAAACATAAGACAGGGCAGAAAATCCCGCCCTGTCCCTGTCTCAGCTTTCTGTTTTTATGCAGCAGCTGTCTCATTCATTCTGCGTATTATACGCCAAATTTCAGTTTTCTCATCTGCTCTACCGCTGTCACGTTGGTCAGCGGCTTGTAGCCCTCCAGGGGAACGATCTTCTCATTGATCGCATCCAGAATCCACTCTTTCTGCGGGAAGAAGTAGTGATCGTACTCGTAGGGAGGCGTAATCCAGTTCTGTGCGCCTACGATTACCGGCGGTGCATCCAGGTAATCAAATGCCAGCTCTGTAATGTTCTTTGCCACCTCATCCAGGAAGGAACCTCTTGCGCAGGCATCGGAAGCCATAACCACCTTGCCTGTCTTCTTCACAGACTCGATGATCTTGGTGTAATCCAGCGGAGCCAGGCTGTGCAGGTTAATTACCTCTACAGACAGACCATATTTCTCCTCCAGCTCTTTCACTGCATCCATAGCCCGGTACAAGGTTGCACCGATGGTCAGCATGGTGATATCGGAGCCGGGCTTCAGCACATCCACATCACCGATTTCGATCTCATACTCGCCCTCGGGAACGCCGCCCTCATGGAATTTCTCACCGATATCGTAAATTCTCTGGCTCTCAAAGAACACTACCGGATCCGTTCCGTTCAGAGCTGCCTGCATCAATCCCTTTGCCTCATAGGGGGTAGCCGGGAAGCAAACCTTCAGGCCCGGAACATGGGCGCACATGGAGGTCCAGTCCTGGGAATGCTGTGCGCCATACTTGGAACCTACGGACACGCGCAGGATCAAGGGCATTTTCAGGATGCCGGCGCTCATAGCCTGCCATTTTGCCATCTGGTTGAAGATTTCATCTCCGCAGCAGCCGATGAAGTCCGCGTACATCAGCTCTACCACCGCACGGCCTCCGCACATGGTGTAGCCAACGGCCGTACCCACGATAGCAGACTCAGAAATGGGAGAGTTAAACAGTCTGGAATAAGGAATTACATCTGTAAATCCGCGGTATACGGCAAAAGCGCCGCCCCAGTCACGCACATCCTCGCCGTAGGCAATCAATGTAGGATCCTCATAATACTTGTTAAACATGGGCTCGAAAATGGCATCGCGGATGTTGTAGCGCTTCATGGCGCTGACTTCCTTGCCGCTGGCATCCAAGTGTGTCCGCACCTTCTTCTGGATATCCATATAGCGCTTGCAGCTCTCCTTGGGTCCTGTGACAGAAGCTTCTCTGCCGGGATCCATGCTGCGCTGCTTGCCGTTGTTGTACATAAGCCGCTCAATGATGGCCGGATCCTTGTCAAAATCAAGGTAGGGAGACGCCTCTTTATCTGCAGCCAGACGGCAGATGCGGGCCATTCTCTCTCTGGTCTTGGTCCAGATCTCCTCAAATACGCTGTCCTCTGCCACACCGGCCTCTACCAGGGCCTTGCGGTAGGTTACCAACGGATCCTGCGCCTTCCAGGCCTCAATCTCCTCCTTGGTACGGTAAGCATTCTGGTCGGAGGTGGAATGTCCCAGCAGACGGTAGGTGACCACATCCAGGAACACGGGGCCCTCTCCACCCTTTACCAGGGGCATCTTGCGGCGATATGCGTCGATTACAGCCAGGGGATTGTAGCCGTCTACCCGCTCTGCATGAAGCTGGCTCTCCGTCACGCCTGCTCCCATACGAGCCAGCTCTCCGTAGCCCATGGTCTCGCCGTTGGTCTGTCCGCCCATGCCGTAGCTGTTATTATTGATGTTGAAGATCAGGGGAAGGCCGCCGTTTCTGCCCTCTTCCCACAGAGTCTTATACTGATCCATGGTGGCAAAGGAAAGAGCCTCCCACACAGGCCCCCGGCCCATGGAGCCGTCGCCCAGGTTGGCCACTACCACGCCGCCCTTATCGTTGCACTTTTTAAACAGAGCCGCACCGGTGGAAATGGTTGCGGAGCCGCCTACCAGAGCGTTGTTGGGATATACGCCAAAGGGAAGGAAGAACGCATGCATGGAACCGCCCAGTCCCTTGTGGAATCCATTCTCCCGGGCAAACAGCTCGGCCAGAGCGCCATATACGATAAATTCAATGGCCAGCTCCTTCACATCTCCGTCTGCCTTGCTCACAGTCTGGATGGCTTTCAGCGTCTTGCCATCGAAGAAATTCTCCATATCCTCCATAAGCTCTTTGTCATCCAGCTTCTGAATACAGGACAGGCACTTTGCCAGGATCTCGCTGTGGCTTCTGTGGCTTCCGAAGGTGAAATCCTCCTTATTCAAGAGATAAGCCTCTCCAACAGCTGCAGCCTCCTGCCCCAGAGACAGATGGGCAGGTCCCGGATAGGTGGTCTCTACATCCGCATACTTGGCCTGGGTCTTGATCTGATTCAGCATATCCTCAAACTCGCGGCAGATGGTCATATCGCGGAAAATACGAATCAGATCCTCCTTTGTGAAATTCCCCTCATCCAGCTCTTCCTTAACAGATTTCTTGTAGGTGTTGACAGGAATATCCTTAAATGTAATTTTTCCCTCAGCACGCATTTTGTCGGGATCGACATACAATGACTTTGGCATGATAAATACTCTCCTTTTTATAAATTCCGCCTGAGCGGATTGTTTATGTAAATTATTTTTCTCTATGGTGCAGCTTTTGCCCTTTTCCCGGGCCCTATACAGCCCGGGCCATGGCTTTGCTATTTCACAGGAACAAAGCTTCCCGAATCACTTCACTGACCGTGGGATGGGGGAATACCAGCTCCTTGATCTGCTCAATGGGCATCTGCTTCTCGATCATGAGGGCCGCTCCGTAGATCATCTCAGAGGTATAGCTTCCAATCATATGACAGCCTACCAGGCAGTTTTTCTTTGTATCAATGATGAGCTTGCAGAAGCCATCGCCCTTTTCCACCTCGGCCAGATAACGTCCGGACATTTTCATAGAGGCTTTGACGCTGCGCACCTCCAGGCCCTTGGCCTTCGCGGTTTCCTCGGTTTCACCTACGCTGGCGATTTCGGGATTGGTATAGATTACAGAGGGGATTGCGCTGTAGCGCATAAAATCCCGCTTGCCCAAAATATGATTTACAGCTACCTCAGCCTCCCGGTACGCAGTGTGGGCCAGCATAAGCTTCCCATTCACATCTCCTACCGCATAGACTCCGGCTACGCTGGTCTGCATGTGTTCGTCGGTCACCACCGCTCCCCGCTCCATGTATACATTCAGGTTCTCGATCCCCATATTCTGGGTAAAGGCACGGCGTCCGATGCAGCAGAGCACTACCTGGGCCTCTACTTTCTTATTCTCTCCCGCCTCCTCGTACATGACGCAGTCCTTGCCTACCTCTGTCACCTTACAGGAAAGCTTGAAGTCAATGCCCCGCTTTTTATATTCCTTCAAAAGCAGTGCGGATACCTCCCGCTCTGTGGGGCCTGCAATCTTATCCAGCATCTCGATCACGGTCACCGGCACGCCTACCATACTGAAGTAAGAAGCCAGCTCCAGGCCGATCACGCCGCCGCCGATCACCACCAGATTTTTCGGCAGTGTTTTCAGATCCAGAATCTCCCGGTTGGTCAGCACGAAACCGCTCTCCACACCCTCCCGAAGTCCGGGAATGGGGGGAATCACAGGAACAGAGCCGCAGGCCAGGATCAGTTTCTCCCCTGCATACTCTTCTCCTTTGGCCTCCACTACAAAGCCATCTGCTGTCTGACCCTTGATAAAGCCGTCGGCCATGACCACCTGAACCTTGTGAGCCGCCATGGTGGCTCCCACGCCGGACACCAGGGTTTTCACCACCTTGTCCTTCCGGGCCACTACCTTGGCGTGATCAATGGTTACGTTTTCCGCAACAACGCCGAAAGCGGCGCTGTCCTTGGCGTGCTCGTATAATTTTCCGGAATTCAGCAGGGCCTTGGAGGGAATACACCCTTCATTGAGGCAAGTGCCGCCCAGGGCCCGCTTTTCGATCAAAGTAACCGTCTTGCCCCCCTGCGCCGCTCTCTCTGCCGCCAGATATCCCCCCGGGCCTCCGCCCAGTACCAGTACGTCTGATTTTACCATACTTATTATTCTCCTATTCTTGGAACTCACCGGTCGGTGGAAGGCGCCCTCCTGTGGCCAGGTCTCAGCTGCCTTCCCGTTACCGGTGCTCTTCAAGGTTTCCTGTTATTTCATCATCAAAAGGGAGAAATTCTCCAGGGCATTGCACAGCTCCTTCATAAACTTGGAAGCAGGCGTTCCGTCCAGCGCTCTGTGGTCATAGGACAGGCACAGACCCATAGCCGGATAGGTCTTAATCTCCCCGGCAGCCTCTCTTACCCGGGTGGTAATTCCGCAGACGCCCAGGATACCTACCTGAGGCGGATTCACCACCGGAGTAAACATCTCTACGCCCAGGGAGCCCACGTTGGAAACCGTAAAGCTGGCGCCGGACAGCATATCCGGAGTAGCCTTACCCTCCTGGCACAGCTTGGCCAGACGCTTCGCCTCCACGCAAAGCTCTGTGAGAGACATTTTATTTGCATTGAAAATGGTGGGAACCATGAGTCCCTTAGGGGTATCCACAGCCATTCCCAGATGTACGTTGGTGTATTTACGCAGCACATTCTCCTCCGGCATGATTGCGTTCAGGTCCGGATGGTTGGTAATGATGCGGGTCACTGCAAACATAACCATATCGTTCAGCGTAATATTGGGCATGCCCATGGCCTCGCCGTTGGCCTTGATCTGCTTTCTCAGATTCATCAGAGCTGTAGCGTCGAAGGTATGATAATGAGTCAGCTGCGCCATGGTGCTTAAGGACTTGACCATAGCCTTTGCCGTTGCCTTTCTCACTCCGGAGAACTTCACATCCACATATTCCGGCTGATCCGCCGCTGCCACAGTCGCCGCTGCAGGCGCTGCGGTTGCTGCTGCCACAGGTGCAGGTGCTGCCGCAGCTTCCGGCTGTCCCAGAGGCTGGCTGGCTGCAAGAGCCCGCACATCCCGCTCGATGACACGTCCGTGAGGTCCGCTGGCTGCTGCCAGGGTGGGATCCACACCCAGCGTCTCCGCTGTCATTCTGGCTCTCGGGGATACCTTTGCGTCGGGATTTCCTGCTGTGGCTGCGGTCGCTGCTGTGGCCGCTGCCACAGGTGCCGCTGTGGCTTCCACTGCAGGCGCTGCTGCAGGAGCCGTCCCCTCCTTCAGGCCCTGGATGCTGTCCCCCGGATTTCCGATAGCGCATACATTTACCAGCACCGGAACCTCCTCGCCGTCCTCATAGAAGATCTCCAGCAAGGTTCCTGCTGCTGTAGACTCACACTCAAAAGCTGCCTTATCCGTCTCATAGGTGAACAGCACGTCGCCCACCTCTACATGATCGCCCTTTTTCTTGAGCCACTCGGAGATCACGCACTCCTCCACCGTAATGCCTGCCTTGGGCATCAGCACGCCCTGGGCTACCGGACCTGTGGGCGCCGCTGCTGCTGGCGCTGCCGCCGCAGATGCCGGGGCTTCCACCGCAGGCGCTGGGGCCGCTGCTGTTCCCTCCTTGATTCCTTCGATGCTGTCCCCCGGATTTCCAATGGCGCATACATTTACCAGCACCGGAACTTCCTCGCCATCTTCATAGAAGATCTCCAGCAGGGTTCCCTCAGCAGTGGATTCGCACTCAAAGGACGCCTTGTCCGTCTCATAGGTAAAGAGCACGTCGCCTACGTTTACATGATCGCCCTTTTTCTTCGTCCACTCGGTAATCACGCACTCTTCCACGGTAATGCCTGCCTTGGGCATCAGCACGCCTTGGGCTACCGGACCTGTGGGCGCCGCTGCTGCAGGTGCCGCTGCCGGGGCTGCCGCAGGCGCTGGAGCTGCTTCTGGCGCCGCCTCGCCTGGAGCCGCGTTTTTCAAGGCGGACACATCCTCGCCCGGCTGTCCAATCGCACACACATTCACCAGAACCGGAACCTCATCCCCCTCTTCGTAGAAGATCTCCAGCAGCTCTCCGGCAGCCGTGGACTCACACTCAAAAGAAGCTTTATCCGTCTCATAAGTGAAAAGGATATCGCCCACTGCTACCTGGTCCCCCTTCTTCTTCAGCCATTCGGTGATCACACATTCTTCCACGGTGATCCCAGCCTTTGGCATCAATACGCCTTCTGCCATGTTTCATTCCTCCATTACGTTTTCTTTATTTAAATTTAATAACTACCGTTTTTCAGCAAACCGCCTGCCTCCAGACCTTTGCGTCGCTGCCCTTCCACTCCTTTGAAAGGCGTTGCTCTTATAAAACCGCCACTCCCGCCTGCTTTGCCCTCTGCATGAACTCCTCCGGCAGACCCCCGTCGCTGATCACATAATCTGCGTCCTCCACGCTTCCGAAGGTATAGGGAAGAATCTTGCCGTACTTGGAGCTGTCCATGAGAATCACTTTCCGGGCTGCCTTGCGCATAACCAGACGCTTCACCAGCATCTCATCCTCCTTGCCGCAGGTAAATCCTCCCTCCGGCGTGTATCCGGACACACCCACAAAGGCAGTGGCAATATTGATATCCTCCAGCATGGCAATGGTGCTTGCGCCGGATACCGCTTGATTGGAGCGGTTCAGCGTCCCTCCGCACATGTGAACCGTGGGATTCGTCAGGCGGGAAAGCTCCAGGGCAATATTCGGGCCTGTGGTAAAAATATTCAGATCCACATCAGGCAGAACCTGTGCCAGAGCCATATTGGAAGTTCCCGCGTCAAAAAACACCGCGCTCCTCTCATCAATGAGAGACAAGGCCTTTTTCGCCATCTGCCGCTTAGACCGCATATTGCTCTGCATGCGGGTCTCCAGCTTAGCCTCTGTCCCGTTGGACTGAGAAACCGGCATAGCGCCGCCCCTGGTACGGACGATGAGCCCTCCCTCCTCCAGACGCTCCAGATCCCGATGAATGGTCATTAAACTAACATCAGGAAAAAGGGCGCTGATCTCCTTTACGGTAACCGCTCCTTTTTCCTGAATGTATTTGCCTATGCTCTCTCTGCGAATCTGATTCATAACCATCCCTCATGCTGCCGTCTGTTATGTATTTCACATTTCGTAACAAATCATAACACTTTTTAACATATTCGTCAACTTATTTTTCATTTATTTATCCGGCTGTTTAGCCGGAAAGTTACAATTCACACCCACGCCAGTCTTTGAAAAGCTTTTATTTGATAAAGGTGCGAATTGTAACAGGGACTGCCCATTTAAAGTCGCCTTCGGCGAGGGGCAGTCCCTTCAGCCCCATAACTGTATTGGCTCCACGCCAATCAGCGGAGTGATTGGCGTGGGTGTGAAAAGTAACGCCGGAAACACCCAGGCATTTTCCCTCTGGAATACTTTCAAACCCTAACGGGCCCGGTTGAATGGACCACCAGCAAAGGGACCGCCCCTCCAAGGAAAAAATCATCGGAAGGACAGTCCCTATTTCCATAACAAAGCTTTAACGAATCATCCACAGCCATGAAAATTGTCTATCACATACTGCTAAATAAAAAACTCATGCCCATGATAGCTGAACAGTCTGGTCAGGTTCCTGTCAAACCATGCCATATTGCCAGGATCCGCATAGGCTCGTGCCGCAAAATACAGGGCTCCCTGAGATTCATCCTCTCCGCACAGCGCCCGCTCCACAGCCTCCACGGTCTTCTCCGACACCTTTACCCGCTCGATCTTCCCGGTTCCCACCGGAGAAAACTGAGCCCTGCCGTCTACCCTCTGATAAATAACCTCCTTAATACTTGATCCAAATCTTCCGGCCTCCAACCGGTTAATCACCACATTTGCCACCAGCATCCGGCCCTTGATATCTTCTCCGGAAGCCTCCGCTTCCACCAGTTTGATCAGCGCCGTGTAATCCTCCTCAGATACCTGAACCACGCGCCGGGCCATCGCTTCTGCTTCCCTCTCTTCCTCCAGGGCCTCCACATATTCCATGTCCGCCCCTGCCGCTTCTATCTCTGCGATCCGGGCCGCTTCTTCTGCGATCCGGGCTGCCTCCGCTGCTTCTGCTTCTGCGATCCGGGCCGCTTCCGCCTCTGCCTGCCGGATTTCTTCTATATAGGTTTCGCCTGCTTCTGCAATGATAAGTCCCGCAGGCTGTGCTTTTGTTTCCTCCTGACTTTCGCTTTCGTAAGAGTCTGCCTTGTTTCTGGTTTCATCATTCGTATTACCTGATGCTCCTAGGAGGAGCAAAACCATACTTAAAACAACTGCAATTACTCTTATTCTGTTCATGCCCCCCATTTTAAGGGATTTTTTTCATTATGTCAACCCATTTATTACAAATTTGTTAAATTTTATTATAAATTTATTACAAGCCCTGCCATTTCTGTCTCACTTTTCCTGCCTCTCCCTGACCTGTGACGTGCGCGGAATCAGGATTAACAAGACCACAGGAAAAATCAGCGCGGCCAAAAGACCAGCCTTTAATTCTCCCCCAGCCGTGCCGGCAATCATTCCCACAAGCCCGGGACCTGCGGAGCATCCAATATCGCCTGCCAGAGCCAGCAAACCAAACATGGCTGTACCGCCCTTGGGAATCCGGGAAGTAGCTAGGCTAAAGGTTCCCGGCCACATGATACCCACGGAAAGACCGCAGAGCCCGCATCCTACTAGAGACAGCAAAGGCCAGGGCGCACAGGAGGCCAGAAGATAGGAAACGACGCAGAGCCCCGCACTGCCCAGCAAAAAGGGTTTCAGGGAAATCTGGCCTCCCTTTTTTCCATAAAACAGACGGGACAATCCCATCATCAGCGCAAACATGCAGGGCCCCAGCAAATCTCCCATGGTTTTAGAAACTCCCAGTCCGCTCTCCGCAAATAGGGAGGACCACTGGGACATAGCCTGTTCCGCCGCTCCGCTGCAAATCATAAGAATAAAAAACAGCCAGAATACCCGGGTCCCCAGAAGTCCCCGGAAGGTCAGGCCCTCCCCCTCCTCAATGAGGGCGCATATGGGTACCCGGGTAAACAAAAACAGATTCACCAGAGGCACCAGCGCCCAGACCAGGGGCAGGTAATTCCAGCGCTCCAGGCCAAACAAACGGAAATATAAGGTGGATCCCAATACCACCAGCATATGCCCCCAGCAGTAGAAGGAATGGAGCATACTCATGGCAGAAGCCTTCTCCTCTCCGGGCAGCGCCTCCACCACAGGACTTATGAGCACCTCAATGAGACCTCCTCCCACCGCGTTGATTCCCATGGCCAACGCCAGTCCCATCATAGGCGCAGGCAGCCAGCCTGGGAAAAAGTTCAATCCCGCCAGCCCTATGGTACACAAGGCATGGGCAGCCACCAGGCAGGGCCGGTAGCCGATCCGGTCCACATACCGGGCAGCCACCGTGTCCACCAGCATCTGTACAAAAAAGTTCATGGAGACCAACAGAGCCAGCTGCTCCAGAGAAACGTGAAACTGCTTCTGAAAGGTCACAAACAGCAGAGGGGCCAGGTTATTGATAATGGCCTGTGTAATATAGCCCAGATAGCAGGCGTTTAATGTATGTCGATAATTCCATTTCATGTCTTCCTCTTTCCCAGCGCATTTTTCACGCCGTTCAGACAGAGGAGAAAGAAAATTCCCCCTGCCTTTCATTTGTATTCATTTCGTCCCATTCCTATATCATTTTTTGAATTCATAGTACAATTTAGGATAAATGCATCTCTTTTCAAAGCTCATACCAGTTTCCTAAGCCTTCCGGAAACACAGGCTTTGGCAATCTGTCCCGTGCATGCTCACACATCCGCTTTGCCTGCCCCACCCAGTTTTGCACATCTGCTTCCGGCCGGGGCTGGTGAAGCACAAACACCTGCCGGATCTCCAGGGCCTCTGCCAACATGTTTCTGGAAGAACGCAGGCCCACATAGGGAAAGGGAAGGAAAAACCAGTCCACAACCGGGCTCCACCTCCGGATCCTGGCAAACAGCTCTTGGCTTGCCGCCGCATCCCCGGGAACCACCCAATGCTGGCCGACAGCCTCAATCAAAAGCGTCAGATTCGGCACCTGTACATACTGCGCCCCCTCATGAGGCGTGTACAAAAAACCTATGCGAAAGGGACCCGCCTGGATCCAACAGGGGGCTCTGGTCTCTTCACAAGGCACAGACGTCAGCTTCCCACATGCATGTTCTTCTGCGCTTAATCCATCTCCCTCCACAGCCTGCAACGCCCGGATCACCGGCTCTGTGGAAATCACGGCTACCCCCGGGGCTCTTCTTTTGGCCTCCCATACGTCCTCCCGGCAAAAATGATCCCCGTGATCATGGGTAAAAATCAATGTCCCAAGCCTTCCTTTTCCAATCTCCTCCAGCAATTCCTGGCGGATTTCCGGAGGCGTATCCGGATACAGCCCGGATGAATCCCGGCTAAACAGGTCGATTCCAATGCTCTCTCCTTCCGCCTCCAAAACAAGACCCGCATTGGAGACATAGCGCATCCTGCCTGTTTTTCCTGTCATAAATCCTGCTCCTCCCCGGCGTCCTGCCCTTTTTCCCTTCCCTTTTCCAGCTTTCGTTTCCGGTACTCAGAGGGCGTACACCCTTTGATCTCCCGAAAGCTTTTTGCAAAATAGCTCATCTCCTGAAATCCGCATTTGTATCCGATTTCCGCCACCTTCCAGTCCGTAGACGTCAGCAGCTCCGCAGCTTTCTGCACCCGAAGCTGCTTTAAGTAGGCTATGGGCGTGGCGTTAATCATGCTGCGGAAGCATCGCAGGCACTCGCTAACGCTGATCAGGGCGCTTCCTGCAACCTGGGAAGTGCTGATCTCCTCCATATAATGATCCTGCATATATTGAAGCATCTGCTTCATCCTCTCTCCGTCCCGAATGGATTTCTCCGAAGGCCGGTTTCCTGCCAAAGCCCGATGGCCATACAGCAAAAGAGTCAGCTCCGACATGGCATGGCGCACCTGAAACTCAAACCCCGGTCCCTCATAGACTCCCCTTTGCCAGGCCTCCTCGATCCAGCTCATAGCCTCCTGCTGCCAAGCCTCCTCCTGGTAGAAAAAAACGCCCTTCAGAGAATGATCCGACAGCAAAGGCTGCAAATATTTCTGCCAGAAGATGCTGTCCATGCCGCCTGCAATGAGCCGGGCCTGAAAGGCCATGGAATGAAACCGGCAGGGGGCGTCCCCCTGGGCCCAGGCCCCGTGCAGCACGCCTGTATTTACAAAGAAGCCTTCCCCCTGCTTTAAAACATACCGCTTTGTCCCAATGGCCACCAGGGCCTGTCCCTCCGTGATCACGGCAGCTTCCAGCTCCTCATGCCAATGCCAGGGAACCTCCCGCTCCTGTAGATCGTCATGATAAAAGCCGATGGGAAACAAGAGCGTCCCGTGTTCCATCAGCTCTCTTCCCTTGATATCCGTTACGGTTCCACATGGTGATAGAGCCATATTCTCCTCCTATTTGATGATTTTATCATATTATTTTGGAAATTTTATTCTATTTATTCCTCATTTTTGATGATATAATCATATCATAAACAACATCCAGATGCAAGAGTGAACCAAAAAGAGTTCCTGTAAATATGAGCCTGTGGAATCCTTCCACAAAAAGAGAGGAGAGAATCTATATGAAATTAAATCTGACATCAATCGCAAATATGGATCGTTTTTTGGATATCGTTGCACAGTGCAAGGGAACCGTATCCCTGCACCTGCCGGATCACAGCATCTGTGATCTGAAGCAGAATCCGCTAGCCCGCCAGTTCCTGAAACTGGGGGATCAAACACAGGAGTCCTTTTCCCTCCATTTGGGATGCCCCTCCGACTTTCCGCTGTTTCTCCAGTATATGATGGAGGCCGCCAGAGCATGACCCCTGCCTGTTTATACAAGCCTGCATGGTGTTGCGCATTCCCCAAAGACTTTTGCTCTGCAGGACGCATTAACCAACAGAATTACCTATAAAAGCAAGAAAGCGCGGCGCCTGGTTATTTCCCTGGCGTCGCACTTTCCTTCTTTATGTTCTAGGCTTCACTGCTTTATCCCCACCGTCGCCTTTTGGCCGTCCCTGTATTCTCTTTATCCCCTCTTTCCGGTTTTCACCACCGGAATAGGCGTGTCATCCCTTTCATCCAGGTTATTGATATACTTTTTCGTTTCCTTTACAATCACTGGCGACAGAAGCAGTACTGCAAAGAGGTTGGGAATAGCCATGAGCGCATTTAAAATATCCGCAATGGTCCACACCAGGTCCAGAGCCACAATGGGTGCAATGGCAGCTACCAGCACATACAGAGCCCGGTAAGGCATCAACCCCTTCTTTCCCGCGAAATACTCCACACAACGCTCTCCGTAATAAGCCCAGCCCAGAATGGTAGAGTAGGCAAAGGAGATAATTCCCACCACCAGAATCACAGGCCCCAGCACCGGAATCTGATCAAAGGCCATGGAGGTGAGCACGCCGCCGTTGGTAATTTCGTTTGCATTGATGGCCGGATTCTTCATAATGGTGGATACCAGCACAAGTCCTGTCATGAGGCAGACCACAACCGTATCCCAGAAGGTACCAGTAGCGGAAACCAGAGCCTGACGCACTGGATTCCTGGTCTGAGCTGCAGCCGCCGCAATGGGCGCGGAACCCATACCAGACTCATTGGAAAACAGACCGCGGGCCACACCGTAATGCATGGCAGCCATGATTCCGCTTCCCACCAGGCCGCCGGCAGCCGCACCTGGCGTAAAGGCCAGTCTGCAGATGGTCTGAATGGCAGGAATAATAAAATCATGATTGATTCCCAGAATAATAATACATCCCAGCACATAGAACGCCGCCATAAAGGGCACAAGCTTTTCGCAGACCCGGGCAATACTGCGGATTCCGCCGAAAATTACCACAGCAGTCAGCACCGCGATCACAATGCCAACCACCGCTTTATTGACATGTAAATTCTCCTCGCAGACCGTGGCAATGGCGTTTACCTGGGTGGCACAACCGATTCCGAAGGAAGCCGCTCCGGCAAAGACCGCGAAAATCAACGCCATGGCCTTGCCAAATCCCTTCCATTTCAGGCCCCGCTCCAGGGCGTACATAGCGCCGCCCTGCATGCGTCCATCCTCAGTTTTCACCCGGTATTTCACCGCGATCAGAGACTCCGCATACTTGGTGGCAATGCCAAACACACCAGTGAGCCAGCACCAGAGCACAGCTCCAGGGCCTCCCAGGGCAATCGCCGTTCCCACCCCGATGATATTTCCCGTACCAATGGTAGACGCCAGCGCCGTAGCCAGGGCGCCAAACTGGCTTACCTCTCCCTCCGCATCAGGATCCTTGGCCACAGAAAGACGGATTCCCTTGCTGATGGTCTTCCACTGGATAAACCTGGTGCGGATTGTCATAAACACATGGGTGCCAAGCAGGAGAAAAATCATCCCCCAGCCCCACACGTAACCGTCAATCTTATTGATTACATCTGTCAGCATTTCCATAATACATGTACTCCTCCCTAGATATCATTTTTCGAATCCAAGAGCTATCCTTTCCCTGCTTCTAATCACCAAATGTACATACAGGAACGGTAATTGTTCCCCTGCAGGTATAAAAACAGGCGGACATTTCATCATGTCCGCCCTCAGACCGCTTCTTAAATTCACTTTTAAAATTATATCATGACGGTTTTCGTTTGCCAATAAAAAATTTATTGTATTTTGTATATATTTCCATAAATTTTATTGTTTCCTCCTCTTTTTTCCCTTCTGACATTATAAATTTTATGTTTCACACCTCTCTACAGCGTCTGTCCCTACCATATCTCCCTACAAAATCTCCGTCCCAAAAGGCATCAGAGCCAGCTTTGCCAGCTTAAAATGCTGCAGTCCAAAGGGAATCCCCACAATGGTCAGGCACAACAGAAGTCCTGCAACCAGAGAATGAAGAGCCATGGGAATCCCGGTGACCAAAAACCAGATCACATTCAGCAACAGCGAACCAAAGCCTCCTCCATAACGCACCTCCCGGCCAAAGGGCGCAAAGCAGAGGGCCGCAAACTTAAAGCACTGCAAGCCAATAGGAATACCCACAATCGTGACGCTCCACAGACAGCCGGATAAAAGCCAGCCCAAAGCGCTCAAAAACCCACCGCAAATTAACCAGATTACATTTCCTAAAAAACTCATAAAATCTCCTCCTTTTTCACTAGAAACATTTTAACCTATGCCCCGAAGGTCTTTTGTGTCCCAAGTTCCCTCTTTGGATCGAAAAAAAGACTTTTATCGAGGCAAACTGCCACGATAAAAGTCTTGCTCATCTCATTTGATACGGATGCCCTTCGGCATCGGCTGACGATTTCAAACCCGCCTTTCGGCGTTCGGCTACTCCCTTTTATCTGTGTGAAATAACTATAGCATATGCAATGATAAATAACAAGAAAAAAAGGTTATGAATTTCTTAATTTTCAGCGCCTGTACTCCTTCACAGCCTCCACAATCGCCCGCAGATTTTCATTGGGTGTCAGCACCGGCGCCGCGCACTCCGGAGAAATCAACACAATGCCCGCATCCAAAAGCTGGAATACCTGGCGTTTCACATCCTCTGGCCTCCCCCGAAGCAAGACCTCCGGGTTATTCACGCCGCCGGTTAAAAGAATCTTCCCGCCTGCCCGCTCTACCATCTCCCTGGTATCATTCCGGGAATCAAAGTGAAAGGCCTCAAAGCCAGACTGGGCAATGAGGGAAATCCGGTCTGCAGTTTTTCCACAGGCATGCATGACCACAGGCCCTGCCTTTTTCATCCATCCATTGTTAATTCTCTGATGAATGGGCAGAAGCAGCTCCTCATAGGCCCTGGGGCTGCATAAATCTCCGCTCACATGATCCCCCCATAAAATAATATCCGCCCCCGCCTCAAACTGAGCCTCCGCAAATCGTATGGATATCGGGGCAAAGGCCTCCAAAAATTCTACAGCCCGCTCCGGGTCCAAAGCTGTCTCCATTAAAAACTCCTGGGTGCCCACCATGTTGTAGGCCATGGTCCAGGGGCCAAACACCTTACCGATAATTGCCGTCTCGTCCCCATATCTTTTTTTCAGCAGGCGAATAGCGTCCAACACTACCTTAACAGGCGCCCGGTCCAGAAAATCAGCGGGCAGTTCCACCTGAGACGGATCCTGAATGGGGTGCCTTCTGAAATAGGGCATAGAGTCATCCTTCCCCCAGTCTACCTCTGCTCCCAGGGCAGCGGCTGAATGGACCACGCTGAATTTCGGCATCACAGAATCAAAGCCCAACAGCTCCTTTCCCGCACTGGCTCCCAGTGCCATTTTTTCCGCGTCCAGATGTACATCCGGAAACTTCAATCCATACTCCCTCATGCTGTCCATGGTAATGACTGATGTGGGGTTTATCACAGGCGCACGATCCACGGGTTTCCCTGCAAACGCCGCCATTACTCGTTCTTTTGATGTCATTTCTACTGCACTCATACATTCTCTCCTGATCTATTTTTCTTTATTTCGTCTGGAATCTCTTTCCATAACCCGCTGTTATATACTCTCCATATAGCGCGGTCATGGCATGAAAGGATAATTTCTTAGCTTCATCCTCCCATCAGTAATCCTGGCAGCCAGGTCACAATTCCCGGCACCAGGGCGATCACATAAGTAATCGCTGCCAACAGCAATACATAAGGCCACACCAGCCTCATAACTGCTCCGATCTTGGCCTTTGCTAGGCTGGCCGAGATAAACAGCAGGATTCCCACCGGCGGCGTCACCGCTCCGATCAACAGAGCTACCACAGTAATCACGCCGAAATGCACCGGGTTGAAGCCATAACTGGCAGCCATGGGAGCCAGAATAGGAACCATGATAATCAGCGCCGCATTGGATTCCATGAACAGCCCGATAATCAGGTAGAAGGTGACAATTACCACAATAAAGACATTGGGATTCGACGTAATACCGTGCAGCACGCCTCCTACAAGATCCGGAAAATTATTAATGGTCAAAAGCCAGCCAAAAATAGAGGCAATCCCGATAATCAGCATGGGAATGGTAGTAGCTATGGCCGATTTGTAGAAAATATCCTTTAAGTCCGAGAGTTTTATATTTCCTGTGGCAAACCCAATCAAAAAGGCATAGGCTGCGGCCACTGCCCCTGCTTCCGTAGGGGTGAAAATACCGGACAACAGACCTCCGATGATAATAATCGGCATGAGCAGAGCCCAGAAGGCATCCTTAAAGGCTTTCCAGATCTCCGACAGCGTGGCTCTCTTCCGGGCTGGATATCCCCGCTTCACTGCTACCCTATGGGACAAAAGCATCAGAGCGATTCCAAAGAGAAGACCAGGGATAATTCCTCCGATAAACATCTGTCCTACAGATACACTGGTCATGGATCCATACAAAACCATCATAATACTGGGAGGTATGATGGGACCAATGGTGGAGGCCGACGCCATGACAGCCACCACATAATCTTTGTCATATCCCTCATCAATCATGGAGGGAATCAAAATGGACCCCAGGGCCGAGCAGTCCGCAGAGGCAGAGCCGGACACTCCCGCCATGAGCATACTGGACATAATGGAAATCTGTGCCAACCCTCCCTTAAAATGGCCTACCAAAGTAGAGGAAAACATAACAAGCTTTTTGGTGATACCTCCTCTGGTCATAGCCTCGCCGGAAAGAATAAACAGGGGCACTGCCATCATGGAAAAGGAATCCAGCATTACAAAAATCCGTTGAGACGCCACGATACCCGGCAGATTTCCCTGTACTAGCAGGGCCACAATGGAGGAAGCGCCAATGGCCACTGCAATAGGCATTCCGGTAAACATCAACACAAAAAATAGTACAATCAAGATCACAATTACTGTCATAGTCACTTCTCCTCTTTCGTATCCTCACCTGTTGCCCAAAGGCCAAATACCAGCTCATACAGCATACAGGCGCCGAACAGAAACGAACAGATATATCCCATGAGCATACCCAGATACGGAATTCCTATGGGAATCCGCATGGCAGGAGTAGGCGTAAAGAAGGATTTTATCATCAATACTGCGCTGTGATAGCCCAGATACCCCATGACTGCCAGAATCACAAGGGCATAAAACATTTTCATAAGCTTAAGCTTTTCTGGCGGCAGCTTGGAGGAAAAAACATCAATTCCGATATGCTGCTCATGCTTTAAAGCCACAGAGCTGGCAAGAAGGATCACGAAGATACCCAGATATCTGGCCAGCTCCTCTGTCCAGAGCAGCGGATGGTTGAACAAATAACGAAAGATCACCTGAAGAATCGTGACGAAAAAGATTCCAAAGAAACCGATTGCCAGAATCCACTCAATAGTCTTTTCCAGGGCATGAACCATTTTAAAATAGCCCCTATGCATTCCCTCATCTGCTTTCATTTATCTATCACTCCTCTATTTTCCCTGCTTTGCACTCTGCACATGATCCATAAACGCCTGGGCATCCAGCTCCTCAATATATTTCTGCTGCATATCTGCACATGCTTCCACTAAGGGCTGCCGGTCAATCTCAATAAGCTCACAGCCAGAGTCGATCATGGCCTGCAAAGCCTTCTCATCTGCCTCTGCAAACAGTTCCCACTGATAATCGGTGGCCTCCTTCATGGTATCCAGCATGATCTGCTGCACATCCTCTGGAAGGGACTGGAACTTTTCTTCGTTAATCAGAGGACAAATGGTACTGAAAATATGGTTTGTCCGAATCAGATACTTTCCTACCTCGTGGAATTTGCTGGTGTACATGGGCTCTGCCGCTACCTCTACCCCTTCTACCACTCCTGTCTGCAATGCCGTGTAAACCTCGCCGTAGGGAATTGGCGTAGGGCTGGAACCCAGAGCCGTAAACATATCAATATACACCGGCGTCTCCGGAGCGCGGAATTTTACCCCGCTGAAGTCTTCCAGACTCTCGATTCGTTTATTTGTGGTAAGCATAATCCGAAATCCGGAGCACCAGCCGCCCAGCATACGAATCCCCCGCTGTTCCAGCAGCTTATCTCCCAGCATTTTTCCCGCCTCCCCATCCAGGCAAGCCCGGACATGGTCATAATCCTCAAACAGGAAGGGTAAATCCAGAAGACCGTATTCCGGAACTATGTTCATAATCAATGCAGAGGTATTCAATGTCATATCTACGGTCCCCAGCTCCAGACCTTCCAGTACATCCCGCTCTCCTCCAATCTGGGCCGCCGGATAAACGTCGATCCTGACTCTGCCATCCGTCCTCTCATAGACCAGGTCCGCATAATGTTTAATGGCAACATCATAGGCGCTGTCAATCGCCGTGTGATGGGCCAGCTTTAAAACTATCGTATCCTTTGACTCCGGATTTTCTGCTGGCGTTTCCCCACCACCTGCCTCATTCTGAACTACAGGCTGTTCCTCTGCCGTTTTTGTCTCAGGCAAAGAGGACTGTTCCGGCGCTTTATTACACCCAGTTGCCACACAGCTAACAGCCAAAATCATTCCTAACATCCATGCCGTCATTTTCTTTTTTTTCATACTACCCTCTCCTTTTCTCTCCCTGTTTCAGGGGATTTCTTCTACTTAAAAAGATAACCGATCAAGCCATTTTTTTATAGATTCATGCATACCAAATCTGGCTGTACTTTTTAGTGTGGCAATACAATGTGATTCAAATTTGTTTTTGCCTTTATGAGGCAATCCTCCCTTGCCTGCATCTGCATCCCTCCCACCAAAAGCCGGTACAGGCTCTCCGCGGCCTGCCCTAACAGCTCCTCTGCATTTTCAATGGCATAATCCTCCTCCATAGTCCGGTTTACAGCAGCGATCATGGAGGTAACTCCATATTGGTACAACTGCTCTGCTCCCTTTCCCATACCGCCTACAACAGCTACAACCGGAATCCCCTTTGCCTTGCACAGCATCCCGATTCCCGCAATAGCCTTTCCATAAACAGTGGTCTGATCTACCATTCCCTCTCCTACCACTACCAGGCTTGCCTCCTCGATCAGTTCCTCAAAATGAATCAGCTTCAACACAGTTGAAATCCCCGAGGTAAGCCTGGCGTTACAGAAAGCCCGCAGAGAAGCAGGCAGACCGCCGCAGGCTCCCGCCCCCGCCACATTGCTCAGAGGCATTCCTCTCTTTTTCTCCACCTGCCAGGCATAATTGCGCATTCCCTTTTCCAGACAAAGCAGCTCGTCGGGCCCTGCTCCATTTTGCGCTCCATACACATAGGTAGCGCCCCGCTCTCCCGTCAGCTCATTGTTTACCGAACACATAACAATAAACTCAGACTTCTGAATCCGCGGATCCAGGCCACTGTCATCTACTCCAGCCACCTCCTGCAGGTTAATGCCTGCTGCCTCCAGCTGCCGCTCACTCTCATCAAAAAACCGAACGCCCAGGGCCTGCGCACATCCCATTCCTCCATCGTTGGCCACGCTGGCTCCTGCGCCGATATAAAATCTGCGAAAGCCCTGGTCTAAACCATGTAAAATCACCTCTCCCACCCCGTAGGAGGAAGAAAACAGCACTCTCCGCTCCATGGGCTCCCGGATATTCCCTCTATCCCGGAGTAAATCTGCTGTTTCTATGAGCATGGTGTCCTGGTGAATCACTCCATAAGTCACCTGGGTCATTTCTCCCATATAATTTCTGGCTTCCATGCAGTGCCGGGTACCTCCCAGCACAGAAAGCAGCGTGTTGACAGTTCCCTGATCCCCATCCGCCAGAGGAATGCTTCGCAGCTCGCAATCCGGAAAAATTTCTTCTGCCTTTCTTCTCAGAATCTCTGCCACCTTGGGTGCAGATAGGGAATTCTTAAATGAATCCGGTGCAAATACGATCTTCATATCCTGTTCCCTCACACTTTCCTGTCTACCGATTTTTTCTTAAATACAACGCCAGCCAGCTTAAAAACTCCCGATCGGCCATACTCTGAATGGGATTCACCTGAAACAAATGTTTTATTTTGTTGTATCGAAAAATCAGGGTATTTTTATGGATGTAAAGCTCCTTGCTGCTAATATTCAGGTTATAGTTATTTCGATGCAGGGTCTCCACCATCTCTACAATAAAATCCTTCATCTCTGGTTCTAACTGCCGGCACAATGTGTCAAATATACGATTCAGCTCAATCACCGGAATCATATCCCGCATATATTCTCCCACATAATCATAGAAGAAAAAAATCCCTTCCTTTCGCTTCCTGCAGTACTCCTTAAGCCAGACACAGTGCTGAAAACCCTTTCGATAATAGCAATATCTCTCCTGAACGCTACCCACATAATAGCTGCAACCGATATGCCACTCCTCCACAATCGGGCCAAAACGTTCCAAAAAGTCCTGAATTGCTCTTTCATATTGTCCCGGCAATTCCTTTTGCTCTCGCAAGCTTTTAAAAATAATGATATTGTTATTCCGTGTCACTGCCCCAATATCCTGAAAGCCAAATAATTGTTTTCCCCTTGCCGTCTCCAAAAGCTTATAGGCATCTGTTTGCCTGTCAAAGGAAATCAAAATAGGGATTCTGGGCAGAAGCGCATCATAGCCCAGCTGCTCTGACACCGCAGTAAGCTCCCCCTGGCTGTCCGCTTCCTCCTGATACAGCAATCCGTCAATAAAACGAGTCTTTAAGCTTTGCTGCTGGTAATGCTTTTTATTCTGGGCCTCGTATTCCAGCATGGTTTCCAGACTCATCTTAATTAAAAGAGCCGCGTCCCGAATTTCCTCCGGTTCTCCGCTCACCCCTACGACTCCTACCTTCTCTTTCTTGTGAAGCAGAGCCATATTGATTCCAATGCGTCCCCCCTGAAAATGATCGCTGCTGACCACCTCTACCATTTCCTTATCCGCGCTCATAATATGATAGGCTATCTCATGAAAGCTGCCGACCCGTGAGGAATCGGAACTGGCTATGATAATGCCCTTTTCATTCATCACATTGATGTTGTATGGTGTATAGCTTGATGCCTTTTTGATAAATTTGTCTGCTAATGCCGCATCCATCATATCTTCACCCCTCATACTGTCTTTTTAATTTCCAGTATAGCCTGTGGTCTTTTCGGACAGCAACAAGCAGATAATCCCAGTCCCGTCTACCTCACCGCCCCAAACTCCTCCACCTTCCTCTTCAAATACAAAAACCTGTCAAAATCCGCTGCCGGAGGCAATGTATCCGCCACAGAGATAATCATGTGATCCCCCCGCCCAATGGCTTCCAGGGTATCATCCACAATCTGAAAGAAGCTCTGGTCGCTCATGCTCTCCTTCAAGAGCGCAATGGAGGGAATTCCGCCCCAGATAGTCATGTGATCCCCCAAAGCCTCCCTGCTTTCCTTCAGGGACACCTTAGTCATAGGCGCCGGGCAAATAGAATCCGCAATGTCAAAGCCCGCCTCCCGGTAATGCTCCAACAGCATCTGATTTTCCCCGTCTGTGTGGGAGGCGATAAATTTCCCTCTGGAATGCGCTCGTTCACTCTGCCGCTTCAGCTCCGGCACCACCAGCTCCCGAACCACATCAGGGGTGGTAAAGGTATAATCATAATTAGCCCCGGACAGAATCACCTCCGCCGGGCTATCCAGGGCCGCGTCAAAGAGCTTCCTGCAGAAGGGAGACAGCCTGTGAATCAGGGCGTCCATACGTTGCGGATCGTCGTAGCGCTCCAGGTAAAAATCCTCAAACCCCATAAGCTCCTTAATAAGATAATGCCCGGCAGAGGCCCACATGGCGGACAGGGCCACGGCCACGCCCCGATTCCCGATGTAGTTTTCCCGATAGCAGGCATAGGCCTCATAATCCGGAATCACTTCTGCATTCTCAAAAATATAGGCAAGCGCCTCATAATCCTCCCAGGATTTCAGGGCGTGCTCCTTCACCACATAGAGAGTAATTCCGTCCCGCAGCATCTGGGGCGTGTACACTGTAGTGGTGCTAATCTTTCCTTTGGGCGTATCGTACACCACATGGGTTTCCCCCCGGGCATTTTGTTCCTCCGTAATCCCCACATTGTGAAACTCCACCCGCCAGGGCGACAGCTCCAGGTCGTAAATGCCAAGCCCCACATGGAGATCCCGATAGCCCCCAGTCCTCCAACCCTTAAAATTGGGGATAATAGAGTGAAAGCCCACCCCCAGATCATCTGCAAACTCCCGAAGGGTGGCATGCCGGTACTGATCCGGAAGGGTTCCGGCAGCTTCATGGGCATAGTACCAGTTGTCCAGCCTGGGAACAAAGGGCAAAGCGTCCGTGGGCTCCCCCCGTAAGGTCGCAAGAATCCGTTCTTTACTTGTCATATGCTATCCTCCTGTGTCCCTTTTCAGAGACACCTGTACCTTTTTCTTTGATTATAGCAAGCATAAGGGATTTTCACATTGTGACGGGGCCACAAAAAGCCGTGGGGAATCTGGACTGTAGGAACGAAAAGCTTTCCCTGAAAGCTGTCCATCCTGTGCCTTTCCTGTGATATTTCCCTCTGCTATCTCAGCGAAAATGAAGACATTCTGGAAACTGGCGTGCGCTATCTGGAGAAAAATCCGAAAACCGGCCTTCTGGAGGAGACGAATCCCCAAGCCTGGTACAGCCACCCGGCACGGGAGTCCTATCATTTTAGTCCATGGAAAAACTAGACCAATGATCCCAACAGGCTATGCTGGTTCCAGGGCTATTATCACCTGTTTTACCAGCACAATCCCCACGGGCAGGAATGGTTCAACATGTATTGGGGGCATGCATCGAGCCCGAATCTCATCCACTGACCCCATCTTCCCCTGTTTCTGGCTCCCCTGGATGAAATTGTGGAAAATCCCAAATCCCTCAAGGGCGGCGCATTTTCCGGCTGCGCTGTTGCTGGAGAGAAGGAGGTAACCTTCTACCTGACCCGGCATAATTTCCCGAAATCATGACCAACACATAGGAACCAAAAAGGGGACAGCCAACTTTTTACAATCGGCTGTCCCCTTTCTACTTTTTACGCGTCTCCTTTATGCCTCTTCCTCTTCGTATTGATATTTCTTATTGGAGAGTGCAACCAGTACTGTCTGTACCACTGCGATAATAACCATAAGGATGGTATACTTATCCACAAATCCTGTGGGCAGTGTGATATCCTCGGTCAGAATAAATGCGATCAAAGAAATCACGGCAACCAGTACACTTAGAATCCGGAAAAGTCCTTTCTTCTTTAACTTCTTCTCCTCCTCATCCCTATCATTTTTCGTCTTTACAAAATAGCCGATCATAAGCATGAGTGACTCGAAGATTGCCAGATTCATCAATGCAAAGTTGATCAGCGCCCAGGCTCTTCCATTTCCTCCCGCAAGGGGTACTTCCTCATCCTCTAAACGCTGTAATTCAACATCATCCCCTGCTTCGTCCTCTGCATCCGTTTCCACAACTGCCAGCGGTACCTGTTCATCCTCAGCCTCTACCAGGGGCGTCTCATCCTCTTCCTCCACTGGTGTATAAGCTGCCGGAGCCGGCGCAGGCACTGGTGTCTGGGCCACAGCAGGCGTCAGTGTCGGAGCTGGGGCCGGTGTTGGCGCCGGGTCCGCGGGTAAGGAAGGATCTGCTCCCGGAGTCGGGGCCGGATCCGCAGGACCTGGGGTGGGATCTGTGGGATCTGTAGGGCCCGGCGTCGGGTCTGTGGGATCCATGGGATCTGTGGGACCTGGAGTTGGGTTTGTGGGATCCGTCGGGCCTGGCGTCGGATCCGTCGGATCTGTGGGACCTGGAGTTGGGTCTGTGGGATCTGTAGGGCCCGGGGTGGGATCTGTGGGATCTGTGGGGCCCGGGGTGGGATCTGTGGGATCTGTGGGGCCCGGGGTGGGATCTGTAGGATCCGTCGGGCCTGGCGTCGGATCTGTGGGACCTGGAGTTGGGTCTGTAGGATCCGTCGGGCCCGGCGTCGGATCCGGATTCTCCTCATTTTTATTCCATATTGCAAATAATGTCAGGTTGTTATCCAGGGCCACCTTCACACCTGCCCCATAGGCAGGATCAGCCGTCTCAGCAGTTGAATCTGTACTCCATCCCAGGAAGGTATAGCCGTCTCTGGTCATAGTTCCCTGGGCTTCGATGGTAAACGCACTGCCTTTATCCTGTGTCTGCTGCGCAGGAGGGGTGATTCCTCCATTGGCATCATAGGTCAATGTAACCTGCTTTACTTTGGGAACAGCTGTATATATTGCCGTATAGGTTATGTTCCCCTCGTTGTCCACCGCGTGATCCCAACCGCTGAATGTATACGTATAGTCCGCATCTTCAACCTTAGTTGGTACTCCATTGGGATAAGAGGGCTCGGTTTCTCCCTGATCGAACGGTATAGGACCAGCTAATACAGTACTGCCGTCGTCATCATACCAGGTCACGGTTATCTGCTTAATCCACTTTGCTGTTATGGTAATATTGCCATCCTCATCTATTTCCGGATCGCTCCATTTATCGAACCTGTATCCGTCACGAGTTGGATCTGCTGGATATAACTTGCTGTAGTCGCCGTCCTTATCAATGATCTCAGTCTTGATTGGCGTATCTGTATAGCCATCCTTCCAGGTCACAGTAATCTTGGTCTCTGGCAGCTTCGCAAAATACAGTTTCAGAACTGTGGTATGATCCGCTGCCAATATAGCGCTTTCCAGATTCCTGTTGTCGCCAGAATCAAATTCATAGCCAGAAACGAGTTTATCTCCCTCGGATACACTTACCGGCCACCCGGCAGTTCCACGGCGGGTTTCTTCGTTCTTGATACTCTTGCCATCCTTGTCAAACCATTGCACTTTATAGGTCGCATTGCCTGTCTGGCTGTCGTCATTTTTCCATATAGCGGTAAAAACATTACTGCTGCCGTCTGCCGGCATAAACTCATCGCCGGGAAAATACTTGTTTTGGGTTCCTGCATACTCCCAATGGGAGAAAACCTTGCCCACAGGACTGGTGAAACCTACATTTGCCGAAGATTTAATCGTGTACTTCTGGCTGCCGGGGACAACCTCTTGCCACCTGTTTCCCGTCCCCTCGCCTGGAATATAGATCACGGTTGCATCTTCATGACGATCCAGTTTATTCCAATGGGCATAGACAGTCTTCGTGCTGTTACTTGTATCTAATGTCTGCGGCCACGTCACTTTCGTGCCATCATATGCTGACGTATACCATCCCAAAAATTCATATCCGTCCCGACTGGCCTCGAAGGAATGGAATTGATAGCTGGCAGCTGTGGTGGTAATACTCACAGTATGAGTACTCCTGCCTTCCACCAATCCGCCGTTGGCGTTATATTTCATGGTGAAGGTGTTCTTGGGTATCTCATTAGGAGTATACTGGGCGTAGAGATGGGTGGTCTTATCCCTATTGTCATAGCTTAAACTGAAAATTCCGCCCATATTACATTTTACGCTACCGCCACTAGAAATACTATACCAGCTATTACTTTTCAAAGAGTAACCATCAGGAAGTGAAAATCCACACGCATCAAAAGTCTTGGAATCTATCCCACGCAACTTTGACAAAGCTCGTACGTTATAGGTCACTGTAACTTGGGGATCGTTGCCACCTGGATAGTTTGCATGATAGACAAGAGTCTCTCTCCACACATAGCGGGAGCCATCAGTTATATCAACAGTTCCGCTGTCGTTAATTCCGTCGCCATTTCCATCTCCGCCTGAAGTTCCAGGATCAATCGTCGGCTTATCTCCTATAATCCAGAACGCCTGGTCTGCCTTGTAGGGGGCGCTTCCCGTGATATTGTAAGTAACTCTTGTAGTACTGGCCGGAGAACCCCAATTACTCCCGGATGTCACTCGATAGCTGCTTCCCGGATATCCTGCTGCAGCAAGGATCTCATTAGGATTCATAGAATGATTGAAGCCCGAATGGCCATTACTGTCCTTACAGGTGCCTATTACTGTGGTGGTACTGGTCTTAATGAACTGATTTCCGTCCAGATAACCCACATTCACTTGAATTCTGAATTTTTCCCCAACAAGCAGCGCCATTGGATCAATCTCACTCTGTCCCAAATCCTTTGCATAGCTCTGAATATAAGCATATTCCTCTGCCCTGGCCCCTTTATTCTCTTCAGACAAACGGTTGTAAATACTGATACAATTTGCCAGCGCCCCACGGACAGACGCTTCATCCTCCATATCTCCTACGGAGGCAACAGCCTGGTCAAATTCTTCCAGTGTGGAATATTTCACAGAATCCTCTTCCACTGTATCAGATAATACATGATCCGGAACATCCTTTGCACAATCCAACTCTTCTTCCGAAATCACCCCCCCAGGATTGCTATTGGGGCTATTCTCCGTCTTATCCTCCGGCTTTACCTGATCCGTAACCCCAGGCGTATCCTCCGTTTTCCCATCCTCAGGCTTTTCCCCCGTATCGTCAGCTGACTTGTCAGTCACTTCCTTCTGGTCTTCCATCTGAGAAATATTCTCTACCGGTACGTCTGGCGTCTGAGCCTTGGTTTCTGCCGCTTCCATGGTCGCTGCCGTCTCCACAGCATCTGTTATCTCCACAACATCTGTCATCTCCGCAGCATCTGTCGTCTCCACCGCATCTGTTATTTCCGCCTTATCCGCTGTACCGCCGACATTTGTGGCATCGGCAGGCTCTGCCGCATTTCCAGTCTCAGCAGTTACAGGATTTTCATCTGGTTCGCCTTCCGCCGCAAGGGCGACTGACGTGCCCATGGTACTTGCCAGCATACAGATTGCCAGCAGAATTGATAAAGCCTTCATCCCAAAATGCTTTTTTCTTTCATTTCCGACTTCCTCCTTCCAAAATTTAAATCTTTCGTTCTTCCCTGAACGTTTCTCTCTTATCTATTCCCTCTCACCTCCATTACTCCGCAAGAATTTCATCCAGCAGCAAAAGCAGCTCTATGGCGCTGTGAAATACAATCTCCTGGTTTTCATTGAGCCAGATCAGCTTCCCCTGCCATGTGTAATGCTCCCGAAACAGAATCTGTATGCGGAATACTGTAAGCTGTTCCAAGCTATCACACTCTGAATGAACCAGCGGCAGCGGACTATTTGGACAATTTTCCAGCTCCAGCAGATCATTTAGCAAAAGAATCATCTGTGCTGTACTCCTAAGCTCTTCCTTTTGATTCAATCGCGGATGCTGCAGCCAGCCGTCCATGACGCCGTTTTTGTATGATCGTACCATTACTACTGCTTCCCGGCTGTGACAGGGAAACAATCTCCCTTTCAGCGCCATATCGCCACCATTCCTTTCACTCATTTACAGCCATACTATATCAGGCCGCCATTAACGGCCTATTATTTTTGCGATTTGAAATGCACTTTTTTTAACTGTACCGACCATTCAGGAATGTAATGCTGCAAGACGGTAAGACAGACTGGCCTTGGAGCGGCGATAAGTTCTGCAGAAGGTATAATCAATCCGGTTCATCACAAGTCTGGCATTTTCTAAGCTGGCGCCCGTCAGCATCAGTATGTAAGAGCCTGCCCCCAGCCGCGCCACAGGATCCCCGGCACGAAGGCTGTCCAGCAAAACCCGCTCCAGCCTCCGTGCATCTGCTGCCGGGGCCCCTTCCTGGTCAAGGCTCACAATGACCAGGGAAGACGGCTGCTGGGAGCGGGCACAATGTCTCCGTTCCAGCGCAACAATACTTTGAAATATTTCAAAGGTGCAAAAAAAGGCTCTTTGATCTGGCTCCTCCTCACACACCAGATCCAGGATCTCCTGTACGCCCACATCTTCCTTCCCCAATCCCGCCGCCAGGATATATAGCTGTTCCACCCGTTCTGTAGGCGGCATCTCTAATTCCCGCAGCATTTTATCCCGAAAAATCTGGTATTTTTCTATGGTCTGCTCCGGCTGTCCCAGGGCAATCAAGGCCTGCATCCGATATACGGTAAAATCCTCCACGGTGAAGTCCGTCTGGTATGCCTGCTCACAAATGCTGACAATCTCCATCCACCGCTCCTCCCTGCTCAGCAGCGACAGCGCCCCTTTGCAGAGATCCAGATAGAGCGTCCGATAATACTGCCGAAGCAGCATGGCCCATTCGCTGTCATTGGCAGAGAGAAAATCTCCTTTATATAAAGCAATCCCCCGAAGCGAGAGTTCACATCGCTCCTCCTCTACCGCCCTTTTGGCTGTCAGGCAGATCCTCTCAAATTCCTCTGTGTCAAGCTGCAGAGAAAATTCTGAGTTCCAGGTGTAATAGCCGGGAAATGTCAAAAGCACATTCTCATATTGGGGCAGCATTTTTTTCAAAAGCCTCCTCACCTTAAACAGCGTCACCCGCAGTACATTGGCAGGATCACTGCTGTTCCCGATCCAGAATTGTTCGATAAGCTCCTCCTCAGAGATATTCCGCCCATGATTCACCAGTAGATATTGCAAAAATGATAAGGTCTTCTTTCCCACATTCAAAGCCGAAATTTCCTGATCCCCAGTTTCCTCTTCTGAATCCATATAGGAAAATGAACCCAGCAGCTTGAAATACACCACCTTTTTTCCTTCCATAATACCTGAACGCCCCTCCATTGCCTGATTTTCAGTTTTTGACAGCCTCTTGGAAAACTCCACAGAATCCTTCTCTCTTCTGAATCCATATCCCTTCTGGGAAACCGTTTGGATTTCTCCATCGCTTCTTTAGAAAACAGCTCTCATAACAGAAACCATCTCCCGGATTCTGGAAAATTCATCCGGATCCCCCTGATCCATCCAGGGCATATATTCGAAAAAAAGATAGGGCGCATGAATTGCCAGCTGCTTCAGAACCGCCCCTGCTCTTACATCCGCTCTCACAGAGCGCAACTGTATCCGCCTGTATTCCCGATCATATAGAATCAGGCTGCCCTCCAGGGCCTCTGTTACCTCCGCAAGCTCCGGATGCGTTGCCATTCCTGTCCTTTCGTCGCCGACTTCCAGATAAGCAACCACCAGCTCTTTGTAGGGCATTAAAATTTCCGTGTTCCTCGTATCTCTGAATTTTGCGCATTTTTTATGAAAGCTGACATCGCAGAACCACAGCTCCGCGCATAAAATTCCCTGTATTTCTTCTCCCTTTGTAAGCATGCTCCATTTCCTCCCGCCCCTGCCTCTTCCTCTATCTATTGAAATTTAATAAATATTGGGTATTTTCCCAGCTCCCCTGGTCTTTTTTGAATTCTGCAACAAAAATATGCAAACGAATTCGTTATTTTGTTTACAAATGCTTCTCTGCCTTATGGATAAGGTACTGGAACTTCTCATTATGGAAAAATGGAGCCAGAACGGACGGCTGAGAGGAACTTTTGGACAAAAAAAGGCAGAGAAAAATAAGGCCTGTGAAACGTCCTTTTCAGAGGCCTTTTTTCTCTGCACAAATTATAATTTTTTCCCAGAAAGGGAACATTCACATGCTCCCAGCCGCTATGATCAGCTCGGACAGCCGGAAAAATCTCAAAGCACCTTGAATCTCCCCCTCCTCTATGCTATAATTTTTAGGAAATCTATGTAAGCAAGATTATATTTTGTTCTGGTTTAACACACAAAATAACGATTTTGTTGTCTCAGCTGACCAAGCCCAGCCCATCGATCTGCCGGGCATGTTCTTCCCCGGTGGAAATCAGATAAATTCTCGTAGTTTCCACACTGCTGTGTCCCAAGATATCTGCAAGCTTCACAATATCCTGGTATACTCTATAATAGGTTTTGGCAAAGAGGTGCCGGAGATTATGGGGAAATACCTTAGAAGGCTCAACCACCGCTTCTTTGCACAGCTTCTTCATCTCTCCCCAAATCTGTCGGCGGGACAGGGATTTTCCACTTCTTGTAAGAAAAATTTCTCCGGATTTGATCCTCCGCCCTCTGCAATATTTCCACAGCTTGCGGCCAAGCTTTGCCGGAATCAGGATGGTGCGCACCTTTCCCTTCAGGCAAATACTGGCTCTCCCCTGCCGCACAGCCTCCACGGTCATGTGGCGCACCTCGGACACTCGAATCCCTGTGGCACAGATGGTTTCCAGCAGAAGTTCCAGGCGTATATTTCCCTTTTTATGAGCCGCAGAAAGGAGTTTTTCGTACTCATCCCTGCCCAGCTCCCGTTCCTGCTCCCGAAACATCTTGCGCTGAATCTTTAAAAACTTAACCTGAAATTCCGTAAGCTCCAAAAATCCCAGAATTCCGTTCAGGGCGGACAGCATGGAATTTATCGTTACAGGCGCATATTTTCTTTGAATCAATTCCTCCTTCCACCCTGCAGTCAGTCCCTTTGTCAGCGCCTGTTCTCCCGCCCACCGTAAAAAGGCCCGGATATCCCGCAGATATTTTTCTATGCTTCCTCTCGCGTACTCCCTCTGTATCAGATACTCCTCATAGCTGCCCAACAATTTCTCCGTGATCCGATCATTCATCCTTTTCCTCCTTCTTAAACCAACAGCAAAATAGCTGCGGCCTGCTTCTTTTGTCTACGGGATCCATGAAAACAAAAACGATATCATTACCCTAGCACATACGATTCGCCTGAATCAATGACTTGTAATTCATGGTTTCTCTCCTATTGCAGAATCATTTTTTGCTGTATTCGCTGGGGGAATTTCCTGTATACTTTTTAAATATTTTTGCGAAATATCCCTGGCTGTTAAAGCCCACTGCAAAGGTAACCTCCTTGATACTCATATTTCCCTTTGCGAGAAATTCCTTTGCCTTTTCAATCCGGTAATTGGTCAAAAATTCTGAAAAGGTATATTCCGTGGATTTTTTAAAAAGCCTGCTGAGATAATAGGGAGAAAAATTCAGTTCTTTTGCCACAGATTCCAAAGTTATATTTTCCATATACCTGGTTTGTACAAGAACGATCGCTGCTTCGACAGCCTGGATGGATTTTGGGCTATTCTGGTTGATTCTTATATCTGCAAGAGCAGTAAGATTTGATGTAAGAAGCTCTTTTAGTGCGGGTATATCCTTGTATTCCAGAATCTGGTTGGGTTCCAGAAATATAGCCTGGATATCCAGGTTCGTAAGATTACTGCATACCAGGGCATAGAACCAGTATACTTTAGACAGAATTTCCCGGTGCTTGAGATTCATCTGCATAAAAGCAAACATTTCGTCCACCTGTTTTGTAATCCTGACCGTATCTCCTGCAATTATCTGGTTTGCCACATAAGAAGCCGCTGTCCGGATATCATATTCTCTAGGGGGGTCCAGATTCTCATTCACCTCATCATAGAACAGGAGTTTTTTATTCTGCTGTTCTGCATACTGTACAGCTAACAGGGCCTGGTTATAGGATAGCTTTAAATCATCGTTGGGCTCGCTGATGCTTCCCACTCCGATATGAATGGAAGAACCGGTATTTCCCATGGTTTCGATAATGTGTTGCAGCATTTCCCTAATCTGATTTCTCCGTAGTACGGCATCACTCAGAGCTACGAATACACAGAGATTATTGATGATATCTCCCAGGCATTCCATAGTCATGTATCGCATACGACGTTTAATTTCCTGAATAAAGTGTATTGTGCCTCCCTCACCTTTAGCAATAAATACATAACCGGAGCTGATAGGTGTCTGAAGGAAATCAAAGATGGTAGTAATAGATGTGTTAGAGTGCATGGAGGCAATGGAGTAAATACAATCGCTTTCCAGAAGGGGGCGTATAGTTTTCAGCTTTTCCATCTGTCTGGTATAGGTTTCCAGACTTTCCTCCTGCTGCTGGATTTCCATAGACAGCCTGGATATGATTTTCTGGATCTCCTCCAATTGAATGGGTTTAATAAGGAAATCAAATACGTTCAAGCGAATGGCCTCCTGAGCATAGCTGAACAGATTATAGGCAGAGAGAATTACAAAACGGACGCTAGTGCACATAAGCTGCATCTGACGAATGGTTTCCAGACCGTTGATTCCGGGAAGATTGATATCCATCAGAACAATATCTGGTAACTTTTCCCTAAAGAGGGAGAGCGCTTCAATTCCGTTTTCCGCAAAATACATTTCCCCAATATCCTGCCGATTATATTTCAACATCATTTCCAGTACTTTTCTTTCAATCTCTTCATCTTCCACAATTAAAATACGAAGTTTTCGGTTCATAGATTTTCCTCCGCAGGAATCCTAATTGTGACTATGGTTCCACAGTCTTCCTCACTCTCCACTATAAATTCCACATCTTCACCAAAAAAGGCGTATAACCGCCGACATACGTTCCCAATGCCAATGCTTCTCTTTATTCCATAGGAAGCGGGACCTTTCCGAATTTGATGCAGATAGATCTGAAGCTCCTCCAGCTGTTCCGCGTCCATTCCCGCCCCATTATCCTCAATATGAAGTTTTAGACAGTTTTCCCCATAAGATGCGCCGATTATGACACACGCCTGACCCGTCATATTTCCAATGCCATGGATGATCGCGTTTTCTACCAGCGGCTGAAGGATGATTGCCGGCATAGAGATATTGGGTATATTTTCCTGTATTCCCACAATAAATTTTACTCGGTCACCAAATCGCTTTTTCTGAATAAAGAGATAATTTTTGATAGATTCAAATTCCTCATACAAAGAAGAAATTTTCTCTGCCTTATCCAAGGCATACCGTAAAAAAGCGGAAAGCTTTTCCATAAGCTGGCAGGTCTGCTCGTCCCCGTTCATATAGGCGCTCTTGGAGATCATATTCATAGTATTAAAGAGAAAATGAGGATTGATCTGGGACTGCAGATTCCGCAGATCAGCCTCCGTGACAAGGTTCGTCATCATGAGATTCTCGTTTTCCTTTTGCAAAAGCTCTTGTTCCAGCCTTGCATTTTCTTTAAGAGTTTCCATATTCTGGCGTACACGGTTTGCCATATCACGGAAAGCCCCATCCAGAAGTACCAGCTCCTCTGCACCTGAAATTGGGGGAGCAAATTCGTAATTTTCATGTTTCATCCGCTGGATATTTTCCACAATCGTGCGTACCGGACGATCAATGCTAATAATATATGTGATTCCAAAGAGCAGCCCAAGAAATACAATTGTTAAGGATCCTGCCAGCAGAATGTTTCTTTGCTGGAGCCATTGATCTTGCACTTCCCGGGTATGGTTCGACATATAATCTGCCAGGATGCTGTAATAACGGGTAGCGGTGGCTATGATTAGCTGGCCTCTGTAGAGCAGGATCCGGTCTGTTTCATATTGGGGGGTACCCTTAGTCCGAAAGGTTTCCAGGGGCATATAGTAGTAATCCAGCATATACCCAAGCCGTGTGATTTTCTGGGCTGTCTTCGCATTTACGATCTTTTTGCAGTCCTCCAGACATTTTCTGGCATCCTTATCCAGCTTCTGGTATTCCTCAAAATCTTCTTCGTTTTGTGAGTAGAGATAATCACGGGCCTTATTGTCCATGCGTTCTATCGTAGAATAGAAATCGGCCAGCCTCTGGTTACAGCCAAAGAGGCTGGCTGATTCGGATAACAGATAGGATACCTGCCTGTTCGAAAATAACGTTACAAATACGCAGGCCAGCATGGCAAGAATCAGATAAAATGCTAATTGGAAACGGATACTGCGCCTGGAAAACATGCCTTTCTCCTCTATACGCCAGGGCCACTGCTCCATAGATGGTGTTTCATCCACTTTGCAACGACTCGTTTTTTAATTCATTATTAATTATAAGGAAATCATTCCGATATATCAACCTTGACTTTCAAGTTTCTGGAATATTTTTCCATATAAATAATTCAGATATTTTCATTTTTCCTCAATGGCCCTTTGCATGGCAAATAAATTTTCAAGCGAAGAATCTCTAGGAATCTCACAGCCGGGGGCAATAAAATTGCGGTTTTTTTCTCGCAGGTTTTTACATCTTTTTACTTCTTTTGCTACCAGCTCAGGCGTTCCCTGATATAGGATCTGTACAGGATCAAAATTTCCGCAAATACTGCAGCTTTCTGGTAAGATTTCTGCTGCCCGCTCTATATCCACCATAAAATCCAAGTCTGCGATATCTGTTCCAGTTTGTGCAATAAGATCCAATACCGGATTCACATTTCCACAGATATGCAGCTTTACCTTTGCTCCCATAGCATGAATTTCCTGAATCATTTTCTGCTGGCGGGGAAGCGCAAATTCTTCATATAATGCATGTCCAATCAGAGAGGAAGCCGCATCTCCCAGACCAATGATATCAGCTCCTGCCAAAACCTGTTCCTTTGCAAATAAAAGGCACTGTTCCATACAAATGTCCATGAGGTGTTCCATCTCCTCTGGTTCATCCAAAAGATTCATAAAAAACTCCTGCATATTCATCAGATCACAGCTTTCTGCAATGGCCCCCTCAACCCAACCAACTACTGGTACTTCTCCCTTGCTTCTTTTCTTCATCAGGCGGACAGCTTCCAGCCTGTCATGCATCCGTCGGCTGGAAGCAGGATCTACCACCTTTAGGGAATCGATATCAGATAATTTCTGAATACGTTTCACCGGTGAATAAGGGACACCCTCCATCGGAACCACTACCTCCGCTCCCAGACCTTCCGCCTCACGCATAGGATCCGAGATTGCACAAAGCATATCAATACCAAATTTTTCATGACACAGGCAGGCGCCGTCTGCCAACAGGCGATAATCACTGACGTATTCTCCAAAGGTAACTCCCAGCTGCTTTGCTGCAAACATCATTACCAAACTGAAATTTGGAAGTCTGTCTACCGGTTTTCCTTCCAATCGATTCATAACCCGCTCATAACTGTTCATGCGTTTTCCTCTCTTTCCTGGATTTTTATACCTTGTGCGGACAGAAAGACACACTTTCCGTTTTGGCTTTTACTTTTTAACTCAAACTTCCCACACCGATTGGTGTGCTGAACCTTGAAAAATCAATACTTTAGTCCATAAAAAAGGCACAAACCTGCACTTGATGGTATAATTGA
>JAAWJI010000072.1 GCA_022796795.1 Lachnospiraceae bacterium | reverse complement strand
TTCTGCTTTCTGCTTTCTGCTTTCTGCTTTCTGCTTTCTGCTTTCTGCTTTCTGCTTTCTGCTTTCTGCTTTCTGCTTTCTGCTTTCTGCTTTCTGCTTGGAGACTTTCTCGTCATCTCCAATCCCTCTGATATTTGATGAATAACGGCTTTGCGGATTTATTATCTCAATGGAACTTTTTTAAAAAATCTTCTAATTCAATATTCCTTATGAAATTTTGGAACTTCTTAAACTCTGTCCGTCTTACCGCTCACTTTTTTTCTGGGTTATAAAGACTTCTTTTTCGGCTCTCTTCCTTTATCGCCGACCATTGCTTTATGAGCTTCCCGAACACTTTTCCTGTGGGAACTTTGAACTTCTGATACCGGGCTTTTCTTGAAATCCAACTTTAAATTGGTATTTAAAATCAGGTCTCATTTCTTGCTTTTCTCTCAGATCAAATCCCTTTTGTTACCTTGCCGGTGGTCCGTACCTGTCCTTTCTTTAAAAAGTATGGGGTAAATCGTTAAGTCTTGGTTGGAATCTCCTCCTCTCCTTGTCCCCTCATTGGCACTCCATCTATATAAAATATATTTATAATATATACCCTATTTAGAAGGTGGTGCTTGTTGTTTTCTCTCTTTCTTGTTTATGTGCTTATTATAATGCGTCTCTTGCAGTTTGTCAACCCCTATTTTTAAAAATTTTAAAATATTTTTCCTTTTTTCTTTTATTAATTGTATATATTGTTTTTATTTTCATTAATATATTAATTATATGAAATATTCTGAAAATTTAATCCCAATGCCCGATATCCTGCACGCATACCCTGGCTTCCTGGCACCCGGGGCAGATCATTTCAGACTCCTCCTTCACAAGCTCTGGTTCCCCATAGCACTGGGGACATCTGCCAATATAGGTATGGCCGCTCTCTATGAGCTCCAGCACCGGCAGGGCCACCAGATTCCGGCACTGCCCGCACACAGCTGCTTTGTAATGAAAGGTAAAGAGGGGCAGGGATTTTCCCACATTTTCCACGATTTTCCTCTGGATATCCTGGGGAAACGCCTCCATGACACGCCCCAGCATGCCGTGCCTCATGCCATGTCCCAGGGCAAGCTTCTATGTTTTTTCACAGGAAGGACACCGAAATTCCCGTATCACACCCATTCCTTATTCCTCCTTACGCGCCCAGAAGACTCAGGATATTCTGAGGTACCTGATTGGCCTGGGCCAGCATGGCCTGCCCGCTTTGGTGCAGAATCTGGTTGCGCACATGCTCTGTGATCTCATACGCCATATCCGCATCCCGGATACGGGATTCAGAAGCCGTCAGGTTCTCCACCGTGTTGCTCAAATTGGCAAACGTGTGCTCCAGGCGGTTTTGGATGGCTCCGTAGTGACTCCTCATCTGGCTCACTTTGTTGATGGCCGTCTCCACATGCTCCACGCTGCTGTTGGCGTCGCTTAATGTGAGAATGTTCACATCAGAAAGCCCCTGCCCCATGGTGTCCAAACGGAACAAATCCACCTGGATGATCTGGTCATAGCCTCCTGCGGACAGGGATATCTTTCCCGCAGCCCCCACGCTCCAGTTTTTTATGGAAAATGCCGGATCCGCCACGGCGCCGCTTCCGAGAAATGCATTTCCGCCATCGGATAAGCTGGAGGCAATGATGGATCCCGCCCCGCCTTTGGAAGCTACCGAGAGCTCCCGGATAAAGCTCACCAGGGATTGACTGGGATTGTCAAACAATGCCTCCACATCAGCCATGCTGTTCAGCGTTGTTCCTGTCGCATTGCTTATAGCCGAATAAAAGGATTTGCCGCCTTTCAAAAGCTCATCAAAGATTTTGTCCATGCCCTTGGCAATGCTCTCGCTGGTCACCGGGCCGGTTCCTCCGTTTGCCAGGTAACCCAAATAAGCCGCAGTCAGATACCCATGGCCATAGGGCTGGTCTTTTACGTTGAAAGTCTTTAGGTAATTTGCAATCTACCCATCCTGGGAAGCGTCGTTTGCATCTGTAAGCTGTCCCGCGATCTGCTGCAGTCTGGTATTCCATCCTGTGGGAAAGCCTCCTCCGGCCAGCTGAGCCGTTCCCTCCACAAACCATTCCGGATACTTTTCCGCCCCATTTCTTCCAAACATACCGTCCGACAGGGTATACTGCATTACCGAATGCATAAGCTCATGGGCAATGGTAGATTTCAGGGTGGCCTGGTCCGCACTGCCATCCTGAATAGACGCATCGGAAAAATCGGCCGCATCCACGGTAATCTGCATATTAAAAGGCCTGCCCTGAGAGGAGAAGGAAACCTGTGCATACGCCAAGGTGCCATAAGCTCCGTCCACATACTCGATGCGAAGCTCCATGTCAATCTTATCCGTTCCCACGTTTCCCTTTTAACTGGAAAAAGAATTCAGGATTTGATTCACCGCATTGGGAACATATTCTGTGGCGATCTTCTCCGCCAGCAAATCGTATCCGCTGTCAGAAGAAGCCTTGCCTCCCGCCCGTCCCACACTACCAACATCATTCACCGTCACGGCCCCCGTAGTCAGATCCAGGGTGCAGTTATAAAAAGAGGCTGACGTGACATTTTTATTTGTTCCCCCGTTGGTAAAGAGCGGCACGCCGCTGAATGTAGTAAATTCCCCGATTCTGGTAATCTCTTCCTTCAGCTGCTGCATCTCCGAGTCCATCATAGCCCGCTGCTGATCCGTGTAGGTACCGTTGGCGGCCTGGACGGACATGCCCTTCATCCGGTTCAGCATGGAATGAACCTCTGTCAGGGCGCCCTCCACCGTCTGCACCAAAGAAATTCCGTCCTGTGTGTTTCTTTTTCCCTGATTCAGGGATGTAATCTGAAACCGCATCTCCTCGGATATAGCAAGGCCTGCCGCGTCGTCTCCCGCCCGATTGATTCGATATCCAGAGCTGAGCTTTTCCAGATTCTTTGCCATAGCCCCGTCTGTCATCGCAATATTTCTCCGGGCATTGACTGCCGAAATATTGTGTTGAATCCTCATTTTATTTCTCCCTCAATACGTTCCTGAACTTCCAGCCTGCAGGCTAGTGTGCTGACACGCTTCTATTTCGCCCAATGACTGGTCTGAATTTCCATCTGCGTCATTTAACTGAAAATACGTGTGTCAGCACACTGGGAAATTCAACCAGTAAAATTCCTTCCATTGATAGACTTCTTAATACATATCGGCAGTTCGGGCGGTTTCTTAAGGAATTACCTTTCCATATATATGATATTGCCCCTTGCAGGGTACCTGTTGTGTAATTAAACGATTCATGATACACTATTCATACGAAATCCTCAACCATATACTCTTCCCTGCCAGGCAGGGTCTGGAGGAAGCTATGAGTACAATTAAAGATGTGGCAAAGCTGGCCAACGTATCCCTGGGAACAGTGTCCAATGTACTGAATGGAAAAACTCAGAATGAGGAGCTGATTCAGCGGGTGGAATCCGCCATGAAGCAGCTCTCCTACAGCCCGGACGCCACGGCCAGAAGCCTTAAAAACACAAAATCAAATACCATCGGCATCATTCTCCCTGATGTCACCCAGAAATTCCACACAGACTTTCTCATGGAACTGGAGCGGCTGTTTCGCGGGAAGGGATTTGGAATCTCCATAAAATTCAGCAGAAACAATCGTCTCATTGAGCGAAAATCTGTGGAATCTTTTTGGGAAATGCGCATTGCCGGTATGATCTTATACTCTGCGCTGGCACAAAAGGCCCGGGAGGAGTGGGCGCAGATCCATACGCCTCTGCTGCTGGTAAGCCGTTATGACGCGGCTTCCTTTCCCGGGGACAATATTGTGCTGGATTACAGCTGCGCTTTTTCTCAGGTGGTAAAAATGCTGCGGGGCCGGGGAATGCTCCAGGTAGCCCTGATTATCGACCGGGATCTTTTGGAGGAGGCAAAGCTGAACCGCATTTTTCAGGAATCCTTTCCCGATCCTGCTCTGATCAAAATCGTGGACGGCAGCCGGGAACGGGGCTTTCAGGCCATGTTTGAGCTCTGTCTGTCCTGTTCCAGGATTGACAGCGTCATTGCCGGAAGCCCCGAAATCGGAGAGGGCGTCAAAAAAGCTCTGGATATGCTGAAAATGACCCGGCTTCCCGTTTATGTCATCAAAGAAAGCAGCTGGATCGATGATACCGGCACCTATGCCGGAGAAATCTCCCTTTCTCCCCGGCTGGTGGCCCGGGAAGCCGCCAACCGCCTCCTCCAGGCCATCGAAAATCCCCAGCTCCACGAATCCATTACCCAGTATATTCCGGCCCGCTTCGAACAGACTTTGCCTATTCAGGTGGGAATCCAACCGGCAGAGGAGGAGCTTCACTTTGCCATGTATGACTGCTCCTCTGCACACAGTCTGGAAATGCTGGCTATGATTTATGAAAAGGAGTCGGGAAAGCAAATCCATTTTGATCTGTATTCCTACCGGGAACTGGAAGAGCTGCTTTACCAGCAAAGCACGTCCCGGGACAGCCGGTATGACGGCTTTATGATGGATATCACCTGGCTGGAAGGGCTTATAGAGAGCGGCTGTGTACAGAATCTGGATCATCTGGCAGCGCGTTTTGACAGTTATCTGAATGGATTTATTGAGGGCGCGGTAAAGGACTATGGCATGTACGTGGAATCCCTTTATGGCATCCCCTTTATGTCCGGCGCACAGATCCTGTTTTATCAGAGAGATCTCTTCGAGAACCGCACGCTGCAGATGCGGTTTCGGCGGAAATACAACGCGGATCTTCTGCCGCCGGAAACCTGGAGCCAATTTAATACAGTGGCGGAATTTTTCACCCAGGCGTACACGCCGGATTCTCCGGTAAAATATGGAACCTCGATTCCCATGAGCGGCAATGTCTACATTGCCATTGAGTATTTGTCCCGGCTGTGGTCCTGTGGAGGCCAGATTTTCAATTCTCTGGGACAGGTCTGCATCAACAGCACCAACGCCATGCAGGCCCTGAAAAGCCTTCTCAAGTCCTACCAGTATTCCTCCAGGCGGAACCTGAATTCCTGGAATGAGGTAGCGGATGAATTTGCCCAGGGAAACAGCGCCATGGTCATTCTCTACAGCTCCGACGCAGGCGATATCAATAATTACACAAAATCCAAAACCGCCGGAAACATCGGCTATGCCCCTATTCCGGGAGGCATGCCTGTGCTGGGCGGCTGGAGCCTGGGAATCAACCGGTACAGCAAGCATCAGGAGGAAGCTGAACGCTTTCTTTTATGGGCCTGCGGAAAGCAGAACAGCATCCCCCTATCTTTGCTGGGCGGATCCACCCTTCGTCAGGAATACTACGAACGTCCGGATCTGGAGAATCTGGAGCCTTGGAAGCAGGTGGTTTTAGACAGCCACCGCATGAGCCGGAAACGTGCCATGCCCGAAATCCTGGACGAAAGCCGGTTCAAAAACAGTATCTATACCAAAATCATTCCGGAAGAGATTCTGGCCGTGGCAGAAGGCCAGCGCAGTGAAGCGGAGGCCGTGCAGCGGATGGAGGAGCGAATCAAGGCTCTGATTGCCGGAACATACAGAGAAAGGGATCTCCTGTCAGGCAGGAAAATAAAGTAACTCCATCGCTTTTCAAAAAATCATCCCTGCCCCTGAAATTTCTCGGGGCCTCCTGGGCTGCAGTTCTTCCACGCACGGAAACCACCGGATATTGGTACCTTCATACGCGAAAAACCACCTTACAGTCAAAAAACTGCTCCCCGGTGGTTTTTCGTTCTGTCATTTTTATGGGATGTCATGCCATCCTATTTCGGATTCCGCAGTCGGCAAAGACATTATGCCCCAACCTTTTTCAAGGTATCGTCCACAAACTTCTTTGCTCTGGGAATATCTTCCTCCTCAATATGCTCAATGATAATGGGGATATTGGGATGATTTTTCTTCAACAGAGTCAAATACAGCTCATAGTTCAATACTCCCAGTCCTGCACCGGGAAGCTCTACAGCCCCTGCGCCCCGGAAGCTGTTGTGCTCCGCTGAGCCGCCGCCAAATTTGGTTCCCGTATCCACAGCCCGTTTGCAGTCCTTGGCATGGGCGATCTTAATCTTATCATCCAGCACGTTAAAAATCTTGTACAGGGTAGGATCCACATCGTCAATGTTGGCGTCATCATAATAATTGGTGGGGTCAAGCACCAGACCAATACCCGGATGGTTAATCTCATGGAGCAGGCGGGCTGTCTGATCCACAGAACCCACAATATTATTTACGTACTCAAACTTCCCACATTAAAAATGGGATTTGCTCCTTGAAAAATCAATACTTTAGCTCACAAAATAGCGCTCAGGCAGCCGCTGAACCGCACTCCAA
>JAAWJI010000035.1 GCA_022796795.1 Lachnospiraceae bacterium | reverse complement strand
AAGGGGATCTGCCAAATGCGGAATATGTGGCAGACCATTCTTTGGCGATTCCCATGTTTGCAGAATTGCAGGAAAAGGAACAGGAGAGCGTGATCCAGGCAATTAATGCCTGGGTATAAAGGAGAAGAAGTTGGATAAAAGAGTGCAGATCCATGAGAGCAGTCATGTGGATGATGACGCAATAGTAGGAAAAGATACAAAGATTTGGCAGTTCTGTACAGTTTTGAAAGGCGCAGTAATAGGCGAGCGGTGCAATATAGGACAGAATGTGTATATTGAGGGAGGCGTTACCCTGGGCAATGGAGTGAAGGTGAAAAATAACGTGGCCCTCTATAGCGGCGTGGAATGTGAGGATGACGTATTTCTGGGTCCGAATTGCGTGTTTACAAATGTGTTGAATCCAAGAAGCTTTATAGAAAGAAAGAGTGAGTTCAAAAAGACTATTATAAAAGAGGGAGCAACGATTGGAGCAAATGCAACCATCGTATGCGGACATGTAATAGGAGAATATGCATTTGTGGGAGCCGGGACTGTCGTAACAAAAGACGTCCCAGCATATGGGTTGATAGCGGGAAATCCAGGGCGTATGTTCGGCTATGTGTGTAAATGTGGAGTTAAGTTGGTGGAAGAGGATGGAAAATACTTTTGTCTGGAATGTCATAGGAGATATCTTCTAAGCGACAAGGAACTGAGGGAGCTTAAACAATAGAGAAAAGCGCTTTTTTATGAACCAAATGGAGAAGGCTTTATAATCCGGCGGATTACAGATGTTTTAGCAGAAGATGGAGGAAGATAAATGCAGTCCAATGTTCTTGCATGGTTAAATGATACAGCAAATACATTCCCAGACAAATTAGCTGTTTATGATGAAAACGGAAGCATTACATTCAGGGAGTTTAGAAGAAAAAGCCAGGCGATTGCCAGAGAGCTCCTGAAAATGAAGGAAGAGAATGGTCTCGTTGGCAGACAGCCTGTTGCAGTGTATATGGAGAAGGGGCTGGAGGTTCTTGTTTCCTTTATGGGAACTGCTTATGCAGGCTGTTTTTACTCGCCCATAGATGTTGAAATGCCGGAAGCGCGAGTAAATAAAATTCTGGAAATACTTCACCCACAGATTGTAATTACTACCGCTGCATTAAAAAGCAGCTTTGAAAAGTTCCATTATAAAGGGGCATTTCTAATCTATGAGCAGATTAATCCAGAAGTAGAGGATGAGGCCTTAATAGCAAGAGTTGAGAAGACAATTATTGACACAGATCTTCTATATGTTCTATTTACCTCCGGCTCTACAGGAGTTCCCAAAGGAGTGTCTATTTCCCATAGGTCGGTCATGGACTATATTGATTGGGTGACAGATACCTTTTCTATAACTGCAGAGGATACCTTTGGCAATCAGGCACCCTTTTATTTTGACAACTCCATTCTGGATATTTTTACTTGCATAAAAACTGGTGCCACACTCTATATCATCCCGAAAAAGCTGTTCTTTCAACCAGTTCCATTACTGGAATATATCAAGGAACATGAAATTAATACGATCTTCTGGGTTCCCTCTGCATTGATTGTGGTATCCAAACTAAAGGCATTTCGGAATGTTGATCTAAAGGATACTTTAAAGCAGGTGTTATTTTGCGGTGAGGTTATGCCCAATAAGCAGCTGAATATCTGGAGAAAGTATTTACCAGATGTAGTATATGCGAATTTATACGGACCCACGGAAATTACGGATGCCTGTACCTATTATATTGTTGACAGGGAATTTGGGGATGAGGAACCGCTTCCGATAGGAATTCCTATGGAAAATACGGAGATTCTGGTTTTAAATGATCAAGAGGAACTGGTGAGGGGGGACGAAATCGGAGAGCTCTGCGTTCGCGGAACTTCTCTGGCAATGGGATATTATAACAATCCGGAAAAAACCAGGGCTGCGTTTGTACAGAATCCATTGAATAGGGCAGTTCCAGAAATGATTTATCGGACTGGAGATCTTGTTAAATACAATGAATACGGAGAACTGATTTATCTTTCTCGCAAGGATTTTCAGATTAAACATTTGGGGCACCGGATTGAATTAGGAGAGATTGAGACAGCAGTTTCCTCTCTGGAGGAGGTTACTTTATGTTGTTGCCTTTATGATGAAAAGAGGCAGAAGATTGTGTTGTTTATAGATGCTGATCTTAACAGGGAATCTATAAAGGAAAGGCTGGAGCAACTGGTACCGGATTACATGATTCCGGGAAAGGTCATCTATCTTTCTCATATGCCTATAAATGGAAACGGGAAAATTGATCGGGTGAAGCTTAAAGAATATTTGTGAGTACATGCCTCTTCACAAAAAGTAGAGGTGGCTGGAGATGATATAAGTGGAAGAGACGCTATCTGATATAGAACATTTTTATGAGTTCGTAACGCAGATAAAAAAGAGAGAAAGAAAATATCTTTCCAATTATTTTTTGCCGGAGTCATCCCTTTTGAAAATGATAGAAAAGAAAAATGTGACATACGCATATAAAGAAGGGGAGTATTTGAATCTCTGGTGGAGGAAGGAGCATTTTAAAAAGCTATATTATTTTATAGCAGAGCCAGATCAATATCGGATAGGGTATGATTCTTCTGCCTGTGTATGTGATGTGATTGGAAAGAACAAGGATCTGCAAGCTGTAGAGAAAATTTTAACTGATGCAGGAATGCTTGAGTACTCATCTTATTCCCAATGGGTTTGTCAGGATACGATTTTATTAAGTGTGAGAAACAGAGATTATTTTGAAATAGTCTGTGAAGATGAAGGAAGCCTGTTTATAGAAAAACTATATTTGTATTTTGATATATACTCCGATCTGTTACCAGATTGGGAGGAAGTGGATGAATTTATAAAAGATAAGCATTTTATAGGGATACATGATAAACAAAAAAAGAAGCTCATTGCAGGATTGGTTTATTCTAAGCGGGGATGTGTTATCACAGAAGAATTTGTTTTTGTAGTTCCTAGTTATCGGGGGCAGGGAGTAAGCAAACGATTGCATAATGCCTTATATGAAAAATATTCTTCTGAAAAAATAAAATATGTGGCTTGGGTACGGGAAGATAATCTGGAGAGCATACATTTGCATGGGGCTTATCACTATAAGAAGCAGAATTATTTAAAGACCACATTTCTGAGAAAAGAAAGTGTGGAAACAGATAACAGAAACAAGGAGGATAAGGGTAATGGAACAAAAGGTATTAAAAATTCTGGAAGAACTAAATGAGGATATTCCCGCATATGAAGGGGATAATCTGTTTGACGCAGGCCTTTTGGACTCTCTTCAGGCAGTAGATTTGGTAGGAGAGCTTGAGGACGCCTTTGACATAGAGATTGATGCAAAGGATGTGGTGGAGGATAATTTTAAGAGTAAGGATGTTATCATAGCTTTGGTGAAAAGGCTGCTGGAGGATTCATGAGTCTCGTATCCCTGAAATTTATCGGATTTTCCATCTTGACCGCTATGGTGTATTTTTTAGTGCCAAAGAAATATCGGTGGATGGTTCTGCTTTCTTCTAGTATTCTTTTTTACATGGAAACGGGAAAAAGGGCGCTTTTTCATTTGGGGATGGCGTCCCTCTTTGTTTTTTTGGCGGGAATCTATATCGAACGTTCTCCTGTGAAAACAAAGAAACGAAAGTTCGTGCTTATTGCCTCTGTGCTCCTGCTGGCAGGATGGCTTGCAGCTGTAAAGACCGCTGGTTCAAAGGGATGGGGAGGAGGCTTCCTGTTTGTCCCCCTTGGAATTTCTTATTTTTCCTTTTCTTTGATCAGCTATTTGGCAGATGTGTATTGGGAGAAGGAGGAGGCAGTTACAAATTTTTTGAAGTTTTTAACCTATGTTTTGTTTTTTCCAAAGATTCTGCAGGGACCGATTACACGGCATAAGGATTTGGCGGCGCAGATCAATGAGGGAGGAAATCTTACTTATAAAAATGTATGCTTTGGAACGCAGCGTATGATTTATGGCTATTTCAAAAAAATGGTGATTGCTGACCGGGCGGCTCTTTTTACCAATACCGTGTTTGCCCAGGTATCCCAGTATTCAGGAAGCGTCATTCTAGTGGCTTCATTCATCGGAGCATTTCAGCTATACTGCGATTTTTCCGGGTATATGGATATTGTATTGGGATTCACGCAAATTTTAGGTATCCGGATGGACGAAAATTTTGACCATCCGTTTTTCTCCCGGGGAGCAGCAGAATTTTGGAGAAAATGGCATATCACTCTGGGCAGTTGGTTTCGGGATTATGTATATACTCCAGTAGCTATGTCGCACAGCATGAAACGCCTGGGGCGATGGAGTAGGAAAAACATTAATAAAAGAGTAGGGAATTCTGTGATAAAGTTAATTGCATTGAGTGCAGTATGGCTTTTAACGGGCCTATGGCATGGAACCGGCTGGAATTATATCCTGTGGGGGGGTTATTGGGGGAGCCTCATTATCTTTTCTACTATATTTGAACCGGAAATTTTAAAGCTAAACAGAAATCTACACGTTCATACAAATGCTGCTTCCTGGCATGTATTCCAGAGGTGTAGAACCTTTGTGATCTTTAGCTTTGGAATCATGATAACCCAGGTAAGCAGTCTTTATGAAATAAAGCTGGTTGTTTATAAAATTGTGAAGAGTTTTCAGATATGGAATTTGTTTGACGGAACTCTTTATTCTTTGGGACTAAACAGGGTGAATTTTAATATCTTTCTTGTATCCTTGTTTCTGGTTGGGATGATCAGCTTGTTACAGGAACAGGGAAGTTTAAGGGAACGCATAGGAGGATTAAATGCTCCGGTACGCTGGGGAATCTATGCAATAGCTCTTTCATCCGTGTTGTTTTTAGGAATCTATGGAGTGGAATACGGATCAGCGAGCTTTGCGTATGAGCATTTTTAATTATGGATATGAAAAAAGTGAAGACATATGCAGGCAGACTATTTGCTGCTGTCTGTACCTGGTTACTCTTTCTTGAACTATGGAATGTACTACATTATATGATAGTTGACGATACACATTCCTATACAAGAGTAATGATGCATGAATATTATAATCAGGAAAATATTAATATTCTGTTTTCCGGAGCCTCCCTCTGCTATCGCTCTTTTGATACACAGGTTTTGGATGAAAGGCTGGGTGTAAATACCTTTAATGTGGGCAGCTCTTCCCAGGATTTAGATGCCTCTTACTATTTAATAAAGGATGCGGTGAACCGATACGACTTAGATCATATTTATTTGGAACTGAGCCCGGTTATGGCTCTTTATATGGATATAGAAGAAAGAGACAGCGGGAAACTGAATGGGACTTATATTGTATCAGATTATATGAAGCCTTCCATATCAAGAACGGCTTATTTATTAAATGCTTCCAGGCCGGAATATTATGTGAATAGTTTTCTTCCAGCAAGAAGGAATTGGGAAAAGCTGTTTGATCTGGCTTATGTGGGGGCTTTGTTAAAGAAGAAATCCAGTGCTGACTATAGAGATTATGGTTACGATCAGCTGGTATATGATACAGAATATTATGCAGGAAAGGGATATGTGGCTTCTAAGGTAAAAACTTCAGAGCATGCATTCTACGGTACGGATGGATTTACAGCTTTAAAGGTTGAGGATATCAACGAGGAGTGGTTCCAATATTTATATAAGATTATTCGATGCTGCAAAGAGAACGAGGTGGAACTGACACTGGTTTGTGCACCGCTCTCGGAATATTTGTTAATCGCCTATGAAAAATATGATGAGTACCATAGGATGATTGAGAGGATAGCAGGAGAGGAGAAGGTGGATTTCTGGGACTTTAATCTTATCCGAAAGGAATATTTTTCTGGTAAAGCAGAGCTATACCAGGATGAGGCTCATTTGAATATGTATGGTGCAAAGAACTTTAGTGAGCTGGTTGCGGATTTGATTTTAGGTAAAGTGAGGTATGAAGACATATGCTATGAGTCACTTGATTCAAGATTTGAGGCAGCTGAACCAGGTTTGTGTGGAGTGGCCCATGATTTAGAGGACATGAAAATCATTGCGAATGATGGTGAGATGTTTGAATATCAAATCCGTGCTATTCCGGATGAGGGAGAGGAATATTTGATACAGGAATTTTCTTGTAATACGGAATTTTCGGTAAAAGCAGGAGAATATGGAATATTGACGATTGTAGCAAGGCGGATCGATGACTGGAGTGATTTTACAAAAGCTGAAATTTGTTATTAAAAGGTTAATTATTCAGTCCTATACGGGGATTGTGGATCGGATGGTTTGGAGAAAAGAGATTTTCTGAAAAGATAAAAAAACACTTTACGGAACAAATGTTCTAACGTATAATATAAAATAAGAAGAGACAACAAATATATGTGGTGAAAATGGATGTGGCCGCTCAAGTTTCCCTGTGACAGCTTTAGGTGACAGGCGAAGGCCGGTTAAGACGATACTAGACCGGGGAAAGGAGGGTGTGCATATGGGGAATGATTTATTCTTTGTGCTGATTGCACTATTGATCAGTGCGGTTTTTAAGACGGATCTTCTCTGGACGGTTGCAGTGACAGACCTGATTTACAGGCTTTACCGCCTGTTGCGGTTTGTTTACATAAAAACCAGAAGGAGACGAAATAGAAGAAGCCCATCCAGCTCCGACAAGCGGGATGGGCGGTTGCGAAATAGCAACTAACCAAATCAATTGAACGAGCAGCCACTTCGGTTTTAACCCGAATATTTGGCGTCTCTTCATTATTACTATATAAGATTTGGCTGGAAATGTCAACAGAATTTTGGCGTTGTCCATGGAGAATGTCATCAAAGAATGTTATAGGATCTCAATTGTGCGGAATCATATAGAAAACACATAAATTCAGGAGGGAAACGCTCCATGCTCACCATCTTTACCCCAACCTTCAACCGAAAGCATTTTTTACTAAAGCTCTACCAAAGCCTCCTCGCCCAGACCTGCCAGGATTTTACCTGGCTCCTCATAGACGACGGCTCCACCGATGGCACAGACCTTCTAGTTCAATCCTGGATCACAGAAAATCAGATCAACATTCGTTACATCTACCAGCAAAACGGCGGCAAGATGCGTGCTCATAACCATGCCGTGGAGCTCTGTGAGACAGAGTTTTTTCTCTGTATCGATTCCGACGATTCCCTGGTGGAGGATGCGGTGGAGGTTATTCTAAAGACCTGGGGGCAAGCAGGAGTTGACGGGAATAGGTTTCCAGGAAGAAACATACAGGAGCTGGCAGATCAAATTGAAGGACCGGGAGCCGAAAACGCAACATTGACAGCCAAAACGGAAGAGGCAGAAGATATAAACCGGAAGCCCATAACTGAAAACCGAAATCTAACAGATCCAAAGAGAAAACCAAAAGATCCAAAGAGAAAACCGACAGATCCAAAGAGAAAATCGGAAGAACAACTGAGAAAAGGAGCTTTGGCAGGCCTCGTAGCCTACAAGGGCAAAAGCCCCACAGAAACCATGCATGGTGAACACTTTCCTCCCGGCCTTACCACAAGCACCCTCTCCAATCTGTACCGCAAGGGCTTTCAGGGAGAGACAACCCTGGTTTTCCGCACGGAGATTCTCCGGCAGCATCCGTTCCCGGAATTTCCGGGAGAGAAATTCATTCCAGAGGCTGTTCTCTACGATCAGATTGATCAGGATCACGAGCTCCTTTTAATACCCAAAGTTCTCACGCTCTGCGAATACCACCCCGACGGTCTCACCGCCGGGGTCCGGCGTATTCGAAGAGAAAATCCCAGAGGCTGGCTCTATTACTACCAGCAGCGAATTTCACGGGAGCCCTGGGGCATTCTTCGATACAAGTATCTGGTGCACGCCGTCTGTTTTGCCTGGCAGGTGCACGAATCTGTATTCGGCTGTATTTCGGCCGGAAAATTTGAAATTTTGACCGCAGTTCCGGCTGCGGTCCTTTTTAGATTGGTGGGAAGATTATAACATGTATGGCAGACAGGAAAACCGCAGAGGGATTTATGATTCCCTTACGCTGCTTTTGGGGATAGGGATCAAGACCACCCTGCTGGCGGCTGTGTGGGTTTTTTACTATAATCCCCTGATTCAGATTCCCTTCTGGACCAAGGGAAATTATTTTATTTTGGCTCTCTATTTTCTGATTTTGCATTTTCTGACCAAAGAATACGGGGAGCAAAAGGCCGGGTGCCTGAAGCGTTCCAGCATCTGGGTGTCCGGGGCCGTGGCCCTGATCCTGGCAAATGCTGTGTTCTATCTGGAAATCTGCCTGCTGAGCTATGGGTTTCCGACGATTTGGCCTTTGCTGGCGGAGACGCTTCTGGCCGTGTTCTTTGAGTGGTGCTGGAATCGGGGGCTGGAGATCCTGGACCGCAGGCTGTTTCCGCCCTGTCAGGTACTGCTGATTTACGGAAAGGGAACCGGAGAGGAGGCGGTGGAAAAGCTGGGGGAGCGTAAGGACTGCTTTCAGATTGGGGAAACGGCGGATGCCCTGGAGGAGCTGAAGAAGCTTTATGAGGCTATTGACCGGTATGAGGTTTTGATGCTCTGGAATATTGAGGCGGAGCGAAAGAGTAGGATTCTGAAATACGCCTATCAGCGGAATCGGAGCATTTACGTGTTGCCCTCGGTTACGGATATTATTTTGAATGGAATGGAAGAGATGTATTTTTTTGATGCACCTCTTTTTTTAAAGCGAAATCTGGCCCTTACTCTGGGGCAGCGCTTTTGCAAGCGGCTGCTGGATGTGGTGCTGGCAGTCTTGGGGATTGTTTTGCTGTCTCCCCTGTTTCTGTTGGTTTCCGTCAGCATCTGGCTCTATGACCGGGGACCTGTGTTTTACCGGCAGGAGCGGTGTACAGTGGGAAACCGGGTATTTTGCATTTACAAGTTTCGCAGCATGGTGGTGGATGCGGAGAAGGACGGGGTGGCCCGCCTTTCCGCCCGGTGGGACAGCCGGATTACGCCGGTGGGATGGTTCATTCGCAAGACCCGGCTGGATGAGCTACCCCAGTTTTTCAATGTGCTGAAGGGGGATATGTCCTTTGTGGGGCCCCGCCCGGAGCGGCCGGAGATTATCGCCCAGTATGAGAAGGTATTTCCCGAGTTCGCCTTTCGGACCAAGGTGAAGGCCGGGCTCACCGGATATGCCCAGATTTACGGGAAATACAATACCACGCCCTACCATAAGCTGAAGCTGGATTTGTTCTATATTGAACACTACAGTATATGGCTGGATCTGAAGCTTTTGCTGCAGACCGTGCGGATCGTGCTGACCAAGGAGAGCACGGAAGGCGTGGGGGAGGAGGATCGGACAGCTCTTGGGAAGCAGGAGGGGGAGGATTGAGGAGAGCAGAGGGACGATTTTGGCAAGGAAGATAGAAAAGGAAGATAATGCTGGATGAGAAAGGAAATTTGAACCAGATAACAAGGAGAAAAAGGTAATGTTAGGAGGAGTTTGACTGAAACATCAGATAGAAGAAGGGTTAATCAGTATTGTAGTTCCCGTATATCACGCGGAACAATACGTGGAAGCCATGCTGGAAAGCGTGTTGGCCCAGACGTATCCGAAATGGGAGCTGATTCTGGTGGATGATGGGTCTGGGGACGGCAGTGTGGATACTATAAAAAGATTTCTGAAAAAGAAAGCAGTACAGGAGAGCAGCACAGATCCGGAAGAGGCAGAGGTAACAGATAGCCTTTGGAGCTGGTGCGTGGTTTGCCAGGGGTACGAACAGTGCATACAGTTTCTGGAGCTGGGAGAGAATCACGGCGCTGCCTATGCCAGGAATGCCGGGATTCAAAGAGTCCATGGAGAATTCTTATGCTTCCTGGATGCGGATGACCTGTGGGAACCAGAAAAGCTGGAGAGGCAGCTAGCTTTTATGCGGGAAAGGCAGATCGCCTTTAGCTTTACGGCCTATGAATTTATCCTGGAGGACGGCAGGAAAACCGGACGGCGGGCCCATGTTCCAGAACGGATCACCTATGCCCAGGCTCTGTGCAATACCACCATCTCCACCATTACGGTGATGTTTGACCGGAAGCGGATTCCTATGGAGCTTCTGCGGATGCCGGAGGTGGAGAGCGAGGATACTGCCATGTGGTGGCAGGTACTGCAGGCAGGGTATATGGCCTATGGGATAGACAGGGTTCTTTCCTATTATAGAAGGGGCGGGAAAACTCTGTCTTCTAATAAGCTGACCTCGGCGCTTCGGACCTGGAGACTGTATGGGAGAGAGGGGCTTCCACTGTGGAGGAGGCTGTATTGTTTTTGCAGTTATGGGTGGCATGCGGTGAGGCGGAGAATGTGAGGAAGCTTGATCTCGTTGTTGACAGAAAAAATAGATCCACCTATAATAAAAGCATATCCCAATCTACCGAAGCAGATCAAAAAATCTGGCGGAGGAAGGGAATTGAAGCTCAAAGGCGTGACAAAATTTCGAGCAGATGCATGGGAGGTGTCTATGCAGCAGACCGTGGCAATCGGAATTGATTGCTTTGAGGATTTGATACAGAAGAATTGCTTTTATATTGACAAAACTCCTTTTATCAAAGAGTGGTGGGAGAGAGAGGACCGGGCTACTCTGATTACCCGTCCCCGGCGTTTTGGAAAGACGCTGAATATGAGTATGGTGGAGCGATTTTTTTCTCTGAACTATGCAGGGCAGGGAGAAATATTTCAGGGGCTTTCTATTTGGGAGGAGGAAAAGTACAGAAAACTTCAAGGCACATATCCGGTGATCAGTCTGTCCTTTGCCAGAGTGAAGGAAACGAATTATGTGGATGCCAGAGAGAAGATTTGTGAGATTATCAGAGATCTCTATATCAAATACGCATATCTCCGGGATCATGAGGCGCTGATTGATGCTGACCGCGCCTTTTTTGACCGGATTCTGGCGGAAAAAATCAGCAACACAGATGCCACGTCTTCTCTGTATCAGCTTTCAGGTTTCCTTTGGCGTTGTTATGGCAAAAAGGTGATTATTCTGCTGGATGAGTATGATACGCCTATGCAGGAAAGTTATGTGTATGGGTATTGGGAGGAGCTGGTGGGCTTTACCAGGAGCCTGTTTAACTCTACCTTTAAGACAAATCCCTGTCTGGAACGGGCGATTATGACGGGGATTACCAGGGTTAGCAAAGAGTCTATCTTTTCTGATTTGAATAATCTAAAAGTGGTGACGACTACATCTGATGAATATGCGGAATTCTTTGGTTTTACAGAGGAGGAGGTATTTACAGCACTGGACAAATATGGATTTTCCAGTCAAAAGACAGAGATAAAGTTTTGGTATGACGGCTTTATTTTCGGAGAGCACAAAGATATTTATAATCCCTGGTCGATTTTGAATTTCCTTGATACTGGAAAAATGACAACCTATTGGGCAAACACAAGCTCCAACAGCCTGGTTGGAAAGCTGCTGCGGGAAGGGAACAGTGATACAAAGGAACGGTTTGAACAGCTTTTGCTAGGACAGAGTATCCGATGTGTCATTGATGAGCAGATTGTGTACGATCAGCTTTCAGAGAATGAGGAGGCTATGTGGAGCCTGCTTTTGGCCAGCGGATATTTGAAGGTGCTTTCCTTTGAGGATTACAGTGGTCTGCCAGAATGGGAAGAACCCAAGTATGAATTGACACTTACCAATTATGAAGTGAAAAGAATGTTTGAGGGGATGGTAAGCGGCTGGTTTTCTAAGAGAAAGTCAGATTATAACCGTTTTATACAGGCACTTTTGTCTCATGATGTGGAGAGCATGAATATTTACATGAGCCGGATTACTCTGAATACATTCAGTTATTTTGATACGGCGGACGGGCACTCCGGAGAGGAGCCGGAACGATTCTACCATGGTTTTGTCCTGGGACTTCTGGTGGATTTGCAGGGCCGGTATGTAGTGACCTCCAACCGGGAAAGCGGCTTTGGAAGGTATGATGTGATGCTGGAGCCCAGGAATCCCAAGGAGGATGACGCCATCATTCTGGAATTCAAGGTGCGAAGCGAAAGACGGGAGGAAACCTTGGAGGATACGATTCAGGCGGCTTTGGAGCAGATTCGGGAGAAGCAGTACGCCGCTGGGCTTGCAGCGCGTGGAATCCCTGAAAATCAGATCCGCTGTTATGGCTTTGCCTTCCAGGGAAAAAACGTATTGATTGGATAAAATGGGAAGTTTGAGAAAGAGAAAAGACTCTCTGCCAGAAAAGAATGATTCTGGCGGGGAGTCTTTTTGCTAAATGCAGAGGTAACCCCACAAGGGTATACCAGGATGCCCTAAAAAGACGGGCAAAAAAGAGGTAACTGAATATGAAGCTTGACATTTTAATATCGGCCATGCACCTGAACGGATACCAGGAGCTCCTGAAAAAACTGAAAATCCGTGGAAATTGTGTCCTGGTCAATCAGTGTGACCGGGAGGCTGTCCAAACCATCTATGAGGAAGTCATTCCCGATCCTGCTTCCGGCTGTTCAAAGCCTGAAGTCCGGAGAATTCAATATATTGAGACCACAGAGCGAGGCTTAAGCAGGAGCCGGAACATGGCCCTGTCCTATTCTGAGGGGGAGATCTGCGCCTTGTGCGATGACGATGTCCGGTATGTGGACCATTATGAATCCCGGATTCTCCAAAGCTATGAGGAGCATCCGGAGGCGGACGTGATTGTGTTTTTTGTGAAGGGGGAGGAGAAGCCCAGCCCCTACTATGAAAAACCTCGATATTTACATTCTGTGACCAGCATGAAGGCAGGCTCTCCGGAGATTACTTTTCGCAGGAAGTCCCTGGATGGGATTCACTTTCCGGAGCTGTTTGGGGCGGGCAGCCGGTTTTCTATGGGGGAGGAGAGTATTCTGCTCTATGCCTGCCTGAAGCGGGGATTGAAGATTCTCTACCTGCCTCTGCAGATCGCAGAGCTTCTGCCCTCCCAGTCTACCTGGTTTCGGGGGTACACGGATACCTTTTTCCGGGATAAGGGCGCGGCCTTCGCAGCCATGGGAGCTACCAGGGGTATTTGGCCTTCCCTGCTGGAGCTTCAGTTTCTGTTGCGCAAATATTCCCGATATGAACAGGAAAACACCCTCCAAAATGCTTGGAAGCAGATGAGGCTTGGACAGAGGGAGTATGAGAAACTGCGGATTTTTCTCATCGGGGATTCCCACTCCCTAAACGGCCCGGGGAAGGTGACGAGACAGCTTCTTTGGCATCTGCCGGCGGATACCCTGTATGTGAAAAGCAGAGGAAGGACGGGCCAGGCACTGGAAATTCTCTGGAAGAGCCGAAAGGCCGGGATCGTGCTGTGCTCCGGCCTGTCCCGGCAGTGCCTGCTGGGAATCCGGGCTGCTTCCCGGAGAGGCAGGAAGAGCGCCTATGTTATGCATGGGTGCGTGGCCTATGAGAGTGAGATCAATGAGGGAAAAAGGATCTGTGATTCGCTGCAAAGAAGTACAGCGAATGAGAGTGAGACCAGTGAGGGAAAAAGGGTCTGTGATTTGGTGCAAAGCGGTACAGTGAATGAAAGTGAGACCAGTGAGGGAAAAAGGGTCTGTGATTCGGTGCAAAGCGGTACAGCGAATGAGAGTGAGACCAGCGAGCAGAAGAAGAGTCGGAAGGCGCTTCTGGAAGAGGCGATTCTAAAGGAGGCGGACTGCATCCTGGCAGTTTCCCAGAGCTTTTGCAACTGGGTAAAGGCGCAGTATCCCCCATATGCCGGAAAAACAGCCTGCGCCCCCAACGGGGTGGAGCTGGAAAAGTGGTGGCAGGAATCGGGAACTGATTTAGGAGATCGTAAGAGAGAGTCAGAAAGAGCAGAAGAATCCGGATATGGAAAAAGCAAGAGAACGTCTCAGATTTTGTCCCTGGGAGGCGGCGTGCCGGAGAAAAACATGCTGCCTCTGTGCAGGGCGGTAGAAAGCTGGAATCGGAAGCATGAGGGACAGGTTCGTCTTTTGATCGCCGGAGCGAATGGAAGGGACACGGAGGAGATTCGAAGATACGACTGCGTAGAATACCTGGGAAGCCTGCCTCATGAGCAGGTGCTTGGGCTTTTGCAGGAAAGCCAGATTTATGTGCAGAACAGCTATCTGGAAACCTTTGGCCTGGCTGTGCTGGAGGCGGTTTTGCAGGGCTGTGACTGCCTGATCAGCCAGAATGTGGGAGCCCTGTCAGAGCTTGCCTATGAGGAGGATGACGTGATCTGGGACGTGGAGGATGTGGAGGAGATTGAGAGAAAGCTGGGGCTTTTGCTGGAGGGAAGGAAAAATAATCAGCGGTTGCGGGACAGTCTGGATCTTCGGAAGCTGTCGGCGGGCCAGAGAACCCTGGAGCTACAGCGGACCTTGTGGAAGGTCCTGAAGATTTAAGAGGATGAGGAAGAGTTGAGTGAATCCCAGTGGTGCAGCGAAGTTTAAATGGATTTGCACATATTAATGAAAGATGCAATAGAGTTAGAGAGGTGGAACAACATGAAAGAAAAACGAGGAGATCTGTGGAGCTGGCTCATCTTGGGCACCCTGGTCTTTTTTATTTATCTGTGCTGGTTTTTCCGGACCGGATATCTGGCGGGGATTGCCTTTGCAACCCCAATATTCTGCGTGATTCTGGCAATTTCCCTGGTTGGAACTGTGGGAATCCGGAACTTTTTCCGGGATCGGGAGGGGCAGCTTGTGACTGTCGGCTGTCTTCTGGCCCTCCTTAATATATTTTTAGTGAAATCCGGAAAGGGAGCCATATTTACCATCGGCGGCTTTTTCCTGATGCTGTATTTATCCGACAAAATCCGGTTTACCGGAATGCAGAAGATACTTTTGGCTGCTCTTTGTGTTCCCTATTATGCAGGCTGGTGGTTTGTGAAGGAGACGGAATATAATATCAATACCCCAGGAATGATTGAGCTTGGTCTGTTTCTCCTCATCTGTCTGGGCCTGGAGGAGGGAAAGCGGTTTTATCCCAAGGCCCGGTTGTGGCTATTGACTGCAGAGGTTTTCCTGGGAATTCTTGGGATGGGCGTGGCCAGGTATTACCATGCACGCAGTGGATTCTATGGGTTTCTGCTCTTTTTTGCGTTGTATTTCCTGGGTCCACTGCTTGCATCAAGAAAGTGGGTGAAACGCCTCTTGACCCTGGGTGTCACGGCGGGAGCCATGCTGATTACCATTCCTTTTTCCTGGCTGTATGCCCATAATTTCGTGGTTGGCGGTCAGGTGATCCCCCTGAATATATTAAGCGGCCGGGAGATTGCCTGGATTGAATTTTGGAATGCTTGGCTTAAAAAGCCTTTGACGGGAATCGGCTCTGATTTTATAAATGCCATTCCAAACTGGTCCGGGCTGGAGGCCCACAATACCCTGCTGAGCCTTTTGTGGGTTCATGGAATCCTGGTTTTTGCCCTGGTTCTGTATTTGCTTCTCAGGAGGATGAGTGGTCTGGAGAAATGGGAAAATGGAGAAAAGGCTGCCTGGATGCCCTATGCAGGAGTGATTGCCATGATGGTGGTAGGCGCAGCCGAGACCTTTTACTGCGCAGGAATTTATAATGGGATCTTTTTTGTGCTGCTGACCTGTGCCATACAAGAGGATTTTATCAGATGAATGAACTGAAAAAGTTAACAAAGGGAACCCTGGTCTACCTCTTCGGAACCATTGGCTCCAAGCTGGTTTCCTTTTTGCTGCTGCCCCTGTACACCAAATATCTGCCGCCTGAGGCCTACGGCATCTATGATGTGAATATCACCTATGCCACCCTGTTCTCCTCCTTTTTCTTCCTGGATATCTGGACCGGGATCATGCGGTTTTTCTTTGAGCGTAAACAGGAACAGGATAAACAGCAGGTGGTCTACTGCGGTGCTGCTATTTTTGCAGGCTCTACCCTGCTGTATACAGGAAGCATGCTGCTGTTTGGGGCCTGGATTGGGATCGAATATCTGCCGGGCGTGATTCTCTACGGCTTCTGTCTGTGCCTGCAGAACCTGTACGGATATTTGGCCCGGGCCTATGGCTGGAATTTTTATTTTGCCCTGTCGGGGATCGTGTCCACCCTGTGCAATGCCCTGCTAAATGTGGGGCTTCTGATGCTGGCCCGCATGGATTACAGCGCCCTCTATGTGTCCTTTGGGGCAGGAATTCTGGTTCAGTGTGTGATGCTGGAGGGAAAGGTGCATCTGTTTCCCGGATTTCGAAGGGACTACCTGGAGAGGGGAACCATCCGGGAGCTGCTGCGGTTCTCCCTTCCCCTCTGTGTGAATTCCCTTTGCTACTGGCTTCTCACCGGCTACAATAAGGTGGTCATCAATCAAAGGCTCAGTGACGCGGATAACGGCTACTACGCCATTGGCACGAAATTTGCGGGGATTCTCCTGATTGTCACCTCCTGCTTTACCATGGCCTGGCAGGAGCTGGCCTACGGGAAATATGAGAAGAGTGAGGAGAACGGCCGGTTTTATACCCGGGCGGTGAATCTCTATCTGGCAGTATTATTTCTGGGATACGGGATTTTGATCCCGGCTATTTATCTATGTTTTCCCCTGCTGGTGGACGGGCAGTACAGCCAGGCTCTGGCCCTGGTGCCCTTGAGCATGCTGGCGGCCTTTGGGGGAATTCTCTATACCTTTCTGGGAAATATCATCACCACCTTTAAAAGAAATGATGGGATTTTCCTGTCCACCCTGTGCGCCTGCGGGGTAAACATGGTGGTGCTGCATCTGGGGATTGGAAGGCTGGTGGTGCATGCAGCCAATCTGGCCCTGTTTCTGGGCTATGGGGCCAGCGATATTTTGCGGGTGTGGATCATCCGCAGGGAGATTTCCTTCCGGGTGGACGGTAGATTGCTGTTGGGAGGCTGTGTGCTGGCTGGGATTACTATTTGGAATTTCTTTTTTGGGGGATGGATGGGGAATGGGATTCAGGTCTTGATTGGTGTTGGCGTAGGGGTAGGAGCTGCGGTCTTTCTGCTGCTTCCTTATGTGAGAGGGAAGAAGCTATGAGGGGATCACTTTAATGAAAATGCCATTGCTGTTTCCTTATGTGAGAGGGAAGAAGTGTTGAGAGCAGAGCTGCAAAAGCAGGTGGAGACTCTGCAAGCCCTGCCGGAGAGAGAAAGGAGGCAAATAAGACAAACTTCACACAAAATCCATAATCCTGTGTTATGCTTCCTTTAGCGAGGTGAGATCCATGGCAAAGATTTTGGTGGTGGAGGATGAATATGATATCCGGGAGCTTTTACTGAATTACCTGGAGCATGAGGGCTATGAGGTCCGGACTGCTTCGGATGGGGAGCAGGCCCTTACCATATTCCGGCGTGAGGGAGCGGATTTAGTTTTGTTGGATATTTTGCTTCCGCATCTGAACGGCTATGAGGTGTGCCGGGATATTCGGGAGGAATCGGATGTGCCCATTCTCATGCTGACTGCGCTGGACAGTGAGCAGAATCAGCTGAAGGGCTTTGATCTGCGCATTGACGACTACATCCCCAAGCCCTTTTCCATGCCGGTTCTGCTTCGCAAAATTGAGGCAGTTCTTCGCCGGACCATGAGGATTGGAGGATCACGCAGGATCGCTTATGGGGCGCTGATTCTGGATCTGGACGGCTATAAGACCTTTGTTTCCGGCCGGCCTGTGGATCTGACTCCCAGGGAGTTTGAGCTGTTGAAAGCACTGCTCCAGAATCAGGGGCGGGTTCTGTCCCGCCAGACCCTGCTGAATCGGGTGTGGAGCTACGATTTTTACGGGGATGAACGGATTGTGGATACACATATTAAAAATATTCGAAAAAAGCTGGGGGTAGAGTATATTGAGACGATTCGAGGGGTGGGGTACCGGGTGGATTACGAAGCTGAAATGTAGCCTGACAGCAAAAATTTTTCTTGTTTCCTGTGTTCTGCTGACTCTGGTCAGCGTTTTGACCTATGGCCTCATTGCCCGGCTCATGCCTCTCACCTATGCTGCAGACCGGGAGAAGCTTCTGATGTCTCAGGCTGCCCAGCTGTTGGATGAGCTGAAGGACAGCACTCTGGAGACCTGCGGACCTCTGCTCTCTCAGTTTACCCTTCTGTATGACGCGCCGGTCAGCATTCAGGATTCCCAGGGAAATGTGGCAGGAGGCATGGACCCAGCTCATATGATGCTGACAGAGGACAATGGACGCTGGGAAACCAGCTCTGATCGGGCGCGGGAAAATCCGGTCCTGGAGGAGAACGGGAAAGAGGAATATATGGTCCACTGCATCGGGTATGATTTTTCCTTTCGGGATTCCAGGGAGTGTTATCAGCTGCTGGTATTTGTCAGCACCCATGGAGTCAATCAGGCCGTGGAGGCTCTGGGACGTATCTGGCCCTGGCTGGCCGCGGGGATTCTGCTCATGTCTGTGCTTACCTCCTTATTCTATGCCCGCTTTATTACCCGGCCAGTGGTGCGTTTGAGCGCTATTTCTCAGAGATTGTCAGAATTGGATTTTAGCCGCAGGTGCCGGGAGAAGCGCATGGATGAGATCGGTACCCTGGCCCGCAGTCTGGATCAGCTGGCGGACCGTCTTTCCGGGGCCCTGGAGGAGCTCCAGGATGCCAACGCTGCCCTCCAGGAGGAGATCCGGCGGGAACAGCAGCGGGAACAGGCACAGCGGGAATTTTTTTCTGCTGCCTCCCATGAACTGAAAACCCCCATCACGGTGATCAAGGGGCAGCTGGGGGGAATGTTGGACCGGGTGGGCGTCTATGAGGACCGGGATAAATATCTGGCCCGCAGTCTGACTGTGGTAAGCCAGATGGAGGGGCTGGTCCGGGAGCTCCTGATGATTTCACGCATGGAAAAGGGGGAAGCTTCCCAGACGCCTGTGGAATTGACGGCTCTGGTGCGGGAATGTCTGGAGGATTACGGAGAGCTCTTCTGGCAAAAGGGACAGCTGGCAAAGGCAGAGCTTCCAGGGGAAGCCTGGACCCTAGGGGAGACGGGACTTTTGAAAAAGGCTCTGGGCAGTCTTTTTTCCAATGCGGCTCTCTATTCGCCGGAGGGAGCCAAAATTCATTTTGGTGTCCGAAAAGAAGAGGACAGCCTGTTTTTAACGGTAGAAAATGAGGGGACGCAGATTGCCCCGGAGCTTCTGCCGCATCTTTTTGAGCCCTTCTTTCGGGGAGATCCCTCCCGGAACAGTCAGACAGGAGGCAGCGGACTGGGATTGTACCTTGTACAGAGGATCGCCTGGCGGTACGGCGGCTCCTGTCAGATCCAAAATACCAGGCGAGGCGTCTGCGTTACCCTAAAGCTTCCCGGAAATATCTCAAAGCCATAGCATTTTGAAAATGGGCGCGGACCCGGTGACAGATTTTTCCAGACTCCCTACCCTCCGTGGACAAGAGGATACACGCCCCTTGTCCATGGAGGGTAAACTCCACAGAAAACACACAGTAAATACAAAGGCGCTCCACATTCCTCTGTTATTCTCGTCAGTGAACGATAGAAAGAAGGAGGATGTAGTGAGATGCAGATAGAAATTTCAAATCTGTCCATGACCTATCCGTCAGGAAAAACCGCCCTGGAGGACATGAGCCTGCAGATGAAAAGTCCCAGTCTCATAGGCCTTTTGGGGCCTAATGGCGCGGGAAAGTCTACCCTCATGAAGCTTTTGGTGGCAGCTCTGCTTCCTACAGAGGGCAAGATTCTGGTGGACGGACTGCCACTTGAGAGACAGGAGCAAACGTTCAAGGCGCGTTTGGGCTATCTGCCCCAGTCCTTTGGCCTTTTTGATGAGCTGACCGTGTGGCAGTTTCTGGACTATATGGCGGCCCTGAAGAAAATTCCCCACAGCAGGGAGGCTATTGCCAGGGCCCTTGGCCGGACGAACCTGGAGGATCAGCAAAAAGCGAGAATCCGCACCCTGTCCGGCGGACAGCGCCAAAGGGTAGGGATTGCTCAGGCGATTCTGGGAAATCCGGAGCTTCTCATTTTTGACGAGCCCACCGTGGGGCTTGACCCAGAGGAGCGGATAAGCTTCCGCAATCTTTTTTCCCAGATAGCGCAGGAGCGGCTGGTGCTCCTGTCCACCCATATCATTGAGGATATTCAGTCTGTGTGCAATCAGCTGCTTGTGATCCACGAGGGGCAGATCCGCTTTTCCGGCGTTCCCGGGGAGCTGATTGCCATGGCGGAAGGTTACGTGGGCGTTTTCCGGGAGAGAGATCCCAGGCAGGAGGCAGGGCTTCAGATTACATCCCGGATTCACACGGCAGAAGGGGTAATCTGCCGGGCCGTGGCAAAGAATCTTCCTGATTTTGCAAAACGGGTGGAGCCAACCCTGGAGGATGCCTACCTCTACCTGATTTCCAGGGAGGTGATGTCATGATTGGTCTGGAGCTTTCCTGGCTTCTCAGGAATCGTCTTACCTGGCTGGCCATTCTCCTGACAACGCTTTCTCCTCTGGCAGGACTGACGGTCTACCGGCCCCTTTTTTCCAACAGTGAGAGCAGCTATGTGACGACCATGCAGGGCATGTATGTGGCAAATCCCGCCCTGGCCGCAGGTGTGCTGGGGGCTGTTATCTTTGCGCTTCTCACGGTCTGGAGTCTGGACAGGATCAGACGGGGAGGGATGGAAGCCCTGACCCATGCGGCAGCGTCCCCTCTGACGATGGCTGCTGCAAGGCTTGGAGCTCTGTTTTTGGTTTCCGCTCTGGCCCAGGCTTTCACCATGCTGGCGTGGCTTCCCTGGACAGTTTCCCGGCTGGGAGTTATCTTTGACCAGGAGAGCTATCTCTTCCAGTATCTGGTTTTTATGTACGGCTCCATTCCCCTGGCTGTTCTCTTTGCCGCCGCTGTTTATCAGATGATCGGGAGGGCAGATCTGTCCCTGTCTCTTTTTGCAGCGTTTGCAACCTTAAGTCTGACGGTCTGGAGGGGAAACTGGCAGCTCTGCTGGCTAAATCCCTGTGTCTGGACTGTGTCTGATGATTTTTCCAATTACCGGATTCTTTGGTCTGCGGCCTATATGCGGGGTACCTGGCTGGCAGCCCTGACGGGATTCTGGATGTTCTCCTGTCTGTGTGTGCGGAGGTACGGGAAAGGGGCAATAGGCTCCCTGCTCTGTAATATCCGGAGAATTTACCAGCCCCTTTTTGCGGCGGCACTGCTGGTCTGTGCCGTTGTCCTCTATGTGGGCCAGCCGTTTTTGGACCACAGCAGCCCGGAAATCAATTATGATTTTCTGTTTCCCCAGGAATACCTGGAAACGGTCACCTGCTCTGGCCGCTATGCCCAGGTGCGCCCGGACCCTAAAACCGGCCGGGTGTACGGAAGAGCTTGCTTTCAGCTTCACAGTACGCTGGCACAGGAGCAGAATGTGCGGTTTCTGATTAATCCCGGATATGAGATTACCTCTGTCCAGGCCAGCGGAAAAGAGATTCCCTTTATGGTGGAGAGCGAGCAGGAGATGAATGAAAAAGCCTTTGTGGTTACGCTTCCGGCTGATCCGGATATGGAGCTTGCCATAGAATATGGCGGATATCCCCGGGAGTGGAATCTTGCGTCCGATTCTCAGGGTGCATTGGAAATCAGCAATGTGTACATGAGTCTGGAAAATGACTGCCTCTCCCCATCTCCCTATGATATAGGATACCAGGGGGAAACCCTTCCCGGCGTTATGGATCTGATCCTACCTGGGCATATGACTCCGGTTCTGTTTGGCGCAGGCACCACCAGACTTTTGCAGGAAAATGGAGACGGAACCAAAACTTGGCGTATGGAGCAGGAAGGGTATCACATGATTGTCTACGCCGGAGATTATATCCGGCAGGAGATACCCGTGGAGACTGCAGGGATTATCGTTCATTTCTATTACAGCCGCAGGCATGAGCCCATTATGGAAGCTCTGGACGCCGCAGAAATGGTCCGAGAAACCATAGAATTCTGTACAGAACACATAGGTCCTCTGTCCTTTTACGGGGACGGCGTATTCAATCTCATCGAGCGGCGAAGCGATGGAGGAGGCTATGCGGGAGATGGGGCCAGCATTGCCAATGAGCTGGACTTTACCATGCAAAACTTGTCCAATAACGCAAAGGGCGGTTCCTTTGCCCAGGTGACGATCCATGAGCTTGTCCATCAATGGTGGGGGCTGGGAAATATGTTTGATCCGATGGATATGGACAGCGCCTGGTCTGCCGAGGGACTTACCTGCTATACCACCTACCGTATGGTGAAGGAGTTGTACGGCCAGAGAGAGGCCAAGACAAGCTTTGTGGATGCTTGGCAGGAGGCAGTGGATGATTACTACAAGAGCTTCTATGTCCGTCATCCGGAATATTTGTCCGCACTGCCCGAAAAGTATCAGAAGCAGATTGCAGGGAGCCTGAGATGGATTCGGCAGTACAATGAAATGCCCCTGAAAATCCGAAAGGCAGAAGAGCTGGTGGGAGGCCAGGAGGCCATGGACGAGATTCTGGCAGGACTTTTTGGCCGGGAGCTTAATCCGGAATATCCCTATCTCACCTATGAGGAATTTCTGGAGGCCTGCCATTTGACAGAGGAGGATTTAAATCTTGAGTAAAATATACTTTTATGAGCTGCGTCGGCTTCTGTACAATAAGCTGTTTTTCGGCATCCTGCTGGTGAGTCTTGGATTTGGCTGGCTTACCCTCACAGGTGCTTTGATTCTGGGCATTGCCCATACGGCTCCCTTTTCCCCCTGGAGCTTCGGATACTATCTGAGCCGGATATTGCCTTTGATTTGTCTGGGGGAGGTCTGTTTCTTGGCGTTCTTTTCCTCCCGTGAGGAGCGGCTGGCCGCTTCCCTGACCCGGGCTGCGCCGGTAAAGCAGCAAAGATATTTGCTCCTGCGTCTGGGAGCAGTGCTGACAGCCGTGGCTTTTCTATGTCTGGGCGTGTCAGTGCTGGCGGTTTTGTTTTACAGAGCGCTGTTTGGGCGGATGAATCTGGGAGAGCTGCTCTGGCCCGGGCTTTTGGCACTGGTTCCGCCTGTGATTTTCTGCCTGGGGGCAGGTCTGGCCCTAAGCCGGATTCGCCCGGTGCTGCTTTACCCTTTTATGGCTGTGGTGGTCCTGCTGACTGCACTGCCTTTGCCTTCGGAAATGAGTTTGTCCATGAGCAGCTTCTATTCGGAATACCCGTTGACCCTGGAGGCCCTGGAACCAGCCTTTCAGGTTCCTCTGGGGATTCTTGTATCGAGAGCGGTGTTTTTTCTTTTGGGACTGGGGTTTTTTCTTCACTTTTGATGGAATCTGTGGTATACTGTCAGTAATGATAGATACAAAGAGAACGGAGGTGCCCCTCATGTCTATGAAAATCGGAGGAACCTACGACGGAGTCGTCTGGAATGTGGGAATCTATGGGAAAGCAAAGCAGGGTGCAGGCCAGAAGGCCCTGAGCCAGAGCGACCGGCTGGAGCAGGTCAAGAACCTGCAGCTCAAGCGCCGATTTTTCCAGGAGGGACTGCAGATGATGAAGACGGCTGATCCGGAAAGCGGGATTACCAAGGAGCAGCTGGAGGAGATGGAGCTGCGGGTGGAAGAGGTGTCCGCGGATATGAAGGCCACCATGGAGAGCGGCGGTTTCACAGAGCAGGAGGCGCTGTCCTCCCTGTCCCGGCTGCAAGAGCTTGGGCAGGAGGGAGCGGAGGCAAAGCGGAGCAGGAGCCTTACGAAAATGCCGGATTTGGATTCCTATGAGATGGAAATGCGGTTTGCGGATGGGGCTGATTTAGGATGAGAAGGACCTGTGGTTTTAACGATTATTGCCGCAGATATTCATGCAGCAGGTTTTGCACGCAGTCATGGATATCTGCGGCAATGGATTTTGCTTTTGTTTCACGGATTCCGATATTTTTAGCCACTGCAAGCAGATCCGACAGTTTCGGGTTTTGACCTTCTCCGTTTATGGTAGTTGCATGTTCGCCATGGAGTGAGTAACTGTATGTTAGATCATAAGCAGGGGAGAGAACCCATCTTTCTCACGGTCAAAGCGTTTTGTGCCAAAATAGCCCTGGCAGAGACAAGAGGGGAACAGTTTTGTCTCTGCCATTTGAATCACGCATTGTCTGGCACAGCAGGAATAGTCGTATTCCTGTTTCCCGTGGGTTTATTTGATGACGCAGTAAAAGATGTTCTACGAGGAGACGTCCGAATCCATCCGGAAGACTATCTGCAAATACCCCGAAGAGTCCTTCAAAGGGATCTGCTTTGGGTATAAAGACCCCTTTCCGGAGGGGGAGAGAAAAAGGGCTGATAGAAAAGCCATTCTCAAGCCAATCCCGATCATACTCGAAGGCTGTCAGGTATTTCTGATATAACGCCAGTTTTCCCACTTTTCTATTATGATAGGATACATTTAAATTCTTAATCACTTCCATGGATAATTTCCTCAATAGACAAGGGCGGCACATTCGCAAATAGCTGCTCTAGCTCCTTTTCCAAGTCAAGAGCGATTGCAATTTTGATCAGGGAGGGCAGGGATATTTCCCCGCTCTGCTCAAACCGCTTTACAGAACCCAGAATTACCCCGGACAGGCTGCTTAGCTTTTGTTGGGATATTTTTCTTCTCTTTCGGAATCCGCGGATTCTTTTGGCGATAAGCTTTTGAATTTCAGTGGAAAGACTGATCCGAAAATTTTGATTGACACACTCCCTCTTTTCCTTTACAATGACTACATAACAGCATAGCTCTGGGGAGTCTGGCGCGCCAGGCTGAGAGGGAAGCTTCGAACGATTCCGACCCATTAAACCTGATACGGATCATGCCGGCGTAGGAAGTTAGCAGAACGCAAATAGAGAACGTTTATAACGCATCCGAAAGGGTGCGTTTTTTGCGTATAGAAGTCATAATTCTCTGTTGATGAAAAGGCTTCTGCAGCAGGTGAGAGTTTTTCTGTTGAATTTAGCCTGATAGGCAGAAAGCGAGGAAACATGTGAAGATGACACCGATGGATGCAGCGAAAAAGCAAAGGACCAGGGATGCAGCCGGGAGGTACACCACGCAGATGGATGCGGCGCAAAAGAGAATCCGGACAAAGGAGCTGGAGGCTGTGGCCCAAAAGGAGCAGATGGAGCCGGAGAAGCTTATGGAGCTTGTGGCTCAGGGAAGGGTAGTGATTCCCTGCAATAAGGTACATACCTGTCTGGAGCCCAATGGCATTGGCAGCAGGCTTCGGACCAAGATCAATGTAAATCTGGGCGTTTCCCGGGACTGCCGGGATCTGGATGCGGAGATGGAAAAGGTGCGAAGCGCTGTGGAGCTGGGGGCGGAGTCTATTATGGACCTGAGCTCCTTTGGGGACACCCGGAAATTTCGGACCAGGCTGACGAAAGAATGCCCGGCTATTATCGGAACCGTGCCCATTTATGATGCGGTGGTTTACTATCACAAAGCTTTGCGGGAGATTACGTCTCAGGAATGGCTGGATATTGTGAGAATGCACGCGGAGGATGGGGTGGATTTCATGACTATTCACTGCGGAATCAACCGTTTCACGGCAAAGCGGTTTAAGGAGAACCGGCGGCTTACCAATATTGTGTCCCGGGGCGGCTCCATTATTTTTGCGTGGATGGAGATGACCGGGGAGGAGAATCCCTTCTACGCCCATTTTGACGAGATCCTAGATATCTGCCGGGAGTATGACGTGACCCTGAGCCTGGGGGATGCCTGCAGACCGGGAAGCCTTGCAGATGCCACGGACAGCTCCCAGATTGAGGAGCTGATTGTGTTGGGCGAGCTGACAAAACGGGCCTGGGAGAAGCAGGTACAGGTCATGATCGAGGGGCCGGGACATATGCCCATGGATCAGATTGCGGCCAATATGAAGATCCAGGAGACCTTGTGCCACGGAGCGCCCTTTTATGTGCTGGGCCCTCTGGTGACGGATCTTGCCCCGGGGTATGACCATATTACGGCGGCTATTGGCGGAGCCATAGCAGCCATGCACGGAGCTTCCTTCCTGTGCTATGTGACGCCGGCGGAGCATTTGCGCCTGCCGGATGTGGAGGATGTGAAAGAGGGGATTATGGCCTCCCGCATTGCAGCCCACGCGGCGGATATCGCCAAAGGGATTCCGGGAGCCAGGGAGCAGGACGACGCCATGAGCCTGGCCCGCAAGCAGCTTAATTGGGAGAAGCAGTTTACATTGTGCCTGGACCCGGAGAAAGCCAGACGCTACCGGGCGGAGGCAAAGCCAGAGCGGGAGGATACCTGCAGCATGTGCGGCAATTTCTGCGCGGTCCGCAATATGAACCGGATTCTGGACGGAGAGATTGTCAGTATTTTTGACGAGTAAGCAGAGCTGATCTAAATAGTATTCCGGAGAAGAGGGATAAGGTGCCCGACCCGGATAGAAATTGGGGAGAAAGATCAGAAGGAACCCTCTGGAACAGGAGCTTATGATAAAGAAAAAAACAGAAAACAGATGGAACGACAAGAAATTTCGCGGCAAGAAAAAAGGAGAAAGCAAAAATGAGTGAGAAAAACAATATGCAGTTTCAAATAAGAAAGCTTACGGCAGCAGGTATGATGGTGGCCCTTGGGGTGTGCCTGTCAGCCTTTTCCATTCCCATCGGGGCATCCAAATGCTTTCCCATCCAGCATCTGGTCAATGTGATGGCGGGGATTTTCCTGGGACCGGTCTATGGGACAGCCATGGCCTTTTGTACTTCCCTGATCCGCAATCTCATGGGAACCGGAAGCCTTCTGGCATTTCCCGGCAGCATGGTGGGAGCCTGCCTGTGCGGTCTGGTATATCAGAAAACTCACCGGATGCTCCTGGCCTATGCAGGGGAGATTTTTGGAACAGGCATCCTGGGAGGTATGCTCTGCTATCCGGTGGCTGTGTGGATCATGGGGCGGGAGGCAGCTCTTTTCACCTATGTGCTGCCTTTCCTGGTCAGCACCATAGGAGGCACCTGCATTGCCGCAGTGCTTCTGGCGGCGCTGGCAAAGTCCGGAGCCCTGGAGACGCTGAAAGGAATGTTGGAGGCCAAAGCAGCATGAAACCTGTTTTGACTATCGCCGGCTCTGACTCTGGCGGCGGAGCCGGCATCCAGGCGGATCTGAAAACCATGGAGGCCTTTGGCTGCTATGGCATGAGCGTGATCACTGCGGTGACTGCCCAGAATACCCGGCAGGTATGGGCAGTCCGGGAACTGGAAGCCCAGGTGGTGGAGCAACAGCTTCAGGCGGTATTATCGGACATCACTCCCCAGGCTGTTAAGATCGGCATGGTTTACACGGCGGAGAATGTGGAGGTCATTGTCCGAGCTCTGGAGCGCTGGCCCCATGGGCCTGTGGTGCTGGACCCGGTGCTGGTGTCCACCAGCGGACGTGCCCTGATCAGGAGGGAGGCCGCGGAAGCCCTGGAGCGGCTTCTCTTTCCCCTGTCGGATGTGCTGACGCCCAATCTGCCGGAGGCGGAGAGGCTTTTGCAGAGGTGCAGAGAGGGAAACGCAGAAAGACAGCCAGGAGAACCTGAGAGGGAAGATTGGGGGAGCCTGCAGCCCTGGACGGACAGGCAGATGGAGCAGGCGGCGGTTGCTCTGAATGAGAGATACAAAACGGCGATTTTGTTAAAGGGCGGTCATCGGGCAGGGGATGCCTCTGATGTGCTGTGTGAGGATGGGAAGCTTTCCTGGTTTCGGGGAGAGCGGATTTTGGACCGGAAAGGGAGCCATGGAACCGGATGCACCCTTTCCACGGCCATTACCTGCGGCCTGGCAGAGGGGCGGACTCTCAAAGATTCTGTAGAGAAGGCCAGATCCTATCTGGAAGGAGCTCTGCGGGCAGCCCCGGGTCTGGGACAGGGAAACGGGCCTTTGTGTCATGGGTGGAGAAGCCTTGAGGAGCATGTGATTTGACAGGATAAGCGGCAGCTTAAGAAGATCTGGCACACAGGAGAGAATGTCAGACTGGAAAGGCCGGAAAAAGAGAACTGACAAAAAGAGATGTGGAAAGAGAGAGGAACAGACGGATGAGGATGCAGGAGGGGAATACAGAAACAAACCATACAGAGATGCAGGAAGGAATCAGTGCCCAAGAGATTGCGCGCCTCCTGCAGCAGATTCGGGAAAAGCGCCCCCTGGTTCACATGCTCCCCAACAGCGTTTCCGCCGCCTTCTGTGGGGATGCCCTGGCGGCTCTTGGGGCCCGTCCTCTTATGGCCCTGTGTCCCGGGGAGATGGAGGAGCTTGCAGCCTATGCGGACGCCCTGGTGGTAAATCTGGGACAGCCCGGGGAGGAGAAACAGGAGGCAGCCCGGCGCGCTTTGCGGGCTGCCGGAGAACGGGGGCTGCCAGTGGTTCTGGATCCGGTGGGAGCCGGAGCGTCCGCGTACCGCCTGCAAAATCTGGAGGAATTACTGGCGATTTCCTGGAAGGGAATCGTAAAGGGAAATGAGGCGGAAAATGTTGCCCTGTTTTCCGGGAGGCTTACTCATGAGGGAGTTGATTCGGTTCGAAGCCATGACTTCCTGGAGGCAGACCCGGAGCGGGTGAGGGCGCTTTCCAGAGCCGGAGAGCGGGTTTTTGTGTCTACCGGACGGGAAAATCGGATTTTTACAGTAGAAGAGAGGAGACTTATCCTGCTGGGGTGCATGTGCCATCGGGCGGCGCCTGCCTACGGGCTGATAGGAACGGGCTGCATGACAGGGGCGCTCATGGGAGCTTTTTGCGGGGCGGCAGAGGAAGTGCCAGAAGCTTTTTGCGGGGCAGCAGAAGAAGCGCCAGAAGGTTTCTGCAAGGCGGCAGAAGAAATAACAGAGGTTTTTGGAGGAAGAGCAGAAGCAGTGCGGCCGGACATTTGGTCAAAATATAGCGCGGCTGTGTGGGCAGCTCTTTTGACCGTGGGATTTGTACAGGAGCAGGCAGGAACTGCCCGGGGGTACGGCAGCTTCCGCCAGGAAATCCTGGATGGGCTTAGCAGGTTTACAGGAGAGGAGGAAGCCTTTCTTTCCTATCTGAAGGAGCATGCTTTTCCATAAGCAGGGGGGTGATGCATAGGAGGGGATGCATGCCGCACGCTGGCCATCGAAGGCAGGCCAGAGGAAGAAAAATAGTTACTGTTCACACAGGGCTTTGCACTCGCTACAAAGTCCGTAAGAAAGTGATTCAGGAGTGAGCAAATCCCATTCGCGAAGCGAATTTTAAATGGATTTGCGAATGTTACTGGGAACGGAGTGAACAGTAACGAAAAATAGAAGGATGGAAGGAGAAACAGGAAGGAGAGAGCGGGGAGGCAGTCAGCCGGGATAGAGCAGAGAAGAGAAACCAGGGAGGGGAAAGGAAGGGTGCTAAGATGGAGGGGAGAGCAGAAACCAGGGAGAAGAAAGGGAGGATGCTAAGATGGAATCAGGAGCGGGCAAAAGAGGACGGCTGAAAAAGAAGTCCGGGATCTTATATCTGATCGCGGATCTAAATCAGGGAGAGGAAGCCCTTTGCAAAGCCCTGGCAGCCGGGGTGGATCTGGTGCAGCTGCGGGAAAAGGAAATTTCCTCCGCAGAATATCTGCGCCGGGCCAAAAGGGTGCGGGAGCTGGCGGACTCGTATGACACCCTGTTTCTCGTCAATGATCGTCTGGACATTGCCCTTTTGTCCGGGGCGGACGGCGTGCACCTGGGGCCGGAGGATATTCCCATAAGGGATGCCAGACGCCTCTTTCCCCAGGGGATCATAGGCGCTACGGCCAGGACTAGGGAGCAGGCGGGGAGGGCCTGGCAGGAGGGAGCAGACTATCTGGGCAGCGGAGCCTGGTTTCCCACGGGAACAAAGGCGGATGCCGTGCCCATTTCACCGGATACATACAGAGAAATCCTGGATGCAGCGCCGATTCCCAATGTGGCAGTGGGCGGAATCACCCTGGAAAACGGCCACACACCTCTTGCCTGGGGAGCACAGGGGCTTGCTGTGTCAGCGGGAATCCTGAGAACGGCAGATGCAGGGGAGGCGGTGAAGGGATTTCGGCGGATGCTGGAGGAGAGGAAGGACAGCAATCCCATTTAGCCAGGGAAAAGCTTCAGAATTACTGCTTAAAGCTCAGCTGATATTCCGTAGGCGTCTTCTTCACCTCCTTCTTAAACACATAGCAAAAATATCTGGCATTGCAGAACCCCACCGTGTCGGCAATCTCAAAGATTTTCAGATTGGTAGTGCGCAGCAAGGTTTTGGCATGGTTGATGCGCAGGACCTTCAGGTAATTGCTGAAGCTTATATGTTCCGTCCGGTGAAACAGGTCGCAGAAATAGCTGCTGGAGAGGCCGATGGCCTCGCTGACCGTATTCAGGCACAGGTCGGCATCCCGCAGGTGCTCCAGCATATAGTCCTTTGCCAAGGAGATCAGATGGTTGATGTTGTTGGAAGCGTGATGGCTTTGCAGGTAATTCATCTGGCGGAGGATGGCCAGGGTGCTGTCCCGGATGTCCTGACATGTGGGGGAGGAAAAGATTCTCAAAAGATCCACAGAGGACATGATCTGGTCAATGGGAAGCTCCTGCCGGCTGCACTCCCCGGACAGCAGGGCCAGCAGTTTCAGGGAGAAGGCACGGATCTGGGAGACGCTGTTTTCCTGGCTTTCCAGGGCCTCCAGGTGTTCGGAGAGACGAGTTTCCAATTCGCTGTACTTTTTCTGGAGAAACAGGAGCCGCAGGTCGTGAACCGTGTGGCGGCCTATGGGTGAAAGATGCTCGCAGGCGCTTATATTTTTGTAATGAATCACAGAGCCCTTGTCAGCTTGGAAGCTGAGGGCAGCCTTTGCCTGGGCAAAGGAATCCTTCAGCAGGTCGGGGGAGGAGACGGCGGCGCCGATACCGGCGCAGAGGGAATAGCTGTCGTTTATAAACTGCAGATGATTTTTCAGCTTTAACAGGGCAGCCTCAAAGAGGTTGTCCATATTTTTTGCCCGGGAGCTGACTAGGCAGGTGAGGCGGAAGTGAGAATCGAAAAATAAGTAATAGCGGAATCCTGCCTCCCTGAGAAAAGCGCCTGTCTGTTTTTCCATGAGCAGACAGACGGATTCGTAGTGTTCCAGGGCAGGCTGCTGGTCCAGGGTCAGAAGGGCTACGGAATAATAGGGACCGGGACAATCAATCTGCAGGTCCAGAAGCTTTTTCTTAACTGCATCCGCATTTTTCTCTCCCAGGCGCAGGAGATTTCCCAGATAGGCGTCCCGGACAGAGTCCAGGTTCTCCTCCCACAGCTGTCTCATATTTTCCAGGGAGGCCTCCTGCTCCCGCAGTTTTTCCAGGCGTGTGACGGCTTTTGTGAGACTTTCGTTGATGGTCTGGGGAAGGACCGGTTTCAGCAGAAACTCAATGGCGCCAATGTGCAGGGCCCGTTGGGCATAGGACAGCTCCCCATAGCCGGTGATCACAATGCACTGAAGGGAGGAATCCAATTCCAAAAGCTCCTGGGCCAGATCCAGGCCGGAGCCCATGGGCATGTTAATATCGGTGATTATGATTTTGGGCTGATGGAGCAGATAGAGCTCCCGGGCTGTATCCAGATCCGCCGCCTGGGCTGCAAGCTGCAGGGACAGTCCGGACCAGTCAATATTGGAGGCCAGCCGTTCCCGCACGTCTGTCTCGTCATCAATAATCATTACGTCAAACACTAGTTTAAAATCCTTTCTTTAAAATTTGTCCGCAGCAGGTGTTTTCCTTTCTCCCGGATATTCGGAAACGGGAACCGTCTGCAGAGGTTGGGAAGCCCGTGGAATAGTCACCGTGACACAGGTAAACACATCCATCTGGCTGGTAATATGAAGTCTGTATTCCTTTCCGAAGGTCTGGCGCAGGGTGCGGTTGATTCCGTACAGGCCAAAGGAGTGAAGCTGTGCGGAGCTTGGCTGTGCATCGAGCATTTGATTCAGCTGCTCCAGCTCCTCCGGTGGGATGCCGAAACCATTGTCAGAAACCTTCAGGTGCAGAAAGGGTCCCTCCTCCTGGGAGGTGAGAGTGATGGTTCCGTCATCCCGGTAGCCGTCTACCCCATGGATAATGGCATTTTCCACAATGGGCTGCAGGGTCAGCTTGGGCAGAGGCGTGCCGTAGAGTTCTTCTGGAATCTGGATGCAAAGGGTAAAGGCTTTGTGCCGGGCCAGACGCTGGAGATTGATGTAGTGCTGGATAAGCTTTAGCTCATCCTCCAGGGGAATGATCTGCTGTCCCTTGGAGAGGGCGTACTGGAAATACTGGCTTAAGTTTGCAATGAGATTGACAGCGTTCTCATCCCGGTGCTTTTCCAGGTTTAAAAGTACAGAATCCAGGGTATTGTACAGAAGATGGGGATTGAGCTGAGCACGCAGCAGGTTCAGCTCCAGGGTCTGGTTAATCTTCATCTCCTCTTCCCGCAGGGCGGCGGTGGACTGAATATTATCCAGCAGCCCGTTGATGCTTCTGCCGATCTTATCGTATTCGCTGTTTCCCTTGCCCTCATAGCGCAGGGTGGTATCGTGATCTTCCCCAGCCCCTTTAATAAAATCCAGAAGCTCCTGGATGCATTTGGATACGCGCCTGCTCAGCAGAACTGACAGAAGGACGGCTGCCACAAGGGAGAACAGGGTAATGGACAGCACGGATTGGCGGTAGGTTTTCGTGTTTTTCTCCAGAAGAGTCTCATAGGTGGTGTTGGGCACCACCAGGTAGGTGGAGAGATTTCCCAGGGGAGCAAAGGAGACCATGGATTCCAGCCCGTACTCTTCATAGGTGACGGTGTTTCTGCCGGTGGCTCCGGAGATGAGCTTCAGAAGCTTGGGGCTGGTTACACAGGAGCCCATGAGATTCCCGTTGCGGTTGAACAGAATCTTCCCCTCCCTGTTGATGATCTGGGCATCGGCCAGGGAGCCAAAGAGCTTGTCCAGCTCATAGGGAGCAAGAGCGAACAGGGCCACACCCATGCGATTCATGCGGGTATCATAGAGATAACGGATGCAGGTAAGGGAGGGCGTCTGGGCGCCCTCCGGCGTGAGCACATCCCACTGGGTGCCCACATAGGTGTCCCGGGTATCCAGTCCCAAGTGGGACAGATCTTCCATACAGGCCTCATAATCCGCGTACAGCCGTCTGCTGTTGAGGGAGTAGGTGTATCCGTTTTGCAGATAAATGTGAATGGCGGAAAAATCCACATCCCGGGTGTAGGCAAGTCCTACCTGGGAGCGGATGCTGGTTTCCAGGTATCTCAGCTGATCGGAAAACTCTCCAGCATCCGCAGCGCTGACAGCACGGAGCTGGGGGGATGTGAGAATCTCCGTGGTACACAGCTGTACCTGATCCAGATAGTTGCTGACCGTATCGTGAAGGATGCCGCTGCTGGATTGGGTGGACTGAATGCTCATCTCCCGAAATCTGCGAAAAGCCAGCTGATAGGCAGTCATGCTGGTGAAAAGGGTGATCAAAAGGGAGGAGAGCAGTAGCACCGTGGTAAGCTGACGCTGAAAAGAGAGCTTATGTTGAAATTTCATAAAATAGTCTCCTGTTCTGGCTGACCTGTTATACGATAATTATAATCTATAAGAATCGTTTAGTGCAAATCAAAAATATTCTCAAATATTTTGAAATGTTTCGTAAAATTTCGAATGTGTCAAAATATGTTCCACAATTCTCTGGGATATGATATATATGAATCGTACAAATACACAAATTCATGGGACGCAGAGAAAAAAGTTGTGCAACATGAATAAGAACCTCCCTGAAAGAGAGAGGGTAAAGGAGGGAAAGCATATGAAAATGAAAAAAGTATTGGCAGGTATGCTGGCACTGACACTGGCCTTAAGTGCAGCGGGGTGCGGGAAAAAGCAGGAGTCCCCTGCAGAATCCCCAGAGAATGCTGCCCCGAAAGAGACGATAAAAGAGGAAGCGCCGGCAGAGTCTTCCCAGGAGAAGGTTCTGCGTCTGATGTGGCATCAGGGAATTGGCATTGATACCATGTTTGAGAGTCCCTGGTGGGATATTCAGCATCTGGGAGCTTTTATGGTTTTTGAACCTCTGGTGGCCCAGGAGCCGGACGGCTCTACCATGGCAGGTGTGCTGGCCAGCGACTGGGAGATTTCCCCGGATGGTCTCATCTATAACTTTACCATCCGGGACGGAGTAACCTGGCATGACGGCACGCCTCTGACCGCGGAGGCAGTGGCCTGGTCTCTGTCTGCAGCCGCCCAGTCTCCCATGAGCCAGATCGCCGGCACCACCCTGAAGGAGATTGAGGGCTCTGATGAGGCCACGGAGGCTGCAGCTGCAGACGCGAACGCCACGGCAGTCATGCTTTCCGGTATCACCTTTGACGATCATACAGTCACCGTAAAACTGAAAGCTCCTGACAAGATGTTTCTGACCCAGATCGCTATGCACAAGGTGATGCCCATGCATGTTTACCAGAATATACCCCTGGCAGAGATGAAGGGAATCGAAACCTATGTGGGTACTGGTCCATACTGTCTGGATCAGGTTTCCTTCCCGGATTATTATACCCTGAAGCCTTACGAGGGATACTGGGGAGAGCAGCCGGGCATTTCTAAGGTTCTTCTCACTTCCTATGCGGCTGGCGGCAATGACGCGGCTGTGAACGCCATGATCGTGGGGGACCTGGATTTTGTTTACGGCAATGCCATGAGCGATATTGCTGTGGCGGAAAATATTGTCTCCCAAAATCCCGACACCACATATGATATCCAGTCCTCCACCTATAACCGGAAGCTAATTCTCAACCTGAATGAGCGGAGCGACGGTAAGACGAAAGCTGACCTGCAGAAAAAGGAAGTCCGCCAGGCCTTTAACCTGCTTCTGGACAAGGACTCTTTATCTAGCGTCTACGCAGGACAGGCAGAGCCTCTGACCACCTTTGTGCCCAGCAACAACCCGCTCTACAACTCGGATATTCCGGTGTTCACCCGGGATCTGGAGCTGGCGAAATCTCTTCTCAACGGGGCGGGCTTTGACTACAGTCAGACCTATGAGCTGATCACCGGCTACACAGATCAGACCACCGCGGACCTTCTGGGCTTTGTGAAGCAGAATTTTGCCGATGCAGGGGTGAATGTGGAGGTGAAGATCCTGGATACGGGAACCTTTTCTTCTATGATTGCCGAGGGAAGCTTTGATATCAGCTACGGCTCCAATGGCAGCAGAACCAATGCAGTTCAGCAGTATGAGACGGTCTGCAGCACCTTTGTGCAGGACTGGGGCCACAAGGAGGAGCGGGAGAAGCTTTATGACGGAGATTACAAAGCTTGGCTTGCGTCCCAGGATGAGACGGCTGCAAGACAGTACAGCGACGCGTTGCAGGTGACGCTGTTGGATGACTGCTACCAGATTCCCATCTATGCCATGAATACCATTGTCACCTACAGCAAGGAGCTGACGCTTCCCCAGGGACTCACCACCTATGACAATCTGACGGTACGTAACTGGCACTGGGAGGCATGGACTCTGAATTAGAGTCCTTTCAGAGAAACGGAGAGTTTATGATACGATATATCATCCGCAGGGTGCTTGCTATGATACCCAAGCTGCTCCTGATCACCATGATTGTATTTGCTGGCTTACAGCTGCTTCCGGGAGATCCCATTGTCCGGACCTTCCCGCCGGAGCAGCTGGCCGGCCTTTCGGAGGCGCAGATTGAGGTTCTTCGTGACCAGGCGGGCTTGTCGGACCCGCTTCCCCTGCAGTATGCAAAATGGATTGGAAGAATTTTACAGGGAGATCTGGGATACTCTGTGATCTCAGGATCGGATATTTCCCAGATGCTTGCCACCCGGCTGCCCTACACCATGGAGCTGGCCGGGTGGGCCCTGGTCTTCTCGGCTGTTCTGGGAATTCTGTTTGGGTTTACGGCGGCGGTGAAGCAGAATTCCGTCGCAGACTATACCCTGACCAGTCTCAGTGTTCTGGGGATTTCCGTGCCAGAATTTTTCTTTGGAATCCTGTTTATCCTTTTGTTTTCCATGACTCTGGGCTGGCTCCCCACAGGGGGGCGGACAACCGCCGGGGAGAGCACGGATTTATGGAGCAGGGCCAAATACCTGGTCATGCCGGTTCTGTGCCTGAGCATTTCCTTTTTGGCAACCCTGACCCGCTACACCCGGGGATGTATGCTGGATGTGATGAATAAAGATTACATCAAAACCGCCCGCAGCAAGGGGCTGGGGGAGGGCGAGGTGAATCTGAAGCATGGGCTGCGCAATGCCATGTCCCCGGTGCTGACCTGGCTCATCTTTCAGCTTCCCAGTCTGGTTTGCGGCGTGGTGGTGATCGAGACAGTTTTTAATTATCCGGCTGTGGGAACCATGCTCCTTAGCGCCATCAACAGCGCGGACATGCCCACGGTCATGATTACCACCATGATGATTGCGGTAGTCACGCTGATTGCCAGCAACCTGGTGGACATTGTGGCTGCCATGATGGACCCCAGGATTCGGCTGGAATGAGGGAGAGAATATGAATCAGAAAAAAACAATCCGGGCGGCCAGAAGGCAGATCCGCATGCGGAAGCTCCGCCGGTTTATGCGAAACCGCATGGCTGTGGCAGGAGTAGCTGTGATATTGGTGATTCTTCTGCTGTGTGTTCTTGCGCCACTTTTAACCCCCTATGATCCCATCCATATGGATATGGGAAGCCGAAACATGCCCCTGTCTGCAGTACATCCTCTGGGAACAGACAGCATGGGCCGGGATCTGTGGTCCCGTATGCTTTACGGCGGCCGGATTTCCATTTTAATCGGCGTTACAGGCGCCCTGGGCGCCACGGTTCTGGGGGCGGTCCTGGGCTGTGGGGCGGGCTACCTGGGAGGCAGAGCAGGAGCGGCCATTGTCTATGTCAGCGAGCTGTTTATGGCCTTTCCCCAGTATCTTTTGGTGATGATTTTGGTGGGAGTCCTGGGCAGAAGCACAGCAAACCTGCTGGTTATTTTTACCTTTACCGGCTGGCCCCACATGATGCGGGTGGTGCGGACCAATGTGTTGTCCCTGCGGGAGGAGCCTTATGTGGAAAGCTGTCGGGTCAACGGCATCGGCAGCCTCTCGATTATGCTGCACCACATTTTGCCCAATACCATGGGGCCGGTGATTGTGAATTTTACCTTGAAAACCGCTGCTTATATTTTGCAGGAGGCAAGCTTAAGCTTTCTGGGAATGGGCGTTCCGGATACGGTGGTGACCTGGGGAAATATTCTGAATGCGGCCAAACGACTGGATATTATTCAGTCCATGCCCGTCTTGTGGATTGCTCCGGGACTTGCTATCTGCCTCTTTGTGCTGAGCATTAATTTTTTGGGAGACGGGCTACGGGATGTGCTGGATCCCACATCCGTGTAGGGGGGCGCGTTGGATGGAAAGAGAAAAGAAAGATGTGATTTTGCGGGTATCGGGACTTAAAACCCGGTTCCGGGTGGATAAAAAGATCGTAAATGCCGTAAACGGCGTAGATTTTGAGCTTCGCCGGGGGAAAACCCTGTGTGTGGTGGGAGAGTCCGGGTGTGGAAAGTCTGTGACCGCCCATACCATTATGCAGTTGCTGCCAAAGACCGGGTATGTGGAGGAGGGGACCGTGGATTATTTCTCTGACAGAGAGCAGGGAATACGTCTGACAGACTATGGGCGGAACAGCAGACAGATCCGGCAGATTCGGGGCAGGGATATTGCCATGATTTTTCAGGATCCCATGACCTCTTTAAATCCGGTGTACACGGTGGGCAGCCAGATTGTGGAAAATCTGCGAAAGCATGAGACGATCTCCAGGGGGGAGGCAGAGAAACGGGTGGTGAAGCTTTTGCAGGATCTGGGCATCCCGGAGGCGGAAAAGAGGTTCCACAATTACCCGCATCAGTTTTCCGGCGGTATGCGTCAGCGGGTTATGATCGCTATTGCCATGGTCTGCAATCCCAGAATTCTCATTGCGGATGAACCCACCACGGCTCTGGATGTAACCATCCAGGCTCAGATCCTGGATTTGATGGGAAGCATGCAACAAGAGTATCATACCTCTTTGATCCTAATCACCCACAATATGGGGATTGTGGCGGAGGTTGCTCATGATATCGCGGTCATGTATATGGGGAGAGTGGTGGAGTTTGGAAGGGCGGAGCAGGTATTTGAGAAACCTCTGCATCCTTATACCCAGGCCCTTATGCGGTCTGTGCCGGTTCTGGGGATGCCGAAAAATAAAAAGCTGGAAACCATAGAGGGAAGCACCCCGGATGCCAGCACCCAGTTTACTGGCTGTGAGTTTGCAAACCGATGCCGGTATGCTGGAAAGCTTTGTTACACCCGTTTTCCCCTGGATACGGTGGTGGAGGATGGACATAGGGTGCGCTGTATCCGGTATGAGGAGGGCAGGGCTCATGAATAAGAGAGAACTTTTGACCATCGAACATCTCACAAAGGAATATGCTGGAAGGAGGAGGTTTGCAGGAAAGCCGTCTCCTGCAGTAAAAGCTGTGGAGGACGTCTCCTTTTCCGTCATGGAGGGAGAAACCTTTGGCATTGTGGGAGAGTCGGGCTGCGGCAAGTCTACCCTGGGAAAATGCATAGTAAGGCTTCACAAGCCCACCGGAGGAAATCTGTGGTTTGAGGATGAAGGGGAAAAAAGGGATCTTTCCAACCTGGGTAAGGAGGAGAGCTTTAGGCTGCGGCGAAAGATCCAGATGGTCTTTCAGGATCCCTACTCCTCCCTCAATCCCTCCCATTCCATTTTGGAGTCCTTTGACGAGCCCTTGCGGGTCCATGGGATAGGAAACCGGTCCCAACGCCAGGAAAAGATTGCAGAAATGCTACGGCGGGTGAATTTGCAGCCCGATTATATGTTTCGTTTTCCAGGAGAATTTTCCGGAGGACAGCGGCAGAGGATCTGCATAGCCAGGGCCCTGGCTATGGAACCTGAGATGATCGTTTGCGATGAGCCGGTGTCGGCCCTGGATGTGTCTGTCCAGGCCCAGGTACTAAATCTTATGAGGGAACTGCAGGAAAGCCTAGGTCTCACCTATATTTTTATTGCCCATGATCTCAGCGTGGTACAGTATATGTCGGACCGCATCGGAGTCATGTATCTGGGAAGAATTGTGGAGATTGCGGACAGCGAGAGGATTCATCAGTCCCATCTGCATCCTTACACCCAGGCTCTTATGTCCGCGGTGCCAGTACCTGTTTATGGGCGGAAACAGGAGCGGATTCTCCTGGAGGGGGATGTGCCATCGCCGGTGAACCCACCGCCAGGATGTAAATTCCATCCCAGATGCCGGTATTGTATGGAGCGTTGCAGGCAGGAGGAGCCAGAGCTAAAATGGGTGGGAGAAGGACATTATGTGGCCTGTCACTTACAGGGAAAGACCTGGAGGGCAGCTGTGCAAGCAACTAATTTTCCAGAAAGCTTAGGGAAGAGACTGTGAGGAGAATGGGAATGGCAAGAGGAGAGTTTTATGAAGTGGCCTGTGTGCGGGAGGCTCTGCAAGGCCCTGTGCCTTCCGTAACGCCCCAGTTTTTTAAGAGCGGAGAGATTGACTGGAAAGCCACAGGAAATGTGATCGAGGCCATGGTGGCCGGGGGCGCCAAATCCCTGCTGGTTACAAACGGGGATAGTCTCCTGACAATCCTGACGGATAAGGAGACCATGGAGTTCAACCGGTTTGTGGCAGAGGTGGCCGGGAAGAGAGCCATGGTCATAGCCTGCAGTAAAGCCTGGTGTCAGGCGCAGCTGCTGGATTATGCAGCCACCTGTAAGGAATACGGCTGTGATCTGGTCATCCCCTTTGTGCCGGACTGGGCCCAGTCTGTGGATGGGGAAGAGCTGACTGCCTGCTTTCGGGAAATCGGCCAGGTGATGCCGGTTATGCTGCTGACCAATATGTGCAATGGCAGAGGTATGGCCTACTCCACCATTGACGCCCTGCGGAAAGAGGAAGGAATCGTGGCTATTAAGGATGATATGCCAGGCCCCTATGGGAAAATGCTGTTGGCCCGCACACGGGACCGGTTCGCCTTTTTGCAGGGAGGCCGCGCCTTTCATTTTTTAGATCAGGCGCCTTTTGGGGCAGACGGATATCTTTCCGTGTACGCCCGGGTGTTCCCGCATATTTCCCACTTGTTCTGGAGGTATTATACAGAGGGAAGACTTCAGGAGGCCGTAGAAGTAGTTGAAAAATACGACGTGGCCTTTTTTGATTTTGTGGCGGCAGAGGGTGTGAATTTTTCCGCGGCCATTCAAGGCATGTATGAGATTGCAGGGCTTGGACGCAGGTGGCGCAGGTCGCCCTATTCCAGCCTGACGGAGGAGCAGATGGAAAAACTTGGGGCGTTCCTTGAGGAGCGGAAGCTTGTACCATAAAAAGCTCCCTTGTGGCAGCTCATTTTCCCAAAGAGACACTATATAGTGAAAATGGGCGGGGGATGAACGGACGATGATCGGTAACTATTTACATAAAGAAAACAGAAGATTTGCGAGAGGAAGCAGGGAGAAGCAGGCAATAATCAGCAGGGCCTGCCTGCTTCGCGGAAAGGAAGATTGAGAGATGAAAGCAGGATTTATTCCGGCAGTGGGCACTCCGCTGGATACAGAGGGAAATTTATGTGTGGAGAGCTATAAAAAACAGATTGATGATCAGATCCAGGCGGGAGCAATCGGTATTTTGTCCATGGGCTCCATGGGGCAACAGGCCTTTATTCGGGGCAGCGTGTATCCCCAGGTGGCCAGGGCGGCGGTAGAGGCAGCGGCTGGCCGGGTTCCTGTCTATGTGGGAGCCATGGACTGCTCCATTGGAAGGGCAAGGGAGCGCATGGATTCCGTGGAGAGCTTGAACCTGGATATAGCAGGTTTTGTCTTCACCACGCCCTATTACCACAGCTGTTCCCGGGACCAGATGGTCAATTATTTTACGGCAGTGGGAGCAGCCGCCAGAAGGCCTGTTCTCCTCTATGATCTGCCAGGTGTAACCCAATCCAAGATTACCTGCGATCTGGTGTTGGAACTGATTCGGAAGATCCCAAATCTGACAGGCATCAAGTCCAATGACACCCATATGTTCCGCAGGCTTAAGCTTTGCGGGGAGGCGCCGGAAAGCTTTACCCTGATTTATTCTGGGCTGGATATCTTTGACGTGGCTTACAAGTGGGGCATTGATGTAAGTCTGGACGGCATGCTGGGCTGCACCCCCATGAACACAGGAAAACTATTTGCCTCCATGAAAAGGGGAGATTTTGACCGGGCAGCCCTATATCTGAATCATATTTTGGAGCTGCGGGATTTCTTTGCGGCTCGGGATCTGTGGGCCTCCTACAGTGCGGCGATGAATATGCTGGGTTATGAGGGAAACCACGCTCCTGATTATGTTTCTCCTGTTCAGGAACAGTATATTCCGGAAATCCGCCGGGAGATGGAACGGATCGGGGAGCTGTAAACCTGCATCCTGATTCCCTTGTCTGCGAAAGACATGTTTTTAGGAGAAAGGCCTGCTGCAAATACTATGGAGAGTTAGTATATAGAAAGAAAAAGCTTGTGAGAGAAAGAGTTGATAAGAGAAGAGTTAATAAGAGAACAGTTTATAAGAGAAAGAAAAAGAAAGTGAAGTGAAAATAAATACAAAGAAAAAGAAAAGATGCTGGATCGTATACCGAAAGTATGTTAAGATGTAGAAGAAAGCCATCCCTTTTGTTCCCCCAGTTTGGGCGCACAGAATAGAACTGTCAGGCAGAAGATTGGATCCTGTGATTTTGCCTGAAAGGGACAAGGGGCGCTTGTGAGAGAAACATAAAATAGGAAAGAGAGGTCGGTTTAGCTATGAGACACACCAGGGAACTGTTTAGTCTGGAAGGGAAAGTTGCCATTGTAACGGGAGGACGGGGCCTATACGGCGCGTCCATTTCCTTAGGTCTGTGCGAAATGGGTGCAACCGTTGTGATTGCGTCCCGCAGCGGGGAAAAATGCGAGGAATATGCAAAGACACTGAGAGAGCAGGGATACGAGGCCATTGGCCTTTCTCTGGATCTGAGCGATGACGCTTCGATTAAGGAGCTGGCCCGGCAGGTCCATGACCGGTACGGGAAGATTGATATACTGGTAAATAATGCCGTGGACCGCAGAAATATGACCTCCCTTGCGGACGCCACCCGACAGAAGCTTCAGGATTCAGCCAGCACCAACCTGAATGGACAGATTCTGTTAAGCCAGGCGGTATTGGAGTATATGATCCCGGTGGAAAAGGGCAGTATTATCAACGTAAGCTCCATGCGGGGCCTGGACTGTCCCCATTTCCCCTTCTATCCGGAGGCATGGGGAGACCAGCCTGTGAACTATACTACGGAGAAATGGGCCATGGTGGGATTGACCAAATATATGGCGGGCCGTTATGGGAAACACCATATCCGGGTCAACTGCATTGCCCCCGGGGGATTTGATCCGGGACTGAAAGATTCTGACAGAAATGAATTTGTGGAAACCTATATTGCAAACACGCCATTGGGATGCTGGGCCAATGAGGACGATATTAAAGGGCCGATTGCATTCCTGGCTTCCGACGCAGCCAATTACATTACCGGAGCTACGCTGGTGATGGATGGGGGATGGACTATCTGGTAAAGGGGGCAGAGAAAAGCGGGAGGCACAAAGGGAGAAGGAGATAAGAATATGGCAGGGAAAACAAAGATTCGGGAAATTGATTTGGCTATGGCAGAGCACCTGCAAGGATTTCTTCCCTGCCGTATTTTTGACTCCCACACCCATATGCATGTTTCGCAGGCCATATCCAGAGCCGAAGGTACAGATACCGTTTTTTTCCGGGATCAGGGAACACCGGAAAATTATTGGGAGGATATGAGACAGCTGTTGCCAGGAGTAGAGATGGTCCGGCTGAATATGATGCCCATGCCGGATCCTATTATGAATGATGAGCACAACGGTCTGCGCCGTATGGCCAATGAACATGTGGAAAATTTGCAAAGGGAGAATCCAAAGCACGTATATTGTCCCTATATTTTACCTTGCGACAGGGAAGAGCAGCTGGAGACGCTTGTGACGAAAGGCGGCGCTCAGGGATTCAAGTGTTACTGCTACGGTGCAGGAAAGAAAGATCTGGAAAGCCTTGGCATAGAAGAATATCTTCCCCAGGCGGCTTGGGAAGTGGCGCAGAAATACCGTCTTCCTATGATCCTTCATATGATGCGCCATGAGGCTTTGTCAGATCCGGACAATTTTTCCTATATTTGTACCATGGCAAAGCGATATCCCCATGCCAGGCTGGTACTCGCTCACTGTGCCAGGGGCTTCGCGTCCTGGACTGTAGTTGAAAAGATACAAGAGCTTGAGGATTGCGGAAATATCTGGTTTGACCTGTCAGCTGTCTGCGAAAGCGGGCCGATGATGGCATGTATCCTGAAAAATGCCGGAAAACGAACCATGTGGGGCAGCGACTATCCCATATGCCTCAATCGGGGCAGGGCGGTGTCCATCGCATTGGGGCAGAATTGGCTTTTAGGGGAACAATACGAAGGGCCCGAAAGGGCCCTCATAGCTATGGAAAATCTCATGGCCTTTTATCAGGCCGCTTTGCTTCTGGACCTGGACCGAACCCAGGTGGAAGATATTTTCTATTACAATGCCATGTCCTGCTTTGCATGTTACCAGACATAAGGCGTCAGTTGATACACATAATAATTAATCCAGTTGGTGTACAGAGTATTTGCATGGGCGCGCCAGGTAAGGAGAGGCCGCTTGCTGCTGTCATCATCCGGAAAATAATTTTTAGGGATCTGGATATCCAGGCCCTTATTTTTATCCCGCAGATACTCCTTTTCCAGAGTGAGCCGATCATATTCGGGATGGCCGAACACAAAAATCTTGCGTCCCTCATCGGCCATAGCCGCAAAAACGCCGGCTTCTTCGGATTCCGCTAAAATCCGGATGTCCCGGCAGGTACGAATCAAATCAGCCGTCACCGTGGTATGGCGGGAATGGGGCATATAGAACACATCGTCAAAGCCCCGGACCAAAGGCTCCTTGCGCTCCAGAACCTGATGGGGATAGAGGCCAAAAAGCTTTTGGGGCAGCAGGCTTTTCTGCAGGCCATAGAAATGGTACAGCGCGGCCTGGGCTCCCCAACAGATGAAAAACGTGGAGGTAACATGGCCCTGGGACCAGTCCATGATCTCTACCAGCTCCTGCCAATAATCTACCTCCTCAAATTCCATCTGTTCCACCGGCGCGCCAGTGATGATGAGCCCGTCAAAGCGCTGTCCCTGCACTGCGGAAAAGGGCTCATAAAATTTATTGATATGGCTCTGGGCCGTATTTTTGGACTCATGGCTGCTGACAGTGATAAAGGTAATATCCAGCTGCAGCGGTGTATTAGACAGAGAACGCAGAAGCTGCAGCTCTGTATCCTCCTTCAAAGGCATCAAATTTAAAATCCCGATTTTCAGCGGGCGGATATCCTGATTCATAGCCCGGTGCTCATCCATGACAAAAATATTCTCTCTTTCCAATATAGCTCTGGCCGGCAGGTCACTGGGTACTTTAATTGGCATTGCATTCCATCCCTCTCTGTAAAATTGTTGTTCCCCATCTAGTCTATCACATTCTCTTCCATTTTAAAAGAATTGGATACAGCACAAATGTGCGCGTAGTGCGGACAAGTTGAAAAAAATGATTTTTGCTATTGGTAAAATGAGCCAAAAAGACCATATATAATATCCAAGAATCTTATTAAAAATGCATAAATCGTATTTTTTTTATATTTTTTTCGAAAAAATGCTTGCAATTTCGTGAGAATCTGATATACTAAACAAGTCTGATGGACATGGCTCGTTGGTCAAGCGGTCAAGACGCCGCCCTCTCACGGCGGAAACAGGGGTTCGATTCCCCTACGGGCTATTATAAAAACCTTTAGAAAAGTCTGTATTTATACGCTTTTCGAAGGTTTTTCTTTTTTTGTTAAACATTGAGGTAATCAAAAAGGTAATCAGATATATATTCGATTAAAAAATTTTAGGTAATTGCGAAACAAGTTCGCAATCCTGATTGAAAACAAGGATAGAATTCTGCAATGCAGGATTCTTGGGATGAAAAGTGGATACCGGATATTTTTTGGCACACGAAATAAGTCCCATGGATTTATGGAATTGTTAAGTCCTATGCAA
>JAAWJI010000034.1 GCA_022796795.1 Lachnospiraceae bacterium | reverse complement strand
TCGCAAGGGCGCCTGTGGCGCTTTCCCGCTGCTAGAGCAGCTAACCTTGCTCATAGACGGGCGCTCCCTCAGAACACAGAGCAACTGTCAAATTCGTGCAAGCACGATTTGCCAGCTGTCTGTGTTCTGGCTGAACTGGGATACTAAAAATTGGATCACACAGAACTGAAAAAATAAGATATACTGAAAGAAAAGGAGGATTTCACATGGGAGCAGAATTTTGGGATGACCTGGGCAGGAAGCTTTCGGGAGCCGCGGATGCGGTGGGGAAAAAGACAGGCGAGGTAACGGAACTGGCACGGTTAAAAAATCAGATCTACCGGCTGGAGCGGGAGATTGAGAAGGATTACGCAGAGCTGGGCAAGAAGCTTTATGAGCAGTATCTGGAGACCAGGGAAGCTGAGGAACCGTTCTTAAACATCTGTGAGACCATTGCCCAGGAGGAAGTGCTGATCGAGCAGTACAAGGGTGAGATTGAAGAACTGAAAGAGAAGAGATAATGCGTATCAAATGGGAGCGGAGAAAAAACAAACCACATACAAAGAAGAGACCGATGATTCTTTGGGGTGGTTTGTTTTTTGTTACACTGGTATTTCATGGAATTTCCAGGCTGTCCCCAGGCTTTGCCGAGTGGTATGCCAGGTACATATATCCCCTGCTGGTGGGAAGCGTGGGAAGGCTTGCCTCCCTGTTTCCCTTTTCCGTGTCGGAAATGCTGCTGGTCTGGGGACTGGTCTTTGTCCTTTTTTGGTTGGTGCGGCTGCTCTGGCTTTCTGTCTGCCAGATCCAAAAAGCCCTGGGGAAAAAGGAAAAGCAGGAGATGGATTATCGCTGGAAAAGGTTTTGGATGAGAAGCGGGCAGGGTGCAGTCAGGCTATTGCTTGTGGTCTTTGCCTTGTTTACCTTTCAGTGTGGAATCAACTATCACCGGCAGACCTTTTCCCAACGGGCCGGATTGGTCATGGCAAAGTCCACAAGGGAGGAACTGGAAGCTTTGTGCCGGGAGCTGACAGAGCAGGTGAACCAGGCGGCGGAAAGGATTGCCGTGGATGAGCGGGGAGCCTGCGTGGCAGGCGCGGATGTGGAGGAACGAGCCAGAAAAGCCATGAGAGCGGCAGCGGAGGAGTACCCAGAGCTTGCGGGCTATTATCCCAGGGCAAAGGAAGTGTGGAACAGCTGGGCGTTGTCCTATCAGCAGCTTTTGGGCATCTACAGTCCCTTTACTATTGAGGCCAACTATAACCGGGACATGCCAGACTACAACAAACCATCCAGCATCTGCCATGAGCTGTCACATCTCCGGGGCTTTATGCGGGAGGACGAGGCAAACTTTATCTCTTATCTGGCCTGCAAGGCTGCGAAAGATCCGGAATTTGACTACAGCGGGAGTCTTATGGCCTATATATACAGTATGAACGCCCTGTACCAGGAGGACGTGTCCTTGTACCGGGAGATCCGGGGACAGCTTTGCCAGCAGGCGAACCGGGAGCTTTCTTTGCACAACGCCTTTTGGGAGCAGTACGAGGGGCCGGTGGCGGAGGCCTCAGATAAGATGAATGATACCTATTTAAAGGCAAACGCTCAGGAGGACGGAACCAAAAGCTACGGGCGCATGGTAGATCTTTTGCTGGCCCTGAGGAGGACCCAGGCAGGGGAAAGGGACTTTCCGGAAATGGAGGAGTGAAATGAGAGGCAAAATGGGCAGGCAAAATGGGGAACAAAAAAAGTGCTTGCTTTTTCATGGGAACGTGTTATACTTAATACGATATAGATAATGCGGCTGAAAAGAGTGAACGAAAGTTCACTCTTTGTTTTCGCATAGGAAAGTTCTTTGGAATTTTCATGTTCTTGAGAGGAAAGAGGTGAAAGCATGACGAAGAGAGAAACGTATGAGCAGAAGACAGAAGCTTTGGTTCTGCCCATCATAGAACAAAACCAGTTTGAGCTGGTAGATGTGGAGTATGTGAAAGAGGGAGGAACCTGGTACCTGCGGGCCTATATTGATAAGCCAGGCGGCATTACAGTGGATGACTGTGAGATTGTGAACCGGGCTCTCAGCGATCTTCTGGATGAGGAGGACTTTATAGAGGAATCTTACATTCTGGAGGTGAGTTCTCCGGGTCTTGGCCGTCCCCTGAAGAAGGAAAAGGATTTTCAGCGCAGTCTGGGAGAAGAGGTGGAGATCCGCACTTATCAGCCAGTGGAGAAGCAAAAGGAGTTTACCGGCATTTTAAAGGACTTTGACCGGGAAACAGTGACCATTGAGCAGGAGGACGGGGAACTCCTGCAGCTGAACAGGGATAAAATTGCACTGATTCGTCTTGCGTTTGACTTTTAATATAGAGATCAGGAGGATAAAAGAAAATGAACACGGAGTTACTGGAAGCGTTGGAAATCCTGGAAAAGGAAAAAGATATCAGCAAGGAAACGCTGCTGGAAGCCATTGAGAATTCTCTCTTGATGGCGTGCAAGAATCACTTCGGAAAAGCGGATAATGTAAAGGTAAATATTAATCCGGATACCTGCGAGTTTTCTGTGTTTGCAGAGAAGACGGTGGTAGAGCAGGTGGAGGATCCGGTTCTGGAGATCAGTCTGGCAAACGCCAAGCTTTTGGATGACCGGTATGAGCTGGGGGACGTGGCCAATGTGGAGATCAAGTCCAAGGAGTTTGGCCGGATCACCACCCAGAATGCCAAGAATGTTATCTTGCAGAAGATCCGGGAGGAAGAGCGCAAGGTATTGTTTAATCAGTATTATGGAAAAGAGAAAGATGTGGTCACTGGCGTGGTTCAGCGCTATCTGGGAAGAAACGTCAGCATCAATCTGGGCAAGGTGGACGCCATTCTCAATGAAAACGAGATGGTGAAGGGCGAGGTGTTTAAGCCTACGGAGCGTATTAAGCTCTACATCTTGGAGGTGAAGGATACCACCAAAGGCCCCAGGATCCTGGTGTCCCGAACCCATCCAGAGCTGGTAAAGCGTCTTTTTGAGTCTGAGGTGACAGAGGTGAAGGACGGCACGGTGGAGATCAAATGCATCGCCCGGGAGGCCGGTTCCCGCACCAAGATTGCCGTGTGGTCCAATGATCCAGACGTGGATCCGGTGGGAGCCTGCGTGGGTATGAACGGAGCCAGAGTCAATGCCATTGTCAGTGAGCTGCGGGGGGAGAAAATTGATATTATCAACTGGAGCGACAACCCGGCCATTCTGATCGAAAACGCCTTAAGCCCTGCCAAGGTGGTGGCGGTGCTGGCGGACCCGGAGGATAAGACGGCCAAGGTGGTGGTTCCGGATTATCAGCTGTCCCTGGCCATAGGCAAGGAGGGACAGAACGCAAGGCTAGCCGCAAGGCTTACGGGTTTTAAGATCGATATCAAGAGTGAAACCCAGGCCCGGGAGATCGAGGGCTGGCTGGATATCGATGAGGATGAGGAATACGACGGCTACGAAGAGTACGACGAGTACGAGGACTATGAAGAGTATGAGGAGTATGACGGGGACTATGAGGAGGCTTTGGAGAGCGCCCATGAGGAACCGGCTCCGGAAGAATAAAAGCAGGATGTGATGAGTTGAGTACAACAAGAAAAGTTCCCATGCGTCAATGCGTGGGTTGTGGCGAGATGAAGAGCAAGAAAGAAATGCTCCGGGTTCTGAAGACGGCAGAGGATGAGATTCTTCTGGATGCAACCGGAAGGAAAAACGGAAGAGGCGCCTATGTGTGTTTTTCCCGGGAGTGCCTGGCAAAGGCCATTCGGGGAAAGGGGCTGGAACGATCCTTTAAAATGTCCATCCCCCGGGAGGTATATGAGAAACTGGAAAAGGAGATGGATGCGCTTGAAGCCAGATAAGGTTTTGTCTCTGATTGGGCTGGCGGCCAAGGCAGGGCGGTTGACAAGCGGCGAATTTTCTACGGAAAAGGCTGTGAAAACCGGTCGGGCGTCTCTGGTGATCGTCTCCAAAGCCGCTTCTGATAACACGAAAAAAATGTTTCGCAATATGTGTACTTACTATGAGGTACCTTTGTATTTCTATGGTGGAAAAGAGGAACTGGGCCATGCCATCGGCAAGGAATTCCGAACTTCTCTGGCATTGCTGGATGATGGATTTGCAAAGGCAATAGAAAAGCAGCTAAAGACGCAGCGAACAGAATGAGGGAGGTAGTAAGTATGTCGATGAGAGTACATGAGCTTGCAAAGGAATTAAAGAAGACCAATAAGGATATTATTAATTTTCTCACAGAAAAAAAGATTGAGGTAAAAAGCCATATGAGCACATTAACAAATGAGCAGGCGGATATGGTAAAGAAGGCCCTTGCCCCGAAACAGGGGGCTTCTGGCGCTCCGGCGTCTTCTTCTCCGTCATCCGCGGCAAAGGCAGAGGAAACAACACCGAAAGCAGAAGGCGCTGCTCCAAAGACAGAGGGCGGGGTTCCCCATAAAAAGAAAAAGATTATAGCAGTATATAACGTGCACAACAGCCAGACTGGTATTAAGGACCCACGCATGGAGAGACGGGCCGGAGCCGGCAAGGGACCCAAAGGGGCGAAATCCCAGGCGTCTGCCCGTCCTGGTGTTCCGGTTCGTCCGGTCCGTCCTGCTCAGGCTGGGACAGCAAAGCCGGAGACAGAGAAGATCAAGGAGAAGACGCCGGTACAGAGTGTAAGCCCGGCGGCTTTGCCCCGGGAGGAAGCGCCAAAAAAGCCTGTGACAGAGGAAGCAAGCGTGCAGAAACCCCAGGCCGTGCAGGCAGCGCAGCCCCAGGAGACGAAAAAGCCTCAGACTGTGGAGAGTCCGGTAGCCGAGCATGTGCAAAGCAGTGTAAGACCTGCGGCGTCGGAGAGCGCCAGGACAGAGAATTCGTCCCGCCCGGCAGGCCGGGAGGAGCAGGAAAGCCAGGGAGCGTCCCGTCCGGCAGGCCGTGAAAACCAGGGAATGTCCCGTGTAGGAAGCCGCGACAGTCAGGGAGTATCCCGTCCGGCAGGCAGAGATGGTCAGGGAGGCCCTCGCCGTGACGGCCAGGGAGGCCAGGGAAATGGTCGTCCCTACAGCCGTGATGGTCAGGGAGGCCCCCGCCGTGACGGTCAGGGAAGCGGCCGTTCCTACAGCCGTGATGGTCAGGGAGGCCAGGGAAATGGCCGTCCTTACAGCCGTGATGGTCAGGGAAGCGGCCGTCCCTACAGCCGTGACGGCCAGGGAGGCCCCCGCCGTGACGGTCAGGGAAATGGCCGTCCCTACAGCCGCGACGGCCAGGGCGGAGCACGTCCCTACAGCCGCGACGGCCAGGGCGGAGCACGTCCCTACAGCCGTGATGGCCAGGGTGGAGCGCGTCCCTATAACCGTGACGGCCAGGGCGGAGGATTCCGTAAGGATTTTGACAAGGATGGCGACAACCGCAGACCGCAGGGCCAGAGAGGCCAGGGAGGTCAAAGAGGCGGCCGCTCCATGGATATTCCGGCCGCTCCCCTGGTGGAGAACCGGAAGACGGAGAACCGCCGGGTAGAGAACAGGAATCGGGATGACAAGAAGGAAAAGAGCCGGTTCCATGACGACTGGAACAAGGGCGGCCAGAGAGGCCAGGGCGGCCGTACTGCCCAGGGTGGAAAGTCTGGGCAGAAGGGCAGAGGCAAGGGTGTCAGCGCGCCTGTGCAGGCTGCGCCCAAGAAAGAAGATCATACGCCGAAGGTGATTGAGATTCCGGAGATGATCAGCATTCATGATCTGGCGGAGAAGATGAAAGTTCAGCCCTCTGTTTTGATTAAGAAGCTGTTCCTGGCCGGCAAAATGGTGACCCTGAATTCCGAGCTGGATTTTGAGGCTGCCGGAGAGCTGGCGATGGAGATGAATTTTGATCCGGTTCCGGAGGAAAAAGAGGACGTAATCGCCAAGATGCTGGAGGATCAGGAAGAGAGCGAAGAGGGAATGGTGGCAAGGCCGCCGGTTGTCTGTGTCATGGGTCATGTAGACCACGGCAAGACCTCCCTTCTGGACGCCATTCGGGATACCCATGTGATTGACCGGGAGGCTGGAGGCATTACCCAGCATATCGGTGCTTATGTGGTTACGATCAACGGGCAGAAAATTACCTTCCTGGATACGCCGGGTCACGAGGCTTTTACGGCTATGCGTATGCGGGGTGCCAATTCTACGGATATCGCTATCTTGGTGGTAGCTGCCGACGACGGCGTGATGCCTCAGACCGTGGAGGCTATCAGCCATGCAAAGGCAGCAGGAATTGAGATTATTGTAGCAATCAATAAAGTAGATAAGCCCAGCGCCAATGTGGATCGGGTGAAGCAGGAGCTCATGGAGCATGAGCTGGTTCCTGAGGAGTGGGGCGGCAGCACGGTTTGCGTGCCTGTATCCGCCCACAGCCACGAGGGTATCGACCAGCTTCTGGAGATGATTCTGTTGACCGCGGAAATGCTGGAGCTGAAGGCCAACCCCAACCGGAGCGCCAGAGGCCTTGTGATTGAGGCAGAGTTGGATAAGGGCAAGGGTTCTGTGGCTACAGTGTTGGTACAGAAGGGTACCCTGCATGTAGGCGATCCCATTGCCGTGGGTTCCTGCTACGGCAAGGTGCGGGCAATGATGGATGACAACGGACGCCGGGTGAAGGAGGCAGGTCCTTCTCAGCCTGTGGAGATCTTAGGATTGTCCGACGTGCCCAAGGCCGGAGAGATCTTTGTGTCTCCTGCTTCCGAGAAAGAAGCCCGGGCCTTTGCGGAGACCTATATCAAGGAGAGCCGGGAGAAGCTTCTGGAGGATACTAAGCTTAAGATGTCCCTGGACGATCTGTATTCGCAGATTCAGTCGGGAAATCTGAAGGAATTGAATATTATTGTGAAGGCGGATGTGCAGGGTTCTGTGGAGGCGGTAAAGCAAAGTCTCTTAAAGCTGTCCAACGAGGAAGTAGTGGTAAAGATTGTCCACGGCGGCGTGGGAGCCATCAACGAGTCCGATGTGAACCTGGCTTCCGCCTCCAATGCGATCATCATCGGCTTCAATGTGCGGCCTGACGCCACAGCCAAGGAGATTGCCGAGCGGGAGAAAGTAGACCTGAGACTGTATCGGGTGATCTACGATGCCATCAACGATGTGGAGGCGGCCATGAAGGGGATGCTGGATCCGGTATTCGAGGAAAAGATTCTGGGTCACGCAGAGGTACGTCAGCTCTTCAAGGCGTCCGGCGTGGGAACCATTGCAGGCGCCTATGTGCTGGACGGTGTGTTCCAGCGCAACTGCTCCTGCCGGATTACCCGGGAGGGAGAGCAGATCTTCGATGGAGCGCTGGCTTCCCTGAAGCGGTTTAAGGATGATGTGAAGGAAGTACGGGCCGGATATGAGTGCGGTCTGGTATTTGAGAAATTTAACGACCTGCAGGAGCTGGACATTGTGGAAGCCTACACTATGGTGGAGGTTCCCCGATAGGAGGAAAGAGTCATAAATGAGAAAAAACAGCATAAAGAATACGAGGATCAACAATGAGGTTTTGCGGGAGCTGTCCCAGATTATTCGGGGAGAGATCAAGGATCCGCGGATTCACCCCATGACCTCCGTGGTTTCCGTAGAGGTGGCTCCGGACCTGAAGAGCGCCAAAGCTTATATCAGCGTTCTGGGAGACGAAGAGGCCCAGGAGAATACCATAGCGGGACTTCGCAGTGCAGAAGGATATATCCGACGGGCCCTGGCCAAGTCCATCAATCTGCGGAATACGCCGGAGATCCGGTTTATTCTGGATCAGTCTATCGCATACGGCGTAGCCATGTCAAAGCTCATTGATACCGTAAACCAGGAACGTGGAGAAGAAACCTCCGGGGAGCAGCAGGAGGCTTCTGATATCATGGAAGGGAATGAGGAAGCATGATTCATTTGACAGAGGAACTTAAGGGTATCCGCACAGTGGCCGTTGCCGGGCATATACGCCCGGATGGAGACTGTGTGGGATCCTGTCTCGCAGTTTGCAATTATATTCGGGAGCAGTTTCCCGAGATTCAGGTGCAGGTATACCTGGAGCCCTTTGCCAAGTCCTTTGGGTTTTTGAAGTATGCGGATACGGTCCGTCCGGCCCAAGAAAACGAAGAACCAGCAGATCTGTTTCTTGCCCTGGACTGCGGGGATAAGGCCAGGCTGGGAGCTGCGGTTTCCTGCTTTGACCGGGCAGGGAAAACCATCTGTGTGGATCATCATATCAGCAATCAGGGATATGGGGATATAAATTACATTGTGCCGGAGGCCAGCTCCACCTGTGAGCTGGTGTACGGGATTCTGGACGAGGAAAAAATTTCCAGGCCCGTAGCCGAGGCCCTGTACCTGGGAATCATCCATGATACAGGAGTGTTTCAGTATGCCTGTACCTCGGAGAAAACCATGCAGATCGCGGGAAAGCTTATGGGAAAGGGAATTGAATTTTCCCGCATTGTGGAGGAAACCTTTTACAAGAAGACCTATGTGCAGAATCAGATTCTGGGCCGGGCCATTCTGGAGAGCATCCTTTTGCTGGACGGGAAATGCATTGTGAGCCGGATTCTGAAAAGAGATATGGAGTTTTACGGCGTGACCTCCAAGGATCTGGAGGGGATTGTGAGCCAGCTGCGGGTAACCGAGGGAGTGGAAGTGGCCATCTTCCTCTATGAGTCGGATAACCATGAGTACCGGGCCAGCCTGCGCTCCAAGAGGTTTGTGGACGTGAGCCAGATCGCCGCCTATTTCGGCGGAGGCGGTCATGTGCGGGCAGCCGGATGTACCATGCACGGCAGTTTTTATGATGTGGTCAATAATCTGATGCTGCACGTGGATCACCAGCTGAAGGAGCGCCTGGAGGAACAGGAGCATACGTGATAAACGGAGTATTGAATATCTATAAAGAAGCGGGCTTTACCTCTCACGATGTGGTGGCAAAGCTTCGCGGCATTGTAAAACAGAAAAAGATTGGACATACAGGAACTCTCGATCCGGCAGCGGAGGGAGTTCTTCCCGTGTGTCTGGGAAACGCAACCAGGCTTTGCGATCTTCTCACAGACTGGGACAAGACCTATGAGGCAGTGCTGCTTCTTGGAAGAACCACGGACACCCAGGATACCACAGGAGAGACGCTCTCAGAGGAGAAAGTAACCGTGGAGGAGGAAAAGGTGCGCCAGGTCATGTTGGAATTTCAGGGAGATTTGGAGCAGATTCCCCCCATGTATTCCGCCCTGAAGGTGGAGGGGAAAAAGCTTTATGAGCTGGCCCGGGAGGGGCGGGAGGTGGAGCGCAAAAGCCGCCCCATTCACATTGAAAAGCTTGAAATTCTGGAAATGGAGCTTCCCCGGGTGCGGTTTCGGGTGACCTGCTCCAAGGGCACCTATATCCGGACTCTCTGCCATGATATGGGAGAACGGCTTGGCTGTGGAGGCTGTATGGAAAAGCTTTTGCGGACCCGGGTTGGGCTTTTCTCTGTGGAGGAGAGCCTGAGGCTATCCCAGGTGGCGGCTCTGGAAAAGGAGCAGCGCCTTGGTCAGGGGCTTTGGCCGGTGGACGCCCTGTTTCCCGGGCGTGGGCGCATGGTGCTGAAGGAGGAGGGGGACAAGCCTTTGTACAATGGCAATCCTTTTCCGAAGGGGCTGGTGGAGGAATTTTTGCCCGCAGGAAATGTGCCAGCGTCCAAGGAGCCTGTCAGTGGAAGGAGCTGGTCTTTGTCTAACAGGGAAACGTCTTGGGATTCCAAGACACAGGAAGGTGGAAAGGAATGGGAGGAGACTAGGACGGATCAGGTGCTGGTTTATGACTCCCGCAGGCATTTTGTGGGGATTTACGCCTGGATACCGGAGAAAGGGCTTTATAAGCCGGTGAAAATGTTTTTGGAGAGAGATTCATAGGGATGAGAGTGATAAAGGGAACCATGGATTTTCATCTGGAGGGGCCGTCGGCAATTACTTTGGGCAAGTTTGACGGACTGCACCAGGGGCATCAGCTTTTGCTCTCCCGGGTGGAGAAAAGACAGGCAGAGGGCATGACCTCCGTGATTGTGGCCTTTGACTTTGGGAGGACCCAGGGACTTATGCTCCCTGAGGAGAGACGGCGGATGCTGGAGGAGCAGGGAGCGGACGTACTTTTGGAGTGCCCCTTTGTGCCGGAGCTTGCCCATATGGAGCCGGAGGAATTTATACGCCGGATACTAAAGGAGCAGCTTCGGGGGGCATATCTGGCTGTAGGCACAGATTTTCGCTTTGGCTACCAGAGAAAGGGAGAGTACCGGCTGCTGGAAAAGCTGGCTCCCCAATACGGGTATCAGGTAGAAGTGGTGGAAAAGGCCCAGTACGGAGGCCGGGATATCAGCAGCACTTTTATCCGGGAGGAGCTGGAAAAGGGAAATATCCCTCTGGTAAACCGTCTTCTGGGATATTCCTACAGTGTTACGGGCCAAGTAATTCACGGACGGGCCGTGGGCCGTACCCTGGGAATGCCCACCATCAACCTTCTGCCGGATGCTGGCAAGCTTCTGCCGCCCAATGGAGTTTACGCCACCTGCACCTTCCTGGAGGGGCAGGAGTTTCCGGGGATTACCAATATCGGCTATAAGCCCACCGTGGGAGGCGAGCACCTGAAGGGAGTGGAAACCTATCTGTTTGATGTGGACAAGGATCTGTACGGCAGGGAGGTTACAGTAAGATTCCATGCCTTTGAGCGGCCGGAGCGCCGGTTTGATTCCCTGCGGGACCTGAAAGATCAGCTGGAGCGGGATGAAATTTGGGGCAGGAACTGGTTTCGGAACGAGACGCCTGTAAAAATTAGCGTCTTGTCAGAAGAAGAAAAGTATATTAAAGTATTAAGTGACGAAGCGTAAGAGGGACTGTCTGGCAACGTATGGGGCGGACGGTCCGGAGGGAGAACGAAGGAGAAAAAGGAAAGCATGGATATAAGCATTATTCTGGGACTGTTAGGCGGACTGGGACTGTTTCTGTACGGCATGAAGCTTATGAGCGATGGACTGGAAAAAGCCGCAGGGGCAAAGATGCGCGGAATACTGGAATTTTTTACCAAAAACAGGTTTGTGGGAACTCTGGTAGGTATGGTGTTCTGCGCTATTATACAGTCGTCCAGCGCCACCACAGTGATGGTAGTCAGTTTTGTGAACTCCGGCCTCATGACATTGTACCAGGCGGCCGGCGTGATTATGGGCGCCAATATTGGTACCACCATTACCTCACAGCTGGTAGCCTTTAATCTGTCTGAGGTGGCGCCCCTGTTTCTCATGGCTGGCGTCATTATGGTCATGTTCTGCAAAAAGCCCATGGTCAAGAAGGTGGGAGAGGTGGTTTTGGGCTTCGGAATCCTGTTTATGGGATTGTCCACCATGTCCAGCAGCATGTCCTCTCTTCGGGAGTCGTCTCTGATTGTGGATGCCCTGAGCTCTCTGGAGAATCCGGTGCTGGCTGTGTTTATGGGATTTTTGATTACGGCTATTGTGCAGAGCTCTTCTGTGACGGTCAGTATTCTCCTCTTAATGGCCCAGCAGGGACTTCTGGGCCTGGGAATTTGTTTTTATGTGATTCTGGGCTGTAATATCGGCGCCTGTACTTCGGCTCTTCTGGCAAGCTTAAGCGGCAAGAAGGATGCCAAGCGGGCGGCTCTGATTCATTTTCTCTTCAATGTTCTGGGCACGCTGTTGATGATGGTGCTGATTCCTTTTCTGTCCGACTGGATGGAGGCCTTTTTCCTGGGAATTTCCGGCGGAAATATGGGACGGGCTGTGGCTAATACCCACACCATCTTTAAGATCTTCCAGGTGGTGGTGCTGTTCCCCTTTGCCGGAGGGATTGTCAAGCTTACCTATCTGCTGGTGCCGGGAAGCGAGGGAGACGAGGAAAAGGATTTCGAGCTGTTGTACATTGGAGCCAAAAATGTCTTTTCCCCTGCCACGGCAGTGGTGGAGGTTACCAAAGAGCTGGAGCACATGGGACAGCTGGCGTATACCAATCTGAATCGGGCTATGAATTCCCTGATTACTCTGGACGAGGAGGATATTGCCCAGGTTTATCAGGTGGAGGAATATATTAATTTCCTCAACCATGCCATTACGGATTACCTGGTAAAGATCAATCAGACCACTCTGCCAGTGGAGGATGCCAAGAATATCGGCGGCCTTTTCCATGTGGTAAACGATATTGAGCGCATTGGAGACCATGCGGAGAATGTGGCGGATGCGGCCAGGCAGCGGATAGAGGAGAATGTGAATTTCAGCAAGGAGGCTATTCACGAGCTGGGTGAGATCATGGAGCCGGTAAACAAGATTCTCCAGTACGCCCTGGATACCTTCTCCCACAATAACCGGGAGCATGTGGAGGAGATCGTGGAGATCGAGGATTCCATCGATCATCTGGAAAAGCAGCTGCAGCAGTCCCACGTGAACAGACTTACCAAAAATCAGTGTACGCCTGCTGCCGGTATGATCTTCTCGGATCTGATCTCCGGTCTGGAGCGTGTGGCGGACCATGCTACCAATATTGCCTTTGCTATTCTGGAGGAGTAATGGAGGAATGTTGCGGATTTTTTACTACCTGGCGGTATGGCCAACGCTGCTTTTGCTGCGGATTTTATTCTGGCCGGTAAAGCTTCTGCTGCGGATCCTGTCCTGGTGCCTTTCCCGGTTTTCCGGAAGCTGGGCCTTCTGGCATGCGGACTTGGGGCGCATGGACGGCTGGGAGTTTGAGGAGTACGCGGCCAGGCTTCTGGAAAAAAATGGTTTTCGCCATGTGCAGGTCACCCGCAGCAGTGGGGATCAGGGAGTGGATATTCTGGCAGAACGGGACGGCACAAGCTACGCCATTCAGTGCAAGCATTACACAGGAAAGATTTCCAACAAAGCTGTCCAGGAGGCCTATGCGGGGGCGGAGTATTACGGATGCGATGTGCCGGTGGTGCTCACTGACAGCAGCTTTACCCGTTCAGCCAGGGAGCTGGGGGAATCCATTGGGGTGGAGCTGTGGGATGGGGAGGCCTTGAGCCTCCTTCAGCACAGAAGCTTTTAGGAAGATCAAGGCCAGGGTTTTTAGCTATAGTCTGGGTATACAAGATCTCTGTGTGAAAACAAATAATTAAGAAAAAATGAAGATCTGTGTCGAAATGCCTTGACAAGCTCTCTTATTTGTTATAGTATGTAACAGGAATGTAACAAATCTGTAATAAATAAGAGGGCATTGTGGAGGTTTTTTATGAATAAATATGTTCGGATCACAGGAGCGGTACTGAGTCTTGCCATGGCGGCCAGCCTGAATCTGCAGGTTTACGCTGCAGGCGGCATCGGCGGAGAGCTGGGGGAAAGCCTGTCAGCGGGAATCGCCGACAGCCTGGTGCAGGATGAGGTTTCTGTGGAGGATGTAAAGAAGGTTGCTTCGGAGACCCTGTGGGTGGGAACCCCTCTGGAGGGCTACACCAATATCGCCATCTCCAGCGTGGATGACAATCTGAATATCCGCTCGGGAGCTGGCACAGATTATAAGCTGGTAGGTAAGATGCGCAATGATTCCGCCTGCAATGTGGAGTGGGTGGAAGGCGAGTGGGCCTACATTACTTCCGGCGAAGTGGAAGGATATGTAAAGTCTGAGTATCTGGTAACCGGCCAGGAGGCTGTGGACAAGGCCTTGGAGTTGGGACAGACTGTGGCTTATGTGGACGCGGACGCTCTGTATGTGCGCATGGAGCCCAGCACAGAAGCGGATTACTGGACCATGGTTCCCTCCGGGGAAGAGCTTCTGGTCATGGAAGATATGGGTGACTGGGTCAAAGTGGACATTGACGGTGAGGAAGGCTATGTGGCTTCCGAGTATGTGACTGTAAACAACGAGCTGAAGACAGCCCTGACCATCACAGAGGCCCTGTACGGCGAGGGCGTGACGGATGTGCGCATCGCGCTGTGTGAGTTTGCCAAGCAGTATGTGGGTAACCGCTATGTATGGGGCGGCACAAGCCTGACAAACGGCGCGGACTGTTCCGGCTTTGTGTTATCCGTATTCCGCAATTACGGGGTATCCCTTCCCCACTCCTCTGTGGCTCAGGCAAACTGTGGTACGCGCATTAACGTGTCAGAGGCGCAGCCGGGAGACCTGATCTTCTACGGAAACGGCAGAAGAATTAACCATGTAGCTATCTACATTGGCGGAGGCCGGGTGGTACATGCCAGCAACGAACGGACAGGCATTATTATTTCCAATGCATACTACCGCAGCCCCGTGTGCGCTACACGGCTTTTGCAGAATTAAGTTTAAGGACCGCTTCACCTGTGATGGGTGGGGCGGTTTTTTTACTGGAAATTCGTTACATCCGGTAAAGTAAAGCAGGAATAAAGATGCAGGTCTTGTGGAAATTCACCAAGTCTGCTACAATAAACTAAGCGGATTTGGAAAATAGTTAGGGGGGATTTCGGGTCTGCGGCATCTGATGGTGGCGGCCTGTGGCCGCGGGGCATGTTGCAGTTCTCCCACAGAGGCTTTTGTTTTGCCGGGAGATGGCTGCGTAAGGAGAGGATAAGAGATGTTTCAATTTCAATTCGGGAAGAACTACCGGGAGGTAAACCCGGAGGAACCGGGGACGGAGAAAAAGAATCTGGTTCCCAAAAAATTTGGGCGCTATGTTGGGATCGCCGTTGTGCTGCTTTTGTTGTTTGTGGTGGCAAATACCTCCTGGTATACGATTCAGGAGGAGCAGCAGGCGGTGGTCTGCACCTTTGGACAGCCGAAAGCTGTGACAGAGCCGGGACTGCACTTTAAGATTCCCCTGATTCAGACCGTGCAGAAGGTGAATACTACGATTCAGGGACTGACTGTGGGCTATGATGAGGCAGAGAATTATACGGACGACGCCATGATGATTACCTCAGACTACAATTTTATCCGGGTGGATTTCTATGCGGAGTACCGGATTTCCGATCCGGTAAAGGCTCTTTATGCCTCGGAGGATCCGGTGACCATTCTGGACAATATTGCACAGAACTGTATCCGCACCACCATTGGTTCCTATTCTGTGGATTCCGTGCTGACTACGGGAAAGAACGAGATTCAAGCCAATATTAAGCAGATGATTATGGACAAGCTGGAGATGTACGATATTGGTATTCAGCTGGTGAATATTACCATTCAGGACGCTCAGCCTCCCACCAATGAGGTAATCACAGCCTTTAAGGAGGTGGAAACGGCAAAGCAGGGGAAGGAAACGGCTCTGAACAATGCTAATAAGTATCGAAATGAGCAGATTCCCGAGGCCAGAGCCCAGGCGGATAAGATTCTCCAGGACGCGGAGGCCCAGAAAGAGAGCCGGATCAATGAGGCGGAGGGCCAGGTGGCCCGCTTTAATTCTATGTATGAGGAGTATGTGAAATATCCCACGATTACCAGGCAGCGCATGTTCTATGAGACCATGGAGGATGTAATGCCGGGCATGAAGATCATTATCCAGGGCGAAAATGGCAGCCAGATCCAGCAGATCCTGCCCTTAGATGTGTTCAGCAGAGGTCTGGAGGAGCCCGCAGGGGGGAACGAGGGAGCTTCCGGCGACGCAGGTTCCGGCGAAACCGGGTCGGACACAGGCAGAAGCAGTGCAGGTTCCACATCACAGACAGGCAGCGACCAGGATAACACCAAGATCGGACAATAGAGAGGGAGAGAAATGCCATGGAAGAGAAGAAAAAGAAACGAAAAAGACTTGGGGCTGTCAAATATATTGTGCTGGTGCTTGTGATCCTTGTGCTGGGAAACGGTCTTATTATTTGTCAGGAAAACGAGTATAAGCTTATCCGTCAGTTTGGAAAGGTGCAGAGGGTGATTTCTACGGCAGGACTGTCCATGAAGATTCCCTTTATTCAGTCTGTGGACACCATTCCCAAGGAGATCCTCATGTATGACCTGCCAGCCTCGGATGTGATTACCTCCGACAAAAAGTCCATGATCGTGGACAGCTATGTGTTGTGGCGGGTGACGGATCCTCTGAAGTTTACCCAGACCTTAAGCGGATCTATCTACAATGCGGAGAACCGCATCAACGCAGTGGTATACAATGCCACAAAGAACACGGTTTCCAATATGACTCAGGATGAGGTGATCAAGAGCCGGGACGGAAAGATGACTGTGACAATCAGCGAGACTGAGGAGGAAGTGGAATCCAACGATCTGGTGCTAGAGGAAAAGGAGACGGTCATTGATATCAAGTCCCTTACCGAGGAGATTATGGACAGCCTGGGGGATGTGGCCAGCCAGTACGGCATTGTGATCCTTACCGTGGAGGTGAAAAAGCTGGATCTGCCCGACGACAATAAACAGGCAGTGTACAGCCGCATGATTTCTGAGCGGGAAAATATTGCGGCCCAGTATACGGCGGAGGGCGCTTCCCAAGCCCAGATGATCCAGAACACCACGGACAAGGAGGTGTCCATTATGCTCTCCGAGGCCAATGCCCAGGCAGAGCAGATTATTGCTGAGGGCGAGGCAGAGTACATGCGGATTCTGTCAGACGCCTACGCGGATGAGAGCCGCAGCGATTTCTATTCCTTTGTGCGGAGTCTGGACGCAGCTAAGGAGAGCCTGAGGGGCAGCAATGAGAAGACCCTGATTTTGCCTTCCAATTCTCCCATTGCCCAGATTTTTGCCGGAAATTAATTTGCCGGAAAAATAGAAAGGGGCTTTTAAAATCCGGAGGAGTATGCTATAATATGTTGCGGCGTTATACCATATTCCCCGGGAGGGATCCTGTCCAGGAGCAGAGTTCTGTCAGGGAATAGGAGGAAGATCCGCCATGAAAGACGAAAACAGTTAGGAGGTATTACATAATGAAACACATTAAGACATTGAATACACAGATTCTGCAGAACACCGTGAAGAAGGGCGGTTGCGGCGAGTGCCAGACTTCCTGCCAGTCTGCCTGCAAGACTTCCTGCACCGTGGGAAATCAGACCTGTGAGCAGCACAAATAGGAATCAGACAGATATAAAAAGAGAACAAACATAAAGAAACGGATAAGCAGCGGCTGGTGTGTTGCCCACTTGGTATGATACCAGAGGGCCACGCACCTGCCGCTGCTTATTTCCGCGAGTGTCAAAGGCCTTTGTTCTCCACATGGAGGAAGGCTTGTGCAGGGATGGGAAGGGGAAAACGTGGTTCATCAATATATAAATAATGGATATCATATTGTGCTGGATGTAAACAGCGGCGCGGTTCATGTGGTGGATGAGCTGGCATACCAGCTCATTGAGCTTTTTGAAGAGAAAAGTGAAGAGGAGCTGGTGGAGCAGTTTCGGCATGCTTATCCTGAGGAGGAGATCCGGGAGGCGCTTTCAGATATCCGGGAACGAAAGGAAGCAGGAGTACTGTTTACAAAGGATACCTACAAGGATCAGGTGATTGATTTCAAGAAGCGCTCCACAGTGGTAAAGGCTCTGTGTCTGCACATTGCCCACGACTGCAATCTGGCCTGCCAGTATTGCTTTGCCGAGGAGGGGGAGTACCATGGACGCCGGGCCCTCATGAGTTTTGAGGTGGGAAAACAGGCCCTGGATTTTTTGATTGCCAATTCTGGAAACAGGAAAAACCTGGAGGTGGATTTCTTCGGCGGGGAGCCTCTTATGAACTGGCAGGTGGTCAAGGACCTGGTGGCTTATGGCCGGGAGCAGGAGAAGCTTTATGATAAGCATTTTCGTTTCACTCTGACGACCAACGGAGTGCTTTTAAATGAAGAAATCCTGGAGTTTGCCAACCGGGAGATGAGTAATGTGGTCTTAAGCATTGACGGCCGAAAGGAAGTGCACGACGCTATGCGTCCGTTCCGGGGCGGAAAGGGCAGTTATGACCTGATCGTGCCTAAGTTTCAGCAGGTGGCCAAGAGCCGGAATCAGACCAACTACTATGTGCGGGGCACCTTTACCCGCCATAATCTGGACTTTTCCAGGGATGTGCTGCACCTGGCGGATTTAGGCTTCAAGCAGATTTCCGTAGAGCCCGTGGTGGCGTCCCCGGAGGATCCCTATTCTCTCCGGCAGGAGGATCTGGACCAGATTTGCCGGGAGTATGATGCTCTGGCAGCAGAGATGGTCCGGCGCCACGGTACGGATCAGGATTTTAATTTCTTCCATTTTATGATAGATCTTACAGGAGGGCCTTGCGTATACAAGCGTCTGTCCGGTTGCGGCTCAGGAACGGAGTATCTGGCGGTGACGCCCTGGGGAGACCTGTATCCCTGTCATCAGTTTGTGGGGGAAGAGGACTTTAAGATGGGAACGGTTTTTGAGGGGATCACCAACACAGAGCTTCGGGATTCCTTTAAGAGCTGTAACGTATATGCCAAGGAAAAATGCCGGGAATGCTTTGCCAGGTTCTACTGCAGCGGCGGCTGCGCGGCCAATTCCTATAAATTTCATCAGTCCATTCACGACGCCTACGATATTGGCTGTGTTCTGCAGAAAAAACGGGTGGAATGCGCCATTATGATCAAGGCGGCTATAGCGGAACAGGAAGAGCAAAATTAAGAAGGAGATAATAAACATGAAAAAGAGCAGAGGAGTTCTGGTGCTTTTGATCACCCTGGTGATCACAGCCGGGCTGATTTATACGGCGGCTGTAGGCATCGGAGCCGAAAAAAGCGGAGCAGTGGAAAATGTCAAGCTGGGTCTGGACCTGGCCGGCGGCGTGAGCATTACCTACGGAACCGTCATTGACAATCCTACGGCAGAGCAGATGTCGGACACCATCTACAAGCTGCAAAAGCGTGTGGAAAATTACAGCACCGAGGCCCAGGTTTACCAGGAAGGGGACAACCGGATCAATATTGAGATCCCCGGAGTCCAGGATGCCAATGCAGTGCTGGAGGAGCTGGGGCGGCCCGGTTCCCTGGAATTCCAGGATCCAAACGGAAACGTGATCCTTACCGGGCTGGACATTGCGGATGCCAAGGCTGTTTCCGCCCGGGATCAGATGGGAAATGTGGACTATGCCGTAAGCCTGTCCCTGACTGATGAGGGAGCACAGAAATTTGCCAAAGCCACGGAGGAAAATATCGGAAGGGCTATTCCTATTATCTATGACGGTCAGGTGGTCAGCGCCCCTACGGTACAGTCCGCCATTGGGAACGGACAGGCTCAGATCAACCATATGGAATCCTTTGAGGCAGCGGAGCTTCTGGCCTCCACCATCCGCATCGGCTCTTTGCAGCTGGAGCTTACAGAGCTGCGCTCCAATGTGGTGGGCGCACAGCTGGGACAGGACGCTATCAGCAGCAGCCTGAAGGCAGGCGCCGTGGGCTTTGGTCTGGTGGTGGTGTTTATGATCGTGTTTTATCTGGTGCCTGGTCTGGCGGCAGGACTTGCCCTGACCATCTATGTGGCTCTCATGCTGCTGCTTTTAGGCGGCTTTGAGATTACGCTGACTCTGCCCGGCATTGCAGGTATCATCCTGAGTATCGGTATGGCAGTGGACGCCAATGTGATTATCTTCGCCCGGATCCGGGAGGAGCTGGCTACGGGGAAAACGGTGCGCTCTGCCATGAAAATCGGATTTCAGAAGGCTTTATCCGCCATTGTGGACGGAAATATTACCACCCTTATTGTGGCGGTGGTACTGCTGTTAAAGGCCAGCGGAAGCGTTAAGGGCTTTGCCCAGACATTGGCTCTGGGTATTGTGCTGTCCATGTTTACTGCGCTGTTTGTGACCCGACAGATTCTCTATGCATTCTATGCCCTGGGACTTAAGGATCCCAAATTCTTTGGCGTACAGAAGGAGCGCAAGGTGATTCATTTCCTGGCAAAGCGCAAGCTGTTCTTTGGGATTTCCATAGCGGCTGTGGTCATTGGCTTTGTGGCCATGGGAATTCAGGCCGGCATGGGAAATGGAGCCCTGGCCTACAGTCTGGAGTTCCAGGGAGGAACTTCCACCACTGTGCCCTTCCAGCAGGAGCTTTCCATTGAGGATATTGAGTCCCAGGTAAAACCTGTGGTGGCGGAAGCGACCGGGGATCAGGAGATCCAGGCGCAGAAGGTGCAGGGAAGCAACGACGTGATTATTAAGACCAAGGAGCTGAGTCTGGATCAGCGTCAGGCGCTGAATCAGGCGCTGGCGGAAAAATTCTCCTTGGATGCCGCCCAGATTTCCGCGGAGAGCATCAGCTCCACCATCAGCGACGAGGTGCGTATGGACGCCACCGTGGCGGTGATTATCGGTATTATCTGCATGCTTTTGTATATCTGGTTCCGCTTTAAGGATATTCGTTTTGCGGGCAGCGCAGTGACGGCTCTGGTTCACGATGTGCTGGTGGTGCTGACCTTTTACGCCCTGGTACGGATTTCCGTGGGCAACACCTTTATTGCCTGTATGTTGACCATTGTGGGATACTCCATCAATGCCACCATTGTGATCTTTGACCGGATTCGGGAAAACATGAGCGCCATGAAAAAGAAAGACGACCTGCAGGACCTGGTAGACTTAAGCATTACCCAAACCCTGTCCCGGAGCATCAACACTTCTCTGACCACCTTTATCATGGTGGCGGTACTTTTTGTCATGGGCGTGGCGTCCATTCGGGATTTTGCCCTGCCCCTCATGGCAGGCATTGTCTGCGGCGCCTATTCTTCCGTGTGCATTACGGGAGCCCTGTGGTACTGGATGAAGAAGAACTTTAAGGAAAAGACTGCATAAGAATCGTTATATAGGAGTACTATGGAAGAACATTGGAGAGAGGCGCCCAGACAGGAGGAAAATGCCCAGTTGGCTGCCGAGCTGGGCGTAAGCCCCATGCTGGTGCGCATGATCCGAAACCGGGGCGTGGAAGGGAAGAAAGAGCTTCTGCGCTATCTGCGAGGCGGCCTTGAGGATCTCCACGATCCAAGGCAGATGAAGGGAATCCAACAGGCTGCCGAGCTTCTGCGGAGTAAGATTAAGAGCGGGGCCCGGGTCCGGATCATTGGCGATTATGACATTGACGGGGTGAATTCCACCTATATTCTGCTCACAGGTTTTCGCAGGCTGGGGGCTCGGGTGGACACGGTGATACCAGACCGCATGAAGGACGGCTACGGCCTCAATGAGAATCTGATTCGAGCTGCGGCGGCAGACGGTGTAGACACCATTGTGACTTGTGACAACGGCATTGCCGCATCCCGGGAGATTGCGCTGGGAAAAGAACTTGGCCTGACCATGGTGGTTACAGACCACCATGAGGTGCCCTATGAAGAAGAGGCGGATGGAAACCGGAGGTTTCTGCTTCCCCCTGCGGACGCCATTGTAAACCCCAAGCAGCCAGGTTGTCCTTACCCCTTTAAAAAGCTGTGCGGGGCAGCCGTGGCTTTCAAGCTGATCCAGGTTCTTTACCGGGAGGAAGGAGTGCCGCAGGAGGAGCTTTGGAGTCTGCTGGAATTTGTGGCCGTGGCTACCGTTGGGGATGTGATGGAGCTTCAGGGAGAGAACCGTATTTTTGTGAAATACGGCCTGAGTTGTCTGGAGCACACGGAAAACCGGGGGTACCGGGCTTTGCTGCTGGTCAATGATCTGGCAGGAAAAAAGCTTAACACCCAGGACATAGGGTTCACCCTGGGGCCCTGCATCAATGCCAGCGGGCGTCTGGATACGGCCCGCAGGGCCCTGAATCTTCTGTGCGCCTCCACGGATCGGGAGGCCCAAGCTTTGGCGGGAGATTTAAAGGCACTCAACGAGAGCCGAAAGGATCTTACCGCCAGGGGAACCAGACAGGCGGTGGATCTCATTGAGAACAGCGCTCTTGGGGAGGACCGGGTGCTGGTGGTCTATCTGCCTGACTGTCATGAGAGCCTGGCGGGAATCATTGCCGGAGATTTAAAGAAAAAATATTACCGTCCCTGCTTTGTGCTGACAAAGAGCGAGGAGGGAGTCAAGGGCTCCGGCCGCTCCATTGAGACCTATTCCATGTATGAAGAGCTGACCCGGGTCCGGGACCTCTTTACGAAATTTGGGGGACATCCTATGGCTGCTGGGCTTTCCCTGCATGAGGATCGGGTAGACGAGTTCCGGCAGCGGATCAATGATCTGTGTACCCTGACTCCAAAGGATCTGGTGCCGGTGCGGGATTTTGACGGGGGACTTCACCTTCAGTATGTGGGAGAGGAGCTTATGGGACAGCTGGAGCTTATGGAGCCCTGTGGAAACGGAAATAAGTCCCCTTTGTTTGTGGAGACCGGCGTGCAGGTGGTAAACGCCAACATTCTGGGAAAGAACCGGAATGTGCTGAAGGTGAAGCTGAAAAACCAGCAGGGAACCTCCATGGAGGGAATTTATTTCGGAGATGCAGAGGGAATGCTGGCGGATATGAGGGAAAAAGGAACCTTTTATGTGCTGTATTATCCTAGGTACGACGAGTATATGGGAAACCGCAGGCTGCAGATCAGGATCGAGGGAATCCGCTGAGTGGTAAGGGAACGGGAACGAAGCAGGAAGAAATTCCCAAAGGAGTTTGTAGGATTCCAAAGGCAGGGAAAATACAGAGAAAGTCGTACAAGAGAGAGATGAGGTCGGGATGCTGAAGGTTTTTCTGGTAGAAGATGAGATCATCATGCGCAAGGGTATTAAAAATAACATTGACTGGGAGCGGGAGGGCTTTGCCTTTGTGGGGGAAGCCAGCGATGGCGAACTGGCCTACCCGTTGATTCAGCAGACCCGGCCGGATATTCTGCTCACAGATATCCGCATGCCCTTTATGGACGGACTGGAGCTGAGCCGCCTGGTGAAGCAGGAGCTTCCGGATATAAAAATCATTATTCTCAGCGGGTATGACGAATTTGAATATGCCAAAGAAGCCATTAACATTGGCATTACGGACTATCTGGTAAAGCCTGTATCCGGCGCCCAGCTTCTGGAGGCTGTCAAAAAGGTGGAGAAGGTGATCCTGGAAGAGATGGAGCAGCGGAAGTTCCTGGAGACCTTTGAACGGGAGCGCCAGGAAAATGCCCAGCTGGCCAGACAGAAATTTTTCCGCCGTCTGGTTTCCGGGAAGCAGCCAGTTTCCGTGCTTCTGAAGGAAGGCCGGGAAGCAGGGATGGATCTGGCGGCCAAGCAGTATAACATTGTGTTGTTTCAGCTCTTTTTCGGCGGCGAGGTGGAAGGCTATTCCGAGGAGCAAAATACAGCAGTGCGGGCTATTGAGGCGATGACGGAGAAAATGCCGGAGGTGCTCATGGTGGAGCTGGGCCTGGAGGGATGGGCATTTATCCTGAAGGAGACGGAGCATACCAAGCTGGAGCGGTTGGAGCAGGAGTTCCTGGAGCGTCTGGAACAAGCGGTATGCAAGGAAAGCTCTGGTATCGAATATTTTGGAGGCGTCGGTCAGGCGGTGGGACGCTTAAGCGAGCTGAGCAGAAGCTTTGAGGAGGCCAATCGGGCGTTTGCATACCGATATATCAAAGCGCGCAATCAGATTATCCGCAGCGGCGCGCCTGTGGAGACACCTGCTCAGAATGAGGAGCTGAAGCTTAGCGCTCTCCGGGTGGATAAAATGGATCGAAGGATCCTGGAGCGATTTTTGAAGGCGGGGCTCAAAAGCGAGGTTATTCATTTCCTGGACGAGTATCTGGCGAGTCTGGGAGAGCACAATGTACAGTCTCTGCTCTTTCGTCAGTATGTGACCATGGATCTGTATTTCGGAGCAGCCTCCATGCTGGAGCAGCAGGGCTATGAGGCGGGAATTCTGGCAGAGCGCTGCGGGGATTTTCAGACTATGCCGGCTGTTTTTTCCACCATTGAAAACAGCAGAGAGTATATGGGGCGGGTACTGGAGACAGCCATTGATTTACGGGAGCAGTCTGCCAGGCAGAAATACAGCACTCTTCTCAAGGATGCCAGAGGATATATTGAACAGCACTATGACCAGGAGAATATTTCCCTGAATACGGTAGCGGCCAGCGTAAATTTAAGCCCCAACCATTTCAGCACGATTTTCAGCCAGGAGACCGGACAGACCTTTATTGAATTTCTGACCCAGGTGCGCATGGAGAAAGCCAAGGAAATGCTGCGGAGCACCTCTCTCAAAACGGCGGAGATCGCCTTTGCAGTGGGGTATAAGGATCCCCACTATTTTAGTTATCTTTTCAAAAAGACCCAGGAGTGTACGCCGCGGGAATTCCGGACCCAGGCCTAGGCCTCTGAGACTTCCAAATCTGTTATCATGAAGTGGGATTGGCAATAAGAGGGGAAAACATGTGGAAAACGGGTTCTTCATTAAAAAGACGTCTGAATATGCTGCTGGTGGTTTGTCTGATTCCATTGACAATCATGATCTTCTATCTGATTATATTGGTGGACCGGTTTTCGGAGCGCTACGATGTGGTTGTAGAAAAAATCACCATGGCAAACGCCTACAATCTGACCTTAAAAGAGGATATTGACTACATTATGTATGTGGTGGTGGTAAATTCTGAGAGGGCCCAGGAGATCGTGGACACTACCCGGCCCCACACCATAATTGCAAAGGCCCGACAGGTATTCGGAAACCTGTATGAAAAGGCGGACGGGGATTATGCCCGCAATCAGCTGGACGGAATTCTGCGATGTCTCAATACCCTGGAGGACCGTATCGGGGAGATTGAGGAGGACGCCCTGGTCAGCGGCACCTATGACGAGAATATGGTGAGGCTGGACTTAAATGTCCGCATTTTGACGGAACTGATTCAGGAACAGATTCAGGAATATATCTATTATGAGGCCACCAACCTGGAGGCATTGCGGGCCGGAATTCGCAAAGAGGTGGAGAGCACCATACGTATGAGCGGCGGGATCCTCATTGTCATTTTGCTGGGGGCCCTGGTGATCAGCAAAAAGATTACCATTGGCATCACAGAGCCCATCCGGAAGCTGTGCGAGGTGACAAGAATCGCAGGCCGGGGAGATTTTGCCGTGCGCGCCCAGGAGGAGAGCAGCGATGAGCTGGCAGTGCTGAATACAAGCTTTAATCAGATGGTGGAAAAAATCGGAAACCTGGTTGAAGATATCCGCGTAGAGCAGCTGAATTTGCGGGCCACGGAGCTTCGCCTGCTGCAGGCACAGATCAATCCCCACTTTCTCTACAATACTCTGGACGCCATTGTATGGCTGGCGGAGTCCAATGAAAAGGAACAGGTTGTGAAAATGGTGACAGCCTTATCGGATTTTTTCCGCACCACTCTGAGCAAGGGAAGGGATTACATTTCCATTCAGGAGGAGGAGGCTCATATCCGCAGCTATCTGCAGATCCAGCAGGTGCGTTATCAGGATATTCTGGAATATGAGATCCGGATTCCTCAGGAGCTGTATGAATATGAGATCCTGAAACTGACTTTACAGCCTCTGGTGGAAAACGCCCTCTATCACGGCATCAAAAAAAAGCGGGGAAAGGGCCGGATTCTGGTGACCGCAGAGGAGAGGGAGGGAAAGCTTGTCTTTCGGGTGCGGGATGATGGCATGGGCATGGATGAGGAGCGCCTGTCCTATGTGAGAAGGGTGATCAGCGGAGAGCTGACAGATCCCAACACAGCCTCCGGCTTTGGCCTATTTAATGTGGATCAACGTCTGCGGCTCAACTACGGGCCGGAGTATGGACTGAGCATGGAAAGTGAGTATCAGATGTGGACAGAAGCCATGGTGGTGATACCAGCCGTAAAAAATTAAACCTTTTCCGTAAAATAATGAACTTTGTTCATAGTTTGTTCAAAAATTAGTAAAAAATTATACTTATTCCAAAAGGAAGTCCGTATCAAAAACCTCTCTGATGTTATATGATTTTGCCATAGCCAAGAGCGATTGGCAAAAAATATCAGGGAGGTTATTTTATATGAAAAGAAAGATTGCAAGCATTTTGATCTGTGCAGCTATGGTAGCTACCATGATCGCAGGCTGCGGTTCCAAGGAAGAGCCGGCTGCGTCCGCACCGGCCCAGAGCGAAGAACCGGCAGAAGCGCCGGCAGAGTCTGAAGCAGAGGAACCCGCAGAGGCACCGGCAGAGGCGCCGGCAGGAGACGGCGGTCTGGTAACCATCGGATTCGCGCAGGTAGGTCATGAGTCTGACTGGCGTACAGCTTCCACCAAGTCCTGCCAGGACGTGTTCTCCGAGGCAAACGGATATGATCTGCAGTTTGTAGATTGCGACAATGATTCCGCAGAACAGCTGAACGCCGTGCGCAACTTCATCGAACAGGATGTGGATTACATCATCATTGACCCCATCGTTTCTACTGGATGGGACACCGTGCTGACCGAATGTGAGGATGCGGGAATCCCGGTTATCATCATTGACCGTACCATTGATGATTCTGACAAATATGTGTCCTGGGTAGGCTCCAACTTCAAGACCGAAGGTCTGGCTGCCGGTGAATGGCTGAAGGCTTACACAGAGGCAAAGAATATCTCGGAAGTAAACGTACTGGTTATTGAGGGCTCCACCGGAGCGTCCGCTACCATCGGCCGTACCGAGGGCTTCAAGGAGATCGCTGACCGGGAGGGATGGACGATTCTGGATTCCCAGAGCGGTGACTTCACCCAGGAGGGCGGACAGAAGGTTATGGAATCCTACTGCAAGTCCTATGAAGGAAAGTTCAATGTAGTTGTCTGCCAGAACGATAACGAAGCCTTTGGCGCTATGGACGCTATGAAGGCAGCCGGCGTTAGCTATGGAGTAAACGGGGACGTGATCCTGATTTCCTTTGACGCCTGCACCGCTGGTCTGGAGTTTGTAATGTCTGGCGATATTACCGCAGACTTTGAGTGCAACCCGCTGGCAGCTCCTTTTGTAGAGGAGGTTATCAAGACTCTGCAGAGCGGTGGAACACCGGAGAAGGAAGTGTACATGGTGGAGCACTGGTATGTAAACGAGGATATCCTTTCCAGCATTGAAGTAAATGGAGAGACACAGGAACTGACAGTGGTGACACAGGAGATTATCGACGCACAGTATTAATCCATAGATAGAACCCACTTCACAGACAGAAATGAAACGGCAACTATAAGCTGAGGGGAGGCTAATGCAAAGGTCTCCCCTTTCTCTTACAAGAGGAAAGGAAAAACTATGGACAATCAGGTAGTATTGACCATGCGCGGAATTACCATGACTTTCCCGGGCGTAAAGGCGCTGGACGGCGTGGACTTTACCCTGCGCAAGGGTGAGATCCATGCGCTCATGGGGGAGAACGGAGCCGGAAAATCCACTCTGATTAAATGTCTCACCGGTATCAACGCCTTTGAGGCAGGTGAGATCCATGTGGATGGGATCGAGGGCGCTGTGGTGAATCATTCCACACTGGATGCACAGAAAAAGGGGATATCCACGGTGTACCAGGAAGTAAATTTGTGCCCCAATCTGAGTGTGGCAGAAAATCTTTTTATCGGCAGGGAGCCCAAGACCAGGCTTGGCACCATTGACTGGAAGGAAATGAACCGCAGATCCCAGAAGATTATGTCGGATCTGGAAATGAATATTGACGTGACACAGAATCTGGAGGAATATTCCCTGGCGCTGCAGCAGATGATTGCTATTGCACGGGCCGTGGATATGGACTGTAAGGTTCTGATATTGGATGAGCCTACTTCTTCTCTGGACGATCATGAGGTGGAGAAGCTTTTTACGCTTATGAGACAGCTGCGGGAGAAGGGGGTTGGCATTGTATTTGTCACCCATTTCCTGGAGCAGGTGTATGCGGTCTGCGACCGGATCACCGTGCTGCGAAACGGCCAGCTGGTAGGAGAGTACCCCATTGGGGAACTGCCCCGGGTGAAGCTGGTTGCCGCCATGATGGGCAAGGACTTTGACGATCTGGCTGCCATTAAATCCGAGGAGGCCCCTGTGTTTACCGAGGAGGATCTGCTTATCGACGCGCAGGGAATGAGCCACAAGGGAACGATTAAGCCCTTTAACCTGCAGATTCACAAGGGAGAAGTAGTAGGCCTCACAGGCCTTTTGGGTTCCGGGCGAAGCGAGCTGGCCCGGGTAATCTATGGAGCAGACAGGAATCAGACCGGAAGCTTAAAGGTAAACGGCAAGGAAGTAAAGATAGGCGCGCCCATTGATGCCATGAATCTGGGCATGGGACTTCTGCCTGACGACCGGAAGGCAGAGGGAATCATCGGAGACCTGTCTGTGCGGGAAAATATTATTTTGGCTTTGCAGGCAAAGCGCGGCATGTTCCGGCTGCTGCCTATGAAAGAACAGATCGAGATTGCCGATAAGTACATAGAGCTTTTGCAGATCAAGACGGCCAGCCGGGAGACCCTGATCCGGCAGCTGTCCGGAGGAAATCAACAGAAGGTGATCCTGGGACGCTGGCTTGCCACAGATCCGGATTTCCTGATTCTGGATGAGCCTACCCGGGGAATTGATATTGGAACCAAGACAGAGATCCAGAAGTTGGTGCTGAAGCTGGCGGGAGAGGGCAAGAGCCTGATCTTCATTTCCTCTGAGATTGAGGAGATGCTTCGTACCTGTACCAAGATGGCAGTCTTAAGAGACGGTGCCAAGGTAGGAGAGATTACAGAGCAGTTGACCCAGGAAACGGTCATGAAAGCGATCGCAGGAGGTGGCAGCGATGAATAAGATGAAAAAGATTACAGGAATGTCTCTGTTTCTTCCGATTTTCTGTATGCTTCTTGTTATGGCGGTAAATATCGTGTACGATATTTCCTCCGGAAATTTTGCCTTTAACTTTTTTACCATATCCGTGCGCAACGGCGTGCTCTATGGACGTCTCATTGATATCCTAAACCGGGGCAGCGAGGTAGCTATCCTGGCTATCGGCATGACCCTGGTGGTGTCGGCTTCCGCGGGAACGGATATTTCTGTGGGATCCGTTATGTCCCTGGCAGCTTCCTTCTGTTGTATGCTGCTGGCAGGCTACGGAGTGTCCTCCACCAATGATCTGGCGGCGCCCCTGCTCGTGGGTGTGCTGGGTGCGATCCTTATGGGCTGTCTGTGCGGAGCTTTCAATGGATTTCTGGTGGCTTATCTGAATGTACAGCCTATGGTGGCTACCCTGATTTTGTTCTCAGCGGCCCGGGCTATCGGCCTTCTGCTTTGTAACAACCTGATCGTTTATGTGCGAAATGAGTCCTTCCAGTTTTTCGGCGGATATGTGGGCTTCCTTCCCACTCCCATTGTGATTGCGGCCATCTGTATTGTGATTGTAGCGGTTCTCTTAAAAAAGACAGCTCTTGGCCTTTATATTCAGAGCGTGGGTATCAATAAGCGGGCTTCCCGTATTGCGGGACTTAATTCCGCCCGGATTATTTTCCTGTGCTATCTGGTCTGCGGCCTGGCCGCCGGCATTGCAGGCCTTGTGTCCTCTTCCCGGATCAGCTCCGCAGACTCCAACAACATCGGACTGAACTATGAACTGGATGCAATTTTGGCTGTGGCTCTGGGCGGAAACAGCCTGGGCGGCGGAAAATTTAATCTGGCAGGCTCCATTATCGGCGCCTACACCATCCAGGCTATTTCCACCACCCTCTATGCTCTGGGCGTATCTACAGAGCAGGCCCCGGTTTATAAGGCCATTATCGTAATCTTGATTGTTACCATTCAGGCTCCGCCTTTCAAGGCTTGGATGAAGCGGATGTCCGCCAAGCGGGCTCTGCAAAAAGGAGGTGCGGCGGCATGAAAAGCAAAAAGATAAACAGCAATACCATGCTTCTTCTCATTACCATCGCTCTGTTTTTCGTCATGTATATCGCGGGATGTGTAGTATATGGATCAAAGGGATTTTCCCACCTGCAGACCTTTTTGAATATCCTGATCAACAATGCGGGGCTTCTCTGTGTGGCCTGTGGCATGACTTGCGTCATGCTCACCGGAGGGATTGATATTTCTGTGGGAGCTCTCATTGCTATGGATTGTATGTTCCTGGCCGTAGGTATGGAACGCTGGGGCATGAACTCTGTGGTGCTGTGCGTGCTGGTGCTGCTCATCGGCGTGGTGTTCGGTCTGGTGCAGGGCTTCTGTGTAGGATATCTGGAGATTCAGCCATTTATTGTAACCATGGCAGGCATGTTCTTTGCCCGGGGTATGACGGCTGTGATCTGCACGGATCAGGTTTCCATCAGCGCCAATGCGTTTTTTGTAAAGATGGCTAATCTGAAGATTGAGATTCCCTTTGGCGCTTACACCAACAGTAAGGGCGTACTGCAGGTTCCCTTTATCCGCATTACGGTGGTCATCGCCCTGGTAGTGCTGGTGGCGGTGTTCCTTATGCTGCGCTACACCAAGTTCGGACGCAGTATTTACGCCGTAGGCGGCAATGAGCAGTCTGCTACCATGATGGGTCTGGATGTAAAGATGACTAAGCTTAAGGCTTATGTATTGTCTTCCTTCCTGTGCTCCATCGGTGGAATCTGCTTCTGTCTCAACACCATGTCCGGAAGCGTGCGTCAGGCCCTGGGATTGGAAATGGACGCCATCGCCTCTGCCGTTATCGGCGGAACACTGCTCACCGGCGGTGTGGGAAATGTGATCGGCTCTCTGTTTGGCGTGCTGATTAACGGAACCATCTCCACTCTGGTAAAGACCAACGGAAAGCTTTTAAGCTCCTGGTCCAACATTGCTGTGGCAGCTCTGCTGTGCTTCTTCATTGTGCTCCAGAGCGTATTTGCGAAAATTAAGGACAGTAAAAAGTAGAGAAAACAAAAAAACGGCAGGCCGGGCAGGGAAGTTTAAAAATGTGAGCTTAAGCCCGGCAGCTGCCAGTTTGAAAGGAGAAATATTGTATGCTACAGACTAAGAAATATCAGTTCTGGTTCTGCACTGGCTCCCAGGATCTCTATGGAGACGAGTGCCTGGCCCATGTGGCGGAACATTCTAAAAAGATCGTGGAGGCTTTGAATGCTTCCGGAAATCTGCCCTATGAGTTGGTGTGGAAGCCCACTCTGATCACCAATGAGCTGATCCGGAAGACCCTGAATGAGGCCAATACAGATCCAGACTGCGCTGGGGTCATTACCTGGATGCACACCTTTTCTCCGTCTAAATCCTGGATTCTGGGACTGCAGGAATATCGGAAGCCTCTGCTCCATTTCCACACCCAGTTTAATCAGGAAATCCCGTATGACACCATTGACATGGATTTCATGAATGAGAATCAGGCAGCTCACGGCGACAGGGAATACGGCCATATTTTCACCCGTCTGGGCATGGAGCGTAAGATCATCATGGGCTACTGGGCGGATCCGGCTGTGCAAAAGCAGATGGGAAGCTGGATGCGCACAGCCGTGGGCGTCATGGAGAGCAGCCATATCCGGGTGATGCGGGTAGCCGATAATATGCGCAATGTAGCTGTGACCGAGGGCGATAAGGTAGAGGCTCAGATCAAGTTTGGCTGGGAAATCGACGCCTATCCTATCAATGAGATTGCAGATGCTGTGGAGGCTGTCTCCCAGAGCGATATTGATGCTCTGGTGGAGGAATACTACAGCGTCTATCAGATTCTGACCGAGGGGCGGGACGAGAAGGAATTCCGCCGCCATGTGGCTGTCCAGGCTGGGATTGAGCTGGGCTTCGAGCGCTTCCTAAAGGAGAAGAATTATCAGGCTGTGGTGACCCATTTTGGTGATCTGGGCAGCTTAAAGCAGCTGCCGGGTCTTGCTATCCAGCGGCTCATGGAAAAGGGATACGGCTTCGGAGCCGAGGGAGACTGGAAGACGGCGGCCATGGTCCGGGTCATGAAGCTTATGACGGCTGGTATGAAGGACGCAAAGGGAACCTCCTTTATGGAGGACTACACCTATAACCTGGTTCCGGGAAAAGAGGGAATCCTGCAGGCTCATATGCTGGAGGTGTGTCCTACCATTGCGGACGGTCCCATCAGCATCAAGGCGCAGCCCCTTTCTATGGGAGAACGGGAGGATCCGGCCCGCCTGGTATTTACAGCCAAGGAGGGCCCTGGTATTGCCACCTCCCTGGTGGATCTGGGAGATCGGTTCCGCCTGATTATCAATGAGGTGGACTGCAGGAAGACCGAGAAACCCATGCCCAAGCTTCCTGTAGCTACAGCGTTCTGGACTCCGAGGCCCAATCTGAAAACAGGAGCCGAGGCCTGGATCCTGGCCGGCGGAGCACACCACACAGCATTCTCCTACGATCTGACCGCTGAGCAGATGGGAGACTGGGCGGCCTATATGGGTATTGAGGCGGTTTACATTGACGCAGATACCACGATTCGCCAGTTTAAAAATGAGCTGCGGTGGAACAGCGCGGCATTTTGCAAATAGATTTCGCATGGTAAATTTTGCATAGACCGCCGGGCTTTATGGGAGTGAAGTTGCATATGGACAGGATGTTTGATAGACGGTATAATAAAAAACTAGGGACGGAGTATGTCAGTTTGTTGTAGTGAGGAGGTGAGAATAATGCTGGAACAATTAAAATTAGAGGTTTATGAGGCGAATATGCAGCTGCCCAGGTACGGTCTGGTGACTTTTACCTGGGGGAACGTAAGCGGCATTGATCGGGAGAGCGGTCTTTTGGTGATTAAGCCCAGCGGCGTGGCCTATGAGGAGCTGAAGCCGGAGGATATGGTTGTGGTGGATCTGAAGGGCAATAAGGTAGAGGGAGCGTATCATCCTTCCTCGGATACGCCGACGCATGTGGTGCTGTATAACCGGTTCCCCCATATTGGCGGGATCGTACATACCCATTCTTCCTGGGCTACCAGCTGGGCTCAGGCCGGAAGGGGGATTCCCTGCTATGGAACCACCCATGCGGACTATCTGTACGGGGAGGTGCCCTGCGTGCGGAATCTGACGAAGGAGGAGATCCAGGAGGCTTACGAGTGGAATACAGGCGTTCTGATTGCAGACGACTTTGAGGCCAAGGGGCTGGACTATGTGGCTATGCCGGCGGTGCTGTGCAAGAACCATGGTCCTTTTACCTGGGGAAAGGATGCTCATGAGGCTGTGCACAATGCGGTTGTGCTGGAAGAGGTGGCCAAGATGGCCGCCCGCTGCGAGATGATTAATCCCCAAAATGTGCCGGCTCCCCAGGAATTGCAGGATAAGCATTACTACAGAAAGCATGGAGCTAATGCCTATTATGGACAGTAAGAGGGCAGGAGGGAGCATCCTGGCAGCGGCGGCAGCGCTGGTATTGTTTATGACAGGCTGCACCGAAAAGGAGCAGTCCGCCCCGGAGACGGAGTTTCCCAAAGTGGAAGAGTCTGTTTTGGAGGCTGTACCGCCCTATGAGGAGGATGCCGCTTCCCGGAACGGAGCGTATCTTGTGGTAGGCTTTTCACAGGTGGGATCGGAATCGGACTGGCGGATCGGCAACACGGAATCCTACCGGAATACCTTTACAGCGGAGAACGGATACTATCTCATTTATGAGGACGCTCAGCAGAAGCAGGAAAATCAGCTGAAGGCAGTGCGCAATTTCATTCTCCAGGAGGTTGATTATATCGTGGTAGACCCCATTGTGGAGGTGGGTTGGGACTCTGTGTTTCAGGAGGCAAAGGACGCGGGGATTCCGGTGATCCTGGCCGACCGTTCTGTGAGTGTGGAGGACGAGAACCTCTACACCTGCTGGGTAGGCAGCGATTTCCAGCGGGAGGGCCGTCGGGCCGGAGAGTGGCTGCAAAATCATCTGCGGGCTTCAGGTCGGGGGGAAGATGAAATTCGAATTGTTACCTTGCAGGGAACCCTGGGCTCTACCGCACAGATTGGCAGGACAGAGGGATTTCAGGAGGTGCTGGAGCAGCAGGAGAACTGGATCATGCTGGAACAGCAGTCGGGAGATTTTACGCAGGCCAAGGGCCAGGAGGTCATGGAGCAGTTTCTGGAAAGCTATGAGGACATTGACGTGGTAGTCAGTGAAAATGACAACATGACCTTTGGGGCCATAGAGGCCATTGAAAAATCTGGCAGAACCTGCGGTCCGGATGGAGATATTATTATTATTTCCTTTGACGCGGGCCGGGCTGCCCTGGAGACCTTAAAAGACGGAAAAATCAACGCTGTATTTGAGTGCAATCCGGATCTGGCTCCCCTGGTTTCCGAAATCATTCAGAGGCTGGAGCGAGGAGAGACCGTAGAGAAGGTTCAATATGTGGAGGAGGCCTATTTTGATTCCACCATGGATCTGGAGCGGATCATAGAGGAGCAGAGCTATTAAGATAAACAGGCGGATGTTTTAGGTTCCGTTGGCTGTAAAACAGGAACCGGGCCGGAGATAAAAAGATCCCGGGCAGAGGTCGGTTTGAAAAAACCGGCTTCTGTCCGGGATTTTTGTTGCATCTGCCTGTCTCTTCCCTTTTCCGTTATTTTTCCTTTCGGCCGGTTACCAGGGAAGCCAGGGCCAGCAGGGCCAGCACGTTGGGAAGTACCATGAGCTGGTTAAAGGTATCCGTAAGCTCCCATACCAGGTCATTGGACAGGCAGGAGCCCAGGAAGATGAATACGACAGCCAGCACAGAATAAACCTTTACGCCCTGGTCTCCAAAGAGATATTGTACATTAATCTTGCCGAACAGGTTCCAGCTGAGAATGGTGGAGAAGGCAAAGAATAACAGGCAGACAGCAATAAACAGATTGCCCACAGTACTGCTGAATACAGTGCCAAAGGCCAGCTGCGCCATATTGGCCCGGTTGACGCCTTCTGCGGTTCCTGCGCTTAAAACCCCGTTTCCTGCATACAGGGTGGAAATTACAATGAGAGCCGTCATGGTCAGAACCACGAAGGTATCAATGAACACGCCGATCATGGCTACCACGCCCTGCTCGTGGGGATCCGCCACATTTGCCATGGCATGAGCATGAGGGGTGGATCCCATACCGGCCTCATTGGAGAAGAGTCCCCGCTTTACGCCCTGGCTGATAGCGGTTTTCAGGGCATAGCCCAGGCTGCCGCCAATAATAGCCTGGGGCTGGAAAGCATAGCGGAAGATCATGGCAAAGGTTTCCGGCACGTACTGGATCCGGCAGATGAGAAGGATCAGTCCTCCAACCAGATAGACCAAAGCCATAATGGGCACCAGCTTTTCCGTCACAGAGGCCAGCCTCTGGATGCCGCCGATAAAGATAAAGGCTGCCACGGCTGCCACAAGGATTCCAATTACCCAGGTGGGGATGCCAAGAGCTGTGCTGCAGGTCTCACCGATGGAGTTGGACTGAACCATACATCCCATAAAGCCCAGAGCCAGGATGATTGCCACGGCGAAGAAGCCGGCCAGGAATTTTCCGAAGCCGTTGGGGAAAGCTTTCAGAATATAATACACCGGTCCGCCGTGGATGGAGCCGTCTGGATCCACACGCCGGGTCTTCTGAGCCAGAACAGCCTCTGCATAGATGGTAGCCATGCCGAAAAAGGCAATGATCCACATCCAGAAGATGGCGCCTGGTCCTCCTGTGAGAATGGCGCCGCAGGCGCCGATAATATTTCCTGTACCCACTTGGGCCGCAATGGCAGTGGCCAGGGCCTGGAACGAGGTAAGACCGCTTTCCTGTTTACCGCCCTTCAGGGACAGCTTGCCGAAAACGGCTTTCATGCCCTCCCCAAAACAGCGGACCTGTACAAATTTTGTTTTGATGCTGAAGAACAGACCGCATCCGATGAGCAGAACGACTAAAATGTAATCGGACAGGTACAGATTAATGGTCTGTACTACTTTCAATGCTGCTTCCATAGTAAAATTCCTCCTGTGTGATGAAATACAGATTTTTACATAGAAAAAGCTGCCGATGAAGACGGCAGCTCCGGAAAACAAAAAGATAGCAGGAATTGATCCTATTTTCTATCTGCTCTGTCCTTTTTGCCTGAGAGATTCGGCATATGCGCCTTGCACCTTCGGCACCCAATTCAATGGGATTCTCCAGAGTTTCCTCGGCCTCCGGTCCGGCCGTAAGCTGTTCCAGAGGTTTCTTCGGATACTTTTGTTATGTACAAAGGGTAGTATACGGCTGTTTTTGGGGAATGTCAATTCTTTTTGGAGAAATTTAAGCAGAATTAAAGCAGAATCCCTGGTAAAATCCTCATCTGGAGATCATCACAACTCCTCCACCCCCAGTTCTGTCTCAAAAACCATCTGCTCCAGCGGCTCTAAAAATCGTACAATCTCATTTTTCAAAGCCTGTTCCCGTCCCTTTTCCCGGGAACCGGGGCAGTCATGGTGCGGGCCTTTGGCAGGCCGGAGGCAGCGGATGAAGTCCGGGGCACGACTTTTTCCACGGACGGACAGGAGATGTAGGTATTTTCATCTAACAGAGGGAAACCAAAATTTATATGGTAAAGCAGGAAAACAGGGGCAGGGGAAAAATCCAGATTTTCCACGGTGTCCCGAAGCGTGATCTTGTGGGAGCCGAAGGATGTGCAAATCTCCCGGGGAAATAAAAGATCCTCCCCATAAAAACGGGACTGATGCATGGATGCGACTCTACCATTGGAGCGGTGGAGGCGGCCAAGGCCCTGGGCATGGATCTTAACAGTCTTTGTGCCATTACCTATGGATTGGAAGGAAAGGCGGGACGGGGAGCTCTCTACGAGGGCGGCGCCTATAAGTTTGCACTGGCTTTCTTCCCGGAGGCAGTGGGCATGACCTGTGTGGACGCTGCTGTGGCGGCCATTGAGGGAGAAGCCCTTCCGGAGGTATATGAGTCTCCTACTACGGTCGTAAGCAGAGGGGAATTTGAGGAATATTTTGTGAAGAATGGGGATACATGGAATATTAATTTTGATAAGTTGAATGAACTGTAGAACAGGATCCGAACAGGGAAATGTCCCTAACAGTTTCAAATAGGAGAAAGGTCACATGACAAAGAGAATGAAGAAAATAGTTTCATTGGGCAGCTATGTGTCGGGAAGGCGTGCAGCCATACCGGAATACACGGAAGAGATTTTAAAGCGGGTACAGTAGCATTGGCAAACCATATGTTGCCTCTGTTGTTCCAGGAAAAGGAGAAAGAGATGAACCAGGCAGTTCTGCGGATTGATAAAAATGCAAAGCTTCCCTTATATTATCAGTTGAAGGAAATTTTGCTGCAGGAGATAAGAAGCATGCAGCCGGACGAAATGATTGCGCCGGAAAGCATGCTTATAGAGAAATATGGGGTGAGCCGGACAACGGTGCGACAGGCCATCGCAGAGCTGATTGCGGAGAAATATTTATATACCATTCGGGGAAAGGGAACCTTTGTGGCAGACCGGAAGGTGGATTTGTATAAATAAAAAGAAGGGGGAGGTTTTTACGATAGTTCGGCATCCTCCTCATCCGGCAACTGTCCCTCATGGGCCTTCCACGCACACTCCGTAACCTGCATGTCCGTAAAAACCGCCGTAAAGCTGGAAGCTTCCGGACTGCATGCATAGATTCCAAAGCGAATTTCATCCGCGCCCTCCCACATATGGCAAATACGCATCTGGGAGTAATGCACTCCGTCCCGGGAACATTCTATACAGTAGTCATCCTGCCTGCGGCTAAACCGATACCACATGATCTTTACATCCGCAGGAATCGCCGTAGTAGCCCAATCGGAATATCCGTGATTGGTTACCACAGAGCCAAGGTGCTGAAACTCTTCATTCTCAAATTCCACAGAGCCCTTGATCCAATTTTCAGAGTCCAGATACATTACAACCCCGCATTGGTCAAAACGGTGCTTGCTGCCGCGAAAATCAGTCTTTACAATAAAGGAAAAAAATTTTTCTTTCGTATCCATCTGGAACACTGGCGCATTGTCATTGCGGAAATGATAATAGGTTCGCTGCCACAGATCCGTATGAGGTTCTGTGGTGATCTGGACGCGCCCGTTTTCTATGGCGTAGGTTTTCGGCTCTCTGATCCAATAAAAATTATTTGTATTCATGGCAGGTTTCTCTTCTGTCAATAGTCTATATTTTTGGGGATGGCGATAGGAATTTCCGTGGACCTCGGTTTCCCGGTATCTGCGCAGCTGTTCCAAATCAAGCTGGGCAATATAAATTCCCTCCTTTTCATCCGCATGCAGAATGCAGGTATCCCGGGAATGGTCAAGCTCCGGGACATAGGCTACGCCGTCAAAGACGCTGGAGCCGCCGTTGCAGTCCGGCACTGATCCGGGATAATTGCAGGTGGCAATGGCTGTCATATTTTCAAAAGCTCTGGCACGGAGCTGGGAAAGACGGTTGATTTCCATGGGACAGGCGTTGGGCACCAAAATGAGCTCTGCTCCTTTCAGCATCAAAATTCGGGCGCTTTCCGGAAATTCCCTGTCATAGCAGATCATGGCCCCCACATTTACCTCCCCGCAGGCAGTGTCAAGGGGAGTCACATAAAAGTCATCCCCGGGAGTCAGATTCCGCTCTACATCAAAAGCACAGGTATGCACTTTGGCATAAATAAATTTCCTCTCTCCGAATCTGTCAAAGAGAATGAGGGAATTCCGGGGAGCATTTTCCTGCTTTTCAAGCAAGGTGATACCAATGGCCATATGAAGCGACCTGGCAAGTGTGCAGAAGGCCTGGACAAACTCACTGTCTGTGGAAATAGCTTCCGCCATCCATTCACTTACAGGACGATCATAAATATGATACCCATTGCTCCACATTTCCGGAAACAGCGCCAGATCGGCGCCCATTTCCTTTGCAGTTTTACAAGCCTCCATCCCCTTTTCCAGATTCTCCTTCAGCGTTTTACAGGGGGCAATTTGCAGCAAGGCAATTTTTAGCGTCTTCATTTGTTTCGTTCCTCCCATCCTTCAGGATTTCTTCCTTCCCTAAGATTATGCCAGAAATAGTGAGATTGCGCAATAGACAAGAAGAAGGGACATGACGTAAAGGGGCTGTAGAATATATTACGGTCTTTGCCGGTCAGGTAGAAATCACCGTTGCAGGAGAACGGCAACGACTTTCCAAGGGAGACTCTATCCGGTTTTGCGGGGATGTTTCCCATGCATATGAAAATCTTGGAACGGAAACCGCGGAGCTAAGCATGTTGATTTACTATGGGAAAGTATGAACAACAACGGCTTCATTGTTGTCTATGGAATCTGGTGTTGTGATTAAGACAACAAAAGTTTTTGTTTTTATTTTTTATGAAACAACATCCCAATCAGCATCCCCACAAAGGCAATGACACCATAGGAGACGGCATAAATCCATGCGCTGGAGTTATAGAAAATAAAAACGGAGGGAATAAACAAAATACCTGCAAGAAGGGGAAACCAATAGCAAAAACCGTTTTTCCCTCCAAACAGAACAGACGTGACAAGGCAGATGACAGGCATGATTCCCAGCATCATAACCATTGCGCTTCCCGTATCCTTCATGAAAAGGGGGAGAGCGTAAAAATCAATGACGAAAAAAAGCAAGTATAACCAAATTCTTTTAAAAATTTCTGTATTCCCTAATTTATTTGATTTTTCATTTGTATCTTGCAGTGTCTTCTTCATGGGCTATCCTCCAACATAATTTCCGGAAATTGGCATATCAGCTTATATGTCCCTTTCCCCATTCTTTTTACCAGTCCCGCCTCTTGGCTCTGATTCAGAATTCTTTGCAGCTGTCTTGCGCTGCAGTGAAGGTGAAAGGCGGTCTGTTCGATTCCTTTTAAGGTCTCGTCCTGACATTTATACCGCATATAGGAGATCACCCGTTCTGTAAGGGAGGAAGGGGCGGCGTCCATGGCGGTGATGGATCCCATTTTAGAGGAAAGGCTATTGCAGATCAGCTGCAGAAACTTGTTGTTGGAGAGCAGGGTTTCCCGATGCTTTTCAATAGAGAATGAGATGCAGGTCAGGCTTTCGGCTGCTTCGGCATAAATGCTGCTGCTTTTGGGATAAAAGATATCCATGTCTCCCAGAAAATAATCTGCGGTTCCGTTTGACAGGGAGTAGCGGGTGCCGTCATCGCGAATAAAGTAAATATTGATAGAGCCCTGTTCTACAATCTGAAACAGGGATTCCTTCTGAAAGGGTGAGCTGACAAATTCGCCCTTGTCATATCTGATCAGATAATAATCCAAATCCAGGGAGTGAAGTACAGCGTAATATTTGCTTTTGGCAATACAGGCTGATATTTTCTTTTTATCATAGATTCTTTCCACGAAAACTGCCTCCAACAGGACATATGTCTTATTATTTGTATGTATTTTACCCTACAATAAAGAAAATTGCAAGGGAGGAAATGAACATATGACATCTGTTTTTGAGGAAAAGAATTGTACCAAAGCCATTATGAGGGTTGGATTACCTGCTATGCTGGGGCAGCTTGCAACGCTTATTTATAATATTGCAGACACATTTTTTGTCTCTCTCACAAAAGAGCCAGCCGCCATTGCAGCGGTGACTCTGTGCGCGCCGATCTTGCTTATTATCATGTCCATTGCCTGTATTTTTGGAATGGGAGGCAGCAGCGTGATTGCCAGGCTGTTGGGAGAAGAGGAGAAGGAGAAGTCTGGAACGACCATGAACTTTTGCGTATATGCCATGGCCATGGCCGGTGTGATTACCCTTATTTTGGGCTTGGTGTTTTTGCAGCCTCTGGCAAAGGTATCCGGCGCGGACACGGAGAATATGGCCTATACCTGCGATTATCTGAAGTGGATTTTCCTGGGCGCTCCTTTTATTATGTTGGCAAATGGATTTGTCCATCTGTTCCGTTCGGTGGGACTGATCAAAGAAGGTACCATTGGATTAATTCTGGGCAATGGAATCAATATGGTGTTGGATTACGTGTTCATCGCCATCCTGGGATGGGGAACGGCAGGAGCTGCACTTGCCACTTCCCTGGGGTTCGTGTGTGCTACGGTCTATTATATTGCCTGTATGGTTGGCGAAGCTTGCAAGGGAAATCTTCTGGTGCCCTGGAGGCTGAGCTGTTTTTCTCCCAATCGAACTATGGTAAAAAATGTGGTGAGCATTGGGATTCCAGGCGCTCTCATTACCGTGCTCATGAGCGTCTCCAATATTGTGCTGAACAATTATATCAGTATTTACGGGTCTGACGCAGTAGCCTCCTACGGAATTGCCTATAAGCTTGACTTGATTCCCATTTTACTCTCTGTGGGATTATCCCAGGGCGTTGCGCCCTTGGTGGGTTATTATTATGGAGGAAACAGGAAAAAGCAAATGTCTGATATGGTGAAGTACACCGTGCTTTATGGGATTCTTCTGGGCGCTGTCTTTACAGCAGTCTTTATGCTTTTGGGAAATGCCCTGGCCGGGTTCTTCCTGCAGGATGACGCTCTCATCGAACAGACGGGTTACTTTTTGCGGATCCTTTGCCTGTCGGCTCCCCTGCTTGGGGTGATTAATATGATGACCAGTTATTTTCAGGCATTAGGAAAGGCGGTTAAATCCCTGACCATTACTCTGCTGCGGAATGCCGTACTGTTTATTCCGGGAGTTATGGTTTTGAATCATGTCTGGAAACTGCAGGGAGTGATTGCGGCGCAGCCTGTTGTGGAAGCAGTGTTAACGGTCATCTGTATGGTTATGTACGGGAAAGATAAAAAGTGTTTACCTGTCTGTTGCCGCGCTCTTTTCCCTCTTGACAAAACTGTCTAAATGCGTTAGACTAAAACTGTCTAATGATTATAGACACGGACGCATAAGTAAGGAGTAAAAATGAGAACAAGCAGGAAGGAACAGGTCTATGGAGAGGGGGTATTTTATGGAACCCTATAAGCTGGGGGAGATGGAGGAGAAATTTGCCAATCTGATTTGGGAGCATGCGCCTGTGAGGTCCGGGGAGCTGACCCGTCTTTGCCAGGCGGCTTTTTCCTGGAAGCGGACCACCACTTACACCATGTTGAGGCGGCTTTGCGACCGGGGGCTGTTTGCCAATGAAAAGGGCATGGTGGTGGCGCGTATGAGCCGGGAGGACTTTCAGGGCGCCAGGGGAGAGCAGTTTATCAACGAGAATTTTGCCGGTTCTCTCCCCTTATTTTTGACGGCCTTTTCCCGCAGGAAAAAGCTGAATGCCGGGGAGATCCGCATGCTGCAGGAGCTGATTGACAGCTATGAGGAGGAACAGCCATGATGGGACAGACCTTGCTCTTGGTTTTGAATATGAGCCTGACGGCCAGCGTGATGATCGTGGCGGTGCTGCTTTTGCGCCTGCTTTTGAAGAAAGCGCCCCGGAGTATTTCCTATGCCTTATGGGCGGTAGTGCTGTTCCGGCTGCTGTGCCCGGTGTCCTTTTCGTCTCCCATATCCTTGTTGGGAGTCCTTCCGGGACCGGCTCCGGAGCAGGGGAGAATGGAATATATTTCTGTTGATCCAGGCATGGGACTTCCCTCCCAGAAAGAGGCGCTTCCTTTGGAAGGAGACGGGAAAGCGCAGGATATTCCCTCCATTCCGGTTTCCGGGGAAGTCCGCCTAACTGCAAAGCTTGGGAAATTCATGGAGAGCTTCCTGCCTGTGGGAGCAGTGATTTGGCTTTTGGGAGCCGGGGCCATGATCCTGTATGGGGGATTATCTCTGGTCCACCTGAACAGACGGCTGCGAGGGGCCAGGAAGGAATCCCATGAGATTTATCTTACCCACGCAGTATCCACGCCCTTTGTGCTGGGATTTTTCAGGTACCGCATTTACTTGCCCCAGGGGATCCGGCAACAGGAGCGGGAATATATCCTGCTCCATGAGCGCACCCATATCCGGCGGGGAGATCCCCTGACCCGTGGACTTGCCTATCTGGCTTTATGCCTTCACTGGTTTAACCCTCTGGTCTGGGCAGCCTTTTTTGTAAGCGGCCAGGATATGGAGGTCTGCTGTGATGAGGCGGTGATCCGGAAAATCGGAAACCAGGTGAAAAAAGAGTATTCCGCCTCTCTTCTGGCTGTGGCAGCAGGCTCCGGGCCGGCAGGACGGATTCCGCTGGCCTTTGGGGAGGGAAATCCCAGGGGACGGATTCTCCATGTGCTAAACTATAAAAAACCGGCGTCCGTGGTGGTGGTTCTGGCCGCAGCCGCAGGAATCCTGGCAGCTGTGCTGCTGCTGGCGAACCCGGGGAAAAAGCCGGAGCCCATACGATACTGGGGTGTTGTGACGGAGCTTACCATGGAGGAGGAGGCCACCTCCCGGCTGGTGGTCACGATTCCCGGCACAGGAGAAGTGGTGATCCCCCAGGCAGAGGAGGTGTATCCCTATATAGAGATGGATTTTGATGGGCTTGAGGAGGGAAACCTGATTCGGATTACCTTTCCCGGCGGGGAGGAGCCTGGGATCATGGAGACCTATCCGGCCCAGTTTTCCGCAGAGGCGGAAAGCATTGCCGTCATGGGGCTGGGATTTGACATAGAATCTGCAGGGGCAGGCCGCTGGCGAATTGGGGTGCCCCGGGGCATGGCGCCGGAGGCACAGGAGGGGCAGATGCTTGCCATTTATCATCACGATCCGCAAATTGACGGGCAGAAAACGGAGCTTTTGACCACAGCGCCGGTGCTTTCTGTGGAGGAATACAGGATCTGGGTGGAATTATCCGCAGAGGAGGCTGTCGTATTTTTCAAGGAGTTTGGATTTGGCATTGCCTGCAGGGTGGCGGAGCAGGAGGAAGATACAGGAGAAGACACATCTGGAGCAGAGGAAGCAGAGACCGTCATGCAGATTGGCAAACTTGACCGGGAGCAGCTTTTGGCGCCAGGCATTGCAGACGGCCCCTATCAGGTGTATGTGCGCTCCCTCTCCCGCAGCGCCAGGGGAATCGACCGCTATGTGGTGGAGGATTGGCAGGAGGGAGAGGAGCTTCCCTTCCTGGCCTTTGGGGAAGACTGCACCTTTCTGGTGAACCAGGAGATGGACCGGATTCTCTATGACCAGACGCCCTACGACCAGTTTGTCAAGCTTACGGAGGACGGCTTGGCATATCAAAATGTGCCTCTCACATTGACCTTTCAGGGAGGAGTAATTGTGGAAGCAGTCCTGGACAGCGCCTTTTATGAGAGAGGGATTTCCTATTCCCCGGTGCCTGCAGACACCTGGTATGAATTTATCCTGGAGGAGGCGGGAAGTCAGGCGCTGGAAGATTTTTATACCCTGGTAGAGACCAGGCAGCAGGATGTGGCGGACAGTCAGGGGGAGGAGGAGCTTGCGGTCTATACGGGAAATATCGGGGATGGGGACAGCGGCGTGGTGCTGATCCGGGACGCCTCCGGCCAGGTACTGTATTCCCTGTCCGCCCATGTGAGCCGGGCAGGCTGGAACAACATCTATGTGGGAGAGCTGGAGGGAACCGGATATCTTCTGACCCTTCATATAGAGGATCGGGGGGATTACGGAGCCTATGCCTACCATGTGTTCCGCCTCAGCAACACAGGAGAGGTTCGCCAGATTGCAGGCTCATCCTTTACATTTGACAAAGACCGGATTCCCTATGACGATTCCCGGTTTTTCACCTGGGCAGAAGGCATGGGCGTATATCTGGAGAACAGCCGTCTCCTGCTCAGTACCCAGGAGGGAGAACTGCGGACCCAGTGGGTGTCGGATACGGACCGCTACAACTACAATACCCTGCGCAGAGAATAACAAAGAAAGCAAAAAAGCTGCGGCCAGACTTTATGCTAAAGGTCTGTCGCAGCTTTTTTGGGGCGGGATTTGGGAAATTAATTCTGAATCCGGATTTGCTCTTCCGTAATGGGGGAATAACGGATCAGCTCTTCCCCGTTCAGATCCTCCCGATGCATGTCCACGGCCCAGATCTGATGATTGTTATAGGAGGTATAATAGTAAATCCCTTTTGTGGCATTGCAACAGCAGGTGTAGATGGTCATCTCATATTTTCCGTCTCCCAGGATGCAGCAGCCTCTCTGCTGATCCACGGAATTGAGAATATGAAAGAACTGGCTCACGCTCTCGGATTCTCCATCGCCGGAAAGAGAATTTAGTTTCACAAAGCAAGCCCTGACAAACCGGGACTGGGAGGACAGATCTCCGGGCAGACCCAGCGCGCCCATTCCCCGGCAATAGGTTTCCAGGGAAAGGCCAGGGGCAAAGGTATTCTTTGGATCTTGGGGGGACAGGTGCATATAGTTGTTCAGCGCAAAGAGCTGCTGGGGAAAGGGAGGATTGTTGGTCAGGACTCCCACAGGATTGTCATACACCATGAAACCTTCCTCTACGGATTCAATGGTAACGGATTCCTCCCGATCAGAGAGCAGCCAGTGGAGGGAGGCCAGGGGCAGAGTCTCGCTAAAAGACACATTCCACAGATTCAGATTCCCAAGAAGAACCCGGGCCTCCTGTACCGAGCCGCATTGCCGGAGAATCCAGGGGATCAGCTCAAACTGGGCAATATTATCCATGCCCTCCTTTGCGGGGTGAAAGACGCCGTTGCCCGGGAAATTCAATCCGGCCATTCCCAGCCCTTTTTCATTTACAGCCTCATAATACAAGGGATACCCGTTCGCTACATGGGCCATGCCGATCATGGCATAGCGGAGCCGAGGATCCGGACATGCCCGAAAGTGGAAGGGATAATTGCGGGGAGTGATGGTAATTTCATCTCCGTAAGAGAAGTCATAGTCCAGGGTACGTCCGAAATAGAAATCCTTTGTCTGGTAGGTAACAGCTGTGCACATAGAGAAATCCATCCTTTCTTTATTTTGTTTATTCTTTTGTTTATTCTTTTTATTGCGTTTTTTGTCTGCTTTTATTCAACCAAAATACAACCGGGATGTTAAATTCGTGTATACTTTCAGGGGATATGGCATGCGTTGTTCCTTGTGAGTGTTTTGGCGAACTGTTATAGGAATATTATACTATAAAATTTCTTGAATGAAAGGATAACAATATAGAAATAGAAGATATTTATAAAAGGGATAATTTTTGCTGGACTTGTGGACACATTAGATGAAGAGAAAGAAATTGTTTACGAAAATAAATATCCTTGCTCCCATTCAATTATTTCTTTATATTCATTTCTGCCCTCTTACAGAATTGACAATATCGTTAGTATTATTTACTCAAACTTCCCACATTAAAAATGGGATTTGCTCCTTGAAAAATCAATACTTTAGCTCACAAAATAGCGCTCAGGCAGCCACTGAACCGCACTCCAATGCTTTTTGCATGTACTTTGGCAGCCGCTGAATAAAGCTGGCGGTGAATTCCTCCAGCTGCTGTTCTGTGATGTGGAAATATT
>JAAWJI010000033.1 GCA_022796795.1 Lachnospiraceae bacterium | reverse complement strand
GCTTAACAAGCCGACTTTGGTAATAGCGCACAATAAGACATTAGCGGCCCAGCTCTATGGTGAGTTCAAAGAGTATTTTCCGAGTAACGCGGTGGAATACTTTGTCTCCTACTACGACTACTACCAACCCGAAGCCTATGTCCCATCCTCCGACACCTACATTGCCAAGGACTCCTCCATCAACGATGAGATTGACAAGCTTCGTCTGTCGGCCACGGCGTCTCTCATTGAGCGCCGGGATGTGATTATTGTATCTTCTGTTTCCTGCATCTATGGATTAGGAGAGCCGGAGAATTTCGAGAAGATGATGATTTCTCTGCGGCCTGGCATGGTAAAGGACCGGGATGAGGTGCTGCGCCAGCTGGTGGATATTCAGTATGACCGGAATGATATGGATTTCAAGCGGGGAACTTTCCGGGTGCGTGGGGATGTGCTGGAGATTATTCCGGCTAATGAGATGGAAACGGCGATTCGGGTGGAGTTTTTCGGAGATGAAATTGACCGGATTTCGGAGATTGATGTACTGACCGGGGAGATCAAGGGAACGCGGGAGCATGTGGCGATTTTTCCGGCCTCTCACTATGTGGTTCCTGCGGAGCAGATTCGAAAAGCGGCGCAGGATATTGAGGTGGAGCTGGAGGAGCGGATCCGGTATTTCAAGGGGGAGGATAAGCTTTTGGAGGCCCAGCGGATTTCGGAGCGGACCAATTTTGACATTGAGATGTTAAAGGAAACCGGATTTTGCTCTGGAATCGAGAATTATTCCAGACATCTGTCGGGGCAGGAGCCGGGAGCGCCGCCTAACACTCTCATGAATTATTTTCCGGACGACTTTTTGATTATCATTGACGAGTCCCATAAGACCATTCCCCAGATCCGGGGGATGTATGCGGGAGATCAGTCCCGGAAGACCACCTTGGTGGATTATGGTTTCCGGCTTCCCTCGGCAAAGGATAACCGGCCCTTGAATTTTGAGGAGTTTGAAAGTAAAATAGATCAGCTCCTTTTTGTATCCGCTACGCCGGGAGAATATGAGGCAGAGCATGAGCTTTTGCGGGCAGAGCAGATCATTCGGCCCACGGGACTTCTGGATCCCAGGGTGGAGGTGCGCCCGGTGGAAGGACAGATTGACGATCTGGTGGGCGAGGTCAACAAAGAGGTGGAGCAAAAGCATAAGATTTTGATTACTACCCTGACCAAGCGCATGGCCGAGGATTTGACCGATTATATGCGGGAGTTGGGCATTCGGGTGAAATATCTCCACTCGGATATTGATACCCTGGAGCGGACGGAAATTATTCGGGACATGCGTCTGGACGTTTTTGACGTGCTGGTGGGAATCAATCTGCTGCGGGAGGGCCTGGATATTCCGGAGATTACTCTGGTGGCAATTCTGGATGCGGACAAGGAGGGATTTCTGCGTTCGGAGACCTCCCTGATCCAGACCATTGGCCGGGCGGCCCGGAATTCAGAGGGGCATGTGATCATGTATGCGGATAATATGACGGATTCCATGCGGCTGGCCATAGGAGAAACGGAGCGCCGCCGGGCTCTTCAGGAGGCGTACAACCAGGAACACGGCATTACGCCGCAGACGATCAAGAAGGCGGTGCGGGATCTGATCAGCATTTCCAAGGAAATCGCTCAGGAGGAGCTGCGGTTTGAGAAGGATCCGGAATCCATGAGCAAGAAGGAACTGGAGAAGCTTATTGCAGATATTGATAAGAAAATGAAGAAAGCGGCGGCGGAGCTGAACTTTGAGGCGGCAGCTCAGCTGCGGGATCAGATGATTGAGTTGAAGAATCAGCTGCGAGACATGTAAAATCAGTTTAAACAGAACACTGTGTTTTGCCAATGGCGCGGGCTGAACGGCAGTTTTCAAGGAAAAGGAGTTCATTATGAGACAGTTTATCAAGATCAGAGGGGCAAATGAACATAATTTAAAGAATCTGGATGTGAATATCCCCAGAAATGAGTTTGTGGTGCTCACAGGCCTGAGCGGTTCCGGAAAGTCCTCTCTGGCTTTTGACACGATTTATGCGGAGGGACAGAGGCGATATATGGAATCCCTGTCCTCCTATGCTAGGCAGTTTCTGGGCCAGATGGAGAAGCCGGATGTGGAGAGTATCGAAGGTTTGTCCCCGGCCATTTCCATTGACCAGAAGTCTACCAACCGCAACCCCCGCTCCACGGTGGGAACCGTGACGGAAATCTATGATTATTTCCGCCTTTTGTATGCCAGAATCGGGATCCCCCACTGCCCCAAGTGCGGCAAGGAGATCAAGAAGCAGACTGTGGATCAGATGGTGGATCAGATCATGAGCCTGCCGGAGCGCACCCGGATCCAGATTCTGGCTCCGGTGGTAAAAGGGAGAAAGGGCGAGCATGTAAAGGTGCTGGAGCAGGCCCGCAAAAGCGGATTTGTGCGGGTAAAGATTGACGGAAATCTCTATGAGCTGTCCGAGGAGATTAAGCTGGACAAGAATATCAAGCATTCGATTGAGATCGTGGTGGACCGGCTTGTGGTGAAAGAGGGCATTGAGAAGCGTCTGGCAGATTCCATTGAGACGGTTTTAAGTCTGTCTGAGGGCCTTCTGGTGGTGGAGATTATGGATGGGGAGCTTTTGACCTTCAGCTCCAGCTACGCCTGCCCGGACTGCGGCATCAGCATGGAGGAGATAGAGCCCAGAAGCTTTTCCTTTAACAATCCCTTCGGCGCCTGCCCGGACTGCTTTGGACTGGGATACAAAATGGAATTTGACGAGGATCTCATGATTCCGGACAAGTCCTTGAGCATTGCGGATGGAGCCATTACGGTCATGGGCTGGCAGTCCTGCACGGATCCCTCCAGCTATACCTATGCCACCTTGCAGGCCTTGGCGGAGGAGTACGACTTTGACCTGCACACCCCCTATCAGGAGCTGCGTCAGGAGGTGCAGGATATGCTGATCAATGGAACCAATGGCCGCACGGTTAAGGTTTATTACCGGGGCCAGCGGGGGGAGGGCGTTTATGATGTGACCTTTGAGGGCCTGGTCCGCAATGTGGAGCGGCGTTACCGGGAGACAGGCTCTGAATATATGAAGCAGGAGTATGAGGAGTTTATGCGGATCACTCCCTGCAAGGCCTGCAAAGGCCAGAGGCTGAAAAAGACCTCCCTGGCTGTGACGGTTCATGATAAAAATATTTATCAGATTACTTCTTTGTCCATCGGAAACCTGCAGGCATTTCTTCAGGAAATGGAGCTGACCAGGCAGCAGCGCCTGATTGGGGATCAGATTTTAAAAGAGATCCGGGCCCGGGTGGGATTTCTGATGGACGTGGGGTTGGATTACCTGACTCTGGCAAGGGCTACAGGAAGCCTGTCCGGGGGGGAGGCTCAGCGTATCCGCTTGGCTACCCAGATCGGCTCCGGCCTGGTGGGTGTGGCCTATATTTTGGATGAGCCCAGTATCGGCCTTCATCAGAGGGATAATGACAAGCTTCTGGCAACTTTGAAACGGCTGCGGGATCTGGGAAATACCCTGGTGGTGGTGGAGCACGACGAGGACACTATGCTGGCAGCGGACTATGTGGTGGATATCGGTCCGGGAGCCGGGGAGCATGGGGGCCACGTGGTGGCGGCAGGCACAGCCCAGGAAATCATGGAGGTACCGGAATCCATTACCGGCGCATACTTAAGCGGAAGGCTGCGTATTCCCGTGCCGGAAAAGAGAAGGGAGCCTGTAGGCTGGCTTACCATAAAGGGGGCCCAGGAAAATAACCTGAAAAATATTGATGTGCAGCTTCCTCTGGGTATATTTACCTGTGTCACCGGTGTGTCTGGTTCCGGAAAGAGCTCCCTTATCAATGAGATTCTCTATAAACGGCTGGCCAGAGAGCTAAATCGGGCCAGGATTATTCCTGGAAAGCATAAGGAGATGGAAGGAATCCAACAACTTGACAAGGTAATCAGCATTGACCAGTCCCCCATTGGGCGCACCCCCCGATCCAATCCGGCCACCTACACCGGCGTATTTGATCAAATCCGGGATCTGTTTGCGTCCACTGCGGACGCTAAGAGCAAGGGCTACAAGAAAGGACGTTTCAGTTTTAATGTAAAGGGAGGACGCTGTGAGGCCTGCAGCGGCGATGGAATTATAAAGATTGAGATGCACTTCCTGCCAGACGTGTATGTGCCCTGCGAGGTCTGTCAGGGTAAACGCTATAACCGGGAAACCCTGGAGGTAAAATATAAGGGAAAGAGCATTTATGACGTGCTGGATATGACTGTGGAAGAGGCACTGAAATTCTTTGAGAATGTGCCCTCCATTGCCCGCAAGATCGAAACCCTCAATGATGTGGGCCTTTCCTATATCAAGCTTGGGCAGCCCTCCACCACCCTGTCCGGAGGAGAAGCCCAGCGGATCAAGCTGGCCACGGAGCTGAGCCGCCGCAGTACGGGAAAAACCATCTACATTTTGGACGAGCCTACCACAGGGCTTCATTTTGCTGACGTGCATAAGCTGACTGAGATTCTCCAGCGGCTGGCAGAAGGGGGCAACACCGTGGTGGTCATTGAGCACAATCTGGATGTAATCAAGACGGCAGATTATCTCATAGACATGGGCCCTGAGGGCGGCGACCGGGGCGGCACGGTCATTGCAAAAGGCACGCCGGAGGAGGTGGCCGAGAGTCCGGTATCCTATACAGGGCAGTATGTAAAGCGGTATTTAGCATCCGCAAAGGACATAAAGTAAATTTTCAGCTTTACTAATAAGGAAGAAAATGACTATATAGAAGGGGTTGGGAGGGCTTGCTATTAGGATATTAGGCGCCCGGATGCTTTTCAAGCCGGCCCTTCTCGGACTGGATAAAATCGTATGCTTTGGCCAGGACGAATAAGGCCCTGTAGACATCATAGAGCTCGCAGGAGGGGGCCAGGAAGCTTTTGGCGACATGAAAGGGGATCAGTACGAACTGGTCCTCTTTTTCTTTGTCGTATTTTTCGGTTTCGATTCTGACTTGTTCCTTATTTCATATCATAACACCGTCCTGGTCCGTATCAAGACATAAGGAAAGCTACATTCCGGAGGTTGAGAAAACCACCTGCTTTCCCAGGTTTTTGATGGCAGAGGCGGTTGCCGCATCTGCAGCCGGATCAGTCACATAGTAATCGGCGTACTCCAGAGGGGAGATATTGGAAAAGCTTTCCTGTGCCCATTTGGAGGAATCTGCAATCACAATGGTTTCATTGGAGCGCTTCATCATGGCGCGGCACAGGGAAACTTCCTCTGCGTGATAGGTGGTGATTCCGGCGCCCATGCAGATGCCGTCAATAGAAAGAATTGCTTTATTTGCCTTAAAATGCTCCAGCTGCTCCAGAGCGGTGCTGCCATAGGAAAAAGAATACTGGGCATTGACATCGCCACCCAGTAAAATAACCCGGAAGGTTGGATGACTTGCCAGCTCAATGGCAACGGCGATAGAATTGGTAACAATATTCAAGCCGCTTCGCCCTTTCAGCTCGATGGCGGTGTAAAGAGAAAGGGGACCGGCGTTAATGAAAAGGGTGCAACCATCAGGAATCAATGCTGCGGTTGCCTGTGCGATGGAAGTTTCTGTCTCCAGACTGCAGGTCTTTTGCTGCTGATTCTCCACGGTGTAATAATTTTTGACAGCTTGGATGGCTCCTCCGTTGACTCGTTTCAGATATCCGGCATTTTCCAGGGCGGTAAGGTCACTTCGTATGGTTACTGGGGTGGTGTGTAAGATTTCACTTAACTGAGAAATTTTTACCTGCCCATCTTTTGCGATCAGCTCCAGGATATGCTTTCTCCTGTAGTCTATCTTGCGCTTTTTATCCATGACATTACCTCAGAAGCTTTCGTTTTTCCAAATTATAGCATAAACTTATATTTCACGCAATGAAGAAGTTTCGTTTCTAATTTTATGACAAGGATAAGATTATCTAAAAAGATAAATATAATTTTCTTTATGCATAAAAAATAAAAGAATTTGATGAAGTCCAGATAAAATTTGTGGAATTTATAAACAAAAAAGAAGAAAAATGTAAAAAACATAAAAAGAAAAAAGCAAACTTTCGAAATAAAAAGTAAAAAATAGAAAAAATTAATTGACAAAATATTGAATTATTGCGATAATAATAGAAAAGAAAATGATAAAAACTATAAATTATATATTTTAACGAAACTTAATAGTGAAAGAAAATTAAAAAGAAAATATAAATTTTCCAAAAAGAAAGAAATGGAGAAACGTGAAAAGGTGTGAAGAGCGGAATCGGAAGGGAAGAACGTCTGAACTGGATTATGTACCAGATTGGATTAATTGGAACCGTATCAGTGAGAGAGCTGAGCGAGAAAATACAGGTATCCACGGTGACAATCCGGAAGGATTTGAGGACTCTGGAGGAACAGGGGAAGCTGCAGCGCATCTCTGGCGGAGCAACTGCGGATAAGCTCCAAACAGGGAGGATGGAACAAAAATCGGAGCTGAAACATCTGGTGGCCTTTGAGGCGGCGAAAATGATTGAGGATGGTGATTCTCTGGTTGTGACCAGTGGGATTACCCCTCATCTGACACTGTTGTATGCCAGGAATCGGACCAGACTGCAAATTGTTACAGACTCTTTGCAGATTGCAAAGGATGCCTGTGCGCGTCCAGATTATCAGGTGATGATTCTGGGAGGAGAGATCTATGTGAGAGATTCCTTTGTATATGGACGGGATGCGGTAAAGCAGGCAGATAAATACATGGCGGACAAAGCCATTATTACCATGGATGGCATTGATGCAAAAGCAGGTCTCACAACTCTTCGTGTGGAGGGAGCGGATACCCTGAAATCTGTTTTGGAAAGGGCCAGAATAAAAATTATTGTGGGAGATATTACGAAGATAGGTCATGAAAGCTTTTGCCATATCGAAGATATTTCCGTTGCGGACATTCTGGTTACAAACTGGACAGAGGATCCCGGGAAACAAAGGATTTTAAGAAAAATTGCAGATGCGGGAATTCAGATTCGGTATGCGAAGGCCAAGGGGGGAATGGTTGGATGAAATATCAGGAGAGGGAGCAGAGAATTTTGGAGATTCTTGGAGATCAGCAGACGATCCGGGCAGCAGAGCTGAGTCAGCTTTTAGGGGTTTCTGTGGTGACGGTGCGAAAGGATCTGCAGCAAATGGAGGATGAGGGGAAATTAATCCGCACCTTTGGCGGCGCCAGCGCTCGCAGAGATATGCGGGGGAAGGATGAGCGGTTGGAAATTTTGCACCGGATTTCTGATTATACAGAGAGGGAGATTCAGGATGGAGAGAGTCTGATTATGAATGCAGGGACAACCACACTTCTGTTGGCTCAGAAGCTGCAGTGGGGGAAAAGGTTGAAGGTATTGACAAATTCCGTATATGCGGCTGGAGAGCTAAGCGGTCGGGATGAAATTCAACTGATTCTGTTGGGAGGAAAAATGAGCAGTGATGCTGTATTTACCAGCGGCCGGGATACCATAGAGCAGCTGGAGCAGTATAAGGTAGATAAGCTGATTCTATCTGTAAATGGAATTAGTTGTACAAAAGGACTTACGACAAGACATGTAGACACAGCGGATTTATATCGAAAAATGATTGAGAGGGCCAAGGAGGTTATTGTAGTAGCAGATGAATCTAAGGTGGGTATGGAAAGCTTTTACTATGTCTGTGGGTTGGAGGTGGTGACAAAGATCATAACAAATGACAGCAAAAGCAGCCAAAATTCGTTGGAACAGATGAGAAAATTGGGGATACAGGTCTGCGTATGTTAAAAATCAGGAGGTGTAAGCAATATGAAAAAGAAGGAAAGTAACCATGATGTTTTTTCAATGACACGTTTTTGGGGGATGGCGGCTGCAGTCGTAGTATTAATCGTTAGCATTGCCGGGTGCTCTGGGGGAAACAGACATCTGTTGATACACCAGCACAGGAGAATCCGGCAGGGACAGCTCCTGCAGAAGAGTCCTCAGGGGGAGGGGAAAGCAGTAAGGCCGACTCTGAGATTACGGTGGCAGTGGCAGCAGGGCCTAATACCTTTGACTGCATGGGATCCTCTGCCAGCGTGGACCAGAGAATGGGGTTCCATGTGTTTGAACAGCTGGTGATTTTCAATGCGGCCAGCGAATTAAGCCCTCAGCTGGCTACTGTTTGGGAAAGCAACCAGGACTATACTCAGTGGACCTTTAAGCTTAAAGAGGGAGTGACCTTCCATGACGGCAGCGCCTTTGATTCAGAAGATGTGGTGGCGTCTACGGAACGGTATCAGAGGATTGGCTATCGGAGCCTGTTTGCGGATTTGGATAAGGTGGAGGCGTTGGACGATTATACGGTGAAATATACCTTAAAGAAAGGGGAGCCATTGTTTGCGTCTTATCTGGGACTTCCGGGAATGGGAATGTTTTTTATATATCCTGCAGAATATTGCACGGAAGAATACGATAATGAGCTTGCTATAGAGCAGGCAATCGGAACAGGGCCCTATAAATATTCGGAATATGTCATTGACGATCATGTGACCATGGTAAAGTTTGAGGATTATAAGCCAGATGAAATACCTGCGTCCGGACTGTCAGGAGAGCGGATTGCTTATTTTGATAAGATTACCTGGATGATTGTTCCCAATGCAGCCCAGAGGCTGAATGGTCTGGTGGCCGGTGAGTATCAATATGCAGATGATTTGGACGTGAGCGCATGGGACACATTGAATACTACGGACGGAATTGAGCCTGTAGTAATTGAAAATGTATGGACACCCACCACCTTTCTGAACACCATGGCAGGGCCTATGGCAGATAAGCGCATCCGGGAAGCATTCCTGCTGTGTCTGAATATGGACGATTGTCTCTTTGCTGGCGTGGGCGGACAGGAGGAATTGTATGAACGGAATCCCTCGGTATTCTTCAAGGATATGGTCTGGTGGGCAGAAGTAGAGGGAATGGAAAAATACAACGCCGATGATGATGACAAGGCAAAAAGCCTTTTGGAAGAGGCCGGATATAAGGGGGAGGAAATCACCTGGATGGTGACGCAGGAATATCCCTTTATGTATCAGATTGCAATTATGGCGCAGCAGCAGGCTGCAGAAATCGGCTTGAATATCAAGCTGGATGTAAGAGACTGGGCGACCTGTGCAGCGGCTCTTGTCAATGGCTCACGGGAAAAGGAGTGGGATATGTTTACAACAGCTTTTAGTTACGTGGATATCGCAGATCCCACCGGACTGGAAAGCCTCTTTATGATAGACCAGATTGTAACGCCCTACGAATCTCAGGAGATGACGGATATTTTCCTCAGTGGACACAGCGCGGACCAGGAAGAGCGTGTGAAGGCCTATGAGAGGGCCGTGGTACAGCTGTATCAGGACATTCCCTGCGTGATCTATGGGAATATTTCCAGCTTATCCGGTCAGGCAGACAAGATAGGTGGAGCAGAGCAGGAATTTATCATTCGGATGTATAACGTATTCTATGAATAGTTCAGCCAGACTGCAGATGGCTGGCAAATCGAGCTAAGTGCCCTTTCGGTATGTTTGAATTTGACAGTCGCTCTGTGGCCTGAGGGAGCGCCCGTTTATGAGCAAAGTTAGCTGCGCAAGCATCGGGAATGCGCTGAAAGCGCCTTTGTAAATGGGCGCGACTGAATGGACAGTTTATTTTTTATAAAAGTAGGAGAGAGGAGGGCGGTTTCTTGCTTCGCTATATTGGAAAAAGGATTTTGCTGGCTATTCCCACACTGCTGATTGTTGCGGTTATATCCTTTGCCATGATCCGCATGATTCCAGGCGGACCGGCGGTAAATTATCTGGGAATCACGGCTACGCCTGAGACAGTGGCGGAAATCAACGCACGGCTGGGGTTGGACAGGTCGATAGCAGAACAATTTCTGGAGTTTTTAAAGGGCATCTGTACAGGAGATTTTGGCACATCCTTTGTATATAATCGGCCGGTCATGTCTTTGATTCTGGAAAAGCTTCCGGTTACGCTCCAACTGACGGGATGTGCGGTGCTTGTGTCCATTTTAATGGGAATTCCTCTGGGGCTTGCAGCAGCCATGAAACGGGGATCCTGGATGGATCAGGGGATTACGGCTCTGGCTGTTTGCGGCGTGGCGATTCCTGAATTTTGGCTTTCCCTGATGCTGGTACAATTTATTTCTCTTCCTGTGGCATGGTTTCCCACAGGAGGGTATGCAGCGATGGGAGAGGGCTTTCTTCCTTGGCTGCGCCATATTCTCCTGCCGGCCATTACCCTTGGGTTTATCTTCTCGGCAGTCATGTGCCGGATGACTCGCTCTGCTATGATTGACGTATTGAGTCAGGATTATATCAAAACCGCCCGGGCAAAGGGCCAGAAAGAGTGGATTGTTATGATGCTGCATGCCTTTCGAAATGCCATGATTCCCGTGATCACAGTGGTGGGAATCAGCATCTGTTCTCTAATCGGGGGAGCGGTAGTCGTGGAGCAGATCTATTCCATTCCTGGTATTGGGCGATTATTTATCAATGCGATTATGGACCGGGACTATCCCCTGTTTCAGGGGTTGGTATTCTATCTGGGAGCCTTTGTGGTAGTGGTAAATTTGCTGGTAGATATGATCTGTGTGCTCCTGAATCCGAAAATCTCGCTGGGCGATCACTCATAGGGAGGCGTGTGTATGGATGGAAAAACAGGAAGAAAGAAATGGAAAATGCCAGAACTTAACGGCGGGATCATCGTGGGAGGACTGCTGTTGCTTATCATGATTCTTCTCTCTGTGCTGGCCCCGCTGCTGGCTTCCTATGATCCCAATATGGGAGAAATCCGGGAGATGCTAAAAGGACCTTGCTCTGGACATATTTTGGGAACGGATAACTATGGAAGGGATATATTGAGCCGGGTTTTATATGGAGGAAGGGTATCCTACAAGGTGGGAATTACCACTGTTGGGATGACGGTAATCTTTGGGACGCTGGTGGGGCTGCTGGCCGGTTATTACTGGAAGATAGACGCTGTTGTCATGCGCATTGTAGATGGTTTGACAGCCTTTCCGGCCATAGTCTTAGCGATGTCTTTAATGGCAGTGTTCGGACAATCTGACTCCAACCTGATTTTGGCGTTGACGATTGTATACATACCAGGCATGACTCGTGTTATCCGGTCCTCCGTCATGTCTGTGAAGCATGCAGAGTATGTGGAGGCAGCCCGGGCCATAGGAAGCTCCAGCCCCAGGATTTTGCTGCGCCATATTCTGCCCAATATTATTTCCCCGCTGATTGTGCAGGCAACCCTGGTGTTTGGTTATGCCGTTTTGGCAGAGGCGGGTCTGAGCTATCTGGGGATGGGAACACAGCCGCCTACTCCCAGCTGGGGGAATATGCTCAATGAAGGACGCAATTTTATGGTTAGCGCTCCCTGGCTCACGGTTGTTCCCGGTGTATTTATCTTTTTGACGGTTCTTGCGCTGAACATAATGGGCGACGGCCTGCGAGATTTGTTGGATCCGAAAACGAGAAAGTAATAGGATGGCCTTTCTGACCGGGAGAGCATGTCATGGAAAAGGGGGGACGAAATTAGGAGAGCTATGAGTCTACTTGAGGTTAAGAATTTGAATACACAGTTTTTTACTTCCAGGGGAATTGTTCCAGCAGTAGCAGAGGTGGAATTTCATGTGGAGGAAGGAAAGGTAACGGCGATTATTGGGGAAAGTGGTTCTGGAAAAAGTGTAACGGCAATGTCTATCCTCAATCTGGTATCAAAACCAGGAAGGGTAGTGGGCGGAGAAATCCTTTTTCAGGGTTTGAATTTGCTGACTTTAACGAAAAGCCAGCTTCGGGATGTGCGGGGCCGGGATATCACTATGATTTTTCAGGAGCCCATGACAAGCTTAAATCCTGTTATGACCTGCGGAACACAGGTGCGGGAGGTGCTTAAAATCCACCATAAGGGCATGAGCAGGGAACAGCAGGATCGCAAGGTCATTCAACTGTTTCAGAGGGTAGGAATTCCCGATCCCAAGCGGAGGCTGCGGGAATATCCCCATCAGCTTTCCGGAGGGATGAGACAGCGGGTCATGATTGCCATAGCCCTAGCCTGCAACCCTAAGCTTCTCATTGCGGACGAGCCCACCACAGCCCTGGATGTAACCATTCAGGCGCAGATTCTGGAGCTTTTAACGAAGCTTAAGGAAGAAACAGGAATGGCAATTCTGCTGATTACCCATGACTTTGGCGTGGTAGCGCAGATGGCAGATGAGGTGATTGTCATGTATGCCGGACAGGTACAGGAGCAGGGACAGGTCTGGGAGGTGTTGGAGGATCCCTTGCATCCCTACACCAAAGGGCTTCTGGGTTCCATTCCCACCCTGGAGGGAGAGGGAAAACGGTCCGGGGAAAAGCTGTATTGTATAGAAGGGACGGTTCCCAGCCTGATTCATCTGCCTGGAGGATGCGCCTTTTGTCCCCGCTGTACGAAAGCCCTGGATCGGTGCAGCATGGAAAAGCCGCCGTTATTTGCAGCAGGCTCGGGCAGAAAGGTCCGCTGCTGGCAGTATGAGGGGGTGGTGTCGTGAACGAGCTCTTAGAAGTAAAGAATTTAAAGAAATATTTCAAGATCCGTGGAAAGGGACAGGCCGGGGGAAGGTATGTCAAGGCTGTGGACGGAATTTCCTTATCTGTGGCAAGGGAGGAGACTCTGGGGCTGGTGGGAGAGAGCGGCAGCGGAAAATCTACTCTGGGAAGGACCTTACTTCGATTGATTGAGCCGGATGAGGGGGAGATCCTCTATGATGGGAGAGAGGTCCATACGCTGGGAAAAAGGGATCTGCAAAAGCTTCGAAGAGAGATGCAGATTATTTTTCAGGATCCCTACAGTTCTCTGGATCCCCGCATGACAGTGGGACAGATTGTGGAGGAGCCTCTGATCATCCATGAACCGGAATGTAAAAGGACACAGCGCACAGAGCGGGTCCGGGAGATTCTTCAGCTTGTAGGTTTAAATGAAGAGCAGATGAATCGGTATCCTCATGAATTTTCCGGAGGACAGCGCCAGCGCGTGGGAATTGCCCGGGCATTGATCCTCAATCCCAAATTTATAGTGTGCGATGAGCCGGTGAGCGCCTTGGATGTGTCGGTGCAATCCCAGATTATCAATCTTGTTTGTGAATTGCAAGAGCGACTGGGTCTTACGTATCTGTTTATCGCCCATGGTTTGAATGTGGTGAAATATGTGTCTGACCGGGTTGCAGTTATGTACCTGGGCAAGATTATGGAAATTGGAGATGCTGCCAGTGTTTATACTGCCCCAGCCCATCCCTATACCCAGGCTTTGATGCAGTCCATTGCCGTACATACCAGAAGAGAGCAAACCAAACGGGTGGTGCTGGGGGGAGAGATTCCCAGTCCCACAAATCCGCCGGCCGGCTGCCGGTTCTGTACCCGTTGTCCTCAGGCCATGCCTATCTGCCGGGAATATGAGCCAAAGCTTATGCCCATCAGCAGCTCCCAGGCCGTAGCCTGCCACAGATGCAGTGTCTGAAAAACCTTCTAGGGGATGTCAGACCTGAATGGAAAAAATGAGTGAAGAAAAGAAAGAAAGGCGTGCAGCCATAGTTACAGGAGGGGGAATCTGGCTGGGAAAAAGTTGTGTGGAGCATATTGCGGCTTTGGGCCATGATGTGCTGATTGTAGGCAGGAGAGAGGGCCCTATGAGGGCTGTAGCAGAGGAGTTAGCAGACCGGGAAGCCAAGATTACATATTTATGCGCAGATGTTACCGTGGCAGAGGACAGAGAGAAGATGATGGCTGTCTGTCAGGAGCGATATGGGCGGGTTGATATTTTGGTAAACAATGCGGGGACCACCTATCTGGCGCCCTTGTTTGCCTATGAAGAGTCTGGGTGGGACAGAGTTCATGAAACCAATGAAAAGGCACCCTTTTACCTCTCCATATTGGCGATGCAGGAGATGAAAAAGAGGCGCTGGGGACGGATTGTAAACATTGGTTCCGTGTATGGGAACCTGTCACTAAATGACAAGTTTTACCCGGATATGAGGCAGGAGACAGCAGAGGAAATGGGGCCGATTCGGGCAAGCGCTTATCACAGTAGCAAGGGAGGTCTTAGGAATCTGACCAGGGAGCTGGCAGTTGCTGGGGCGCCCATGGGGATTACGGTAAATATGGTATCGCCAGGGATGTTTCCTCCGGACGGGGAAGAACATGAGCTTCGGTACGAGAAAGATATTTTTGCAAAAAATTGTCCGCAGCATAGGGTAGGAAGGCCGGAAAATATTGGCCATGCAGTGGCTTATTTTCTGGGTGAGGAGGCAAGTTTTACCACAGGAGCGGAACTTGTGGTGGATGGCGGGTGGTCCATATGGTAGATTGTACGAAGAGGAGGGCAGCCGTCGTTTCAGGAGCCACCATGGGACAGGGGGCGGATGCAGCAAAAATGTTGGCGAGAGAGGGATATGCAGTGGGCCTGCTGGATGTCTCTGCAGAGGAGCTGCAGATGGTCTTGGAAGAAATACGCCGGGAGGGAGGCTGTTGCAGGTCCTATGTCTGTGACGTATCAGACAGAGAGCAGGTGGAAGACTGCGTTTTAGAATTGGAGAGCCGATTTGGTCCTGTCTGGGTCGGGGCCTGCGCTGCAGGTATTCTTCCTGTCGGGGGATTTACGGTAGAGACGGATGAGACAGACTGGCACAGGGTAATAGACGTAAATCTGTTTGGCACAGTAAATGTGTCAAGGATCTGTGCACGGTCCATGATGAGAGCCAAAAAGGGCGGAAGAATTGTACACTGGTCCTCCCTCAATGCAGTGTTGACAGCGCCTGGCTATGCGCCCTACGCAGCTAGTAAGGCAGCTGTTGAGATGTTCAGCAGATGCTTTGCCCTGGAGATGGCCCCTTATGGGATAACGGTTAACTGTATCCGGCCTGGCAGCATAGAAACTCCCATGATGTTTGATATGACCGGACAGGACTATATGCAGGAGGCCAAACGTATTCCCCTGGGGAGATGGGGAAAGCCAAAGGATACGACTGCTGTTCTGAAAGCTTTACTTAGCAGGGAAATGGACTGGATAACCGGAACAACGATCACAGTTGACGGGGGAGCCCTGGCCTGTTCAGGAATCCCAGATCTGGAAAGTATAAAGCTTCGCATGGAAAGGCGAAGAAATGAGGGGATGAACAAGAAACGAAACGACAGAGACTAGGTGTAAACAGGACGGAAAAATACGGGATACAAAAGTAAAAAATAAAGGAGGCTTGTAAGCAATGAAAAAAGTTTTGGTAACAGGTGCGGCGGGGCGCGTAGGTGCGAATGTATGTCTTCAGCTGTCAAACAGAGGAACTCAGGTGCGTGCAGTGGTGCTTCCGGGAGATCCCTTTGTGTGTAAAATCAAGGGTCTGCCCCATGTGGAGATTGTGGAAGCAGATCTGACCGATATGCAGTCTGTCACGGAGGCAGTAGAGGGTTGCACCCATTTTATTCATTTGGCGGCTCAGCTGATCCGGGGAAATACGCCTTACGATATGTTCTACGAGATTAATGCGTTTTCTACCCTGCGCCTGCTGCTTGCGGCGGTTCAGTACTGTGAGATTGAGCGCTTTGTGCTGGCAAGCACAGACGGCACCTATTGTCCGGGCTCCCTTACAAGAAAGAATCCCATTAAGGAGACCAATGAGCAGTTGCCTGGAGATCATTATGGGACAGGAAAGTATTTAGGAGAGGTGATCCTGCGAAATCTGGCTTTTCAATATGATATCCCCTTCTCTATTGTCCGCTTTGCAACGGTGGTCAGTCCGGAGGAGAGCCTGAGCTGCTATCGTTACGAGTACGTGATGCGTTTATGTGAGCTGGGCAAAAAAGGAAAGGACTGCCATTTGTGGCCCTTATTTCAGGGACAGCCGGATATGGGAGAAATTCTGCGTGAGAATGTACCGGCTCAGGGAAATCCCGCTCTGAGACTGCATGGTCCCAAGGGCCTTTGGACCATGCACTGCGGGGATGTGCGGGATATTGTCCAGGGTGTTTTGCTGGCCTACGAGCATCCCAAGGCTCTGGGAGAGGACTTTATGATTGCCGGCCCTAGGACTACCAGCTACGGAGAGGCCTGTGAGATTTTTGAGAGGCTGGGAGTAACAAGGGCCCAGGAGGTGGAATTCCCGGTGACCTGGTTCCTGGATATGGATATTACCAAGGCCAAAACGGTATTGGGATTCGAGCCCCAATGGACCTTTGAACGGATGGTTCAGAGCGGTCTGGACATGGAGAAAAACGGGCCAAAGGGCTTTATTCCGGCAACAATGAGAAGGTGACAGAGAACCATATCATAACCAAGCATAAGAGAATATAAGTTCTTAAAATAGAAGAAAATAAGTGTTATAAATGTAATCCCATGGGAGCTTTGCAGTTTTCATGGGGTTCATGTTATATATTTATAGTATAAACAGTAAAATTTACGTTAAAAAAGATGATATATGCAAGAATCTTATTGAGCGCATGCGTCATTAAGGTGGCGTATTAGCCACGTTGGAAATACTGGCGGCGAAACACCGAAGACGGCATGGATGGTATAAACGCCCACGTAAAGCCCTGTACAAACAGTAAAAACGATTCATAAAAACTTCCGGACAAGAGGGGTTGTGTAATCCCCTCTTTTTGCATATAATGTAACATATCGCAGGAAAAACAAGCGACGCCGAAGGCGGCATTTGTTTTTCAGCGATATGTTAACGACGAAATCAGGGAGCGCGAAGCGCGTCAGCTGCGATAGCAGCTGGATTTCGGAGTTTGCGAGCAGGAAAAACAAGCGACGCCGAAGGCGGCATTTGTTTTTCAGCGATATGTTAACGACGAAATCAGGAAATAAAAGTGATCCACAGGATCGGAGAATAGGACAAATATGGATATAGATTTTTTGGAGAGACTACACCAGATTAACGGCCCGGATCAGGTTTACACAGAGGAGCCCATGAGCCGGCACACTTCCTTTCGGATCGGCGGGAATGCAGATTATTTTGTATGCCCTGCCCAGGCAGAGCAGCTTAAGCAGACGATTGAGGTCTGCCAGGAGGCTGGCGTGCCCTTTTATATTCTGGGAAACGGAAGCAATGTGCTGGTCAGCGATGAGGGCTACCGGGGCGTGGTGATCCATCCAGAGCTTCGGGGCATGGAGCTGGAGGGCGCAAGGTTCCGGGTACGAGCAGGAGAGCTGCTGGTGCGGGCGGCCCATGAAGCGGCTAAAGCAGGTCTTGGAGGGTTGGAGTTTGCCTCTGGCATTCCCGGCTCGGTAGGCGGCGCCCTGGTGATGAATGCAGGGGCCTATGGGGGCGAGATGAAGGATGTGCTGGAGCGGGCCTTGGTGCTGACGCCGGAGGGGGAACAGGTTTGGCTTGACAGGGAGGAGCTGGAGCTTGGATATCGGACCAGCATCATGGCGAAAAAGTCATATCTTGTGCTGGAGGCAATATTCCTTCTGGAGCCGCGGGATCAGGAGCAGATTTATGCCCGCATGGCAGAGCTTAAGGAGGCCCGGGTGTCCAAGCAGCCTCTGGAATACGCAAGCGCGGGCAGTACCTTTAAGCGGCCAGCAGGGTATTTTGCCGGGAAACTTATCATGGACGCAGGGCTTAGGGGATTCCGGGTAGGGGGAGCTCAGGTATCGGAAAAGCACTGCGGATTTGTGATTAACCGGGGAGGCGCCACGGCCCGGGATGTGCTGGAGCTGGTGGAGCAGGTGAGGGAAGAGGTGAAACGTCAGTTTGGCGTGGAGCTGGAGCTGGAGGTGAAGCTTCTGGGCTTCCAGACATAAGCTTATGTTTCACAGGGCTATTTTTGGACAGACGGCCCACATTGGATGAAGGTCAGGGCGGACGGCTGCATGGTGCACAGATGTACAAAAAAGAATGAGAGATGGCTGTCTGCGAGAAAAGACAGAGGTAAAAAACAGGGGAGGAGCAGGTATGCGTTTTATCATTGTGACTGGCATGTCAGGGGCAGGACGGAGCACATCCTTAAAAATGCTGGAGGATATGGGATATTTCTGTGTGGATAATCTGCCTATTTCTCTGGTGGAGAAGTTTGCGGAGCTGGTGTATTCCGGCAGCAGCGAGATTGCCAAGGTGGCCCTGGGACTGGATATCCGCAGCGGCCAGCATCTGGAAAAGCTGGAGCAGGTGATGGAGCAGCTGCTCATGTCAAATTATCACTTTGAGGTGCTGTTTCTGGACGCCTCGGACGGGGTTTTGCTGAAGCGCTATAAGGAGACCAGAAGGCTTCATCCTCTGGCGGCAGGAGGACGGATTGCCGACGGGATTCAACAGGAGCGGCAGAGGCTGGAGTTTTTGAAGAAGCAGGCGGATTATATTCTGGATACCAGCAGCCTTTTGACCCGGGAGCTGAAGACAGAGCTGGAAAAGATTTTTGTCATGAACCAGGAGTTCAAAAATCTCATGATTACCATATTGTCCTTTGGATTCAAATTCGGAATTCCCGGAGATGCGGATTTGGTATTTGACGTGCGGTTTCTCCCCAATCCCTACTACCACGAGGAGCTTCGCAGCCTGTCGGGAAATGATGGGGAGGTACAGAAGTTTGTCATGAATTTTGATGTGGCCCATGTTTTTCTGGACAAGCTGGAGGAGATGGTGCAGTTTTTGATTCCCAACTATGTGCTGGAGGGAAAAAATCAGCTGGTGGTTGCCATTGGCTGTACCGGAGGCAAGCATCGGTCGGTGACCCTGGCGAATAAGCTGTATGAGCGCCTGGAGAGACATTCGGAATACGGGATTCGGGTGGAACACCGGGATATCGAAAAGGATGCGATCATAAAGGGGCATTGAGGTATGTCATTTTCAAGTGAGATCAAGGAACAATTATCCAGGCAGACAGCGCCGGCCCGTCATTGTCAGCTGGCGGAGCTGGCGGCGATTCTGAGTTTTTCCGGGGAGTGGCTTCAGTCAGAACAGGGAGGCCAACGGGTACAGATCCATACAGAAAATCTGGCTGTCGCAAGAAAGTGCTTTACATTATTGAGAAAAACATTTAATATAAGAATAGGCGTGTCTGTAAAACGGAATACATATAATAGGGATCGGCTGGAGAACAGTCCCAAATCGGACGTGGATGGAAGGAGACATGGCAGCTATTGGGTGATAGCATATGACGGTCTGGAGGCTGTAAGGCATGTATTGGTGCAGAGCTCCTGCTGTAAGCGTGCCTATATCCGCGGAGCGTTTCTGGCGGCTGGATCTGTCAGTGATCCTGAGAAGAGCTATCACTTTGAGATCGTTTGTGAGACAGAGGCAAAAGCCTGTCAGCTGCAGGAGATGATTGCAGGGTTTGGCATTGGAGCTAAGATCACCCGCCGCAAAAAGAATTTTGTGGTTTATGTGAAAGAGGGCTCTCAGATTGTCGATCTGCTTAACGTAATGGAGGCACATACTGCGCTGATGGATTTTGAGAACGTGCGGATTTTAAAGGAAATGCGGAATTCCGTAAACAGACAGGTGAACTGTGAGACTGCCAATTTGGGAAAAACCATATCTGCAGCTGTAAAGCAGATTGAAGATATCCGGTATATTCAGAAAACCATGGGGTTTGAGAAGCTTCCCAGAAATCTGGCGGAAATGGCGGAGGTACGGCTGGAACAGCCAGAGGCAACCCTGAAAGAACTTGGAGAAATGCTGAATCCACCTGTGGGAAAATCCGGCGTGAATCACAGACTGCGCAAGTTGAGTGTTTTAGCAGAGGAGCTAAAAGAGTTCAAGGAGGAGAAATTATTATGATCAGACAATCCATTACAATTCAGCTTCCTTCTGGCCTGGAAGCCAGACCGGTGGCTCTGTTGGTTCAGGTTGCGAGCCAGTATGAAAGCAGTATTTATGTGGAGAGTAATGAGAAGAAGGTAAATGCAAAGAGTATCATGGGAATGATGACTCTGGGATTGTCAGCAGGAGAAGAGGTCGTAGTTTTAGCAGATGGAAATGATGAGAAGGAAGCCATTGAAAATATTGAAAAATATCTGAGCAGCAAGGCCTAAGGTCTGCTGTGGGGGAAGCTATAGAGCAAAAGCGATTCTGTTGGGGGACAGAAAAAGCAGAGCAATAAGAAAACAAAGACAGAGAGGAAGGGCCTTAGGCGGAGAAAGAATCTGCCCGGGGTCCTTTTATATGGGCGGTTTTGCGGGATATGGGCTTTGCTTGACAAGCCCGGCCGGAATGATTACAATGGGAAAAAGGAGAAAACCATGGAAGCATACACAGGTTTTGCGGCTGTTTACGATGAGTTTATGGACAATATTCCCTATGGGGAATGGAGCAGATATGTGATCCGGCTTTTACGGGCCCAGGGGATTCGGGAAGGCCTGGTGCTGGAGCTGGGCTGCGGCACGGGCAGTATGACAGAGCTTTTGGCAGCAGCCGGTTATGATATGATTGGCCTGGATTGCTCCCAGGAGATGCTGGAGCTGGCAGCGGAAAAGAAGGCGGCCAGCGGACAAAATATTTTGTATCTCCTGCAGGATATGCGGGAGATGGAATTGTACGGGACAGTGAGGGCTGCTGTCAGCGTCTGCGATTCTATGAACTATATTCTGGAGGAACAGGAGCTGCTGCAGGTGTTCCGCCTGGTGAATAATTATCTGGATCCAGGAGGGATCTTCCTGTTTGATCTGAATACCGCCTATAAATATGAGACTGTGCTGGGAGAATGTACCATAGCAGAAAACCGGGAGGAATGCAGCTTCATCTGGGAAAACTATTATGACAAGGATGCCAAGATCAACGAATACGATCTGACCTTGTTTCTCCGGGAGGAATGCGGGTTGTATCGGAGATTTCAGGAGACCCATTACCAGCGGGCCTATTCCCTGGATACCATAGGGAAGCTTTTGGAGCAGGCGGGGATGGAATTTCTGGCCATCTATGAGGCTTTTACAGAGGAAGCGCCAGGGCCTAAGAGCGAGCGCGTCTATGTGCTGGCCCGGGAGCGGGGGAAATCCGAGAAATGATAAGATGGGGGCGTGGCCTGAGAGAAGGCGTGGGCGGCAGGAAAGTCAAAGCTTCATAGAACGAAGCGACAGGAGAACTGAAAGGAAAAAAGAGGATTCCATGGAAGGAAAAGCGAAATCCCCTGGAATAAATGTGGAAGGGGAAACAGATTTCGTGGAGAGAAAGGGAAGAGGGACAGCATGTCAGATTATATTGTGAGAGCAACAGCGGCAGAGGGCCAGATCCGGGCCTTTGCCATTACCTCCAGGGAAACGGTGGAGTTTGCTAGGGCCTGCCACAATACCAGTCCGGTAGCTACGGCTGCTCTGGGAAGGCTTTTGAGTGCAGGAGCCATGATGGGAGCCATGATGAAAGGGGAAAAGGATCTTTTGACCCTGCAGATCAAGGGAACTGGACCTATAGGAGGGATTACGGTAACTGCGGATTCTAAGGCTCAGGTTAAGGGCTATGTGCATCACCCACAGGTTATACTGGGGCCTAATGCCAAAGGAAAGCTGGATGTGGCCGGAGCCGTTGGGGAAGGCATGCTCAGCGTCATCAAGGATCTGGGCATGAAGGAGCCCTATGTGGGACAGACAGAGCTTCAGACCTCAGAGATTGCAGAGGATCTGACCTACTACTTTGCCACCTCCGAACAGATTCCCTCGGCAGTGGGCCTGGGGGTTTTGATGGAGAAAAATAACACGGTGAGGCAGGCCGGAGGCTTTATCCTGCAGCTCATGCCCTTTGTGGAGGAAAAAGTGGTGAGCCGCCTGGAGGAGCGGCTTTCTGGAGTCACCTCCGTGACAGAGCTGCTGGATCGGGGCAGCACGCCGGAGAATATTCTGGAGGAGCTTTTGGGGGAATTTGATCTGGAAATCCATGACATGGTTCCCACAGGCTTTGTCTGCGACTGTTCCAAGGAACGGGTGGCAAGGGCTATCGTGAGCATTGGCAGCAAGGATATCCGGGAGATGATTCAGGAGGGAAAGCCTGTGGAGGCAAACTGCCATTTCTGCAATAAGAATTATGTGTTTTCCATCGAGGATCTGAAGGAGCTTTTGAGGCAATCCAAGCGATGAGGCTGGAGGGACAGAGACAGAATGGAAAGAAACGCGAAGAAAGGATAAAATATCCGGAGAAGTTTGCGTATAAAGGAGCAGAATATAAGATATGAAACATGGATTTATAAAAACGGCGGCGATTACGCCTAAAATCCGGGTGGCGGACCCGGAGTACAATGCAGGAGAGATCATTCGCCTCATGGAGGAGGCGGCGGGAAAGCAGGCAAAAATCCTTGTATTTCCAGAGCTGTGCGTCACAGGCTATACCTGCGGGGATCTTTTTCTGCAGGAGACGCTGCTGGAAAGCGCCAAAGAGCAGCTGGGCAGGATTGTCAGGGCTTCTCAGGGGCTGGACGCGCTGATTTTTGTAGGGCTTCCCTGGATGAAGGAGGGCAAGCTTTATAATGTGGCGGCGGCTCTTTGCAATGGCAAGCTTCTGGGAATGGTGCCCAAGACCCATCTGCCCAATTATGGAGAGTTTTACGAGCTGCGTCATTTTTCCGCCGGAAACCGGGAGGCGGAATTTGTGTGGATGGGACAGGGGGACACGGGAGATGATATTCCCTTTGGAACGGATATGCTCTTCACCTGTGAAGAGATGCCAGGGCTTGTGGTGGCAGCGGAAATCTGCGAGGATGTGTGGGTGCCCAATCCCCCCAGCATCCGTCACGCCATGACAGGAGCCACCATAATCGTCAACTGCTCTGCCAGCGACGAGACGACGGGAAAAGCTGTATACCGGGAGGAGCTGATCAGAGGACAGTCGGCCCGGCTGGTCTGCGGCTATGTGTACGCCAATGCGGGGGAGGGAGAATCCACCCAGGATCTGGTTTTCGGCGGGCAGAGCCTCATTGCGGAAAACGGAAGTCTTTTAAACCGCGGGCAGCGTTTTACAAGCGGGATTGTTTATGGAGATTTGGATTTGGCCCGGATTCAGGGAGAGCGCAGACGCATGAATACCTTCCAGGCAGGGGCGGATCCTTCCTATATAGAGATTGGGTTCCATCTGAAACCGCAGGAGACGCCTCTGGACCGATTTGTGGATCCTTGTCCCTTTGTGCCGGAGGGAAAAGAGGAGCGGGAGAGAAGATGCGAGGAGATTTTCATGATTCAGGCTCTGGGACTGAAGAAGCGTCTGGAGCACACGGGCTGTTGTCAGGCAGTGGTGGGGATTTCCGGCGGTCTGGATTCCACACTGGCTCTTTTGGTGACAGCCAGGGCTTTTGACATTCTCTCCATTCCCCGGAAGCAGATTCTCAGTGTGACCATGCCCTGTTTTGGAACCACGGACCGGACCTATACCAATGCCTGCGATCTCACAAGAAAGCTTGGGGCCACTCTGCAGGAGGTGGATATCCGGGAATCCGTGAGCCTGCATTTCCGGGATATCGGGCAGGATCCCAATCACCATGATGTGACCTATGAAAATGCCCAAGCCCGGGAGCGGACCCAGGTGCTTATGGACCTGGCAAACCAGACGGGAGGCATGGTGATCGGAACCGGGGACATGTCGGAGCTGGCTCTGGGATGGGCCACCTACAACGGAGACCACATGTCCATGTATGGAGTAAACGCCGGAGTGCCCAAGACTTTGGTGCGCCATCTGGTGCGCTATTATGCTGGGAGCTGTGGGGATCAGGAGCTGGAGCGGGTGCTGCTGGACGTGCTGGATACGCCGGTAAGCCCGGAGCTTTTGCCTCCTAGGGACGGGGTGATCTCTCAGAAGACGGAGGACCTGGTAGGGCCCTATGAACTCCATGATTTTTATCTCTATTATGTTCTGCGCTTTGGATTTCCGCCCTCCAAAATATACCGGCTTGCCCGGAAAGCCTTTGCAGGAGAGTATGAGAAAGAGACGCTGCTGAAATGGCTGGGCGTGTTTTACCGCCGGTTCTTTTCCCAGCAGTTTAAGAGGTCCTGTCTGGCGGACGGACCCAAGGTAGGCTCGGTGGCTGTATCGCCCCGGGGAGACCTGCGGATGCCAAGCGATGCCTGCGCGGACATCTGGCTTAGGGAAGTGGAACAGTTAAAGGCCTGAGGAGAATAGACCGGAAAGGAGTATACAAATGCCATATCGGATTATCACAGATTCAGCGACGGATTTGCCAAAGGAGATTATTGATCAATATGAGCTCCACGTGATTCCCACACCCGTAACCATTAACGGGACAGATTATTTTGATGGACAGACTATTTTCCCGGAGGAATTTTATCGGATTCAGGCAGAGGGAGCGGATATTAAGACGTACCACATTAACACATATATGTTCCGGCAGAATTTTGAGCCTTACGCAAAGGCGGGGGAATCCGTGGTTTACCTGTGCTTTTCCACGGGAATCGCAGGCACCTTTAACGCGGCAAATCTGGCCCGGGAGGAACTCTTAGAGGAGTATCCGGACTTTGACCTGACCATCGTTGACTCCAAATGCGCATCCATGGGCTTTGGGCTGGGGGTGTATAAGCTTTTGCAGATGCAGGCCAAGGGGGCGCCCAAGGAGACCGTGGTGGAAGCAGCTCGGTTCTTCTTTGACCACATGGAACATATTGTGACAGTGGAGACCCTGGAATATCTGTATAAGGGCGGACGCTTGAGCAAGACCTCTGCGGTTCTGGGAGGAATGCTGGATATTAAGCCCATTATTGAGGTGGACGACGATGGAGCTCTGGTGGCCTTTGAAAAGGTGCGGGGACGTCAGAAATCTCTGAAGCGTATTGTGGAGATTGTGGGAGAACGAGGCGTGGACCTCAATAAACAGGTCATCGGCATTGTTCACGGAAATGACAAGGCTACCTGCGATAAGGTAAAGGGAATGCTTCAGGAGCGGTATCACTGTAAAGGGATCGTAGAGTCCTGGGTGGGCTGTGCCATCGGCGCCCACACGGGTCCGGGGATTATTGGAATCGTGTTTTTAAATGCCTCGGAGGAGACCTATGCCAAGTGGCTGGACTGAGGGGCATGGCGTATTTCCTTTACATATGGCGGTACTGTATGGGAAAAGGAATCGCAATATGCGGTGATTTGACAGAAAATGCGCGGGCAGAAAGAGAGGGCCGGCGCATTTTTCAGGTTGGGAAATTCCAAAGGATGCATCCATGTCCTTTGACAGTCTTAAGGAAATATTAAGGATTGGGCGAGCGGGAATTTAACAATTTATTGTTATGGTTAGGATAGTTGATTTTCGGAAGGGAGTATACTGCATGAATACGATTTTGGTGTGCGATGACGACAGGGAGATTGTAGATGCTATTGAGATTTATCTGGGACAGGAGGGATATGAGGTACTGAAGGCCTATGATGGGATTCAGGCTGTGGAGATGCTGGAGAAACATGAGGTTCAGCTGCTGATTATCGATATTATGATGCCCCGGCTGGACGGAATCCGCGCCACTTTAAAAATCCGGGAGAACAGCAGCATTCCCATTATTATTCTGTCGGCCAAGTCCGAGGACGCGGATAAGATTCTGGGCCTGAATATCGGAGCCGACGATTATGTAAGCAAGCCTTTTAATCCTCTGGAGCTGGTGGCTCGGGTGAAGTCCCAGTTGCGCCGCTATACCAAGCTTGGAACCGTGGCCGTGGAGCAGCAGAATGTGTTCCAGACCGGAGGGCTTGTGATCAATGACGATCTGAAGGAAGTGACTGTGGATGGGGAGCCGGTGAAGCTGACCCCTATTGAGTACAATATCCTTCTGCTGCTGGTGAAGAATCAGGGCAAGGTATTTTCCATCAACCAGATCTATGAGAGCATCTGGAATGAGGACGCCATCGGCGCGGACAATACGGTGGCAGTGCATATTCGGCATATTCGGGAAAAGATTGAGATTAACGCCAAGGAGCCCCGCTATCTGAAGGTGGTATGGGGAATCGGCTATAAGGTGGAGAAATTATAGGATGAAGCAGTGGAAATATGCCTGGGGCTGGAAAGCGGCAGCCCTGGTGATGAATCAGGTCTGTTTTGTGGCAATGGTGCTGTCCATTGCCCTGTGTACCCTTTATGTGGGAAGCGGCGGCGTGGGGCTTTTGAAACAAGATGAAAATTTTGAGGATACGGAGTATTACCGAAACGAGGTGCGGGAGCAGGTCTACCGCTGTATTCGTGCTGCCTGCAGGGAGAGCAAGTTTGAAAACAGCGGGTTCAGCGATACTGAGGAGATTCTGGTAAGCCTGGAGGATTATGTGAGAAATAACAGAATCCTGAGCAGCGAGAACGGGAGAAACGGCGTATATTACAGGCTGTCGGACCTGCTGAGCTGGGGAGAGCAGGGGTATGGAGTGGGAGAGCTGCTGCGCATTGAATATCACGACGGCACAATCTCCTACGGCGCCCAGGGAAACTATACCCAGACCGTGGTGAATACCTATCGGGATGGCAATACTGTCAGCTCTGCTGCCATTTCCACTGACGTGGAGCCCTTTTCGTTGGATGGCTGGGAAGAAACCGGTGAGGAAAGCGGGCAGGAGGTTTCCGACACAGAGGGATATGTAAACGGAATGGAAGGACGCTCCTACGAGGGAGGAGACCAGATAGAACAGGCGGAGGAGATTTCCGATGAGGGGGATCTCTATGATGGGCTCCCCCCGGAGGTGGATGAATACCTGCGAGGCGGAAATGGTTCCATCCTGCGCATTGATACCATTGAGGCTGTGGAGGAGCTCTATCACCCGGTTGGCTATGAAAGTCTGGTAGGGTATGCCCAGATGAATGGGCTTAGCGCCAGCGAGCTTCAGGGACTTTATTCTCAGCTTCAGGAAATGATACCGGCAATCTATAACGACTACTATGCCTATAAGGAGAATCTGGAGCTATTCAGTCCCAGTATGACTAACATGCGTTACATGATTCTTCCAGAGGATGCAGGGGAGATTTCTTTCAGAAATTATGAGAATCTGACCTATACCAATATAAAATCCATAGGCGAGGATATGGTGGGACCGGAGAAGTTTATCGAATATTTCAGAAGCTTTCCTACCTACCTGATTTATAGCACATCGGATCTGTCCTTTGAGGGGAACCGGATTCCTTTAACCATCGGAGACATTTCCAGCTATTTAAAGGGCTATGCACCCTCCTTGGAGGGAGACTACACGTTTATGGTGGCTATTGACCCGGCTTATCAGGCCGACGATAACCTGAGGGCCTATAAGCTTCAATACGATGAATTGAAGCCTGTAAGCCGTCTGGCCTTTTACGGACTGTTTCTGGGAAGTGTGCTGTATTTCTTAAGTCTGGTATATCTGACTCTGGCTGCCGGCCACCGGCCCATGGACGGACAGGGGGTGACCCATTTGAACCGATTTGACAGGATCAAGACAGAGCTGGGAGCGCTCCTGGTGTGCGTGCCGGCAAGCGTATTTGTAGGCTTCGCGATCCGGGTGATCCGCACGGCTCCTCTGGCGGATCTCCAGCAGTATTGTCTGGTGGGAGGCGTGTTCCTGTTTATCCTGAATCTCTTTTTCCTCTGGGGATATTTAAGTCTGGTCCGCAGGGTAAAGGGGCATACCATCTGGAGCGACAGTATTCTCTGCGCCATTCTGCGCTTTTTCAACGCGGTGATCGCAAGTCGCAGGATGACTACCCGGGCCATGCTGGGATATATGCTGTTTCTGGCGGCAAACTGTATTTTGCTGTGCTTTAAGATCCCTGGATTTATGCTGGCCTGCATGCTAGACGCTGTGGTGGGCGTTCTGCTTCTGCGCCGGGCTGTGCAGCAGCAGATGGTGCTGGAGGGGATTTACCGCCTCACGGAAGGAGAGCTGGAATATCAGATTCCCCTGGATCAGGTGCAGGGCGATCTGAAGGTTTTTGCGGAAGCGGTGAATCATGTGGGGGAGGGACTCTCCCAGGCCGTGGCCAAAAGCGTTAAGGACGAAAAGCTGAAGTCGGATTTGATTACCAATGTGTCCCACGATATCAAAACGCCTCTTACATCCATTATTAATTATGTGGAGCTTTTAAAGAGGGAGGATATTCCCAATACCAAGGTCCGCAATTACATTGGAATCCTGGAGGAGAAGTCTCAGCGCCTGAAGCACCTGACAGAGGATCTGGTGGAGGCCTCCAAAATCAGCTCCGGCAATGTGAAGCTGGAGTTTACCAGAGTGAATTTCCAGGAGCTGATTCAGCAGACCAACGGGGAGTTTTATGAGCGGTTTGCGGACCGGAATCTTCAGGTGGTCACGAATATGCCGGAGGAACCGGTGGTGATCGAAGCCGACGGACGCCGGCTGTGGAGGATTATTGAGAACGTATATAACAATGTAGCGAAATATGCTATGCCCGGCACCCGCGTATACGTGGACATGACCGTGGTGGGACATATGGTGCGGTTGAATATTAAAAATATTTCCGAGCAGCCTCTGAATATTGAGGCCAGCCAGCTGACCGAGCGGTTTATCCGGGGAGATGTATCCCGCAGTACGGAGGGCAGCGGCCTGGGGCTTTCCATTGCCAAGAATCTGACGCAGCTCCAGAAGGGAAGCTTTGAGATCTACCTGGACGGGGATCTGTTTCGGGTAACTGTCATATTCCCCCTGGCCCCGGAGGGCAGCCGGGAGAGCGAGGAGGTGCTGCGGGAGGAGATCGTGGCAGAGGAGGAGGCTGAAGGGCTGTTGGTCAGGGAAGTTAATGGTTGAAAAATACCCTTTGTCATGGTATAGTTAAGGCGTAACTTGTGGGAATTTTGGGCTGTTTTTCAAGAAGATGGAAATATTTTGAATGGATAGAGTATGACAGCTGACGGTTCTGCACAAAATAGTATGGTTGAGAGATTTACACGGATGGAGGATGAGAGGATGATAGAAGAGAACTTTTATGATTCTTTTGATACAAAGGATAATCTACATTTTGATTCCAAGGTAGTCCACGGAGCCCTGGGCTGCGATCCCATTACGGGAGCGGTAAGTTTTCCGATTTTTCAGTCGGCTACGTTTATGCACCGGGATTTTGATGTGTCTACCGGGTATACCTATACCCGTCTGAAGAATCCTACCCGGGAGGAATTGGAGCGCACCATGGCAATTCTGGAAGGCGGCCTGGCAGGCTTTGCCTTCTCCAGCGGACAGGCTGCCAATATGTCGGTATTTGGCATTTTGGAGCCTGGGGATCATGTGCTGCTCTCCGATGATATCTACGGGGGCACCTTCCGTATCGGGGAGGATATCTTTAAGCAGCTGGGCTGTGTGTTTACCTATGTGGACATGGCAGATACCCAGGCTGTTCAGTCCGCTATCCGTCCTTCTACGAAAATGTTGTTTGTGGAGACTCCTACCAATCCTATGATGAAGGTGGCGGATATCCGAAAGCTCTCCGCCATTGCCAGGGAGCATAACGCTTTGTTGGTGGTGGATAATACGTTCCTGACTCCCTATTTCCAGAAGCCTATTACCCTGGGAGCGGATATTGTGGTGCACAGCGGGACGAAATATCTGTGCGGACACAATGATGTGATCGCCGGACTTGTGGTGGTAAATAATCAGAAGCTGGCAGATCACTTCCAGCTGCAGCTGAAATCCAGAGGCAACGGGCTGGCCCCCTTTGATTCCTGGCTTTTGCTCCGGGGACTGAAGACTCTATGCCTGCGCATGGAGAAGCACAACGAAAACGCGGCCCGAGTGGCGAGATGGCTGCGGGAACAGCCCAAGGTAAAAAAGGTTTACTATGCAGGCTTTGAGGATCATGAGGGATATGCTATCAGCAAGGGACAGAGCACAGGCTTTGGAGGCATGATTTCCTTTGAGGTGGATACTTTGGAGACAGCCAAGGCTCTCCTGACCAAGGTGAAGATGATTCTCTTTGCAGAAAGCCTGGGAGGCACGGAAACTCTGATTACCTATCCTCTGACCCAGACTCATGAGTCCATACCGGCGGATATTCGGGAGAAGCTTGGCATCAACGAGCGTTTCCTGAGGATTTCCATTGGTATCGAGCATGTGGACGACATTATCGCGGACCTGGATCAGGCCATGAAACAGGCAGATTAAGCAGGAGTAAAGAAATTCCATGAAAATAAAATTTACGAAGATGCAGGCCTTTGGCAACGATTATGTGTACATTGACGCCATTGGCCAGAAGATTGAAGCGCCGGGAACTTTAGCCCGGCGCATCTCTGACCGCCATTTCGGTGCAGGCTCTGACGGCATGGTTATGCTCTGTCCCTCAAAGGATTATGATTTTCGCATGCGGATTTTTAATCCGGACGGTTCGGAGGCGGAAATGTGCGGCAATGCTCTGCGTAGCGCTGCCAAGCTTTTTTACTGCAGCGGCTTTACCAAAAAGGAGACTTTGACCGTGGAAACCCTGGGAGGGATTCAGATCGTAGACCTGATTCTGGAGCAGGGGGAAGTAGTCAACATTCATGCCAGGATCGGAAAACCGGAGTTTCGTCCGCAGCAGATTCCTGTGGCGGTGGAGGGAGAGAATTTTCTGGATCAAAAGCTTCAGGCGGCGGACCGGGTGTTTCGGGCGTCCACCATTTCTTTCGGAAATCCCCACACGGTGTTGCTTATGGATTCTGGAGAAAATATGGAAAAATTTGACATTGAAACCTACGGCCCGGCGGCGGAGCGGCATGAATATTTTCCCAGACGCACCAATGTGACCTTTGCTCAGATTCTGGATGAGAGTCATATTCGGATCCGGGAGTGGGAGCGGAACTGCGGGGAAACCCTGGGCTGCGGCACCGGATGCTGCGCGGCCGTAGTGGTGGGCGCAAGCCTGGGACTATGCGGCCGTCACGTGTGGGTGGAGCAGCCTGGCGGAGTCTTAGAGGTGGAATGGGATCAGGAGGGCTTTGTCCACATGACAGGGTCGTCCCACATTGTATACCGGGGAGAGTATGAATATGAGGTTAAGTGAACTGCTTGCGGATGCGACATGTGAATACCTGAGAGGAAATGGGGATACGGAGATCACGTCGGTGGATTATTCTTCCCGGACGGTTCAGCCCGGGTCCCTGTTTATTTGTCTGCGGGGATTTCACTCCGACGGACATGATTATATAGCACAGGCTGTGGAGGCGGGAGCCGTTGCAGTGCTGGTAGAAGGAGAGGCGGGAGCCGGGGAGGCCTATGCAGCCCAATTGACAAAGGATCCGAAGGCGACCCTGGTGGAAACCCCGGATACCAGAAAGGCGCTGGCTTTGATTTCCGCAGCCTGGTTCGGGCATCCAGCGTCGAAGATGACCATGATCGGCATTACGGGAACGAAGGGAAAGACCACTACCTCCCATATGATCTGCCGGATTTTGGAGGCTGCCGGGCACAAGACGGGAATCATCGGAACCATGGGCGCCTTTATCGGAGACAAAAAATTCCCTACCAAGAATACCACGCCGGAATCTTACGAGCTCCAGTCCCTTTTTGCCCGCATGCGGGACGAGGGCTGTGAATATGTGGTCATGGAGGTTTCCTCCCAGGGTCTGAAACAGAAGCGCACGGAGGGGATTCTCTTTGATTATGGATTGTTTTTGAATATTTCTCCGGATCATATCGGGCCCGGAGAGCATGCGGATTTTGAGGATTACCTGGCCTGCAAGCATCTGCTGTTTTCTCAGACCAAGACAGCCATTGCAAACCGGGACGACGCCCACTGGCAGCATGTGACAAAGGGGGCGGAGCTCCTTTATACCTTTTCTGCCAGAGAGGAGGCGGATTTCCAGGCGGTCCAGATCCAAAAGCGCTGGGAGCCGGGACTTTTGGGCAGCACCTTTTCCATTACAGGAAAAATAGAAGAACAGGTGGTGCTGGGGATGCCAGGTATTTTTAATGTGGAAAATGCCTTGGCAGCGGCGGCAGTCACCTCTCTGGCAGGCATTGGGCCAGAGGAGCGGGCAAAGGCTCTGCGTGAAATTGCCGTCAAGGGCAGAACCCAGCTTTTGCAGGATACGGCCCATTTTACCACGTTTATTATCGACTATGCCCACAATGCGTTGAGCATGGAGAGCCTGCTGGAAATGCTGAAGGGCTATGAGCCGGGGCGTCTCATCTGTCTCTTTGGGGGCGGCGGGAACCGGCCCAGGCAGCGGCGGTTTGATATGGGCCGCATTGCCGGGAAATACGCGGATCTGACGGTGATCACTATGGACAATCCCAGGGATGAGGAGATGGACTCCATCAATGCGGACATTATTCAGGGACTGGATGAGAGCCATGGGCGTTATAAGGTGATTCTGGATCGGGAGGAGGCCATACATTATCTCATCGACCACTGCGGGAAAGATGATATTGTAGCCCTCATTGGAAAAGGACACGAGGAGTATCAGGAGATTCACGGAGTAAAATATTATTTTTCCGAAGAGAAAATTGTAAAGGACTATTTGCAGACCAAGTAAAGGGATTGACACAGCCTGGAGAAGGCGGGGAGGAAAGTGAGGAGATTATGATACAGTTATGGAATGGGGGCGCTTATGTGCTGAACGGCTGCCAGATCGTTTCGGATGACCGGGATGGACGGGCTTTGCTGGAGCAGAGATTGGGACAGGCGCCGGAAAAGGAAGACGCAAGGAAGCAGACTATTGCCTATGGGATTCTGGAGAGTCACAATACCTCGGGATCCATGGAGGAGCTTCAGATTCGGTTTGACAAGCTGACCTCCCATGACATTACCTTTGTGGGAATCATTCAGACAGCCCGGGCGTCAGGTCTGGAGCGGTTTCCGGTGCCCTATGTGCTGACAAACTGCCATAACAGCCTCTGCGCAGTGGGGGGAACCATCAATGAGGATGACCATATGTACGGCCTCACCTGCGCCAAGAAATACGGCGGAGTCTATGTGCCCCCCCATCAGGCGGTGATCCACCAGTATGCCAGGGAGATGCTGGCAGCCGGGGGAAAGATGATCCTGGGTTCGGACAGCCACACCCGCTACGGAGCTCTGGGAACCATGGCTATGGGAGAGGGCGGTCCGGAGCTGGTGAAGCAGCTGCTGAAAAAAACCTATGACATTCCCATGCCCGGCGTAGTGGGCGTGTACCTGACCGGAGAGCCGGCAAAGGGGGTGGGCCCCCAGGATGTGGCCCTGGCCATTATCGGCGCCGTGTTTGCCAACGGCTATGTAAATAACAAGGTCATGGAGTTTATAGGAGACGGGATTTCCAGGCTCAGTGCGGATTTTCGTATTGGGATTGACGTTATGACTACGGAGACTACCTGCCTGTCCTCTATCTGGCGGACGGATGAGACGATCCGGGAATTTTATGCCGTTCACGGACGGGAGGCGGATTATAAAGAGTTGAATCCGGGGCCAGTGGCCTACTATGACGGTATGATCCAGGTGGATTTAAGCGAGATCCGTCCCATGATCGCCATGCCCTTTCACCCCAGCAATACCTACACCATAGAGGAGCTGAAGAGCAATCTTCAGGATATTCTGGCGGACGTGGAGAAAAAGGCCCTGGTGAGCCTGGACGGAGCCGTGGAATATTCTTTGCGGGATAAGGTGAAAAACGGACAGCTCTATGTGGAGCAGGGCATTATAGCAGGATGCGCCGGCGGCGGCTTTGAGAATATCTGCGCGGCAGCGGATATTCTGAGGGGCCGGGGAATCGGCTCCGATGCGTTTACCCTAAGCGTGTATCCTGCCAGTATGCCGGTATATATGGAGTTGGTGAAAAATGGCGCGGCTGCAGAGCTTATGGGAAGCGGCGCTGTGCTGAAGACCGCATTCTGCGGCCCCTGCTTCGGAGCAGGAGACACGCCGGCAAACAATGCCTTTAGTATCCGCCACTCCACCCGGAACTTCCCCAACCGGGAAGGCTCCAAGCTGCAGAGCGGCCAGATTGCGTCGGTGGCCCTTATGGACGCCAGGTCTATTGCAGCCACGGCTGCCAATCAGGGATATTTGACAGCAGCCACAGAGCTGGATGTGGAATACACAGGCAAAACCTATCACTTTGACAGCCAGATTTATGCCAATCGGGTTTTTGACAGCAAGGGCAAGGCGGATCCGGGGCAGGAGATCCAGTTTGGCCCCAACATCAAGGACTGGCCGGCCATGTCTGCCCTGCCGGAACACATGGTTTTGAAGGTGGTGTCGGAGATTCATGATCCTGTGACCACCACGGACGAACTGATCCCCTCCGGAGAGACTTCCTCCTATCGCTCCAATCCTCTGGGGCTGGCGGAGTTTGCCCTTTCCCGGAAGGATCCAGCCTATGTGGGATTTGCAAAGGAAATTCAGAAGGCACAGAAGGCCATAGAGGCTGGAAACTGCCCGGTGGAGGCTGTGCCGGAGCTGGAACCTATATTCCAGACCTTTGGAAGGTGGTTCCCGGGTGTGGATCGGACCAATGTGGGCGTGGGAAGCGCCATCTTTGCTGTGAAGCCGGGAGACGGCTCGGCCAGAGAGCAGGCAGCTTCCTGTCAGAAGGTGCTGGGAGGCTGGGCCAATATTGCCCACAGCTACGCCACCAAGCGCTACCGTTCCAATCTCATCAACTGGGGCATGCTGCCTTTCCTGATTGAAGAGGGAGAGCTGCCCTTTGCCAAGGGAGACTTCCTGTTCCTGCCAAAAATCCGCCAGGCAGTGACGGACAAACAGGAAGAAATCTGCGCTTACGTAAACGGAGACAAAAACCGGGAAATCCGGCTGCGACTGGGCGCCCTGACAGATGATGAGCGGGAGATTATTCTCAAGGGCTGTCTTATTAATTACAACCGAGCTTCATAAATAGGAATCAGATTTATGGATGGCAGTGATTCACAGAGGAAGTCAGTTCTCCACTGCCATCCATAATCCGTTGTCGCTGTGAAAATGTACGGGGATCCCAGTATCCCTCAGTCCTCCTCTGCCATTCGGTAGCCGATACCCACCTCTGTGAGAATGTATTGAGGTTCGGCCGGATTCTTCTCCAGCTTGCGCCGCACATTGGCCATGTTCACACGGAGAATCTGGTTATTCTGTTCGATGTACGGTCCCCACACATGGGTGAGGATGGAATCATAGGTCAGGACCCGTCCGGCATTTTGAGCCAGCAGAGAGACAATCTTGAATTCGATCTGGGTGAGATGAATTTTCTGCCCGTTTAAGGTAATGAGGCGCTTGTCGAAATCAATGACCAGGCCGTTGTGGGAATAGGGCCGCTTATAATTCTCATCCTGGGAAGCCAGGCGGTTGCTGTGGCGCATGGCTGCGCGGATGCGGGCCATAAGCTCCTTAGTGCCAAAGGGTTTGGTGATATAATCGTCGGCGCCTATATCCAGAGCCTCCACCTTTTCCTGTTCCTTGGTCCGGGCGGAGATAACGATAATGGGCATGCTGGACCAGGAGCGGATCTGCCTGATCACGTTGAGACCGTCCATATCCGGCAGGCCCAGATCTAGGAGAATCAGGTCTACGGAACCGGAGTTGGCGATGGAAAGTCCTTCCGCCGCCGTGGAGGCGGTAATGATCTTATAATTCTGCAGCTGCAAAGAAGTGCGGATAAAGTTGCAGATGTTTTCTTCATCCTCAATAATCAGAATGGATAATTTCGTGCTCATATTTACTCCCTTTCCTCTCCCAGGGGCAGCTGGAAGGTAAAGACCGCGCCGTTTTCATGGTTGGCTGCGGTAATGCTGCCGCCGTGGATATGAATAATCGTTTTGCAAATAGACAGGCCAATGCCCATGCCGCGCTTGGAGTCCGCGCTTTCGCCGCTTCCGTAGGGATTGCCGTCAAAGATGGTGTCCAGCCTCTCCGGGGAAATGCCCTGGCCGTAGTCCATGACCCGAAACTGGATCCGGTTCTGATCCCGGCAGATGACAGTCAGGTCGATGGGCTCCTGGCTGTGGGCGTGGAGCACGGCATTTTCCAGGAGATTTATGAGAACCTGTTCGATAAGGGTGGGATCCATGGGAATCATATAAAATTCCTCCGGGGTGCGGACACGCACCGGGCTGTCCGGATAGCGCTTGCGGAAGCGGGACACGGCCTCGGCCACCACCTCCTCCACAGGTTCCAGAGATTTGTTCAGGCTGGCCGCCGTATCCGTGTGGATGCGGGTGACAGTCAGCAGATTTTCCACCATGTTGAGAAGCCAGTTGGAATCCTCATAAATGTGAGCCACCAGCTGGTCCTTTTCTTGCGGGGAGAGCTGATCCCGGTTGTCCAGATAGCTGGAGCTGGAGCCGATAATGGCGGTCAGAGGCGTGCGCAGGTCGTGAGACACGGCCCGCAAAAGGTTAGCCCGCATTTTCTCCTTTTCCGCCTCCATCAGCAGCTTTTCCCGCTCCGCCAGGATTTCCGCCTGTTCCTTCATGTGGGTCGTGGCGGCGCTGGTGATGAGGGCAATGGCAAGCATGCCGATAAAGGTAATGGGATAACCGGTCATGCTGAAATTCAGCTCCCCGTAGGGATAGGTAAAGAAATAGTTTACAGCCACCACGCCGATAATGGAGGAGATGATGCCAGGATGATACCCGTAGGTGTACCGGGAAATTAGAACAATAGCCAGCACATAAATCAGAGAGGCATTGTTGCTGTTCCCTGTGGTCAGAAAGAAAAAGGCAGAGCCGATGACAGCGATAGCCAGGATGCAGGCAGTCACAGAAATATTGTGCAGCAAATCCCTTCGGTTCATGCGGTCTGTTTTCCTTTTGAATTTATTTTTCACTTGGTGTAAATGCTTCATTTTTGTCTGCAAATTCTCCTTTTACTCAGAGAACCTGTCCCAGGGGGAAGTTATCCGCCGCTTCGGTGTCTTTCCCGGATACCTGGCAGGATCAGAAGGTCTAGGCCTCTTCTCTGGAAACCCGGGGCAAGGTGAAAATAAACTCCGTACCCACGCCCTCTGTGCTGATTACGTTAATATGCTCTCCGTGGGATTGCACGATTTCCTTTACAATGGAGAGGCCCAGGCCTGTGCCCCGTTTGTCCTTGCCCCGGGAGAGATCCGTTTTGTAGAATCGCTCCCAGATCCGTTTCTGGCTTTCCTTGGGGATGCCGATACCTGTGTCCTTCACAGAGATGAAAACCTTCTCGTGCTTGGCCGTGGTCTCAATGGTGATCACGGAATGATTGTGGCTGAATTTAATGGCATTATCCAGCAGGTTGTAGAGAACCTGCTGAATTTTGCTCTCATCCGCGGATACCAGCAGACTTTTGGAGTCAAAGATGAGATCCAGGGTGATCCGTTTCTGGGTACAGGCCTGCTCAAAGGTGGACACGGTATTTTTAATCACGCTATTAATGTCAAAATCCGTCATATCCAGCCGGTTTTTCTTGGTGTCAAAGGAATTCAGGGTCAGAAGACCGCTGGTAAGCTTGTTGAGCCGCTCTGTCTCCCGCAGCAATATGTCCAGATATTTTCCCTGCATTTCCGGCGGTATCGTGCCGTCCTGCATGGCCTCCAGATATCCCTTGATGGAGGTGAGGGGAGAGCGGAAGTCGTGAGAAATATTTGCCACAAATTTTTTCTGGTATTCGTCCAGATCCGACAGCTCTTGGGCCATGTAGTTCATGGTATCGGCAAGGCGGCCGATTTCGTCCTCCGAGGACAGAGTAATGGCGTAGTGGAAATTTCCCTCTGCATACTGGCCGGCTGCTTCTGTAATGGTTTTGATGGGATAATACACGGAAACCGTAAAGAGAAGCAAGATCAGCAGGGACAGGAGCAGGATGATGAGCAAAGACAGATAAATCAGGTTCAGGATCTGGTCCCGGTCCCTCTCCAGCTGGGCATAGGGAGTGTGCAGCACCACATAGCCGTTGATTTTGAAATTGTAGGTCACCGGAGAGAGGACGCTTAAGGTCTTCTCCGAAAAATAATTATAGAAGCTTCCGATCACATAGTAGCTGTTTCCCGTATCCGTAGGGTCAAACTCCTGGATCAGCTCCGGATCCTGGAGGTGGAGATTTTCCTTGGAATCCACCAGCAGAGTTCCATTGTTGTCCAGAAGCCAGATGGAGGCGTTCAGATAGGTATCCAGAGCCTGGAACTGGGTGTGAATAGGCTCCAGGGAAGGGCTGGGACGGCCGTTGTAGTAGCCCCGGACAAAATTGGAGGAAATATAATTGGCCTCCCGGTACAGCTCCTCAGCCTTTCGCTCTGTGAGATGGGTCAGGGTCAGCTGGGAGATCAGCGTGGAGATTACGGCAAAGCTTAAGAGTCCGAAAAGCGCGTATACCAGCAGAAATTTTGCAAAAAGTGAACGTCCCATAATATTGCCTTTCTAAGGTTAGCGCACCTCGAATTTGTAACCGATTCCCCAGACGGTAGCCAGGCTCCAGGGTTCCCGGTCCTTGATTTTTTCCCGCAGACGCTTTATATGTACGTCCACGGTACGGGTATCGCCGATATATTCATAGCCCCAGATATGGTCCAGAAGCTGCTCCCGGGTGAAAACCTGGTTAGGAGAGGAGGCCAGGAAATATAAAAGCTCCAGCTCCTTGGGCGGCATATCCACAGGCTGTCCCCGGTAGAGCACGGAATAGTTGGTCTGATTGATGATGAGATCCGGATACTCCACGATTTTCGCCTTGGGCCCTGGGGTCTCCTGCTTGGCAGGCTGATAGCGGCGCAGCACAGCCTTGACCCGGGCCACCAGTTCCTTAGAGTCAAAGGGCTTAATCACGTAGTCGTCGGCTCCCAGCTCCAGGCCCAGAACCTTGTCAAAAATCTCCCCCTTGGCCGAGAGCATTATAATGGGAGTGTTGGACTTGGCCCGGATCTCTCGGCAGACCTGGTAGCCGTCAATGCCTGGGAGCATAAGATCCAGCAGGATCAGGTTGGGCTGAAAGGTGTCGAAAACCTTTAAAGCCTCCTCCCCGTCGTGAACCATCATGGTCTGGAAACATTCTTTTGTCAGGTAGAGGTCAATGAGCTCTGCAATATTTACATCGTCGTCTACGATTAGTATTTTCTGTTTAGTTACCATGGTGCCTCCTTGTTATATAGATCATGCTATTTTAGATCTGCAATGGTCACGCCGGCGTCGCCCTCTCCGATTTCCCCCAGACGGAAGGATTTCACATATTTTGCCCGGCGGAGGTGATTCTGCACGGCCTTTCGCAGGGCTCCCGTGCCCTTGCCGTGTACGATGCGCACCGAGGGGAGATGGGCCAGGTAGGCGTCGTCCAGATATTTGTCCAGATGGGCCAGAGCCTCGTCCACAGTCATGCCGATAAGATTGAGCTCAGCGCTGACGCTGGCAGATTTGCTCATGCGGATTTTGCCTGCCCCGGTTTTGTGCAAGGATTTGTCTGTCTCGGCCGCTTCCTCCAGAAGCACCAGATCGCTTAGCTTGACCTGGGAGCGGAGAATTCCCATCTGCACAAAGAGGTTGCCCCTGGCGTCGGGAAGAGAGCTGACTGTCCCCTCCAGATTCAGGCTTAAGACGCGCACCCGGTCTCCCAGATGGAGGGCGGAGGCCTTCACCTGCTTTTTCGGCTTTTTATCCGGCTTTATGGTCAGGTTTTTGTCCACATTTGAGATTTTTTCCCGTAAACGGGCCCGCTCTGCCTCCATGTCGCTAACGGAAATGTTTGCGGAGCCGAATTTATGGAAATTTTTCATGGTCTGATCCGCATAATCCTTGGCTTCCCGCAGAATGGAGGCGGCCTGTTCATTGGCTTCCCGCAGAATCCGTTCTCTTTGGGTTTCCAGCTTTTCCTGCTTGCGCTCCAGAGCCTGGCGCAGGGACTTGATTTCCTCCTTGTGGCGCTTGATTTCCTCCTGCTCCTGCTCCATGGTCCTGCGGCTGGTCTCCAGATCTGCCAGCAGATCCTCGAAGCTTTCCGTCTGTTCGCTGATCTGGGTTTTTGCCTCCTCAATGAGAAAATCAGGGAGTCCAAGCTTGGAGGAAATGGCAAAGGCATTGCTCTTTCCCGGTATGCCCATAAGCAGCCGGTAGGTGGGGCTTAGGGTCTCCACCTGGAATTCACAGCAGGCATTTTGCACCCCAGGCTCCGACAGGGCGTAGACCTTCAGTTCGCTGTAATGGGTGGTAGCCATGGTGCGGATTCCCTGCCGGTGCAGATGGGAGAGGATGGAAATAGCCAGGGCCGCTCCCTCTGTGGGATCCGTGCCTGCGCAGAGTTCGTCAAAGAGAACCAGAGAGTTGGACGAGGCTTCTCCCAGGATCCGCACAATATTCGTCATATGAGAGGAAAAGGTGCTCAGGGACTGTTCAATACTCTGCTCGTCCCCAATATCCGCGTACACCTGATCGAAAAGGGCAAGTCTGGATCCCTGGAAAGCCGGAATATGCAGTCCTGCCTGGCCCATAAGGGTGAGAAGCCCCACGGTTTTCAGGGAAACCGTCTTACCGCCGGTGTTGGGGCCGGTGACAATGAGCAGGTCAAAATCCTGACCAAGGGAAATATCAATAGGCACCACCCTGGCGGGATTCAGCAGAGGATGCCGCCCTTCCTTAATATGCAGAAAACCCTTGGTGTTGAACAGAGGCCGGATGGCCCGCAGCTTTTTGGCGTACAGGGCCTTGGCAAAGATAAAGTCCAGTATTCCAAGAATCCGGTAATTCTCCCGGATGGCTTCTCCGTATACGGCTGTCTCGCTGCTCAGGCAGGCCAGAATCCGCTGAATTTCTTCTTCCTCTTTTAGCATCAGTTCCCGGATATCATTGTTAAGCTTAACCACAGCCATGGGCTCCACAAAGAGGGTGGAGCCTGTGGAGGACTGATCGTGAATCATACCCGGCACCTGACCCCGGTATTCCGCCTTCACCGGCAGACAGTAGCGACCGTTCCGCTGGGTAATGACCGCATCCTGCAGATAGGTGCGGGCAGAACCGTTTACCATGGAGTGAAGGGTGGACTGGACCCGGTCATAGGCCTGCTGCATGGAACGGCGCAGCCGTTTCAGTTCCGGGGAGGCGTCGTCGCTGACCTCCTCCTCGCTTAAAATACAGCGGCGGATCTCCGAAGATAAAGGGGTCAAAGGCTCCAGCATTTCAAAATATTCATCCAGACTGTCCCTGGGCGCATCCGGATCCTCCCGTCTGGAAAATTGTTTCACTCGTCCGGCCGCCTCCAGAAGAGAGCAGACGTGGAGCAGCTCTTCCATGGACAGGGTGCCGCCGATCTCCAGGCGCTTCAGGGATTCGCATACATTCCGGGCTCCGGAAAAGGACACGCTTCCCTTTTGATACACTCGGGTCAATGCATCCGCGGTCTCCTGCTGTGCCCGGTTAATTTCCTCCAGATCTTTCATGGGCACCAGATTTTTGCAACGCTCCCGTCCGGAGTCGCTGGATGCATGCTCCGCAAGCAGATTTATAATTTTGTCGTATTCCAAAATGTGCATCGCTTTCTCATTCATAATCTCTATTTTACTCTAAAACGGCCGGAAAGAAAAGCAGAACTTCTGGACAGTATATGGAAAATGTATTAAAATAGAAAAGAATAGGCCATGTGCGAGAATGTAGACTGGATAGAATTTTCAGAAATAGTATTGGGGAACCGTTCAGCGATTCCCTGGAAAATGGGCGAAGCATAGGAAGTGCCCGGGAGGCATGTATGAATGCGCGCATCTTACAGGGAGGAAATTGCTGTTTTTTGGGAATATATGGAGATCTGAAAAGTAGAATACAGATGTCCGAGGGACTATAAGGAGAAGTATATGGCGGAAGAGAAAAAGACAGGGCAGGATGAGTTTCAGTTTGTCCAAGAGAAAATTAAGCGCCCTCTGTTGCGGCAGAACCGGACGCTTCGGAAAATCGGGCTCACCATTGTGCTGGCCGTCCTGTTCGGCGCGGTTGCCTGCGTGACCTTTGTGCTGGTATACCCTTTGGTACAGGAGCGGTTTGGGGAGGATCCCGTGCGGGAGATCAATATTCCCAAGGATGAGGATCCGACAGAGGAGGTTGGGGAGACGGAAAAGCCGGAGGAACCAGCGACACCGCCGGTTCAGGAGCCGGAACCTCCCCAGGAGCCTATCGTGATCACAGAGACCGTGGAGATGGAGCTGGAGGATTACACGCGTCTTATGGGGAAAATGCGCTCTGCGAGCCTGGAGGCCATGAAAAGCATGGTGACGGTCACAGCCGGCAGCAGCGATATGGACTGGTTTAATGAAACCTATGAGAGCGAGCGGAATGTCAGCGGTCTCATTGTGGACGACAACGGCGTGGAGGAGCTGATCCTGACCACCTACTCGGATATATCCGGAGCGGACCAGCTGCGGGTAACCTTTGCGGACTCCAAGACGGTGGAGGCGGCGCTGAAAAAATACGATCCCGTTACCGATCTGGCGATCCTCAGCGTGAATCTGGGAGACCTGGAGGAATCCACCCTGAAACAGATACGGACCGTAACCTGGGGAAATTCCCGGACCTTGCGTCCCGGAGAGGCGGTGATTGCTCTGGGAAGTCCTGTGGGCATCCCAGGCTCTTTGTTATTCGGAAATTTGACGGCCGTGTCCTATCATGCCTCCGCTGTGGACGGGGAATATCAGCTTCTGCTGGTAGACCAGCTTCGAAGCGCCCACAGCAACGGCGTACTTATCAATCTCAAAGGAGAGGTAGTGGGATGGCTGCAGGATACATACCTGCATTCCTACAATCCGGAAGTCCTGACAGCCTACGGAATCTCAGACCTGAAGGGAGTCATTGAGCATCTCAGCAACAACCAGGATATTGTGTACCTGGGAATTCGGGGAGCAGACGTGACAGTAGAGGTGCAGGAGGAGCTGGGGCTGCCGGAGGGAGTCTACATTACCAGCGTGGAGATGGATTCCCCGGCCATGACCGCAGGAATCCAGGGCGGCGACGTCATTGTGGACATCAGCGGCCAGGAGGTGAAAAGCTTAAGCGAAATGCAGGAGCTGCTCTTGAATTTCTCCGAAGACCAGGTGATCACAGTGAAGGTTATGCGTCAAGGCAAGGAGGGGATGAAAGAGATCATGTGCAGCGTGGGGCTTAGTGCGCTGAAATAGAGGGAGATTTCTGTGGAAACAGGGGCGATTACAAAATGTCCTGTGGAAATAGAGGGAGCATAAAGACTGACAGAAATGGAAGGGAACTGATATGAAGTATATTGAGAGCTTTCGGGAGGGAGAGCGGGTATCGGGAGTATATCTGTGTAAGTATAAGCAGGGAGCTGTTACGAAAAACGGCAAGGCTTATGAAAACGTGATTTTTCAGGACAAGAGCGGAACGGCGGACGCCAAGATCTGGGATCCCAATTCCCAGGGCATCGGTGAGTTTGCTGTGATGGATTATGTGGATATTGTGGCGGAGGTCACCAATTTCCAGGGTGCCATTCAGCTGAATGTAAAGCGGGCACGGAAGGCCCGGGAGGGGGAATACGCCCCTGCAGACTATCTGCCTGTAAGCGGAAAAGACATCCAGGCCATGTACCAGGAGCTGCTGGGCTTCGTGCAGAAAATACAAGAGCCCCATCTTCGCGCCCTGGCAGAGGCCTTTTTCGTAAAAGACGGGGAATTTGCCAAGGCCTTTCAGTTCCATTCGGCGGCAAAAAGCGTGCACCACAGCTTTGTAGGCGGTCTTCTGGAACACACCCTGAGCGTGGTGAAGCTTTGCGACTATTATACGAAAACATATCCTGCACTCCATGCAGACCTTCTCTACACGGCGGCCCTATGCCATGATATTGGAAAGCTTAAAGAGCTGTCGGAATTTCCGGTCAACGATTACACAGACGAGGGGCAGCTGCTGGGGCATATATCCATTGGCTACGAGATGGTTCACGAGAAGATCCAGCAGATTGAAGGGTTCCCGCAGAAGCTGGGCAATGAGCTGAAGCATTGTATATTGGCTCACCATGGGGAACTGGAATATGGCTCGCCCAAAAAGCCGGCTCTGATCGAGGCGGTAGCCTTGAATATGGCGGATAACACAGACGCCAAGCTGGAGACCATGACAGAAATCCTGCGGGCAGCCGGGGATAATAAGGACTGGCTGGGGTATAACCGGCTGTTTGAATCAAATATTCGGAAGAGTTCGTAAGGCGGCGGTTAGGGTATATCCGGCGGCTTAAATCCAGGCCCGGGAATACGTTGTGAGAATAGAAAATGCTGAAAAGAGGTAAGTGCATATGCTAGAATACCGTTATGACACACAGCTGTTAATAGAAGGAGAAGATCTGGACGAGGACGCGATTAGCGACTACTTTGCCAGTCACTTTCAGGGGGACTGCCTGCTGGCGGTGGGAGACGAGGATCTGATTAAAATTCATTTCCATACCAATGAGCCCTGGAAGGTTCTGGAGTACTGCGCGTCAATGGGAGAGATTTATGATATCGTCATCGAGGACATGGAGCGGCAGGCCAAGGGATTGAAAGGGTAGGAGAAGACAGTCTGGCATTTTAGGGACTGTTTGTATTTCAGAACAGAATACCTCTGGGGGATTTTGTATTGCCAGAGAGGACGTACAAGCGGCAGACAGGACAGGAAAATCCCCTGGACAGGGCAGGGGCCCGTATTGACAGAGAGGATACACAGATTGGAAGATTAGGAGAATGGGATGAAAAAGAATGATCGAATCGTGTTGACGATTGAGGATATGGGAAGTGAAGGGGAAGGCATCGGAAAGGCGGATGGCTTTCCTTTCTTTATTAAGGATGCTTTAATCGGGGACGTGGTGGAGGCAGGCATCATGAAGCTGAAGAAAAACTATGGCTATGCCAGGCTGCTGCGGGTGCTGAAGCCCTCGCCGGACCGGGTTCCCCCATTGTGCCCGCTTCACCAGAAATGCGGCGGCTGTCAGATCCAGGCGCTTTCCTACGAAAAGCAGTTGGAGTTTAAAGAAAAGAAAGTGAAGAACAACCTGATACGCCTGGGCGGAATCCCGGAAGAAAAGCTGCTGGCATGTATGGAGCCCATCATTGGCATGGAGGAACCCTACCATTACCGGAACAAGGCCCAGTTCCCGGTGGGAACAGACCGGGAGGGAAAGCTGATCACCGGGTTTTATGCAGGGAGGACCCACCAGATCATTCCCAACACGGATTGTTGTTTGGGGGTATCGGAAAACAAGGAGATCCTGGAGGAGATCTTGGTATTTCTGGAGAAGTACCATATATCGGCCTATGATGAGACCACCGGTGGCGGATTGGTGCGGCATATCCTGCTGCGAAAGGGCTTCCATACAGGAGAACTGATGGTTTGTCTGATATTGAATGGGAGAAAACTGCCTCATGGGCAGGAATTGGCGGAGCGCCTAAGCAGGATTCCCGGCATGACAAGCATTACCATAAATGTGAATGAGAAACATACCAACGTGATTATGGGGGAGGAGATTCTCCCGCTTTGGGGGAAAACATATATCACAGATTCCATTGGGGGAATTCGATATCAGATTTCACCACTGTCCTTTTATCAGGTAAATCCGGTGCAGACAGAACGTCTCTACGAGACGGCGCTGGAATTTGCCGGGCTGAAAGGAACAGAAACCGTATGGGATTTGTACTGTGGGATCGGGACCATTTCCCTGTTTCTGGCCCAAAAAGCAAAGCAGGTGTATGGGGTGGAGATCGTGCCCCAGGCTATTGTGGATGCCGGGCGAAACGGGGAGCTGAATGGGATCGAGAATGTCAGGTTCTTTGTAGGAAAGGCAGAGGATGTGCTGGCTGGGGTTTATGAACGTAGGGAAGAAGGAAGAAAGGATAGGGACAAAGGAAGGGACGGAAAAGAGGAAAAGCTGGAGAAGTGCGGGCTGGAAGGAAAAGGCTCGGGAGATAACGAGCCAGAGAAATGTGGGGATGAGAGAGATAGAATGAGGCGCCCGGAAGTGATCGTTGTGGATCCGCCTCGGAAAGGGTGCGATAAGGTTTGCCTGGAGACCATGCTGAAGATGCGGCCGGAGAAGATTGTGTATGTGAGCTGCGATTCGGCTACCCTTGCGCGGGATTTGAAGGTTTTGATGGAGGGCGGATATGACTTGATGAGGGCGAGGGCGGTGGATATGTTTCCGGGAACGGTGCATACAGAATGTGTGGTGGGAATACAAAGGAAACATATCTAGAAATCCTTTATTTTAAGCAGTTTTATAAGCATTTTGTGTTTGCGGAAGATGAGGAAGGGAATGGGAATAAGAGGATGGAGAAGTATTTTGAGGTTTCGGTGGTGGTTGATGTGGGGTGTGGGGGTACAAAAAATAGTTATTTTTAAAAGTGGTTATATATTTTGGTAATCTGAAATTATACTGTGTTGTTTTTGTATGAGGGTGGTTTTTCTATTTACATCTT
>JAAWJI010000071.1 GCA_022796795.1 Lachnospiraceae bacterium | reverse complement strand
AGTAAAGTATAAAAAACAGTCTGCAATTCCTGCTTGATAAAAACGTCTATGGTGGATTCTGACCAGTCAAACCCGAAAGTAAAGTTACACTATCAAAATGGAATTCTACGGTTGACAATATGTAGTATAATTGTTATAATTGCTTCATAAGTGTTAACAATTTCGTAATAATTATGAAGCGGCTACGGAGGAAACCATGAAAGTACATCAGCTTACTACTTTATGCCTGGCAGGAGTGCTCTGCTTTGGCGTAAGTTCCATAAAGGCAGAGGCGGCAAATCTGGGAATGGATGCAGGGATTGCTTCTTTATTAAATGAAGCGCAGGACGGAACACCGGAGACCAATCAGGAAATCGCAAAGATTTTATCTCCTTCTGAATATCCGGATCTCTGTATTGCACAGGTTGACAATTATGTAAATGTGCGCAGCGCCCCCACAGAGGAGGGAGAAATCCTGGGTAAGCTCTACGACGAATCTGCCGGGACTGTAGAGGAAGAAGTAGACGGATGGCTCAAGATCACCTCCGGAACTGTGACAGGATATGTGAAAGGCGACTATGTGGTAACTGGCACAGATGCGGAAGCTTTGGCCGAAGAGGTAGGCGAGCGTGTTGCCACCGTGACCACAGAGACCCTGCGGGTTCGCAATGATGCAAGCCTGGAGGCCAGCGTGCTGGGTCTGATTCCTCAGGAGGAGGAACTGACGGTGCTGGAAGAGGTAGACGGCTGGGTGAAGGTTTCCATCGAGGAAGGCGACGGCTGGGTTTCCACCGAATATGTGGATCTGCGCACAGACTTTGTGCAGGCGGAATCCAAGGCTGAGGAAGAGGCCCGTCTGGAGAAAGAGCGGGCAGCCCGGGAAGAGGGAGCCAGAAGAAGCGCCCAGGTAGCAGCACAGAACGGCGGTTCCGGCGGCGCATTAGGCAACGGCGGAGGAAGCTCCAGCGGAAATGCAGTGGCATCCTTTGCAGGCCAGTTTGTGGGAAATCCCTACGTATATGGAGGCACCAGCCTGACTAATGGTGCGGACTGCTCCGGATTTGTTATGTCTGTGTATGCTAATTTTGGCGTGGGACTGCCCCACTCCTCCAGCGCTATGCGGAGCGTGGGATACGGCGTGAGCCTTTCTGAGGCGCAGCCGGGAGACATTATCTGCTACAGCGGACATGTGGCTATTTATTGCGGCAACAACACCATTGTACACGCCAGTACAGCGGCTACGGGGATCAAGTATACTTCTCCTGCAAACTACAAGAATATACTGGCTGTGCGGAGAATCTTCTAAATCCGTACCGGATCACAAGAAATGTGCAAAATAAAAAGATATGTGCAACAGCAGGTTCCTGACGAACAGGGAACCTGCTGTTTTTTCGATTGAAGGAAATTTACCAAGCTGATTGTATTTCCCGGGTGAGACAACGCCACTGTCCTAAGGAAAAGGAGTGGTGACAAAACTGTGTTTTCAGGTATTTTGAAATACTTTCAGACAGGAAAAAGGAGAAACCCTGTTCTCCCCCTGGAAAAATGGGAAAGTTGCACAAACATTTTTGAGGCTTTCCAAAATATAGGAATTTTTGTGGAAAAATGGGGGAAAGTTATCCACATAAAAAATAGGTAAAAACGGGGAAAAACAGAGTTATCAACCAAGATATCCACATTATCCACATAAAGGTGCAAAAAAATGGGGGTTTACATAGTGATATGAAGAAACAGATGTTTTGTTTATATGTCATAAAGTCGCAGAAATGTGGGAAAATTGCAGAAAAAACCTTGACAGAACAAGTGTCGCATTATACAAAAAGATATCTGAAAATGATACTTTTCTTTTAGGGGAAAATCCGGTAAAATATGATTAGCTGTTGAGCCAGACCGTCGCTGGCTTGGTTTGAAGAAAAAGAGTGAGGAGAAAGGAAACATGAGACTGCGGAATATTAAGGGCTCCCGTGAGGTAATTGGAGCCAGTGAATATGTGATTCAGAATCCGGAGCAATGGGCCGGAAGGTGGAAAGAAATATTTGAAAATGAAAATCCCATTCAGATTGAGATCGGAATGGGAAAAGGACAGTTTCTCCTGGAGCTGGCCCGTCAAAATCCAAAGATTAATTATGTGGGAATTGAGAAATACTCCAGTGTCCTTCTGCGGGCTATAGAGAAGCAGCGGGAGGTGGAGCTTCCCAACCTGCGCTTCCTGCGCATGGAAGCGGAACATATTACGGAAGTGTTTGCACAGGGGGAGACGGCCAAAATCTATCTGAATTTTTCGGATCCCTGGCCCAAGGACCGCCACGCCAAGCGGAGGCTCACCTCAGGAGAATTCTTAAGCCGTTATGACAAAATTCTGGACAAGGAGGGGACTGTAGAATTCAAGACGGACAACCGGGCGCTCTTTGACTTTTCTCTGGAGTCTGTGCAGGAGTCTGGCTGGAAGCTTTTAGTCTGCACCTATGACTTGCACAAGGATGAGATCTTGATGGAGGGAAATGTTATGACAGAATATGAAGAACGGTTCTCTGCCATAGGCAATCCCATCCATAAGCTTATCATCAGACGGTAAAAGAGGGGGCGATGATATAAGCGCTATTCCACCGGGGCCTGCTTTTCCCGCAGGAGCTTGTCTATCCATTTGCCCATGAGATGACTTAGAATCGCCACCAGAGGGACGCCCAGGAACATACCCAGCACCCCTGCAAGCTTTCCGCCGATGGTGATGGCAAAAATGATCCACAGCGGACGAAGCCCGGTGGAATCTCCCAGAATCTTGGGCCCCAGGATCAGGCCGTCGAACTGCTGCAGGCACAGAATCATGATCAGATAGATGAGACAGCTGGTGGGAGAAATGATCAGGGTCAAAAGCGCCCCGGGAATTGCTCCTATATAGGGGCCGAAATAGGGAATCATATTGGTGACGCCCACGATCACACTGATGAGCAGAGCATAGGGCAGCCGCAGAATATTCATGAGCAGGAAGCAGAGAATTCCGATAATCAGGGAATCGATGGACTTACCGATAATAAACTTGCTAAAAATCCGCTCACATTCCCGGCAGGTTTGGAGAAAAGAGAGGGCGGTTTCTTTTTTCAGGAAAGCGTAGGAGAGCCGGCGGACCATCCGGCGTAAGTGATCCTTTTCCGTCAGCATATATATGGAGACAATGAGGGAGATCAGCAGGTTGACAAGCCAGCTGATCAGGGACATGGATGCGGCGTACAGCTTGGGAAGCGCATCAGTGGCAAAGCTTCGTGCTGTCTGAATCAGATCTGGCTCCATATCCACCAGCAGTTGATTGATATAGGCGAAATCTGTATGGGGATACCTGGATTCTAGATTGAAAAAGAAGTCTGTAAATTGGTTATAGACCTCCGGAATCTTATTCACCAAATCGCCCACCGTATCAATGAGCTGGGGAATGATGTAAAACAGAACAATGGATACAAAGCCCAATACCACAATGTAGGCCAATAAAATGGCCAGAATTTTACATGCCAGACTAAAGCGGCCATGGAAGAGCTTTTCCAGCAGACGCAAAACCTGATTTACAAAGGGATTGATAATATAGGCGATCAAAGCGCCAATGAGGAAGGGGGACAGGACCTGGCGGAGCTGCCCTAAGGTGGTAAGGGTACTGTCCCAATCCATAATGGCTTTTACGATAATACAGCCGATTGCCACTACGCAGACGGCGTAGACACAGATGGTAAAATACTTTTTGTTGGATTCAAACTTGTTGTTTTTCAGGGAATTCATGAGAAGACCTTCTTTTCTATAGTTGATTCTTGTATATTATAGAAGGTTTCCGGATGTGATTCAAGCTGGTTCAAAAATTTTTACAAAAGCTTTAGAAAATTTAAAAAAAATTAAAAAAAGTACTTGCATTTTTTTAAGGAATAGGTTATAATAACTCTTGCGTTGAAAAGAGAAAACAGATATGCGCTTCTAGCTCAGTTGGTAGAGCACCTGACTCTTAATCAGGGTGTCCAGGGTTCGAGCCCCTGGAGGCGCAGGCAGGGCACTGGTTTTGCAGCTACGGGCTGTGGGGTCGGTGTCTTTTTTTGTCTGTAAAACGATGTGGTTCTCCTTTTCTGGGAAATGAGAAATATCCCTTGAAAAAGCAGAAGCCTTATACTAGAATGTTCATATGAGGAAGGGTGATTGTAAAGGTGGTACCCTTTCCCAACACAGAAATGGCGTCAATCTGACCGTGGTGGGCTTCTATGATTTTCTTGGTGATTGCCATACCCAGACCGCTGCCGCCAGATTTGTGGCTGATGAATGGAGTGAAAATATTAGCCAGATACTCTTCATTCATACCGCAGCCGTCATCTGAGATGATTACAATAATATCGCTTAAATACTTGCGGACAGACATGGTGATGCATCCCTGATCGGAGGTGGCTTCAAAGGCGTTTTTCAGGATATTGAGAAAGGCCTGCCGGAGTTTTACCGGATTGCCGAAAACAGAGGGCAGGTGGCTGGGTACATGCAGAGAGAAATGCTTGTGGGTTTCCAGCAAAAAGGGCCGGATGCTTTCTTCCAGGGACAAAGCCAGTTGTCGGATGTCCACTTCACATCGAAAGAATCTTGTTTCATCATTATAAGAAGCCAAGTCATCCAAAAGGGAGCCCAGATAAGAAACATCATCCAGGGTTTGTCCCCAGAATTGGAAATCCTTAACTTCCGGATGCAGCTGCTGGATTAGCTGAAGAGAACTGTTGATCAGTGTCAGGGGATTCCGTATTTCATGTACGATTTTGGAAATGGCAAATGTCTCAGAATGGTTCATCATTATATCACTCCTCTACCAAAAGTTTACCATCTGTGTCAAAAAATGGCAAATAAAAACAATCTGCATTTTTCGACTTTTTTCGTCAAAATGCGGTTGATTTTAAAGGAATCCCGGCCATAGCCGGAAAGAAAGGGTGGAAAAGAATGAAAGATTCTAACTGTATTTTTTGCAAAATCGCAAATGGGGAAATCCCTTCCGTTACGATTTATGAGGATGAGGATTTTCGTGTATTTCTGGACCTGGGACCAGCGGCAAAAGGACACGCTCTCATTGTGCCCAAGGAGCACTATGCAAATCTTTATGAGCTGGACGATGGACTTTGCAGCAAAGTGTTTTTGCTGGCAAAGAAGCTGGCTGTCCATATGACAGAGGCGCTGCACTGCGATGGATTTAACATTATGCAGAATAATGGCCCTGTGGCGGGACAGACAGTGTTTCATTTTCACTTGCATCTGATTCCCAGATATGAGGGAGATACGGCCGGCATTCAGTGGAATCCGGGCAGCGCGTCACAGGAAGAGCTGACGCAGCTAGGGGAGTTGTTAAGAGTAAGGTGATATGAACGGTTCTAGCAATGAGGAAGAAAGGGAATTCAGAAAAGTCTACATGGATTATCACAAAATTATCTGCAAGGTGGCATATAGTCATGTTCGGGATTATTATCTGGCACAAGATATTTGTCAGGAGGCTTTTCTGAGACTGCATCAATATTTTGATTCCATGCCAAAGGAGAAGATCAAGGCATGGTTGATTGTGGTTGCTGTAAATTTAGCGAGAGATATCCGGAAGAAGGGTGGACAATATACAGAGATTGTGGGTCTTTCCGATTGGGAAAGGGTAAAGAATGAGGAGCGTGCAGGCAACAATGTGGAGGAATTTCTGGAACGCGCAGATGCAAGAAGTCTTTGCCTGGAAGCGCTGGAGGGCCTGCGGGAAAAGAACGAAAAGTGGTATGAAATACTGGTCTTGGTGGAATGTGTGGGAGTTCCCAGGAAGAAGATTGCAAAGGCTCACGGCATTTCTCTGAGTACAGTGGACGGATATCTGAAGCGGGCAAAGGCTTGGTTGAAAGTAAATTATAAGGATATGTATCAAGACCTTTACAAGTAAAGGCGTGTAGGGAGCAGGCGGGACAAATAAGGAGCTGTCAGTGACAGCCCCTTTGCAGATGCTATTTTTTTGTAAGCTGGCAGATGAGATCCACAATGGCTTCAATGGCATTTGACTGACTGCTGCCTTCCATGGCTTTCTCATAGGATTCCCGTTCTTCATAGAGCTGACAGATGCTGTTAAACAGCACCTCTTCTGTAATAGCCTCCTCCTCCAGTACCTTAGAGAATCCTTGGCGCTCAAAGGAACGGGCGTTAAGGATCTGGTCTCCCCGGCTTGCGGCGGCAGAGAGGGGAATGAGAAGGCTGGGTTTGCGCAGAGCCAGCAGCTCGCAGATGGCATTGGCTCCTGCACGGGAGACCACAATGTCCGCCAGGGCAAACAGATCCCGAAGCTCTCCCTTGATATATTCATATTGTACATAGCCGGGTGTCTGGGACAGGGAGGGATCTGTTTTCCCTTTTCCGCACAGATGAATCACCTGAAAGCGGTCCAGAAGCCGTGGCAGAATGGCCCGGATCGCATCGTTGACAGCGGCGGCTCCCATACTGCCGCCCATGACCAGGATAACGGGCCGGTTGGCAGAAAAGCCGGTAAAATTCAGAGCGGCCAGCCTGCTTCCTGTCAGCAGCTCCTGCCGGATAGGGGATCCGGTCAGGACCGCCTTGCCGCTGGGCAGACAGGATACGGTTTCCGGGAAATTGCAGCATATTTTTGCCGCTGAAGGGATACACAGCTTGTTGGCCAGCCCGGGAGTCATGTCGGACTCATGGAGAATAGCCGGCACATGGCAGTGCCTGGCGGCCAGCACCACGGGCACGGACACAAAGCCGCCTTTGGAAAACAGAATGTCCGGTTTCAGATTTTTCATAAGCTTCCGGGCTTCCTGATAACCCTTGATGACCCGGAAAGGATCGGAAAAATTCTTGGGATCAAAATAGCGGCGCAGCTTTCCAGAGGAGATTCCATAATAGGGAATACCCAGCTCCTGGATCAGTTTTTTTTCAATGCCGTCCCGGGAGCCAATATAGTGAACTTCGTAATTAAGCTCCTGTAAACGGGGGAGCAGCGCAATATTCGGAGTAACATGGCCTGCAGTACCGCCGCCAGTCAATACAATTCGTTTCATACGCGGAAGAACCTCCTGTGAAATAAAAATGATAGGAAACCTACCAGCTTTATTATGATGTGTTTCAGGGGTTCTGTCAATCGAATGTTGTCGCATGAAAATATTCTTCACAGCAAAAGAGCGGGTCGGACGGGATGGCAGATTAATGATTAAGAGAACAAGGTATTTGCAAAGGTATCCGCGTTTAACAAGGATACAGAGAGGTTTTGAAAGAGTTGAGTTATGAATGGTGTATAGCGATTATATAGGTAATTGCGAAACAAGTTCGCAATCCTGATTGAAAACAAGGATAGAATCCTGCAATGCAGGATTCTTGGGATGAAAAGTGGATACCGGATATTT
>JAAWJI010000070.1 GCA_022796795.1 Lachnospiraceae bacterium | reverse complement strand
AGTAAAGTATAAAAAACAGTCTGCAATTCCTGCTTGATAAAAACGTCTATGGTGGATTCTGACCAGTCAAACCCGAAAGTAAAGTTACACTATCAAAATAAATCAGGGTTTTGACAAAGACATACTTCTTTGATAAAATGAAAACAATAAACAACAGGAAATCAGACGGGAAGTGAGGAGCAGTCTATGAGTTTCAGAGGTGTGTATACAAATGTGGTGGAGATCCGCCAGAAAATTTTTACGGAAGTGGCTCGCATGGCCTATGAGGGAGGAGATTACTCCCGGATTATTGATCTGCCCTACAAGATTATCCCTGGTGAGGTTGCCCAGTACCGGGACAGCGTGTTTTTAGAGCGGGCGATTGTGGGCGAGCGCTTGCGCCTGGCGATTGGTCTTCCCCTGCGGAAGCTGACGGAGCATGCGCCGATCTCTGACGGTATTGAGGAGAGCGCCATTGCGGAGAAATATTATGATCCGCCTCTGGTAAATATTATAAGCTTCGCCTGCCATGCCTGTCCGGACGGAGAGGTGCGGGTGACGGATGCCTGCCAGTGCTGTCTGGCCCATCCCTGTACAGAAGTGTGTCCCAAGGATGCGGTGAAGATTGTAAACGGCCGTTCCGTTATCGATCAGGAGAAATGTATTCGCTGCGGCAAGTGTCTCAATGCCTGCCCCTACAGCGCGATTGTTCAGATGGAACGGCCCTGTGCCAAGGCCTGCGGGGTGGACGCCATTCACACCGACGAGCTGGGCCGGGCCCAGATTGATTATGATAAATGCGTTTCTTGCGGCATGTGCCTGGTGAACTGCCCATTCGGAGCCATTTCGGACAAGGGTCAGATTTTCCAGACCATCCATGCCATCAAGACAGGAATGCCGGTCTATGCGGCGGTGGCCCCGGCTTTTGTGGGACAGTTTGGAAAGAACCTGCCGCCGGAGAAGCTTCGCTCCGCCCTGAAGGAGCTGGGCTTTGCCGATATGATGGAGGTGGCCGTGGGCGCGGATCTGTGTACCATTGAGGAGGCCAAGGATTTCATGGAGGAGGTGCCGGAAAAGATTTCCTTTATGGGAACCTCCTGCTGTCCCGCCTGGTCTGTCATGGCAAAAAAACTGTTTCCGGAGTTTGCCTCCCATATTTCCATGGCGTTGACTCCCATGGTGCTGACCGGACGTCTGCTGAAAAAGCAGCATCCGGGCTGTAAGGTGGTGTTTATTGGGCCCTGCGCAGCCAAAAAGCTGGAGGCCAGCCGCAGGACCATCCGCAGCGATGTGGATTTCGTGCTGACCTTTGAGGAGGTCATGGCCATGTTTGAGGCTAAAGGCGTGGATTTTGACGCGCTGACAAAGGACGAAGGGCCCTCGGAAGCCAGCGGAGATGGCCGGGGATTTGCGGTCAGCGGCGGCGTGGCCCAGGCGGTTGTAAACTGTATCAGGGAGATGGAGCCGGAGCGGGAAGTGAAGGTGGCAAGCGCCGAGGGACTGCGGGAATGCCGGGCTCTTCTGGAGGAGGCCAGAAAAGGAACCTACGACGGATACCTGCTGGAGGGTATGGCATGTCCCGGAGGCTGCGTAGGCGGCGCGGGAACGCTGCAGGGCATTACCAAGTCCAAGGGCCAGGTGAAGATCAGCGTGAAGAAGGCCAAGAACAGCAACGCCCTGTCCAGCGATTACAGCCAGTATCTCAGCAGTCTGGAGGAAAAATAGAAAAAGCAGAGGAAAAAGTGAAGAGGAGATCAAACAGGATGAAATTGATGATCGCATCGGACATTCACGGCTCCGCCTATTACTGCAGGGAGCTTTTGGAGGCGTGGAAACGGGAAAAACCGGAGAAGCTGGTGCTTTTGGGAGATATTTTGTACCATGGCCCCCGCAATGATTTGCCCCGGGAGTATGGGCCAAAGGAAGTGATAGCCATGCTCAATGGGATCCGGCAGGAGCTTCTGTGCGTGCGGGGAAACTGTGACACAGAGGTGGATCAGATGGTGCTGGAGTTTCCTATTCTGGCGGATTATGCCTGGTTTTATGTTCCGGTTGGCGCGGGGGAAGAAAAGAGAACATGCATGATGTTTGCGACTCATGGGCATGTGTTCCATGAAGGACATCTGCCCATGTTGAAGGCAGGGGATATTCTGCTGAACGGGCATACCCATGTGCCGGCCTGCAGGGAGCATTCGGAATATATTTACATGAATCCCGGCTCTGTCTCCATCCCCAAAGAGGGAAGCTGGCACGGCTATATGATTTGCCAGGACGGCTGCTTTATCTGGAAGGATTTAAGCGGGACAGAGCAGATGCGGTATGAGAGGTGAGCCCATTAGTGCTCAATATGCTCCAGCCCCTGGTTTAGGATATTGACTACATGCTCGTCGTCCAGAGCATAGAAAATGGTTTTGCCGTTCCGGCGGAATTTCACCAGTCGGTGCTGTTTCAGAGTTTTCAGCTGATGGGAGATGGAGCTCTGGGACATGCCCAGGGAGGCGGCGATATCGTTGACGCACAGCTCGCCTTCCAGCAAAAGATACAGGATTTTGATTCGGGTGGGATCCCCGAAGACCTTGAACAAATCGGCCAGGAAATAGACCTCCTCCTCAGCGAGAGTATGTTGTTCCATAGCAGGCAGCTCCTTTTTGTGTGATAGGGTTGGGGGGACATGTCCTATTATAACATTGGGGATGGAGGTTTACAAGCCGTTAGTTCTTGTGAACAGTAACCCTTAAGATTCCATGAAGGGCCTTGTTTTTGCAAGGCCTGTCCGGTATAATGATAGCAGTGAGATAAGGGAGAGGAATGGACGCTTTATGAGACGTTTTTTAAATAAAAAAAGGAATTGGATTGCGGCGCTTCTGGTTTGTGTGATATGTGTTTCCGTGCCAGCATCGGCTGCCAGCAGTATTTCGGAGGCCCAGAGGAGGAAGGATGAGGCGCAGAAAGAGCTGAATTCTCTGAATCAGCAGATTTCCTCCCTGGAGAATCAGAGGGCTGCGGTGGCTGCGGAGATCAGCAGCCTGGATTCGGATCTGGAGGAGCTGGTTCTGAATCTGGAAATCCTGGAGCATGATCTGGAGGTGAAACGGGCCCAGCTGGAACAGGCCCAGCTGGACTATGAAGCGGCTGTACAGCGGGAAGAAGAGCAGTACGAGGCTATGAAGCTTCGGATCCAGTACATATACGAGGAGGGCGAGACGGATTATCTGGCGCTCCTTCTGGAGACGAAAAGTCTGGCGGAATTTTTGACCAAGGCGGATTACGCCCAGGAGATTCACACCCAGGACCGGCAGATGCTGGAGGAATATCAGGCGATTCGGGAAGAGGTGGAGCGCCTTCGGGAGCAGCTGGAAATCGAGAAGGCAGATCTGGAGATGCTTCAGGCTGAGTTTGAGCAGGAAAAGGCCCAGGTGGAGGCCCAGCTTGCCCAGAAGCAGTCGGAGGAGGCGGACTTTTCCAACCAGCTTGCCAGCGCCCAGCAAAAGGCAAAGGATTACCGAAAGACCATCAGCGAGCAGGATGCTCAGATCAAGAAGCTGAAGGAGCAGGCCAGACGGGCGGAGGAAGCCAGGCGGGCGGCGGAGGCCGCTGCAAATAAAGGCAGTACAGGAACTATTTCTACAGGCGGCTCTTCTGGTGGCGACTCCTCCAGCGGAGGATCCTCTGGAGGGAGTTCTTCCGGCGGTTCCTCTGGGGGCACAGTTTCCGGAGGCGGCAGCGGACTGGGAAGCCAGATTGCAAATTATGGACTGCAGTTTGTAGGCGGACCCTATGTGCTGGGAGGGACAAGTCTGACCAACGGAGCAGACTGTTCCGGATTTACTCAGTCCGTATTTCGCAAGTTTGGGATTTCCCTGCCCAGAACATCCGGGGCTCAGGCCGGAGCGGGCCGGGGGATCAGCTATGCTGAGGCCCAGCCGGGGGATCTGATCTGCTATCCAGGGCATGTGGCTATTTATATCGGCGGCGGGCGGATCGTCCATGCCAGCACGCCTCAGAGCGGGATCACCACAGGGTCAGCCACCTATCGGACGATTCTGTCGGTGCGCAGATGTTATTAGGCAAAAGTAAATAAAAGGTGTAAAAGGGCCGGAAACTCGAGTTAGGGATTCCGGTTCTTTTTTATGGTCCTTTTTGATAAAAAATATATTGACAATAATGTATATGTATGATATATACATTATATAAGCGATATACAAAGATGAATATCTTGGAAAGAGGAGATCTTACAGGAGTAAAAGAGGTGAATTAGTGGATCTTATTATCAGTAATTCCAGCGGAAAACCTATTTATGAGCAGATTACAGCACAGATTAAAAATCTGATCTTGAGCGGCAGCTTAAAGCCCGGGGATCCGTTGCCTTCCATGCGCCTTTTGGCCCGGGAGCTGCGCATCAGTGTAATTACCACCAAGCGGGCCTATGAGGATCTGGAGCGGGACGGCTTTATCACCACCATGGTGGGGAAGGGAAGCTTTGTCCGGGAGGCCAATGTGGAGCTGGTGCGGGAGGAGCGGCTGCGGATTGTGGAAAAGCATTTGACGGCTGCCGTGGAGGTAGCCCGGCAGAGCGGAATTCAGGAGGAAGAACTTTTGGACATTGTGCGGCTTTTATATGAGGAGGAATGACAGATGGAAGCGATTAAGGTTGAGGGACTGACAAAGCGGTATGAGAATTTCAAACTGGAGGACGTAACCTTCTCCATACCTGAGGGAAGCATCGTGGGATTTATCGGGGAAAATGGAGCCGGAAAGACTACTACGCTTAAGGCTATCCTGGGATTAATCCGTCCGGAAGCGGGCAAAGTGGAAATTTTAGGCCATGGTATCCAGGAGGGAGACGGAGGCTGGAAGGAGGAAATCGGCGTGGTGTTTGACGAGAGCTGTTTTCCGGAAAATTTAACGCCGCAGGATGTGGAAAAAATTTTGCGGAAGGTGTACAGGAGGTGGGACAGCCAGGCCTATCACAAGTACCTGGAGCGCTTTTCTCTGCAGGAGAAAAAGCGGATCAAGGACATGTCGCGGGGCATGAAGATGAAATTCTCCCTGGCGGTAGCTCTGTCCCATGAGGCAAGGCTCTTAATTTTGGATGAGGCCACCAGCGGGTTGGATCCCGTGGTGCGAAGTGAGATTCTGGATCTGTTTCTGGAATTTATTCAGAATGAGGAGCACACGATTTTCCTGTCCTCCCATATTACCAGCGACATAGAGAAGATTTCCGACTACATTTTGTTTCTGCACCAGGGACGGATTTTACTGTATGAGAATAAGGATACGCTGACAGAACAATACGGACTGGTCCGGGGAAGCGAGGAGCAGCTTTCCGGGATAGGTGATGAGCATTGTAAAGGAATTCGCAAAAATGCCTTTGGGTGCGAGATGCTGGTAGATAACCGGAGGGAACTGGAGCAGACGGGAGCCTATGTGGTTGACCAGATTAACCTGGATGATCTCATGGTATTCCTGGCAAAGAGGCAGAAGGCATGAGTTATCTTCAATGGTTGACCATACTGTATCTTTTAGGATTTCTCAGTAGAAAGGAAGGATTGCTGTGATTGGATTGTTAATGAAGGATCTGCTGAATATGAAGAGAATAGGGAAGCAATATTTGTTGGTTTTGGCGGTTATGTGCGTCTGGAGTTTGTGGATGAAAAATTCCTCCTTTGTGAGCATGTATCTGGTGCTTTGCAGTTCTATGCTGGTGCTGAGCAGTTTTGCCTATGACGAGCAGGGACAGTTTGATAAATATGCGCTGACCATGCCCATAACCCGCAGGACGCTGGTAAAAGCCAAGTATGCAATGTATTTGATATTGGTGCTGGGCGGTATGCTCTTTGGAATTCTGGCCGGTCATGGGGTTGGAAGTATAGGAAGGTCGTCCAATGTATCGCAGGAGGGGATGACAGAGACAGGACTGGCAGTAGGGGCCGTGTTTCTCATTGTTTATGGAATCCTGATTCCGGTCATATACAAGATTGGCGTGGAGAAGGCCCGGCTTTTGATGGTAGGAATTTATCTGGCATTATTTGGACTGATTTACGGACTTATATGGCTGGGAAAAAGGAGAGGCTTATTAGTAACAGTAATCGGTATATCTGAACAACAGCTGGTAAGACTTGCAGTATTAGGCCTGTTTTTCTTTGCTTTTATCGTAGTAATTGTGTCCTATCTGGTGTCGGTGCAGATTGTGGAGAAGAAGGAATTTTAGTCTGATATCCCAGTCTTGTGTCAGGAAAGGGCTGTCAGTACCGGCAGATAATGGCAGGTTTAAGAAAATCTTCATAATTTTTTCAGATTTTCCCATAGCTTCCCCAAGGAAAATCCTTTATACTAATATACTAGATCTAGTGGGAGAAAAGGAAGGAAACATCTATGGACAGTGGCCCTGACCATGGAGGGTGAAGCACAGGGAAAGAGGAAAGATGAATGACATGAACAGAAGGAACTGGAGAGAGGATGTATGGAAGGAACCAAAGAAAAGGCAGAGACGCAGACAGAGAAGAATAGTGTTGCAGTTCCTCTGCGTGGGCATGCTTATGTTTTGCGCGGGGCTGTATGTGGGGACGGTGTACGCCCAGACTACAGGAGAACAAGAGTCTATGGCCGCGGGAAAACAAAGGAATACGCCGCAGGTAACGGAAGGAAAAAGCGGACAGGTTGGTTCAGCCGCCCCTGCCAGAATCGCAGCGGAATTGGATGAATATACAGAAGAGAATGAAAACCGGGATACACAAGAGAATGGGGAAACACAGAGGAAGGATGAGCAGGAGGAGAATCTGCCAAAGGACTGGAATCTTTTGCTGGTCAATGCCGATCATCCTCTGCCTGATAATTTTTCAGTGGAGCTTGGATCAATCGGCGGCGGCCACAAGCTGGATGTGCGGGCCGTGAAGGATTATAAAGAGATGATTCAGGCTGCCAAAAGGGAGAGAGTCACCATCTATGTGACCTCCTCCTACCGCAGCATGGATAAGCAGATGGAGCTTCATCAAAACAAGATCAAGGACTATATGATGGATGGCTATTCCTATCAGGAAGCACAGGAAAAGGCAGCTACCGTGGTAGCCATGCCGGGAACCAGCGAACATCAGCTGGGCCTGGCCGTAGATCTGGTTTCCTCGGAGTACCGCAGTCTGGATGAAAAGCAGGAAAACACCAGAGGCTTTCGTTGGCTCAAGGAGCACTGCAGCGAGTACGGTTTTATCCTGCGCTATCCCAACGGCAGTACAGATATAACCGGCATCATCTACGAACCTTGGCACTTCCGTTACGTAGGGAGAGAGGCTGCAAGGGAAATCACGGAACAGGGCGTTACCCTGGAGGAATACCTGGGAGCCAGGCCGGTCTTTGGGGAAGATCCAGAGGAGAGAGAAGCAGAAGAATACGAAAAAATAACCGGGAAAGAAAATGACGTACAAGAAGAGAAGGAGAAAGAGACCGCTACAAAAAACAAAGACTGATTCTTAACTAAACTATATAACCTAAAAAATGGAGCTGTCGAAAAACAGCTCCATTCAGACTGTAGACAAAGTCCGGGGCTCCCGCCTCGGATTTTTCTATATAAAAGATCCGGAATCCCCTTTATTTTCGGGACTTTCTGGCTCTTTTCTGG
>JAAWJI010000032.1 GCA_022796795.1 Lachnospiraceae bacterium | reverse complement strand
GTACAGACAAAAAAGAAGCAAAGCGCAAGAAGAAAAAATGAACGCAAAAAACCTTACCAATTTTCAGTTGTCATATCTGAAAATCAGTAAGGTTTTTCTATTATTGAAGTATTCTTTTATCTAACGAGTGATACCCGAAATGTTGCCAAATCGTTGCCAGTTCCTAAACAAATTTGCTTGTAACCCGCATAAATACTAGGTTCTTAACACCTATTTCATCACTCGAACTCAATCGTCCCCGGCGGCTTAGAAGTCAGATCAAACATCACCCGATTGACCCCTTTCACCTCATTGATAATCCTGCTAGTCACCTTAAACAGCACCTCATAGGGAATCTGGGCGCACTCTGCCGTCATAAAGTCGCTGGTATTCACTGCCCGCAGGGCCACCGCATAATCATAGGTCCTGAAATCCCCCATGACTCCTACGGAGCGCATATTGGTAAGGCCCGCAAAGTACTGGCCCAGGTCTCTGTCCAGTCCGGCTTTTGACAATTCCTCCCGATAGATGTAATCTGCATCCTGCACCATGCGCACCTTTTCTTCAGTTACCTCGCCTACAATGCGCACGCCCAGGCCCGGGCCCGGGAAGGGTTGCCGGTAGACCAGGTTTTGGGGAATTCCAAGCTCCAGTCCGGCTTTGCGCACCTCATCCTTGAAGAGCATACGCAGGGGCTCGATGATTTCCTTAAAGTCCACCACGCCGGGAAGACCGCCCACATTGTGATGGGATTTGATCACTGCGGATTTGCCTAGGCCGGACTCGATCACGTCCGGATAAATGGTTCCCTGAACCAGAAAGTCCACGGCTCCTATCTTTTTGGCTTCCTCCTCAAAAATGCGGATAAATTCTTCCCCGATGATTTTGCGCTTCTCCTCTGGGTCTGTGACGCCCTTCAGCTTGTTGTAATACCGCTGCTGGGCATTGACCCGGATAAAATTCAGCTCATAGTCGCCTTGGGGGCCGAAGACGGCTTCCACCTCGTCGCCCTCGTTTTTTCGCAGCAGGCCATGATCCACAAACACACAGGTAAGCTGTTTTCCCACAGCCCGGGACAACAGCACAGCCGCCACCGAGGAGTCCACGCCGCCGGAAAGGGCGCAAAGCACCCGTCCCTGTCCTACCCGCTGCCGGATCTGGGCTATGGTTTCCTCTACAAAGGCGCCCATCTGCCAGTCACCCCGACAGCCGCAGACCTTATAGACAAAGCTTTGCAGCATCTTTTGTCCTTCCTTGGTGTGCATGACCTCTGGATGAAACTGGGTCGCATAGAGTCCCCGCTGCGGACATTCCATAGCTGCCACTGGGCAGTGAGCAGTATGGGCTGTAATGCGGAAACCCTCTGGCACCCTGGCAATGTAATCCGTGTGGCTCATCCACACTACCGTGGAGTTGTCTTCGATCTGCTGAAATAAGGCGGAGGACTTGTCCAACTCCGTTTCTGTATGCCCATACTCGCTGACAGGAGCGCTTTTAACCTCTCCCCCCAGGGTGTATGCCATGACCTGGGATCCGTAGCAGATTCCCAGAATGGGAATTCCCAGCTCAAAGATCTCCTTCTCATAATGAGGGGATGCCTCATCATAGACACTATTGGGGCCGCCTGTAAAAATAATTCCTTTGGGATTTATTTCCCGGATCCTGGCAAGACTTACCGTGTAGGGGTAGACTTCGCAGTAAACGTTGCATTCCCTCACTCGTCTGGCAATCAGCTGATTGTACTGTCCGCCAAAATCCAACACCATAATCATTTCTCTGTTCATGAGCTATTCCTCCTCATGTATCGTTCTGCACAATTCTCCTGAGTTCTTTTTCCTATTCTGGATGATATTATCTGCTTTCCTCTCTACTCTACGGGCGTCTCTTTCCTATTTCTGCTAATGCCATCCGCTTTCCTATCCATTTTTCGAGGCTCTCTTTCCTCATTCTTAATGAAGCCATCTGCTTTCCTCTCTACTCTCAAGAGTTCTCTTTCCTATTCCTACTGATGCCGTCCGCTTTCCTCTCTACTCTACGTGTTTCTCTCCGCCGACTTTTTACAAATACTCCTGGGCTTTTGGCTGTGTTCGGATAAACATATGATTTTCTATTATATCCAAGGTCCGATTCGCTGGCAAGCCCCAAAATATAGGACCTTCCCAACAATTCAGCCGATCTGTTGTTTGTCCCATCGGTTAGATCAGAATTCGATCTCCTGCCATTTTCCCCTGTGGTAGCGGATCTGGAACAGTATTGCCCGGAACAGCCAGTCTATCGTCATTGCCACCCAGATTCCAAACACGCCCCACTTCAGGTTTTCTCCCAGCAAAAAGCTGAAGCCGATGCGGAAGATCCACATGGACAGCAGACTGATGACCAGGGTCATCTTTACGTCTCCGGCTGCCCGCAGGGCATTGGGCAGGCCGAAGGCTATATTCCAGATAGTCATGCAGCCCACGGCGTGATAGATCAGAAGTTTTGTTGTCAGCGCCCCGGTCCCGGCAGACAGATGATAGGCCCGCACAATGAGAGGGCAGGTGAATATAACCAGGATATTCACGGCCCACATGCCTATGTACATGTATTTCATCAGCTGCCTGGTGTAGTATTTCGCCTCGTCGTAGCGCTTGGCCCCGGCGCACTGGGAGACCACGGTCACAATGGCGTATCCGATAGCCGCTCCTGGAATGACCTGAAAGGATGCAATACTGTTTGCCACTGCATTTGCTGCGATGGCCGCAGTGCCGAAGCTGGCAACCAGACTTAACACCAGGATTTTTCCCAGCTGGAATACGCTGTTCTCCAATCCATTGGGGATCCCGATGAAACAGATTTTGCGAATCATATCCCTGTGAAAGCGCAGCTGAATCTTCAGAGGAAGATGAATCTCCAGATTCTGATTCCGGAGCAGGGCCACCACAATCCCTGCCGCCAGCATCCGGGACACTAGGGTAGGAATGGCAGCGCCTTCCACTCCCCTGCCAAAGCCATAGATCAGGATGGCATTTCCCGCAATATTGACCCCATTCATAATCAGGGAAACCTTCATGGAGGTCTTGGCGTCGCTCATAGCCCGAAATATTGCTGCGCCTCCGTTATATATGGCAATGAAGGGAATGGACAGGGCTGTAATCAATAGATAAATCCGGGCATCCTCCATGACCTCCGGCTCAATCTGTCCAAACACATGGTTCAGAATCCATGTATGTCCGGCCAGCACCAGCACCATAATCCCCAGGGAAACCGCTCCGGAAAACAGCATAAGCTGCTCTGACGCTTCTGAGGCCCGCTCTGGCTGTCCTCCCCCCAGGCAATGTCCGGCCACTACAGCCCCGCCTGTGGCCAGGGCTGTAAAAATATTAATCAGCAGAATATTAATGGTATCCACCAATGAAACGCCGGACACGGCTGCCTCCCCCACCCGAGAGATCATAATCGTGTCCGCCATGCCCACGGCAACCAAAAGCACCTGCTCAATCATCAGCGGCAGGATCAGTTTCTTTAAATCCTGTTTTGAAAACATCTTTTCCATGATTCATTCGTACCTTATTTTGTATTCCTTGTAGCTCCGCCCCTCTATTCTAGTCATTTTCAGGCAAATGTCAATGCCTTTTTTTCAGTTCGTCTTCTGATGCAGATATTTCTCCTTGGTGGCAAGCCCTCCGCGGATATGACGTTCTGATTTATTTACATCCAGCACCTTCCGCGCTTCCGACGCAAGATGCGGATTAATATAGAGCAGACGCTCCGCCACGTCCTTATGTACCGTGCTTTTGCTGATCCCAAACTGTCTCGCCGTCTGACGCACCGTGGCATTGTTGTTGATGATATAATTGGCAATTTCCACGGCCCGTTCCTCGATATACTCCTTCAAAAGAAACCTCTTCGAATACTTTTTTACATCTTATGCAGGTGCGGCAACGCTTATTCCTTGTCTCCGGAACAAGGCGGAAAACTTCCCTTCAGCGCGTAACTACCGGAAAAATCGCTGATAAAATTTATCTCTTCCTTCTATTTACACACACCCGAGTTCATGCTATGATAAGGCGGTACCGTCACCTTTTTGGCGGCCACAGTATTTTTTAGGAGGAACTGTAAGTATGAAAGACAACAAGATCACAGATTCGATTCTTTACATCGGCGTGAATGACAAGACCATCGATCTGTTTGAAAGCCAATATGTGGTGCCAAACGGCGTTTCCTATAATTCTTATTTGATTATAGATGAAAAAATCGCTCTCATGGACACCGTGGATGCCCGGGCATCAAAGGAATGGTTTGCCAATCTGGAGCAGGCCCTTGGAGGCAGAACTCCCGATTATCTGGTCATCTCCCATCTGGAGCCGGATCATGCTGCCAATATCCAGAAAGCCGCGGAGAAATATCCGGACATGGTGCTGGTGGGCAATTCCAAGACCTTTTCCATGATGCCCCAATTCTTTACCCTGGATGTGACTGGCCGCACGGTAGTGGTCAAGGAGGGAGATTCCCTGGAGCTTGGAAGCCACAAGCTTTCCTTTTATATGGCTCCCATGGTGCACTGGCCGGAGGTTATGGTCTCCTATGAATCCTCGGAAAAGGTGCTCTTTTCCGCTGACGGCTTTGGAAAATTCGGGGCTCTGGACGCTGACGAGGACTGGCTCTGCGAGGCGCGCCGCTACTATATCAACATCGTAGGAAAATACGGCTCCCAGGTTCAGGCTCTGCTGAAAAAGGCCGCTGGCCTGGATATCGCTGTGATCTGTCCCCTTCACGGCCCCGTTCTTAGGGAGAATCTGGGTTATTATCTGGAGAAATACCATCTCTGGAGCAGCTATACGCCGGAGGATCAGGGAATCCTTATTGCCTGCGCTTCCATTCACGGAAATACAAAAGCCGCTGCCCAGAAGCTGGCCAAGCTTCTGGAGGAAAAAGGCGCTCCTAAGGTGGTATTTGCCGATCTGACCCGGGAAGATATGGCAGAAGCCGTGGAGGATGCTTTCCGCTACGACCGCCTGGTAGTGGCCTGCAGTACCTATGACGCCGGCCTGTTCCCCTGCATGGAGGATTTTCTGGCCCATTTAAAGGCCAAAAACTTCCAGAAGCGCACCGTGGGCATTATAGAAAACGGCTCCTGGGCCCCCATGGCAGGCAAGCATATGCGTGCTGCCTTTGAGAGTATGAAGGATATTACCTTGTTGGATCCCCTGGTAACCATTAAATCCACCCTAAACGCCGCCTCCCAGGAACAGCTGGAACAGCTGGCCCAGGAGCTGCTGAAGTGAGAATCGAAAACGGCATGGTCCCATACGCAGGCCATGCCGTTTCTTTTTCATTCTTTTTTACCGAAGAACTTCCGGATACTCGCTGACAGCTTTTCCAAAATACTCATAGACATGCCGCAAAAATTTCTTTTCCGACAGGTTTAACGGTTCTCCTACCCGCTTAAGCCATAGAAGTTCATTTTCCCTCAGCGCGTCTGTATCCTCAATCTCCACCTGCAGGGTCTGAATCCGCGGATCCTTAAAACATCCCAGTGTCCATTTGGAAACAAAGGCCAGGGCATCTGTCCCCAACAAAAATTGTTCACAGGCGCTCACCGTATTGAAAAATACGATCTTTCTGGTATTATAATGGTTTCCATGGATATCGAAATACAGACTCTCCCTCGCCTGCGCCTCCATATCCAATCCCACATGCGGACTCTTCTCAGCTTCTGTAATACTGATCTTTGTCCGGCCATAAAAAGGCGATTTCGGTCCAATACAGGCATAGCAGCAAGCTTCCGATACAATCACATGAATATCCAGACGTTTTGCTTCTTTATGCCACAAAAATGTTTTTGCATCCGCATGATTGCGTACCAACAATCCCAGATTTACCCCTCCGCTCAGCACCAGCCTAGCCACTTCGTTCCGGTCTGTCTCCACTATATTATAGTGAATATTTTTCCCTTCGTCCTCCCCATACATCCGCAGCGCCATATCATAAATAAAATCCAACTGCTGCGTAGCCAAAAACAAGCTAGAGGACTGTATCCTTTGGGTTCTGATAAAATTTCGTTCCAGAGCCTGAGTCGCGGTCAAAACACCTCTAACATAATGCACGAAACTTTTCCCCTCCCCGGTCAACTCTACTCCCCGGGATTTCCGAATCAGCAGCTGGGCTCCGTATTCCTGCTCCAGTTGATGAATGGCTTTGCTCAGACTGGGCTGGCTGATGTACAGTTCCTGTGATGCCTGAGTGATGGAACCGCACTCCACAACTTTCATTAAATACTCCAACTGCTTCACCTGCATGCTTGTTTTCCCCCTTTCCCATGCAGCAAATTCACATATATAAAGTCATCTCTCAACAGCTATAAATCATATGCTCCACAGCAACGAAGGCAAAAACAATACCTTATCTTCACTATAGTAAAAAGTCTCGTTTCTGTCAAGTCTTTGTCTCTTTATGATAGCCGGAAACACTTTCATTTTTACTAAACTTTATCGCGAACTCCAATAGTTTCTTAAGCTCTCCAAACCCATGCATTTTAGTTATGAAAATGCTATAACTATTTTCTATTTGTACTATTTGGAAGATTATGCTATAGTAACGACAGTTAGAAAAACATGTTTCACATTAACACAGCCCTCTCAACTATTATATATAATGCTATCACCAAAGGCAGCGGCCTGCTCATTCCACCCCGATTGAGCAGGCTGTTGTCTATTCTGAACAGTCCGTCTTTTATTCCCCAAATTTCTCCACGCACCGCCTCAGCATTTCCCGAATGGGCAGATGATAGGGACAGCGCTCCTCACAGAGTCCGCAGTCCACGCAGGCTCCTGCCTTTACCGGCAACGCTCCATAACGGTCCCGGGCCCAGTCTTCCAAACCATAGCGATCTAGATATCCCTCAAAAAGAAAGACCTGATAGATCCCGATTCCCGCCGTACAGGGCTGACAGTAGTTACAGCGGCGGCAAAAGCTGGTTCCCAGAATATTTTGCACTTCCTCCAGCTTTTTCTCTTCCTCCCGGGAAAGAGGCGACAAATCCTCCACGGCCTGGCAATTTCTGCGAATCTCTTCCAGGGTATACATGCCAGGAATTACCACGGTTACGTGAGGATTTGCGCAGACATAGCGTAAGGCCAGATGTCCATCCTCAATGGCTCCTCCAGCCAGAGGCTTCATGGCAATAAAGCCTATATTTTTCTCCTGGCATTTGGCCATCAGCTCCTCCCTTGTGTGGTAATCCTGTCCGGCTTCTTGCACCCACAGGCCAGTGTTATTTCTCTATTGCCTGCTCAACCAGAAAATCCACGGTCTTATTATAGACAATATTTTCCTCAATGGCGTCTCTGGTATAAGCGGCCTCAAACTCAGCCAGATCCGAATAGCCATAGTCCGCCATTAAATTTGTAGCTTCCTGGGTATATTCCTCCTCTGTCACAGAAATCCCCTCTGCCTTTGTCACTTCCTCCACAATCAGGTTGCTCTTGATCCGAAGCTCCGCTGTGATCTCACACTCCTTCTCAAACTCCTCCTCCGTCATGCCTCCCATAAAGAAATACAGATATGTTTCCATATCAATGCCGTAGGAAGCCGCAGCCGACTGGTTGGCGGCAATCACCGCTTCCTTTTCCGCCTGCACCTGATCCATGGAAACCTCAAACTCCGAGGCCTCAATAATGGCTGTCAGCACATCATAGTCCTTTTTCGCCAGAGCCTCCTCTGTTTTCTGCGCCCGCAGCCCCTCCTCCACAGATTTCCGGTAGGCCTCCACAGAGTCGTATTCCAGGTTTTTCTTTACAAACTCATCTGTCAATTCCGGAATCACAAGCTTCTGAATCTTGTTTACCTTCACCTCAAAGATTACAGGCTTTCCGGCCAGATCCGGGTTGTTCTTGTAAATTTCCGGAAACTTAAGATCCAGGTCATAGGATCCTCCCAGCTCCTTTCCGATAAGCTTCTCCTCAAATCCCTCAATAAACTGGCCGGAACCAATGGTCAGGTCATAACCCCCCTCTCCGGAGGTGCCTCCCTCAAAGGCCTCCCCGTCCAGGAGTCCCCGGTAATCAATGTTGACCACATCGCCCTCCTCGATCACCGTCTTGCCCTCAACCTCCTCCAGCTGTCCATATCCCTCCAGCACAGCGTCGATTTCCTTCTGGATCTCCTCCTTGGAGGGCTCCGTATCCATGGCTTGCACCTCAACGCCCTTGTACTCTCCCAGCTTCACCAGTGTAGTTTCCTTCATATCCCCGGCTTCCCCCTGGTCTTCCGGCTCCTTCGACTCTGTACCAGAGTTTTCTGTCTGTGTCTGTGTCTGTGTCTCTGTCTGCTCTGGCCCTGCCTCCTGTTTTCCCCCGCAGCCTGCCAGTGTCAACGCCATTCCTAGCAGCAAAGCTGCCATAAAATTTCTTTTTTTCATCATAAATCTCCTCGTTTTCTAACATTTATTCTCACAGATAAAAACCCATACTTTTTACCTTACCACACTTTATGGGCACTTACAAGAGCGCGCCTACAGCAAGGGCGAAAGCAGCCGGGAAAATTGCTCTTTCACCCGAACCATCCAGGAGCGCTGCCCATAAATATAAGGGGTAATGTGGGTACAGTATTTCAGATCCTCCCGGAATCTGCGGTCCAGCTCCTCTGTAACCTTTGCGCTGTAGATCACCGCATTCACCTCAAAATTCAGCTTGAAGCTTCGGATATCCATATTGGCTGTTCCGTAACAGCTTACCACTCCGTCCACGGTCATACCTTTGGCGTGGAGAAAGCCGTTGTTATAGGTATAGCATTTTGCCCCCGCCTCCAGAAGATCTCCCACATAAGAGTAGGTTGCCCAGTACACAAAGGGATGATCCGGCTTACAGGGAATCATCAGCCGCACATCCACACCGGACATGGCGGCGATTCTTATGGCGTCCAGCACGCTCTCATCGGGAATAAAGTAGGGGGTCTGAATATAAATGTTTTTCCGGGCCTTGGAAATCATTTTCAGATATGTGTCCCGGATATTCTGCTCCTTGGCATCGGGCCCGGAAGAAATAATCTGCACAGCCTCCCGGCCCGCCTTCCGTTTGTCCTCCTCCTGAAAATACTCATCCTGGGTAAACAGGTTCTGCTTTGTAGCATAATTCCAGTCCAGAATAAACCGAATGTGAAGGGCCAGTACCGCAGATCCTTGGATCTTCAAATGAGTATCCCGCCAATAGCCAAATTTCTCATCCAGCCCCAGGTACTCCCGGCCCACATTGAAGCCCCCCACAAAGGCTGTCCGCCCGTCGATCACCACAATCTTCCGGTGATTGCGGTAATTGATCCGCAGCTGGAGACGCCGCAGTACCGCGGGGAAAAACTCTCCGATCTGGATTCCCTCTGCCGCCAGCCGCTTCCAGCGCCGCTTTAACATGGTGCGGCAACCCATGCTGTCATAGAGAATCCGTACCTCCACACCGGAGCGGGCCTTCTGGATCAACGCCTTTTCCAGACTCCTCCACAGCTCGTCGTCCCGGATAATGTAATACTGAATATGAATGTACTTTTTCGCCCGCAGAATCTCTTCATAAAGGGCCTGAAACTTCTTCTTTCCGTCCGTAAAGATCTCCACATGATTGTCCGCCGTGTACACGGAATCCGAGGCTTCCAGGTTGAAAAGCACCAGATCCGAAAACTTACGAAGCCTGGGATCCGTGGGATGAAATCGGTCTGTGCGAATGGTTTCCTCCTGGGTCCGGATAGCTGAATGGATGGCGTCCTCAATCTCCTTGGTCCGGAACATATGCTCTCTGTGAAAGTCATGTCCAATCATAAAATACAAAAAAATCCCTACAATCGGAACAAAATACAGCAGCAGCAGCCAGGTCCACACAGACCGGGGCTCCCGCCGTTCAAAAAAGACAATCATAATAGAAAGCAAAATGTTGATAAACAGCAGATGGTCCATCCAAAATTTCAGGATTTCCACAAGCCCATTCCAAATTGCTGGAAGCATGGCGCAGCTCCTTTCCGGTTACTGTTCACTCTGTTGGTAATAACCCGTTCCAATCCTCTGTCCGTTTGCCGGATTTACCACAAATCACTTGCACTTTAAGAGAAACAATGTTACACTCGTCTATGGAATATTTCATTTTTACAGGAGGATATCTTATGTCAACCTTCACAACAGTCTTACTGATTATTGTTGTAGTCCTGATCGCCCTTTTGGTCGCTTTATATTTTATAGGAACAAAAATGCAGAAAAAGCAGGCGCTGCAAAAAGAGCAGATGGATGCCATGGCCCAGACTGTCAGCATGCTGATCATTGATAAAAAACGCCTGCGGATCAAGGATTCCGGTCTTCCCCCCATGGTCATCGAGCAGACGCCTAAATATCTGCGCCGGTCCAAGCTTCCCATCGTTAAAGCGAAGGTAGGACCCAAGGTCATGACCCTGGCCTGCGAGGAATCTGTTTTTCAGGTATTGCCGGTAAAGCGCGAGGTAAAGGCTGTAGTCAGCGGTATCTATATTACGGCCGTCAAGAGCGCCCGGGGCGGGTTGGAGACACCTCCGCCCAAGAAAAAGGGATTTTTTAAACGTCTCTTTAAAAAATAGCAGCTTACAGCTGCCTTTTCCTTCCACAATTCAGAGTGGCGGCCAAACAGCAATGTACGCCGCGCTCCGGCGCGAGAATCCGGCAAGCCGGATTCTTTTTGCTTTACAGGAAATTGCATCCTGTAAAGCAAAAGCCCTCCGGGGGATGCGCACTGCGCGCTGAGGAAATTGGTTGCTGATGCAACCGCGCTCCGGCGCGAGAATCCGGCAAGCCGGATTCTTTTTTACATCTAGCTCAGGGAAAAGTCTGGCGCATCCTTGGATTTCACATGCAGCGTTACGCTGCTGTCAGTCACGTATTCCTCGTTGAGCTCCAGCACGTAATTCAGTTCCACATGGATGTCATACTGGCTTTCCGTAAGCTTTACCTCTCCTGCCTGGATTCCCACGGGAATCACTCCAAAGGGCGTGTCGTACTGAGCCACCTGCCTTTTCCACTCCTCAAAGATCATATGCACCTGTATGGGCCCCTTTTTCATCATTTCCACCCGGCCCTTTTTTATTTTCAACGTATTGCGGATCACCTCTGAGGAACCCTCCACCGGCTCTTCATAGACGAGATAGTGGGCTCCGTTGCGGTGATAATAGTCGGCCATGGTCAGAACCTCCACAGGCTGGCTGGGTTCCTCCTCCAGATATTGCAGACCGGAAATACTCAAAAGTACCTGCTCTGTCATATCATTCTCTCCTTGCTTTCGCTGTCTCTTCTGCCGTTTGCCAAAGCCTTGCCTTTCTTTGACAACTCCTGGCTATCTGCTCTTACGTCTGATATTCCTCAATGGGAATCTGCCTTGTATCCTCTGTGGTCAGGTGCAGAATTCGGGCTGCAAACTGCTGAAACCGCTCAGCCGCATCGCTGACAAAAAACTCGCAGGAATTATACTCTGTCATCCAGGCGCTTTTGTTTTCCAGTCCCTGTTCCTGAAGCAGACGCCGAAGGCTGATGGCCGTCTCGTAGGCTGGATTCACCAGGGTTACGGACTCCCCCATAACCTTGGCGATGGTGGATCGAAGAAGAGGATAATGCGTACATCCCAAAATCAGCGTATCTATATCTGAATGACACAGCTCTTCCAGGTACTTCCGGGCCACCACTGTGGCCACTTCCCCATCCAGCCATCCCTCCTCTGCCAGAGGCACAAACAACGGACAAGCCTTCCCCAGCACCTGAATATCCGGCCGCAGGTTGCTGAGAAACCGGGTATAGATACCGGAATCAATGGTTCCCTCTGTGCCAATCACGCCAATCTTTCCGTTTTTTGTCACCTCCGCCGCTGTCTTTGCCCCAGGACCCACCACGCCGATGACAGGAACTTCCATCTCAGGACGCAGCTCTTCCAGGGCATAGGCGCTGGCCGTATTGCAGGCCACCACAATGGCTTTGACTCCCCGGGTCATCAAAAAGCGGACAATCTGCCGAGAATAGCGGATAATCGTTTCTCGGGACTTACTCCCGTAGGGTACCCGGGCCGTGTCCCCAAAATATGTAATCCGCTCCCCCGGCAGCTGTCGTATGATTTCCCGGACAACCGTAAGCCCTCCCACTCCGGAGTCAAAGACTCCGATGGGCGCCTGGCTCCTGTCTTCATATTCTATTCTCTCTGGTCCCTCCATGGCATCCTCCCATACTTAGAACAGGTCCATACACTTCCATTTGATCTTCACCGGAATCCTGGTCTTCAAATCCTGCTCCGTCTCTTCCTCTGTCTTTGGCTCTTTCTCCTGCCCTGCTTCCTTCTCCTTAGACTCCTCTGTCCGCCCTGCTTCTCTCTCCTCAGGCTCCTTAGTCCGCCCTGCTTCCTTTTCCCTGGGCTCCTCTATCTGTCCTGCTTCCTTTTCCTTAGGATTCTCTGCCTGCTGTTCCCTGGCTTCTCTCTCTTCTGTCAGATCCGCCTCCTGGTCCTGGTTTTCCTGCTCATCCACAAGCTTCATGGCGCTTTTCAGACAAGTGCGCGGATAAAGGCTCCCCCACCAGGCCAGCTCATACAGCCCTCCAGGAATTCCTTCTTTCCTCTGGCCGCTGCCCTCATTCTCTATTTCCTGAAACATCTGAACCTGCTGCGCAGGTATGGCTCCATGGGCAAGTACGGTCATCCAGACCAGCAGGGAGGCCAGCAGCGCTGCCAGTAGCTTTTTTTCTTTCCTTTGATTCATATATGAAGATCCTTCCTTTCCACAGGTCTATTTCATTTCTCTGTCTATCTGGAAAGATTCTCCATTTTTTCTCATTTTATACAGATTAGGCGGATTTCATTTCCGTTTTTATTCATTCTCCCGGATAGCCTGAATAATGGCCGCCTCCTGATTGTCAATATGTTCCCGAATAGCCTCCCGGGCCGTCTCCTTATCCCGTTGGCAGATGCTTTGGTAAATCCGGCTGTGCTCGGCATCCAGACGCTCATAGCTGGAGGTATCCTTCAGATACTCCATGCGGTAGCGGTACATCTGTTCCCGCAGGTTATTCAGAATGGTAATAAGCCTCTGGTTACCTGTGGCTCCGTAAATAATCTCATGGAAAGCCATGTCGTCTTTGGCAAGCTGAACCAGATCCCCGCACTCCCGGTCCTTCTGAAAGTTTATGCCAGCCTGGTGCAAAAGATCCAGCTCTCCGGCGCTGATCCGGTCGCAGGCCACCTCCACAGCCATCATCTCCAGGGTTCTGCGCACTTCCAGCACATCCCGCAAGTCCTTTTCCGTAATGCTTGCCACCACAGCCCCCCGGCGGGGAATCATAACCACCAAGCCCTCCAGCTCCAGCTTACGGATCGCTTCCCGTATGGGGGTACGGCTCACGCCCAGACGCTTGGCCAGATGAATCTCCATGAGACGCTCTCCCGGCTCCAGCTCTCCCTTGAGAATAGCCTGGCGGAGCGTCTGAAACACCACGTCCCGCAAGGGCAGATATTCGTTCATTACACTGTTAAAATCCTGATTCATACTGTTCTCCTGTTATATGGGCTGGTCAGATAGAGTTGTCTGGCCAGATTTCTTTTTCTCAAACGCTGATATGCCTTTTTGGCCGCTGCCGGATCCTCGAAAATCCCAAATACGGTGGGACCGCTGCCGCTCATCATGGCTTCCAGAGCCCCCGAAGCCCGCATAAACTCCTCAATCTGACCAATGACCGGATAGGCCGGTCCCGTCACCCGCTCCAGCACATTCCCATCCCTCATACGGGCGGCAAGTCCTCTCAGATCCTGGCGTTTTAATGCCTCTGCCATGCCGTCCACATCTGGGTGATCTGTAATCTGATCCGCATGGAGGTTTTCATAGACAAACCGGGTGGATACATTGACCCCTGGCTTTGCAATGAGAATCTGACAATCCGGCATGGGAGAAATAGAAGTGAGCCTTTCTCCAATCCCCTCTGCCAGAGCGGTTCCCCGCAGAATGCAGTATGGTATGTCCGCGCCGATCTTTACGCCCCGGTCCATGAGTTCCTGCTGCCCAAGCCCCAGCTGAAACATACGGTTGACCCCGAAAAGCACGGCGGCGGCGTCAGAGCTTCCCCCTGCCATTCCCGCCGCCACGGGAATAAATTTCTTCAGATCAATGGCGATCCCCTGGGAAATCCCAAACTCATCCAGTAAGAGTTTTGCCGCCTTATAGACCAGATTATTCTCATTCACCGGAAGAAAGCTTAAGTTGGTCCGGACCCGGATCTCTGGTCCTGACAGCTTTCTAAGCTCCAGCCTGTCATACATGCGGATGGTCTGCATAATCATCTTGACCTCATGATATCCATCCTCCCGGCGCCGGAGCACATCCAGCCCCAGGTTGATTTTCGCATATGCCTTCAGCTGCATTCGATCCATATGTATTCTTCTCCCCATTATAAAATCGGTTATGCTTTCCTTACCAGAAAGTATAACCGATTTTACTGTGCAATACAAGAAAGGATTTTTATGAAAAACCGCCCATCTGTTTCATCAGGAGCAACCGCTGTCCCGCCTTTACCTCCTGCTGACTCATTTCATTCAGGGTTCGTACCTGCTCCATGGTGGTGTGATAGGTTTTGGCAATATCCCACAGCGTATCCCCCGGCTGCACTACATAGATGAGCATGCCGGGCAGATTATTGATTTTTTCCATATCCAGAGCCTCTTCCTCCACCGTTTCAATGTGGGAAAGCTCCAGAGGCTCCAGTACCAGCCCATTGAGCAGAATCGAGGCCTTTACCTCCACCTCTTCCCCGCTGACCATAGCTGCATGCAGCTGCTCCAGGGAGGCCTGGAGGTAATAAACCGGGGCCTCTCCCATGCCCGGGGCCTCCAGAATATGTTCAAAGGGAAGGGATCCCTCCAGGCAGCAAAACGGCATCTGGTCATCCTCTGTCACATAGAGCACCTGGACCAAAACCGCGCCCTCTACCTTAAGACCCTGTTCTGTCACTGTCACCTCATCCACTTTTACCTCTCCGGAGGCATTGCAGATCTGCAGAATATGGGCCTCTCTCTGGGTAATTGGCAGACGGTCCATGGTACGGCAGCGGGAGGCGTTGGACACCAGAAGACGCTGGCAGAAAGCCGGACGGCTCTTAAGTCTCAGTTCCCGGGAGGGGCTGTACAGGTCGCACAGCATGCTCAGATGCTCCTCCACGTAAATCCGCATGGTTACATCCAGAATAGCGTCCACATTCAGCACCCGCAGCTCTCCGTCATAATCCGGCTTTGCCTCCACATCTCCGTGAAGCAGGCTTACATCCACATGGCCGATCATCTGCTCCTGGCAGCCCGGGCAGTCCACATGAGTGCTGAAGGGAATATTCTGGGAAAGCCACCAGGTTTTTGCCGGCTCCTCTTCCCCCAGATACAGTACAAAGACCTGCAGCTCTCCTTTCAGAAATACCTGCCCCTCCCCCAGCCGTACATCCAGACCCCGTACCGCGGTTTCCTGCCAGAGGATTTTTCCGATGTTAGGCTGATTCATGGGCAGGATCACCTCATCCTTAACCCGGCAGGTATCCCGCTTCTGAGCGGCAAGGCCGGCTACGGACACCTGGCAGAATCTTGTCTCCGCCTCCTGTCCCTCCGGCACGCCCACCGCCATCTCTTCATCCACCAGCTCCTCCGCCGTGAGTTCAAAGGTGATCAGCGCCTTGATATTAAGCTTTCGGGAGTGAATGACCGACACATTCAAATCCTCCAGGGTCCATTTCACCTGGATGGTCTCTCCCTCCTGTACGCCCTCCATATGGATCTGTTCATCAAAGGGCAGCTTTCCCTGTACGCTGCAGGGCACGGAAACGCCTCCGCCTTCCCCGTAAAACACGGAGAAATTCAGGGTGCCGCGGAGCCGTACCCGGTCCTTTTCCGCCTTGCTCTCCCCGATCTCCACCATTCCCTGATGCAGAATCAGCTGCTGCACATCCTGCATGCTGTCCGGGATATTAAAATCATCATCCATAGTCATCTGCCAAAGGGCCCGGGCCTTCTGTCTGCTCATATGGATATTTTTACGAACCAGTTCCACCTGTTTACCTCCTCAAAATTCTGTTTTGCCGTCCTTTTTCCTCTGGCTGTTTTTACCACTATATGCCAGCGCTTCCCCATTTATGACGGGCCTGGCAAAACACTGCCAAAGCCCGGATGTTTTCCCTTACAACACTTTCATACCGGGCCTACTGAAACACCACCGGAAGTCCGGGATCCTCTGTCATCACCACAATATAGGGATAGGACGGGGTCTCGGCCAAGGTCTCCCCCTTCCCGGGCCCTATAAGGGTGGTGTCAAAATAAACGGCGTTCTCTGTCAGATACAGCTCCTCCACCGCAATGCTGTAGCCCCCGGTAGGCTGCTGTCCGTACCCGGCGCACAGATACAGGTTGCCCTGATCCTGATAGGTAAGCTTAAAAGGCTCCGCCTTCTTCTGTTCCACCGCCTCCAGAAGCTTCTCCGGCACCTTCCCCTCCTCCACCACCAGAAACTCCAGATCCCGCACTTTCTCCCGGCTGTCTGTCTGCAGCTGGCAGCCGCATAAAAAAATTACAATCATTCCCAGCAAAAAAACTCTGCGCATAAAAACTCCTCCCTTCTCAGTAACAATCCATGTTACTTTTCACACCCTTATCAAATAAAAACTTTTCAAAAACTGGCGTGGGTGTGAATGGTAACCCAATCCATACATCTTATCGGGAAAAAGCTTCCATTATTCTTGTTTTTTACGGATAATTTGATTATAATATCTATAAGTTTCGGCTCCTTGTGCTGTCTGCACAGGTCTGCCAAACATTTATACAATTTTATCCTGAGAGGAACTCAAAGCCATGCATTTTAAAACTTCAGCCGACGATCACACCAACTACCGCTACAGCGGCATTCTGCTGCATCCCACTTCCTTCCCCTCTCCCTACGGAATCGGGGATCTGGGACAGGGCGCCTATGATTTTGTGGACTTTCTCCACGCTGCGGGACAGCATCTGTGGCAGATTCTGCCCCTTTGTCCCACCACTCTGGGGGATTCCCCCTATCAGGGCTATTCTGTTTTCGCAGGAAATACCCTGCTGATCAGCCCGGAGCTTTTGGTAAAGCAGCAGCTCCTGACTCCAGAAGATGTGGCCCAAATTCCCAAGTTTTCCGCGAATTCGGTGGATTTCCCCGCGGTCCGGGAATATAAGACCAAACTTTACGAAAAGGCATTTGAAGCCTTTCTTCACACTGCCGATAAAAATCTTCTGGAAGAATTCGATTCCTTCTGCATCGCCAACGCCTTCTGGCTGGATCAGTACAGCCTGTTCATGGCCGGAAAGGAATATCATGAGGGGGCCAGCTGGATGGAATGGGAGCCCTCCTTGCAGGATCCCACTCCCCAGGATCTGATTTTCTGGAACAAAAAGCTGAAAACTTGCATTGATTATCATAAATTCCTGCAATATCTGTTCCACTCCCAGTGGTATAAGCTTAAAGCTTACGCCAATGAGCGCAGCATTGCCATTATCGGGGATCTTCCCATCTTTGTGGCCCTGGACAGCGCGGATGTATGGGGAAACAAGAAGCTGTTTAAGCTGGATGAAAAGGGGCATCCCACAGAGGTGGCCGGAGTGCCCCCTGATTATTTCTGCACCGAGGGACAGCTGTGGGGCAACCCGCTCTACGACTGGCCTGCCCATGAAGCCGACGGTTTTTCCTGGTGGATTTCCCGGATCCGCAACCAGCTGGATCAGGTGGATTATCTCAGGCTTGACCATTTCCGGGGCTTTGAGGCCTACTGGTCTGTACCTGCAGGGGCTCCCAACGCAGTGGGCGGCACCTGGCACCGAGCTCCCGGGGAAAAGCTTTTTACCGCCGTACAGGAGGCCCTGGGCGGGGAACTGCCGCTGTTTGCGGAGGATCTGGGAATCATCACCCCGGAGGTGGAAAAGTTGAGGGATACCTTCGGATTCCCAGGCATGCGTGTGCTGCAGTTTGCCTATGACGGGGACGAAAGCACCTTTCTGCCCCACCAGTTTGACACCCGCAACTGCATCTGTTATACAGGAACCCACGATAACGATACTACTGCTGGCTGGTATGCCCACGCCTCCGAGTATTCCCGGGATAAGGTACGCCGCTATATGAACACCGACGGCTCCAGCATCAGCTGGGACTTCATGCGCATTTGTCTGGGCACCATTGCCAAATACGCCATTTTCCCGCTGCAGGATGTGCTGAAGCTGGGAAGCGAGGCCCGTATGAATGTGCCCGGCACTCCCACAGGAAACTGGTCCTGGCGCTATGAATCAGAAATGTTAAACAGCGGCCTGGCTCAGGGACTGAAACAGATGACAAACCTGTTTGGCAGATAAGGTGGTGAACAAATGATACGTTTTATCCTGGTGGTAATTATCGTCCTCTCCTTCCTGATCCTGGGCATCCCGGTTCTTCTGGTGGAATGGATCGTCGGCAAATTCAACAGGCATGCCAAGGACTACAGCTGCCTGCGCATAGTACAGGGCGCATTCAAGCTGATCCTGTGGACCACCGGCGTAAAGACCACCGTCATCGGGCAGGAACATGTGCCCAAAGACCAGGCAGTCCTCTACATCGGCAACCACCGCAGCTATTTTGATATTCTGCTCACCTACTCCCGCTGTCCGAGGCTCACCGGCTATGTAGCAAAGGTGGAGATGCTGCGCTACTGGCTCCTGCGGGATTGGATGAAGGCTCTCTACTGCCTGTTTCTGGATCGGGAGGATATGAAGGCGGGATTGAAAACTATTTTGCAGGGAATTGAATACATTAAAAATGGAATCTCCATCTGCATTTTCCCCGAGGGAACCCGCAACCGGACGGATCAGATGATGCCCTTTAAGGAGGGGAGCCTGAAAATGGCGGAAAAGACCGGCTGCCCCATTATTCCCATGGCGATCACCAACTCCGCAGAGATTTTCGAAAATCATCTTCCTTTTATCCGTCCCTGCCGTGTGATCCTGGAATATGGAGAGCCCATTTATCCCAAAGAGCTGTCCAAGGAGGAACGAAAGTTCCTGGGCGCCTATACGCAACAGAAAATCCAGGAAATGCTGGACAAAAATGCCGCGCTTATTTAATTGTACCGGCCAGTTTACTTTCCGCTAAATGACACAGAAGATCGAAGGAAGGCGTATCATTTGGCGAACAGTAGACTGGCCCATGTAATGGCGGATATTTATGAGGAGGAAATTTGTGGAAAATCAGATAAGATCTATGAAAATCGTGGTCCTGGCAGGGGGGATCAGCACGGAGCGGGACGTGTCCCTGAGCACTGGAAGCCAGGTATATCTTGCCCTGAAGGAAAAGGGCCTCCCGGTGATCCTGCTGGATGTGTATCTGGGCTACAAGGAGCCGGGCGACTGTCTGGAAGGCCTCTTTGAGGCGGACATAGACTGGGCCCGGGACATCCAGGGCGTCTCCGAGGCAAGTCCCGATCTGGAGGCCGTTAAGGCTCTGCGCAGGGACGGAGGGAAAAGCGCGTTCGGTCCCAATGTGCTGGCTCTCTGCGATCAGGCGGACATGGTATTTCTGGCTCTTCACGGCGCAGGCGGGGAGGATGGACGGATCCAGGCCGCCTTTGATCTTATGGGTATCCGCTACACGGGAACGGATTACCTGAGCAGCGCCATGGCCATGGACAAGGGCATTTCCAAGCAGTTCTTTGAAAAACACGGCATTCCCACCCCCAAGGGATGCGTGGTAAAGCAGGGGGAGAGGCCGGATCCGGCTCAGATCTCCTATCCCTGTATGGTGAAAACCGCCTGCGGCGGCTCCAGCGTGGGGGCCTACCGGGTGAACTCCCCGGAGGAGCTTTCCAAAGCCCTGGAGGATGCCCTTTCCTTTGGGGAAGACGTGATTGTGGAGCAATTTATCATCGGACGGGAATTTTCCGTCAGCGTCATTCAGGGTAAAGCCCTTCCCATCATTGAAATCGCGCCCCTTCAGGGCTTTTATGACTATAAGAATAAATATCAGGCCGGCAGCACCATTGAGACCTGTCCAGCAGACCTGCCCCAGGATCTGACCCGAAAGATTCAGTCCTATGCGGAACAGGTTTTTGAAGCCCTGGGCATGCAAGCCTATGCCCGCATGGATTTTATGCTGGATTCTTCCGACAACTCCGTCTACTGCCTGGAGGCCAATACCCTGCCGGGTATGACCCCCACCAGTCTTCTGCCCCAGGAAGCGGCGGTTCTGGGATGGAGCTTCGGGGATCTGTGCCTGAAAATCCTGGAGGTTTCCCTGCAGAAATACATCTGACAGACAAACCACATAGACACTATGCTTTCCGCGGCCCAGATCCGCGATCCGCCAAGAAGAAAGGAGCATTCCTGTATTATGAAACAGATGACTCTGGAAAAAATTACGGCTGCCTGCGGCGGCTCCTATACAGGGCCACAGGAAGCCTTTGCCAAGGAAATCACCGGGGCCGCCCAGGACAGCCGCAAAATACAGCCCGGCTTTTTGTTTTTTGCCGTCAAAGGGGAACGGGTGGACGGCCACAGCTACATTCCCGCTGTCTTTGCCAAGGGCGCTGCCTGCTGCGTGTGCGAGACCCTGCCGGAGCACCCGGCCGGCCCCTGCATCCAGGTGCCCTCCACCTTGCAGGCCCTGAAAGATATTGCGGAATACTACCGCAGCACCCTGACCATTCCCATTGTGGGCATTACCGGCAGCGTGGGAAAGACCAGCACCAAGGAAATGATCGCAGCCGTACTCTCCCAGCGTTTTTCCACCCTGAAGACAGAGGGAAATCTCAACAATGAGATCGGGCTTCCCCTGACCCTGCTGCAGATTCAGGACAGCCATGAGGCTGCCGTGGTGGAAATGGGCATTAGCGATTTCGGAGAGATGCACCGGCTCAGCAAAATGGCCCGGCCCAGCATTTGCGTTTTCACCAACATTGGTCTGTGCCACCTGGAAAGTCTTAAGGACCGGGACGGCATCCTGCGGGCCAAAACGGAAATGTTTGACTTTGCCCAGCCTGGAGCCAAGGTTATTGCCAACGGGGACGACGACAAGCTGATTACCCTGAAGGAGACCCGCACTCCCGCCCCCGCCTTTTTCGGCATGTCCCCAGAGCAGGATCTCTATGCCGATCAGGTGGAAAACCTAGGACTGGACGGAATCCGGTGCCGGATTACAGACGGCTGCCAGGAAATCACGGTTACCATTCCCATCCCCGGCATGCACATGGTATACAATGCCCTGGCCGGAACAGCTGTGGGCCTTTCCCTGGGACTGTCCTGGGAGGAAATCAAGGCTGGCATCGAGAGCCTGACCCCAGTCAGCGGCCGCAATCACCTGATACACACGGAAAAATGGACCATTCTGGACGACTGCTACAACGCAAATCCCGTGTCCATGTGTGCTTCCCTGGATGTGCTCTCCAATGCCTTGGGGCGTAAGGTGGCCATTTTGGGCGATATGGGAGAGCTGGGCACCCATGAAAAGCTGCTCCACTACAATGTAGGCTGTCACGCCGTAGACGCCGGCATTGACGTTTTGCTTCTGGCAGGAGAACTGTCCCGGGAGATGGAGCGGGGAGCCCGGGCCAAGAATCCGGGCCAGGCCGTGCGCTGGTTCGCCTCCCGGGAGGAGCTTATGGCTGCCCTTCCTCTGCTTTTGACACGAGGGGACTCTATTCTGGTCAAGGCCTCCCATTTCATGCATTTTGAGGAGATTGTGAAGGCTCTGCGGCAGGAAATATAGTCTTATTAACGGAAGAACTCCATCACTTTTTGCATCTGGGGCGACACCCATTTATCCCGGTGGTAGAGGATCTGCCTCCAGACCTCTACCGGAAGCTCCTGGGTGTCCAGGTAGCTCATGCGGCCTTCTGCCACGGACTGTTCTGTGGCATAATCCGGCAGGAAAGAAATGCCGGCTCCCTGCTCCACCAAACGGCAGATCACATCCGTATTTCCCACCTCCAAAATGGGCTGTACCTCCATGGACAAAGCTGCCAGCCGCTCATCCATAAGCCTGCGGTAGCTCATGCCCTTTTCCGTCAGGATAAAGGGCTGGCAGATCAGTTCCCGAAGAGACAGGCTCTTTCGCCCCCGCAACGGATTCTCCATGCCTGTCACGAAATGCATCCCCACCTTTTCCTCCTGTACAATCACATACTCTGCATTGTAAATATGGCTGTCCAGGGTAAATACAAAGTCCGCCTCATTGTGATCCAGGAGACGAAACATTTCTTCTGTCCCTGTGTTGATTACCTGGAGGGTAATCCCCGGATATTGCCGCCAAAAATCGAGAAGCTTCTCTCCCAGCAGATGGCTGCACAGGGAATCCGACATAGCCACCCGCACATGCCCCTGGACATGGGAGGCGCTCTCTGACTCTTCCCCCATTTTCCGGGCCAGCTTGCCGATTTCATGGGCATATTTCAGGCTCTCTCTTCCCCTCTCTGTCAGGGCCACCGTGTGGTTGATCCGCTCAAAAAGCTGGGTGTTCAGTTCTGTCTCCAGCTGTTTAATCTGAAAGGAAACCGTGGACTGGGAATAGCCCAGCTTTTCCGCCGCCTTGGTAAAGCTTCCCAGCTCCGCTACCATAATAAAGGTCTGAAGATTTTTAAGATCCATGCTCTTTCCTCCTAGTCTATAACCTCAGCATCTAATTTTTCGATACCTCCTATTATAACTATCTATTTTACAAATGTTTTCACATATTATATACTGAGAGGTAAGAAACTGCAAGAAAGCTTTAAAATCTGTCATACAAATGACAAAAAAGGAGAGGGTTATGGGGATTATTACTGTTGTCTACAATTTTCTATGGGGAGATCTAATCACGATCCCGCTGCCGGGAGGCGGCTCTCTGGGGCTCTCCCTGCTGGTACTGCTGTTGATTCCTGCCGGAATCTATTTTACCATTCGCACCCGCTTTCTTCCGGTGCGTCTGTTTCCGGAAATGCTGCGGATCACCCGGGAAAAACGGGTGGATTCCAGCCAGAACGCCATCTCCGGCGTCCAGGCTCTTGTCATCTCCACAGCGACCCGGGTGGGCATGGGCAATCTGGTGGGCGTAGTAGCTGCGATCTCCGCAGGCGGTGCTGGCGCTGTGTTCTGGATGTGGGTGACAGCTCTCATCGGCTCCTCCACAGCCTTTACCGAGGGGACGCTGGCGCAGATTTACAAGGAAAAGGATCCTCTCTACGGAGGATACCGGGGAGGCCCCGCCTACTATATCCATGATTTTATCAGCCGCAGGCGGAAAAACCCCAAAAGGGGAGGCAAATCCATTCTGGCCATCCTTTTTGCCCTGTCTGGTCTGATCTGCTGGTGCGGGATCAGCCAGGTAATCAGTAACTCGGTTTCCTCCTCCTTCTACAATGCCTTTCACATTCCGCCGCTCTACTCCACCATTGTCTTTGTGATTCTGGCGGCTGTTATCGTGTTGCGGAAAAATACCACCGTAAAGGTGCTGGACATTGTGGTCCCCATTATGGCCGGATTCTATCTGCTGATCACCTTGTTTATCATTGTCAAAAATATCGGGCTTATTCCCGCTGTCTTTTCCCAGATCTTTCAGGAGGCCTTTGGCCTTCGCCAGATGGCAGCCGGCGGCTTTGGGGCTGTCCTCATGAACGGAGTGAAGCGGGGGCTTTTCTCCAACGAAGCTGGAAGCGGCTCTGCTCCCTGCGCTGCAGCTGCGGCTGATATCAGCCATCCGGCAAAGGAAGGACTTTTGCAGGCCTTCGGCGTGTTTATTGATACCATTGTAATCTGCAGCTGCACAGCCATGATTATGCTGCTGGCTCCCTCAGATCTGGTGGGGGGCCTTACGGGCATGGATCTGCTGCAGACAGCTATGCAGCACCATATGGGTTCCTTCGGCGGCGTTTTTATCGCTGTTATCCTGTGGCTTTTTAGCTTTTCCACCTTTATCGGCATCCTGTTTTATGCCCGTCCCAATGTGGCCTACCTCTTTGGGGATAACTGGCTTTCCCAAACCCTGTACAAGATCGTGGCTCTGGTCATGCTTTTTATCGGCGGTCTGGCCGCCTACACCTTCGTGTGGGATCTGGGGGATATTGGCGTGGGACTCATGACCGTGTTCAACATGATCATCCTGCTGCCCATGTCCGGAGAGGCTGTGGCCTCTCTTCGGGAATATGAGCGCAGCAAAAAGGGGCAGAGCTCCTGAAAAAACAATCTGCCTGTAAAAACAGCGCCGCGGAACTTTTCATGCTCCCGGCGCTGTTTTTTATTTCTTTTCTCTTCTTGTTGCAACTGTATTCCCGGACAGCGAATCTTACACACCCCTGTCCCCATCTGCTACTTCAGATATTTCTCTGCCCGCTCTTTGGAATATCCGATCTCAATGCCAGAAACCCGCTGCCGCAAAAGCTCCAGGATGGCTTTTACATCCTCCGCCCGCTCCAGGTTAGCCTTTTTCTGCCTGCCCTCTTTGGTTGTCACCATGAGGAAAAAGCTGGCAATATCCACCCTGCCGCAACACATGCGGGTAGAACAGTCCTCCTGACGCATATAGGCCCATACAATTTCTGAAAAAGGCACATAGGTGACCTTAAAAACTCCTGTGTAGTAAATACATTGCCTTCCCACTGCAATTCGGTAAAAGGTGTCCGCCTGGGCCATGTCCTGCTCCAGGACCTTGGGATCCAGAACTGTGCCTGTAAATGTCTTCGGATTCATTGCCCCCAATCCTCCCTTGCATCCTTGATAATCGGCTTCCTGTTCCTTCTATTATAGGTTTTCGTAAAAACATCGTCAATAAAAATATCATCCCAAATCAACCTTCCAAATCAACCTTCCAAATCAACGTTAAAACAATGCAAACCATGTTCCACATTGCAACCTGTGATATTTTTCATTTCCTGTACAATTTTTCAAGTATTTTACAGCTATTTTACATTTCTTGTTAAATTTATTATTTATTTTACTTGACATATCCTTCCTTTTATTGTATTATCCTTATAGCTTTAATAGTTATATTTATAACAATTATTTATATAACAAATATATATATAACAATACAGAAAGGAGTCCTCCATGAGTATCAACAATGATCTGCTCACCAATATGGCCCAGTGCAGAAAGCTGTACAACCTGATGCTGGCCCCTGCGGGAGAGGAATACCAGCTGGCTCAAATTGAGGTCCACATTCTACTGTTTCTGAAAAACAACCCGGAGTTTAACACAGCCAGAGATATTGAAAAATACAGAGGCCTGTCCAAATCCAATATCTCCAATGCCCTGGAACGGTTGCGCAGGAGGGATTTCCTGAAAATCCAAAGAGATCTTAAAAACAGACGCATCAACCGTATTTTCCTGAAGGACGCCGGAGAGGCAGCCGCCAATGCCCTGCGGCTTCGGCAGGCAGAGTTTTTCCAGGTCCTGCTTCAGGATATTCCAGAGGATATGCTTCAGACGGTTCAGTTATTCTTCCAGAAAACCAACCACAATGCAGAAAAATCCCTTCCCCTATATAGTCTGTAAAAAGGAGTGCGTGTTTATGCTTACGAAATTGATTGTGTGTTTTATCGCCGGAATCGGTGCCGGACTGGGCACCGGTTTTGCGGGAATGAGCGCTGCCGCTGTCATCAGTCCCATGCTCATTGCATTTTTGGACATGGAACCTTATCTGGCTGTGGGCATTGCCCTGGCAAGCGACGTACTGGCCAGCGCCATCTCCGCCTATACCTATGGTAAAAACAAGAACCTGGACGTCCGCAACGGCCTGGTCATGATGGCAGCCGTGCTCTGCTTTACTGTGGTGGGAAGCTATGTATCCAGCCGGGTTCCCAGTACCACCATGGGGGGCTTCTCCATGGTTATGACCCTGTTTCTGGGCATCAAATTCCTGGTGAAGCCTGTTATGACCACCAGAACCGCCATGTCCGGGGTTTCTGCCCGCAAACGTTTCTGGCAGTCTGTGATCTGCGGCTCCCTGGTGGGCTTTATCTGCGGCTTTGTAGGCGCCGGCGGCGGCATGATGATGCTTCTCCTGCTGACCAGCGTGCTTGGCTATGAGCTGAAAACCGCTGTGGGCACCAGCGTCTTTATCATGACCTTTACGGCCCTGACCGGGTCGGTGAGTCACTTTGCCATAGGCGGCATGCCGGATCCGGCCTGTCTCCTCTTCTGTGTGCTCAGCACCCTTCTGTGGGCCCGGATTGCCGCGAAATTTGCCAACAAGGCAGAGCCTGCTACTCTGAACCGGGCTACCGGGGCTGTGCTGACTGTGCTGGGGGCTGGGATTCTGATTGTAAGCCGGATGTAATGCAAACTTAGAATTGACATCTCCCTCCAGATTATGCTATACCTTTGCCTGCTGCTTCCTGAAGTTATGCTACTTAAGGCCAGCTTTTACCAATCCCCCAAAAATCTTCTGCTGCTCCTTCTGGTAACCGGCACCGCCATCTCTCTCGTCTGGTTCCGTCCGGCCCGTGGGTGCAGGAAAAAGAACGCCCTTCCCAAGGGCCTGGTGCCTGCCCTGCTCCTCCTGGCAATGCTGGCCCTTGCGCCGCCCTGATTTTGTCCGGTCTGGCAGCAGGCATCTGGAGATCCCTGCCTCCCTCCTCCTACGGGCGGACGGCTTTCTGGACATTGCTGCTGGCCGGCACATCCGCCGCCATTCTGGGGGGATGGGGACTCGTGAAAGCCCGCATATCTGACCGGCGCTGGCGCTCCCTTTACATCCTGGGCCTCACTGTGTTGGCGGAATGTGTTCTGATCCTTTCTGTCTGTGTCAGTATCAACCTGGACGCCTGCTCTCCCCATTGGTGGACTTCCTTTGCTGTAGACTGCAGTATCCTGGGCCTCATAGGCCTGGCCGGCGGGGGGGGAAGCCCTATGTTGAAAAAGGACCTGATTGAATTATGTCTGCTTCATATTTTATCTTTTGAGGATTTATACGGCTATGAAATCCTGCGCCGCATCCATGAAAGCTTTCCCGGCACCCAGGAAAGCGGCATCTATGCCCTGCTCCGGGGATTATGCCGGGAAGGCTGTACAGAACAGTATGAGGGTCAGGTCTCCGACGGCCCCACCAGAAAATATTACCGCATTACGGAGGCTGGAAGGACAAAGCGGGCGGATCTGCTGAACCAGTGGCGCCTCCTTCGGGATACCCTTGTTGCGCTGGGGATAGAATAATGAGACACGAAATGCGTACTAAACTAAATAGAAAGGAAGTTTCCCTATGAACCTGACCTACGGAATCTTAAGCACCTCCTCCATCACTCCCCGCTTTATCGCCGCGGTCCACGCCTCGAAAAACAGCCAGGTAACCGCCCTGGCCTCCCGGGATCTTGCAAATGCCCGGGAAAAGGCCGATTTGTGGCAGGTGCCTAAAGCCTATGGAAGCTACGAGGAGCTGCTGGAGGACTCTTCCCTTGATGTGATCTACATTTCCATGATCAACAGCCTTCACTATTCCTACGCAAAGCTTGCCCTGGAAAAGGGACACCATGTGCTCTGCGAAAAGCCCTGTACCTTATCCCCGGAGGAATCCCGGGAGCTCTTTGCCCTGGCCCGGGAAAAAAAGCGGTTTTTCATGGAGGCGGAGAAAGTGGTTTTCCTGCCCGTCATGCAGGAGCTTAAACGCCGGATTCAGGCGGGAGATCTGGGGCGGATTACCATGGCGGATTTTTCCAGCTCCTTTGATCCCGGGTACAACACCTGGTTCTTTGACGCCGAAAAGGGTGGTGGCCCCCTGTACGGAAATGCCATCTACAGCCTGCAGCTTTTACAGTACCTTTTTGACTGCAAGGTAGAAAAGGCCCAGGGTCTCTGCACCAGAAGCGCCTCCGGGGTGGAGGATCAGTTTGTGGTAAGCCTGCTGCTGGAAAACGGCCTGCTGGCTGCCAACAAGACCAGCATCTCTTCCCAGACCTGCCACACGGCCTATCTTTACGGAGAAAAGGGGTACGCGGAGATTCCCAGCTACTGGAAAGCCCGGGAGGCTGTGCTTCATTTTGCTGACAGCACCCAGGAACTGCTCTCCTATCCCTGCGACCATGAGCTGGTCTATGAGGTGGAGCATGTAAGAGAGTGCATAGAAACAGGGCTCCTGGAGAGCCCTATTATGACAGAGAAAATGACGGTTTCCGCTATTTCTATTCTAAATGAAATCAAGAAAAACTTTTAAAGAGTTACAAAATTTTCGGAGGTGTCCCTTTGCCATCCGCCAACTCCACCCCATCCCCAGCCAGCTTAAGGATATCCTGGATCTCCTCCACTCTCATATCCAAAAAGGCCGACAACTCCTCCGGGGTCACCTGCCGCTCCATCTCCTCGGTGAGCAACTGGATGCTGTCACTAAGCCGGTTGACCCGGTCGGCAATCTCATTGCCTTTTTGGCGCATATTTACATCCTCTTCCAGAGCCTCTTCCATGGCCTGGCGAATTTCCTGCTGCACATACCGAACAGCGGGGATTCCATCCTCCCGCAGACCCAGAGTCTCCAGGCACAGCATAAGTCCCACATTCCCCTCCTGTACCAGATCCTCCAGAGGGAGCCCTCTTCCGTGAAGATCCTTTGCCTGCTCCAGCACATGAGAAAGAAACTGCTCTGTGGCCTGAGATTTGGCGAGAGCGTCCCCCTGTTCCACCCGCTGCAAAAGCTCCTCCAGGGCTTCCGCCTCCATCTGGGCAAAGGCTCTCAGGTCTCTCTGATAGCTCTGGAGAAAATGAAGCTCCTCCCGGGTGTAGGACGCTGCCTCCTCCTTGGGGCTCTCCTTGTTCGGGCTCTCCTCGTTTCCATCCTTCTGCCCTTCCTGATTGGCTCCCGGTTCGTGGCCCAAAACCCGAATCTTTTGCGCCGACAGATAGTCATAGACCAGGCTCAGCTGCTCCTCCTGCAGGGAAAAACCCCCGAAAAAGGCCTGAACCTCCTCCTTGGACAGGGAATTTCCCTGGATTTCCGCCTTCTTTGACAACTGCTTTAATGCGTTCAGAAATTCTATCTGTTCCATATCCCGGTCTCCCTTCACAGCCCCAGTCCATAAATCCGATTGGCGTTGGAGAAAAACACCTTCTCCTGCTCCTCCTCTGGAATGAGCCTTTCGATAAAGTTCACGTACTCCTCCAGATTCACCAGAGGCCAGTCCGTGCCGAACATGACGTCATCATAATTATCCAGATAATCCAGCCATCCCCGCAGCTGCTCCAGGTATCCATGTTTTTTCCGAAAAAGGGTTTCCACAGAAAACCGGCCTTCCAGAAGCCCGGACAAATCCAGAGCCACATTCTCATTTTTATCCACCACTGCCGCCGCATCCATGAGCCAGGGATTTCCAAAATGACACATAACCAGCTGCAGATGGGGATGACGGACCGCCACCTCATCCAGAGTCAGGGGATGGCAGTATTTCAGCAGAGCGCCCTGTCCTGCCGTCTCCCCGGTGTGGACAGCCACAGGCTTGCCATACTGCTTGGCCAGCTCATAGACAGGTTCATAGGCCGCTTCGTAAATATAGCAGGGATCATAACCCGGGTACAGCTTGATGCCCACGCACCGGGAATTTCTTAAATTTTCCTCGATTAGAGGCGCCGCCTGCTCCAGGGAATTGCCCCCCAGGTATTCCCGGTCAAGACCTACGCAGTACCACAGAGGTCCGGGATAGTCATGGTCCTTTATGTTCAGGCTCCGATTTCCCATGACAATACCTCCCACATACCCTAATCGCGCGTATTCCTCCTGCAGGTGCTCCCAGCTGTTTACATGGCCCGCTTCCCGGGCAATCTGGGAGAAGTAGGGCTCCTCCGGATTGAAGTGCAGGTGGGCGTCTATGATTCTGCGACGCTTATAGTCCTGCAGATACGTTGTCTGATCTTCCATAGTCTCACGCCATTCCTTTCCTTATTCTTTCCATCCACAATTCTTCAGGATCGAGAAAAATCTCTGCTTCCCTCATACGTCTTCTCCCCTTGGCATGCAGACACTATTCTGCATATCTTCCGCTCTCCAGCCGCCTAAAGATCTGCATCAGCACAAACACGGCCACCACAGCCAGCACCAGCTCTGCCGTCAGCTGGGCGTAGGCGAGCCCGTATAAGGGGAACAGCCAGTCCAGAAGAAACAGGGCCGGGATCTCCAGGGCGATCTTGCGCAGCAGGGCAAAGACAAGAGCCTTTTGTCCCATACCGCAGGCCTGGAAAATACCTACAGCCAAAAAATCCATGGCCAGGAAGGGCTGGGCCAGGCAAAGAGCTCTCACAAATCGGGTTCCATAGGCCACGATCTGCTGATTTTTCATAAACATGGTCACCAGGCCTCCGGCTCCCACATAGTAGCCTACGGTCACAATTCCCATAAAAATGAGAGACAGCTGGGCGGAGAACTTCACCGCCTGCTTCATGCGCTTAATATCCCCGCTGGCATAATTATAGCTGATGAGAGGCATGAGTCCCTGGGAAAATCCCATGGCAATATACATGGGCACCATACTGATCTTCTGACTAATTCCCATGGCAGCCACCGCGTCCGAGCCGTAGGAGGCGGTAAAATTGTTCAATACCGTCATCCCCGTCACATTCAGCAGGTTCTGGATAGAAGCGGGAATCCCCACCCCGCAGACGCCCAGAAGAATAGCCTTTTCCAGGCGGAACATGGCGGGCCGGATATTCACATAGGTATTTCCCCGCTTCACCAGCAGAAGGACAAAGAAATACACGCAGGCCGCGCAGTTTGAGAGAAAGGTTGCCAGGCCGGCGCCGGCAGCTCCCATATTCAGCCCCCAGGGCAGAATAAAAATGGGATCCAGCACAATGTTCAGGAGGCAGCCGCTCATGGAACCGATACTGGCGTGAAGGGTTGAACCCTCCGCCCGCACCAGATAGGCCATAACCACATTTAAAATAGAAGGGATGGCTCCCCAGGTCACGGTCCATTTCAGATACGCCGCCGTGGCCGTCACAGTCTCTGTATTCGCTCCCAGTATATTCAGGAAAGATCCTCTGCATGACGTATAAATCAGAGAAAACAAAGCTCCAAAGATCAGAGCGCAGTAAAAGCCAAAGGCAGAGCTTTTGTACACCGTGTCGTAATCCTTGCGGCCCAGGGCCCGGCTCATCATGCTGGAGCTTCCCACGCCGAACAGGTTGTTGATGGCATTAAACGCCAGAAGCACCGGAGCCGCCAGAGTCACTGCCGCGTTTTGAATGGGATCATTTACCATTCCCACAAAATAGGTATCCGACAGGTTATAGATCACCATAACAAGGGAACTGATAATGGTGGGAACCGACAAGGTCAGGACGGCTTTTGGAATGGGGGTCTGCTCAAATAAGGTCTCTTTCTTTCCTTTTTCCATATAATTCCTTCCTATTCACTTGCGTGCGCATCCTCCGCAAGGCTTTTGTTTCACAGCACACGCTTTCCTGTAAAGTAAAAGACCGGCTGTATATGCCGTTCTTCTTATTTTATCACGTTCCCTTCTCCTTGTCACCGGAAATTTTCCCTGCCTTCCCACCCGCCTTTTCACCGCCTTCTTATTGGCTTCTCAATGACTTTCCGCCCTGTTTTATAACCATAGTCTCCGAAATGTTACGGATCACCCTGGTGCCGGCAACGTAAGAGAGCAGGGAAATAAGAGCATAGCGAAACCAGCAGGTCTCTCACACCTGCTGGCTTTTCCTCTGTCTGTATGGATATTCTGGTATGGATGTTCCTCCTCATCCCTTTGGGACAAGGCCCTCTACCACCAGCGAATCTGCTCCGTAATATATTCTCGCAGCTGGATAAATTCCTTTGACGCCACATTCCGGGGATGAGGCATGTTGATCTGCACTTCTTCCTTGACTGTGGTGGGCTTTTGGGATAAAATCAGACACCGGTCTGCCAAATACACGGCCTCCTCAATATTGTGGGTAATAAAGATTACTGTACTCTTGGCAGCCTGCTGCAGACGGATCACCTCGTCCTCCAGATAATAGCGAAGCTTCAGATCCATCTGTCCGTAAGGTTCGTCCATGAGGAGCAGGTCCGGCTTCATGGCAAAGCTGCGGCCAATGACAATCCGCTGCTCGGTGCTGGCGGACAGCTCATGGGGATATTTGTTCCGGAAGTCCTTTAATCCCAGCATTTCCAGAATATATTCTGTGGTTTGATCTATCTCCTGCCTGGGACGCTTTTTTGTCTCCTGGCCGAAGCGGATATTCTGCTCCACCGTAAGCCAGGGAAAAGCCGAAGGCTCCTGAAACACAAAGGACAGATTGTGCTTCTTGGGATCCGCCTCCTCCCCGTCTATGAAAATATTCCCTTCCGTGGGCTCCAAAAGCTTTACCAGAAGATTCAAAAAGGTGGTCTTACCGCAGCCTGTGGGGCCTACAATGCACACAAATTCGCCCCGCTCTATGTCAAAGGACACATGATCCAGCACCGTCAGATCTCCAAACTTCTTTGTGAGATTTCTCACCTTTACCTTTGCCTGATTTCCCATTTCCGCCTCCTATAGCACCAGCGCAAAATCATCCCCAATCTCATTGCGCAGCTCCAAAAACCGGGTGTCCGTGTAGCTCCGGGGACGTTTCATGTCCGGAATATACTCCTTCTTGATCATGGCCGGACTTCCCTCCAGAAGCACGATCCGGTCTCCCAGATAAATGGCCTCCTCAATATTGTTGGTGACAAAAATAACCGTCCGTTTCTCCTCCTCCCAGATTCGCAGTACCTCTTCCTCCATCTGCCACCGGGTCTGGGCGTCCAGGGCCCCAAAAGGCTCATCCAGAAGCATAATGTCCGACTCTCCCGCAAAGGCCCGGGCAATGGCTGTGCGCTGCTTCATGCCCCCGGAAATCTGGTGGGGATAGTGATTCTCAAAGCCCTCCAGGCCCACAAGCTTCAGATATCCTTTTGCCTTGGCGATCCGCTCTTCCTTCTCCATGCCCCGGAACTTCTGGTTCATCTCCACATTTTCCAGCACAGTTTTCCAGGGAAACAGGGCGTATTTCTGAAATACGATCCCCATATCCTTGGTCTCAAGCTGTCCTCCTGCAAAGGAAATGGTTCCTTCATACTCTCCATCCAGCCCGGAGATCAGCTCCAGCAGCACGGTTTTCCCTGTTCGCCCGGCGCCCAGCAGCACCAGAAATTCCTGTTTTTTTACCTCCAGGCAGATGTCTTTTAGCACCGGATAGGACATATTTTTCTTATCCACAAAGGTCTTTGACACATGCTCCAGCTTTATTTCTGTGTTACCTTCCAGGGACATAACCTCACCTCCAGATAATTCAGGGCCACGGTAATCAGAGCGCTCACCACTCCGATCACCACCATGCCTGCCAGAATCAGAGCGGAATCACCGCTGTCCATGCCTCTTATAATCAGAAATCCCACACCCTGCCGGGCCACCACCATCTCCGCGGCCAGCACGCACATCCAGCCTGTGGAAAGGGCTGTCTTCATTCCTGCCACAATAGAGGGCAGGCTGTCGGGAAGCACAGCCTCCCGCATAATGGCCATATCATTGGCTCCCATGGACCGGGCGGCCTTCAGCAGCATGGGATTCACCTGCCGAATCCCGGCAACTGTATTCAGCACAATAGGCACAATGGCTCCGATAAACACGATCACCACCTTGGAGGTCTCTCCAATCCCGCACCACAGAATAATCAGGGGAATCCAGGCAATCGGCGGGATGGGGCGGATAATCTCAAACACGGGCCAGGCAATATGGTGAAAGGTCTCATACCAGCCAAGCAAAACTCCAAAGGTTACTCCCAACACGCTTGCCAGGGCAAAAGCTCCCAGCACCCGGCCCAGGCTCACCAGAATGTGGATCGGAAGGGTTGCCTTGGAGATGGGATGAAGGGTAATCTCCCACAGCTTTTGCAAAACATCCAGAGGCGCCGGCATAATATCCGGCTTCCTCACATGCAGCAGGATCCACAGAGTCAGAAGCAGGAAAACCGACAGTACAGGAAGCAAAAGATCCATCCATTTTTTCATTCGTGCCATACTCAATCCCTCCACGGCGCAATGTGCTGTTCCACCCGCCCCAGCAGGATGGACATGAGCGCCCCTGTACATCCGATCACCAACATACCCACTACAATGGTATCCGGCCGGATCATGGTTCTTCCCATCTGAATCATGTAGCCCAGTCCATTGGTGGATGCCAGCATTTCCGCCGCCACCAGGGTGGACCAGGAGGAACCCAGGGAAATGCGGATTCCCGTAAATACCATGGGCACTGCCGATGGGATGCAGACCCGGGTAAAGATCCGCCAGTGTCCGGCTCCCATGGTCTTTGCCGCCTGGATGTACACGGGATTCGTCTGCTTTACCCCGGTGTAGGAATTGATCACACAAGGCACAAAGGCAGCCATGAATACAATAAACACCTTAGCCGGCATACCGATACCTAAAAACAGGATTACAATGGGAATCCAGGCAATGGGCGGGATGGGCCTTATGATCTCAAACACTGGATTCAAAAGCCTGCGGGCCGTGCGGTAGTAGCCCATGACCAGTCCCATGGGAATCCCCACCAGGATGGCGGAGAAAAATCCCGCCATAGCAAGCTTTAAGCTGCTCCAGAAGTGTTCCTGCACTGTTGCCCCGTCCGGATCCGGCGAGCTAAGTTTAACCAGAAAGGTCTCCATCACCTGCCCAGGCGTACTCATGGTCCTCTGAGAAATGATTCCCACAGTCATCAGAAGCTGCCAGATTCCCAGAAACATGGCCACTCCCAGACACCCCAGCAGGATTTTTTTAATCAACTGTCTCCCTGCTTTACTCATTGTATTCCCCCTGTATTCCACGATCCGTTCAGCCAGAAAGACCCTGGCCAGGCGCCCGTGCTGAAGGGATCATCATTGTTCTTTTTCCCTTATTTTCCAGCTGCAATCTCCTGCAACAGGGAGCTGTCAACAAATCCGCTCTCTGCCAGGGCATCCCGGTCTTCCTTTGAAATCCGGCCTTCCTCTGTGAAAATATCCACATATTTCATGACAATGGCGTCGGCCTCTGTCTGTCCCGGCTCTCCCCCAAAGATCCTCAGCTGCTCCTCCAGGGTGGGAAGGGGACGTTCCTCTACAATTTTTCTGGCCCCTTCGTCGTCAATCGTCAGGCCGTTGTCCAGTTCCATGGTCTTCAGGGTCTGGGCCAGCCGGTCCAGATCTCCAGCCATGGATTCGCAGTGCTCAAACTTACTAACCCCTCCGCCATATCCAAGGTCTTCTTAAACGAAAGTCGGCCTTCCGCCCAGTCTGTGAAGTATGAGGTGGATTTTGAGCAGGAGGAACAGGGCATGAACAGCATGGCCATTCCCTTCCGGAAAAACGGAAATCTCCTGGGGGTTATCGCCGTCAGCGGGCCTTCCGCACGGTTTTCCTCCCGGCGCATGTCCGAAGCCTACGAGGAATATCTGCGGATCCTAAAAGAGTTCGATCTTTCATAGACAAAAATGAATCTTTCGTTTTATAATATATAGAAGACAAACTTCATGGAGGAGAGACGGCTCATGGATCCTGACTTTCTTCTGATTCAAAAAATGAAAAACGGCGACGAAGATGCCATTGACACCTTTGTACGCCGCTATTATTCCAAAATTCTTTCCTATTGCCGTCTCCACATAGAGGATGCCTGTGAAGCTGAGGATTTGACCCAGGACACCTTTGTCCGTTTTTTTCGGTCCCTGGAGCATTACCGTCCCTATGGAAAGGCGTTGTATGGGGAGTATTGGAGAAAGGAAATTGGTTGAGACTAATCCATCCTGTTTTGTAGCTCCCTCTACAGCCTCTCCTGTATGATCTCTTCTCTATCCCTGTTTGCGGCCTCCCCGCTTTCTTGATGCAAAGGCTGCGGCTTCCCGGATCCAGGTCATCAGCTCCTGGTCAATTTCCTCCGACCGGGAAATCAGCATATGGTGGGTCCAGCGATTGGCATAGGGCTCCACCGCCGTGTCGATACGCGGGGAATCCACCCGGTAGGACAGACCAAAGGTCACCGTGATAAAAACCTCCGGACGCTCTGCTGCCTTTCGGGCAGGCAGAAAAGAGACAAAGGCAAAATTATGTTCATTGGAAAAGGTGATCTGGGTTTTCTGCACCCGGATGGAAACCTCCTCCACCTCCTTGAAGACGCGCTCTGCAAAAGTCTGGTACAAAGGCAGCGCCTGTGGGTGTTTGTCAAAAAAAGAAAGAACATCTGCGTTTATGAATTCCATCATAGTTGAATCCCTCCCTGACTTCATTATATCTTCCGCTTCTCCGTATTACAATCCTAATTCCTGGTCTTCCCGGTTCTTCCCTCTGCCTCCTTCCTTTTGCCTGGCGTATCCTTCCAGTCCGGCGCTTCCTTTTTGTTTGTCTTTTCCCCAGTATTCCCTCCATCACGTCTCTCCTTCCCTTGACGTGTTCTCCTATAAATGATACAGTTAGATTGTATTTGGCAAAGATGTTTCTCTTTGTCAGATATGATTTAAATTTTGAGTGAGGGAGTATTGTTTGAATGAAGATAGGTAATCAAAAATGGAAATATCTCTGGGGATCTCTCCTTGTCCTGGCTGCGCTTGTTCTTGTATTCACATATATCTGCCAGACGGGATGGTCGTTCTACAACTCCGACTGCGCGGATTCCCTGTTTTGGGCTCAGGCCTCCTATGAAGCCAAAAGTCTCTTCAACAAAGATTTTATCTACGCCTGTACCCTTCCCTTTGGCGGCCAATGGTTTTTTCTGCCCTTTATAGGGCTTTTTGGCATGACTGTGAAAACACAGATCCTGGGAATGTGCCTGTTTCTCCTGGTCTTTTCCCTGTCCCTGTTTTTCTTTTTAAAGGTCTTTGGACTTACGCTTCCCCAGAGTCTGTCTGCCCTGGCCGGCATCCTGATGGTTTTAAGTCTCAGCGATAAACTGCGGGAAATTTTCTGGGGACATGTTTTGTACTATAGCTGCGCAGTGTTGGGAATTCAAATATTCCTGCTCCTTTTCATTCTATATGAAAAATACAGAAAAGCCCAGAGGACGAAAGTCCAATGGCTTCTCCTGTCGCTTCTATGCATCTGGACACTCCTGGTGTCCGCAAACGGCGCCTCGGTCCTCTCCATTTCCGTGCTTCCTTTACTGGTCGGAATCGCAGGAGAACGCTTTCTGGATGAGCGTCCCTTCTCCTGGCAGGAAGAACGACCTTTTCTGCTTCTCATGGGAGCTTTAGTTCTCTCCCTGCTGGCCGGCTACTGGCTACATGGAAGACTTACTGCAGGCTATACGGCAGATTATGAAGACGGCTATATGATCTACACCGCTATCAGTAACTGGGAGGGAAACCAGCTGCGCCTATTACCCTATTGGGTGCAGCTTCTGGGCTTCACACCCTCCGGAGAGGATATCCTTTCCCTGAGCGGATTATCTCTGCTGATTAAATTGTGTGCCGGAATCGCGTTTATTCTGATTCCCATTCTGCTTCTGGTATTTTACAAAAAGGTTTCGGACCGCATGAGCCGCATTTATATTCTTATGCACTGGACACTGACCGGAATCCTGCTATTTGGCTGGCTTTACGGAGAACTGGCCAGCGCAGGCTGGCGCCTGTCTCCCCTGGTCTACTCCTCCTGTATTATGACCATAATCTTTCTGCGCCTGTCATTCCAACAGCTAAAGAAACTCCAGTGGAAACGAGTCGGCGTTTTGTTACTCCTGGGAATCTTTCTCACAGGCCTTACCGCTGCAGGGGATCTTTGCACGCTTCCTCGGGACTACCGGCAGGTTAACCATCTGTATGCCGTGGCAGACTTCCTGGAGAGTCAGGATTTGTCCTATGGCTACAGCACCTTCTGGGAGGCCAATGCCCTCACTGTTATCTCCGATTCCCAAGTGAAAGCTCGGGGAATCCGCATCGAGGGAGCAGGCTACACCATCGAACCCTATCAGACAAGCCTGATCTGGTATGAGGATCAGCCCGGAATCCAGCAGTATTTTGTTCTCCTGAAAACCAGTCATTACTATGAAATGCTGGAGAATGGAAATATCCTGACAGAATCTGCCATTTCCATTCACCAGGTGGAGGATTTTACCATCCTCATCTTTGACAAAAATATTTTCTGAAGGGGACAAAAGCTCTACCGTACCGCCTTAAACGCCTCCTCCAGGTCCTGAAGTATGTCATCAATATGCTCCGTTCCGATGGAAAGCCGGATCGTATTGGGCCGGATCCCCTGTTCCAGCAGCTCTTCCTGGGTGCATTGGCTATGGGTGGTGGTGGCCGGGTGGATCACCAGGGATTTAGCATCCGCCACATTGGCCAGAAGGGAGAAGAGCTCCAGGTTATCAATAAAGTCTTTGGCTTTCTGCACGCCGCCTTTGATCTCAAAGGTGAAGATAGAACCGCCGCCCTGGGGGAAATATTTGGCATAAAGCGTCCGCTGCCGTTCCTCTGGGGATACGGAGGGATGGTGCACGGCCTCCACCTGGGGATGGCTGTTCAAATACTGCACCACCTTCAGGGCGTTTTCTACATGGCGTTCCACACGAAGCGATAAACTCTCCAATCCCTGCAAGAGGAAAAAGGCGTGAAAAGGCGAAAGGGTTGCCCCTGTATCCCGCAGCAGGATAGCCCGAATCTTGGTCACAAAGGCTGCGGCTCCCACCGCCTTGGTAAAGCTGATTCCATGATAGCTGGGATTGGGTTCTGTGAGAGATGGAAATTTCCCGGAGGCTTCCCAGTCAAATTTTCCACTGTCTATAATCACGCCTCCCAGGGTCGTTCCGTGACCCCCGATAAACTTAGTAGCAGAATGTACCACCAGATCTGCGCCATAGGAAATGGGCCGCACCAGGTAGGGCGTGGCAAAGGTATTGTCAACCACCAGGGGAATCTGGTGGGCATGGGCAATCTTCCCAATGCTTTCTATGTCTACCACGTCAGAGTTAGGGTTACCCAGCGTCTCCAAAAAAATAGCCTTGGTGTTCTCCTGAATCGCCGCCTCCACCGCAGCCTCGTCGAAGATATCCACAAAGGTGGTGGTAATTCCATACTGTGGCAGAGTGTGGGCCAGCAGATTGTAGGTGCCGCCGTAAATATTTTGGGCAGAGACAAGGTGATCCCCATTCTGTGCCAGATTTTGAAAGGTATAGGCAATGGCCGCCGCTCCGGATGCCACGGCCAGGGCCGCCGCTCCGCCCTCCAGGGCTGCCATCCGTTGCTCAAACACCTCTTCCGTGGGGTTGGTGAGCCGTCCATAGATATTTCCCGCATCCGTCAGGTCAAACCGGGCAGCCGCATGATCGCAGTTTCGAAACACATAGGAAGATGTCTGATAAATAGGCACTGCCCGGGCATCTGTGGCCGGATCCGGACTCTCCTGTCCCACATGGAGCTGCAGGGTTTCAAATTTAAAGCTTCTGTCTTTTCTGGAAATTTTTTCACTCATGTTCTCCTCTTTTCCGACGTGCACCGCACGCCATTCACGCAGATTAATCGTTCAGCCAGCCTACAGACGGCGGGCAAATCCAGCTAAATACCCTTGGGGTACGCTGGCTTTTGACAGCAGCTCTGGGGGCTGGCTTTTTTATATATGAATAGGATATTAGCACAAATGATTTTTCCCGTCAATGAGCAGTTCCTGCTCATCTGCCCATTTGCATCACGCTTCAAACATGTTATACTAACTCTGAAAACATAGGGAGCGTTCCCAGGAACAGATTTACTGTCCCTGCACGCAAAAGGAAAGGAAGAGACTATGAGAAAAATCGTGATTGCAGAGGATGATGAAAAGCTCTGCCGGGAGCTTTTGACCTTTCTTACCAATAACGGATTTCAGGCGGAAAGCCTGCCTCCGGGAGACTACAGCCTGAAGGCAATCCAGAAGGCCCAGCCGGAGCTTTTGCTTCTGGATCTGGGGCTTCCGGGAACAGACGGCCTGTATCTTTGCCGGGAACTTCGAAAGGTATCGGAAATTCCGGTGATTGTGATCACCAGCCAGAATACCCAGATGGCTGAACTCATGAGCATGAACCAGGGCGCTGACGATTTTGTGACAAAGCCCTTTCACCCTCAGATTCTCCTGGCCCGCATTGAGGCCATTTTAAAGCGGGTATATCGGGATCCTGCCCCTCTGGAAAAGCAGGAACTGGGCCTTTTTTCCCTGGATCTGGGAAAGGCTGTGGTAACCTCCCAAACAGGAAGTGTGGAGCTTACCAAAAATGAGCTGCGAATCCTGGACTGTCTGGCCCGCCATAAAAATCAGATCGTGTCCCGGGATGATCTGATCTCCCATCTGTGGGACAGCGAGCTGTTTGTAGACGACAATACCCTGACCGTAAACATGACCCGGCTGCGGGGAAAGCTTGACGCGATAGGGGTTCAGAATGTGATACAGACTAAGAGAGGATTGGGGTATGTGCTGCTATGCGATATGGAATCTATCTGAGAGAACGGCTGGGACAGCTTCTGTTTCTAAGCGGAGTCCTGGCTACCATTGAGATTTTTTTGCTCACGGTTCGGGCAAGCCTGGCAATAGGCGTTTATACTGCTCTTTGCTTTTACGGCTCTTTTTTCCTCCTGATCGGGCTGGAATACCGCAGGAAAAAAGTATATTTGGGGACGATCCGGGCAAGCCTGGACGCATTAGACAAAAAATATCTTCTTCCGGAAATGATGGGATATGCCGAAAATCAGGAACAGCGTATCCTAAAGGAAATCCTGCAGGAACTGGAAAAATCCATGGCAGATCACGTGAACTATTACAAAAATACAGAACAAGAATATAAAGAATACATTGAGCTTTGGATCCATGAGGTGAAGACTCCCATTGCCACGGGAAAGCTTATGCTGGATAATCATCCCTCGCACCTGGGTCTGCAGCTGCAGGAGGAGCTGGAGAAAATCGAGGACTATACAGAACAGGCTCTTTTCTATGCCCGCAGCTCTCATGTGGAAAAGGATTATCTGATCCGGGCTGTCAGTCTAAAAACACTTGTGACCCAGGCCGTCACCCACAATAAGCGCTCCCTCATCGCCAAAAAGGTTAGCCTTACCATGGAAGGGCTGGAAACTACCGTGTACACGGACGAAAAATGGCTGGCCTTTATCCTGAATCAACTGATCTCCAACAGCATCAAATATTCGGATAAGGAGAAGTTAAAGCTTTCCTTTACAGGCGATGCAGGGCGTGAGCAGATCTGTCTCAAAATCCGCGACAACGGCCGCGGCGTCAAAAGCGCCGACCTGGACCGGGTCTTTGAAAAGGGCTTTACGGGAAGCCTGGGCCGTCAGGCCAGCCAGGCCACAGGCCTTGGCCTCTACCTTTGCAAAAAGCTCTGCGGACGCCTGGGGCACGGCATCCAGATTGCGTCTACAGAAGGGGAGGGATGTGAGGTGACACTGATCTTTCCCCGGGGAAGCTACGCGGAAGTGAAATAAAACATAAGCCTGGGAATCAGTCTCCCCCTCTGATTCCAGGCGCTTTCAGCGGTTCCTTACAAAACCGAAAGGAAGATGTAAGGAACTTCTATGGCTCCGGAAGCATTCCTCCCTTACAATCATCTTATAAACTTCCTCCTGTACACAGAGGGAAAAGTAAAAAACTTAAGGCAGCCGTCAATTATTCCTATAGCGACATTTGTCAAAACAGCTGCCTGAGAGAAGAAAGAGAGGAGCCCATCATGAGCATGATCCTGTGTGTAAGCAACATAGAAAAATATTACGGCAACAAGGGAAGTATGACGAAAGCCATTGACAATATCAGCTTCCAGGTCCAGTCCGGAGAATTTGTGGGAATTATGGGGGCAAGCGGAAGCGGAAAAACCACCCTGCTGAATTGTATTTCCACCATTGACCGGGTCACCAGCGGGGAAATCCTGGTAGGAGGCAGGGATATTACCCGCCTTCGGGGAAATGCACTGAACAAATTTCGCAGAGAGGAGCTGGGCTTTGTATTTCAGGATTTTCATTTGCTGGACACTCTGACTGTCTACGAAAACATTGCCCTGGCCCTGTCTATCCGCCATGTCTCCCCCAAGGAGATCCACAAACGGGTGCTCCAGTCCGCCCAGAAGCTTGGCATCTCGGAAATTTTAAATAAATATCCCTACCAGATCTCCGGAGGCGAGAAACAACGAACGGCCTCTGCCCGGGCCCTCATTGGGGGACCTAAGCTGATTCTGGCAGATGAGCCCACAGGAGCCCTGGATTCCCGGGCATCCCGTATGCTCCTGGACTGCTTTTCCCAGATCAATCAGGAGCTTTGCGCCACCATTCTCATGGTGACCCACGATGCCTTTACGGCAAGCTATGCATCCCGAATCCTCTTTATCAAGGATGGCCGGATTTTCACCGAAATCCGCCGGGGAACAGACGACCGAAAGAGCTTTTTCAATCAGATTATCCATGTGGTTACACTGTTGGGAGGTGACTTAAGCGATGCTGTTTAAATTATCTTTGCGAAATCTCAGGAAAAGCGTTCAGGATTACACGATCTATTTTCTCACACTGGTATTGGGGGTTGCTATCTTCTATGTGTTTAATGCTTTGGATTCTCAGGGAGTTATGCAAGCTGTCTCTGCGTCAACCAGAGAAATTATTAGGCTTATGCTTACAATGCTTGCAGGGGTTTCTGTATTTGTTTCTGTGATACTGGGATTTCTGATTATTTATGCCAATAACTTTCTTATCCGCAAACGGAAAAAAGAATTCGGCGTATATATGACCCTGGGTATGAGCCGGGGCAGCATTTCCCGGATTCTTCTGGGAGAAACCGCAGCCATCGGTCTGATCTCCCTGGCTGTGGGGCTTCTCATTGGAGTCTTTGCCTCCCAGCTCATGTCCATCCTGGTTGCCAAAATGTTTGAGGCGGATATGACAAGCTATACCTTTGTCTTTTCCCCCAGGGCGGCTGGAAAAACCGTGATTTACTTCGGCATCATGTACCTGCTGGTAATTTTCTTTAACGCTGCCGCCATCTCCCGGTATAAGCTGCTGGATCTTCTCACAGCAGGCAGGAAAAATGAGCGGGCTCCCATGAAAAATCCTCTTTTGTCGGGAATTCTCTTTGTACTTTCCCTTGGGATCCTGATCTACTGCTATCTCAGTGTTCTGGGGCTTCTGGGAACTGTGAACAGAACCCGGGTGTTGATTCTAATCGGTCTTGGATGTCTGGGAACCTTTCTCTTTTTCTGGTCCCTGTCCGGACTTATGCTGCGTATAGCCCAGGCCGGAAAAAGCTTTTATCTGCGGGAACTGAATCTCTTTGTATTCCGCCAGATGAACAGCCGGATCAATACCATGGTCTGCTCCATGACCGTTATCTGTCTCATGCTGTTTCTCACCATCGGGGTTCTCTCCTGCGGGGTGAGCATTAATCAGTCCCTGACTGCAGAACTGGAATCCATGACGCCCAGGGATGTGTGTATTAGCAAGTCCCTGGAAGCAACAAAGAATCAGAATGAAGAGGACGCGGGGAAAAACATTGTTACGTACCTGCTCCAGCAGGGCTTTGATCCGGATCTTGCTTTTCAGGATGGATATACGGAGGTCATTACCTATGCGGCCCCAAATCTCACCTGGGAGGATACCCTGGGCCCTGTAAAGGAACAGGTCATGGAGCAGTTTCCCATGCTGAACTGGTCCCAGAGGGAGGAGCTGATTCCCCTCTCCCAGTACAACAAGATGGCTTCCTGTTATGGAATCCCCACCTACGAGCTTGGGGAGAATGAATACGTGCTTCTCTGCACTTTTGATTCCATGAAGGTTATCCGTGATATAAATTTGCGGGCCAAAGCCTCCCTGCAAGTAAATGGCAGATCGTATATCCCTAAATATACAGAGTGCCAGGAGGGATATGTGAACATGAGCAGCTCCCGGTCTACTCTTGGCCTTTATATCCTGCCGGACAGCGCCTTTGAAGGCGGAGAGCTTCTGCCCTACTGCGGCTATCTGGCTGCAGATTACAAGGCCAAAGCCATGGATGAAATGCTGGATATGGAAGAGCAGTTAACAAAGGCCTCGGACCACACGCCTCTCTATGTGGTTAGAAAGCAGGCGCTTCGGGAAAGCAGTGTGGGAATTTCCGCCATTATGACCTTCATTGCCCTGTATTTGGGAATCATTTTCCTCATTTCCAGCGCGGCAATCCTGGCCCTGAAGGAGCTGTCTGACAGCTCGGATAACCGGGACCGCTACCGAATCCTGCGGGAAATGGGCGCGGACCAGGCTATGATCCGCAAAGCCCTGTTCAGACAGATCGGAATCTTTTTCCTGCTGCCCCTAAGCCTGGCCTTTGTCCACTCTCTCTTTGGCGTACAGTTTGTAAACCGCATGCTGGTGATGCTCAACCAGGTCTCCCAGCTAGGCTCCATTCTGTTCACTGCGGGATTTATCCTGCTGATCTACGGGGCATATTTCCTTGCCACCTACCAGGGAAGCCGCAGAATTATTGAGGAAGAATAAGAAGAATCTTGGAACATTCCAAAAGGGGCTGTCCTGAATCCGTTATCAGGACAGCCCCTTCTCTATACTATCATGAAAATTCTTTTAACCCCATAGCCTACTCTGCCGGAGGCTCCCCTGTATCTATGGTAGCTCCTGGGTCCTCTGCTGGCGGCAGACCCCCGGGCTCCACGCCGCCGATGACGGTGCCTGGGTGCAGCTTACAGCTGGGCGCCACCAGATTTCTGGTACTGGCTGAGGAACTGGACGCCTGATTGTCAGCCGGTATCAACGTCATGATCCTGGCCTCGATACCCGGACACAGATCGGTGGCCAGCTGATTGCTCTCGATACAGGCCGTCCCCACCACATGCACATCGCAGAACTCTGTGGGAACCGTACCCTTGGCAAAATACTCTGTTCTCCGGCAGCCATCGCAGATTCCCGGGATGGGAAGCTTGCCGGACTGGTTGCAAACCGTGGCGCTGGTAATGTCCTCCGGCATCTCAAAGTCCTTATTGGGCAGCTCTTCATGAATCCGGGACATGACCTTCTTCCAGATTCCCTTGTGGTAATTGGTCTCCCCCCGGGACAGCTTGTGGTTATTGTCAAATCCAGCCCATACGCCAGCCGTGTAGTAAGGCGTATATCCCACGAACCACACATCGTTATTCTGGGAGGTGGTACCTGTCTTTCCTGCAATGCTCATGCCGCTGAACCGGGCTGCAGTACCCGTACCCTGGGTAACCACATCTTTCATGGCGCTTGTGAGCAGCCATGCGGTGGTATCCTTTAACACCGTCTTTTTCTGAGGCTCCTTCTCGATCAACACATTTCCGTCGTGATCCAGAATCCGGGTATAGAAGATGGGCTCTGTATACACGCCGTTGTTTGCAATGCAGGCATACGCTGCCGTCAGCTCCAGGTTCGATACGCCCAGGGTCAAACCGCCCAGGGACGTGGACTGGTTAATATCCGACTGACCGTTCTCATTGGCTTCTCCGATGAGACTGGTAAAACCAAAATCCAACAGATAGGTATAGGACAGATCCGGCGTAATATCCGTGATGGTTTTCACCGCCACAATATTCATAGACTGCTCAATACCACGGCGCAGCGTGGACCATCCATGATAGGCCTCTCCGTTCCAGTTCCGGACATTTTTTCCGTTCTGGTAGGCGTAGGGCGCGTCAAACTGGGTAGTGGCCAATGTCATGCCCGACATATCCAGGGCAGGCGCGTAGGTGGAAACAATCTTAAAGGTGGATCCCGGCTGACGCACCGTATCCGTAGCCCGATTCAGGGTTAAACTGGCCTCCTTACTGCCCCGGCCTCCCACAATGCCCTTCACAATACCGGTATACTGATCCATGATTACCATAGAGGCCTGAGGCTGAACGGTAAAATCAATCCGCTCATATACCTTATCCTCCGGACCCGCCACCGTATCCCGGTAGGCGTCGATATAGGCCTGTGCCGTCTCCTTATCGTCAAATACCAGGTCAAAATCCTTATTCTCCGTTTCCTTAAAGTATTTGACCATGTGCTCCTTGCTGTAATTGATCTGCTCTCCATCCGGCTTCTCCACAGTCAAGGCATACTCCAGACCCACCCGAACCCGTTCCGGATAGTTCTCCTCGTTTTGCAGCTCCTCATCCATAATAGCCTGGATATCCGGATCCTGGGCGCTCTCAATGGTAAGTCCGCCGTAATAGAGGGCGTTATAGGCCTGCTGATACGTATACCCTTTATACTCCTGCAGGTCCTCCAGCACCTTTTTGATGGTGGCGTCCACATAGTAGGAATAGATATTCTCTGTTTCCGCCGACTTATTTACATTCTTAATGCGGGAATACACATCGTCTTCCAGGGCCTCGTCATACTCCTCCTGGTCAATATAGCCCTGCTCCAGCATATCGTTCAGCACAATCTCCTGGCGCTCCCGGTTTTTTTCCGGATAGCTGATGGGATTGTTGTAGGCAGGATTCTTGGTAATGCCGGCAATGACCGCCGCCTCAGAAATAGTAAGCTCCGACACGTCCTTACCGAAATAGCGGTTGGCCGCCGCCTGAATTCCCAGGGTATTCTGCCCCAGGTTAATGGTATTCAGATAGGCCTCCAGGATCTCCTCCTTTGTCATAATATCCCGCTCAAGCTTGATGGCCAGATACTGCTCCTGAAGCTTACGCTCCACCTTCTCCGCAAAGCCATCCTCGCTCATAAAGTCAAACACGCTGTTTTTCAGAAGCTGCTGGGTAATGGTACTGGCTCCCTCGTTGAATTTGAAGCCTCTTGCCACTCCCCGGACGCCTGCACGGATAATTCCCGTAATATCAATGCCATTATGCTCATAAAACCGCTCGTCCTCCACAGCCACAAAAGCTTGCTGCACATGCTCCGGAATCTGGTCAATGCTCACCCAGATCCGGTTGGATCCCTCCGCAATCAGATCCGCGGTCTTATTCCCTGCGCTGTCCAGCACCACCGACTTATATCCTCTGGGGATTACGCTGTCACTGGTGATATCCGGCGCATTGTCAATCACTCCTTTTATCACTCCAACTCCGGCACACAGCCCCACCACAGCCACGGCCAGCATACAGACCAGGAAGGCTTTCAAAAAGATGACGCTTGCCTTTTTTCCAATCTGCTTGGACTTGGAATTCATAGACTTCTTCTTTTTTGAAGTCCCATTTTTTCCATAATTCATACATATGCCTCCTCTGTATCCAACCATTATAACAAAAAATATGCCCTAAATAAAGTAAAAAATTATAACGTAAGAAAAAATTCACATTTTAGACTTACAGTTCAGCCAGCCCCCAGACGGCTGGCAAATCGTGCTTGCACGAATTTGACAGTTGTTCTGGAGGCTGAGGGAGCGCCTTCTTATGAGCAAAAAGAGCT
>JAAWJI010000069.1 GCA_022796795.1 Lachnospiraceae bacterium | reverse complement strand
ACTTTTAGGACTTGCTTTCCACTGTTTTTGTTATAGAAAACAGAAAATTGCTATGCCACAGCCTTGGCAGGCCATCGCGCAGCGATTTTGTTCAATTCTGCTTTGTCTGTCCTTTTCCCTTCTCCATATCCGCCTGAACCTTGAGCACCACTTTCTGTGCATTTTTGCAATGCCGTTCCATTGCCAGTCCCGCACCCTCTTCATCCTTGGCCGCGATGCACTTCACAATATCCTTGTGCATTTCTGTAGACTCCATGGCATCTTGTCTGGTCACTCTCCAAATATAAAATTTCAATACCTTTTCAAAGGCCCCATAGATTCCCAGTAAAACCGCATTGCAGGATGCCTGGGCAATCGTCATATGGAATACCTCGTCAATTTTCCCATATTTCTCCGGATTATAATTATTCTCAATGATCTCATCCATCTGCACACAAAGCTTCCGAAGCCGGTCCACATGCTCCTGGGTTCTGTTCTGAGCTACCAGCCTGGCATTTCCCGCCTCAATATAGATTCGAGCCTCATACACCTGCTTCACGGTGAGTCCGTCCAAAAATATAGGCGCAATCATAGGAAATACCACGGTTCCCAGATCCTCTCTGGTGATAAAGATCCCCCGCCCCTGCTGGGTGGAAACAAGCCCCAGCATGCTCAGGCGCTTTACCGCCTCCCGCACTGTAATGCGGCTCACGCCAAATTCCTCGCACAGCATATTCTCATTGGGCAGCTTGTCGCCGGCCTTATATTTTTTGTGAATAATCTGTTCCAGTATCTTTTCCACAACAATATCACATTTTGATTTTGTTTCTACATAATTATTCACGTCGTTTTCCTCTACCCTGGATGGATGCAACCATTCAGCCCACGCCTTTGCAAATTATTTATTGAAAAGCTTGTCAAAAACAAGCCCGTTGTCATAATCCGGGGCAAATTCCAAAGCCGCCTGACAAATCTTTCGGATCACATGCAGGTCTTCCTCCAGTTCCTCTGCGATTGCCTCTGCTTCCTTTCCCTTTCGCAGCTTTCGACAGACCTGTTCCACCAGCTTACTCTCCATTCCTGCATGAATCCCTTGCTTTATTCCTTCCTTTTTCCCTTCTTCCCAGGCCTCTCTTTGCAGGTATCTCCTGGTTTCCTTCTCGTTATATTCCTCCAGCAACATATCTGTCACCTCCACTTTTGAACTAAGCAAGATATCTGCCAGAATTTCTTCTCGAATACAGCTATCCACTGCCGCGTCTACTGCCTCCTTAAGATTCATGCCCTGCGCCTGATTGTGCCGGATCCGGCCAATGAGCTCCGCATACTCCCAGAGACGCCGGCATTTCTCCAACAGCTCCTGGTTACGGCCCTGGTTGATGTTTATCATTCTCACACGACACTCCAGTCCGGCGGTTTCCAGGCTGCTCCCCGAACTCTGCGCAAAGGCTTGGGACAAGAGCTGTTCCGATTGATCCGGCATCTCCCGGACTCCATTGTAAAATACAATGTATTGAGGCACAGGAAGAGGGATTCGCCGATTTCCGGACAGATCATATCCTTGCTCTTTTACATAGACCTGATAGAGCTTGGCAAAGTAGAGCAGGCCCCGCAGGGGCATGTTGGGGTTCCAGGTGCTTTGATGCTCATACAGGCTCATGACGGAATCCACCATAAAGGACAGGTCATTTTTCATGCCCATGTAGATAACACCCTCCAATGTGGTAATGGTCAGCTCTTTTTCGTTCTGATAGCTGGTGCCGTTCAGCGCATTGTACAGATCCAGCAAATGCTTCCGGTCCCGAAACAGGTAGCGGAACAGCCGGTCCTTGTGATGAAGATTCACAGAGTTCTTGGGGGTATTCTGGCGTTTCTTTTTTGCTTTTCTTGTTCTTTTGCTCAATCTTTCTCCTTTCATTATACAGGGCTTTCCCGGATTTTAGCAAGAATGAATCCAGCAGGAAATGTCCTTTCTTTTTGCTCTTGTTACCTGATATGGGAATCGGTGGCCGAACGGCCGGACAGGAGATGCTGCTTTGCATCCTGTTAAAATTAGTATACGGGAATTCGAAAGCATTTGCAAGCAGTTTTGTTATTTTATAAAGGGCCGCTGGCGAATCCTGTAGGTTTCGCCGGCAGCCCGCATTTTCTGTTATTCTTTCCCTATTTATCTCTCCAAATAATCCTTCCCTTGGACAGGTCATAAGGTGACATCTCAATGGTTACCTTATCCCCCGGAAGGATCCGGATAAAGTTCATGCGAAGCTTTCCACTGATATGAGCCAGCACCTTGTGGCCGTTTTCCAGCTCCACCTGGAACATGGCGTTTGGCAGCTTTTCAATTACGGTTCCTTCAATTTCAATAACATCTGCTTTTGACATGTGATTCCTCCCACTGCTTTTTCAACATTTTAATCCCACGCTTTATATCTTCATTCCGAAGGGCTTCTCCCCGCTGCAGCTTTTCCTGCAGGTTTTCCGGAATCTCATACTGAATCTGTATATGCTTTTTCTTCTTTTTCTTTGGCTTTTCCAGAGGCCGCAGTCTTCCGTCTGCAAGCCACACATAGTCTTCCTCCACACGGCAAATCACATAACAGGCATCCTTGTCATGACCTGCCAGGGAACGGGCCGGCATCCCTACCGTTATCTCTCTCATTTCCATCATTTCCCTTTCTGACGCGTTTGCTTTCCAGACCTGCTCCTCTGGAATTCTCCTCTAATGAGAACAGGTGAGAAGCTCCGGTTCTCCGTCTGTGATGAGAACTGTATTCTCATAATGGGCGGAAAGAGAGCCGTCTTCCGTGACCACGGTCCAGTCGTCGTCCAGCCAGACAACCTCCCAGCCACCGGCATTGATCATGGGCTCAATGGCCAGCGTCATACCGGGCAGCAACCGGATTCCTCTGCGCTTCTGGCGAAAATTGGGAATCTGGGGATCCTCATGGAGATGCTCTCCGATTCCGTGTCCTACCAGGTCCCGCACCACTCCATATCCAAACTGATCCGTATAATTATTGATGGCCGCCGATATTTCATGGAGATGATGGCCGGCTCTGGCATATTTTAAACCCTCAAAGAAGCTTTGCTTTGTCACATCCATAAGCTGCTGCGCCTCTCTGCTGACAGCGCCTACCGCATGAGTCCGGGCCGCGTCGGAATGATAGCCTTTATAAATCAGCCCTGCATCCAGACTCACAATATCGCCCTCCCGCAAGATCCGTTTCTTGTGAGGAATTCCATGAACCACCTCGTCGTTTACAGACACACAGATGGAAGCCGGATATCCGTTATAATGGAGAAAATTGGGTACGCAGCCTCTCTCCCGGATAAGCTTTTCACCATAGCGGTCAATGTCCAGGGTAGAAATCCCGGGCCGTACAAAGGCTGCCAGTTCATCGTGAACCTCCTCCAGCAACCTTCCCGCAATACGCATATACTCGATTTCTCTGGCAGATTTAATTGACACTGACATATGCTATGCTCCCAAAATCTTCACAATGGCCTGAAACACCTCTTCCATTTCCTGTGTTCCGTCCACCCGAACCAGCTTCTTCTGCCCTGCATAGTAATCGATCAGGGGCTGTGTCTGCTCATGGTATACATCCAAGCGTTTCTTTACTGTCTCCGGCTTGTCGTCCTCCCGCAGTACCAAGCCCTCGCCGCAGCGATCGCACACGCCTTCCTTTTTGGTGGGAATATGAACGATATGGTAGGTAGCCCCGCAGGCCAGGCAGGCCCTGCGCCCTGACATACGGCTAATGATATTCTCATCAGGTACCTCCACATCAATGGCGAAGTCAATACTCTCCCCCTGCTCCTTTAGAGCCTCTGTCAATGCCTCGGCCTGGGGGATGGTCCGGGGAAACCCGTCCAGCACATAACCGTTTGCACAGTCCGGATTCTGAAAGCGGTCCATAATCAGCTCCAGGGTCAGGGAATCCGGCACAAGCAATCCCTGATCCATATATTCCTTTGCCTTTCTTCCGAGCTCTGTTCCCTCTTTAATATTGGCGCGGAAAATATCTCCCGTGGAAATATGCGGGATCTGAAATTGATCCGCGATTTTCTTGGCCTGGGTACCTTTTCCTGCTCCAGGCGCACCTAACATGATTATTTTCATTCTCTAACTCTCCTCATGGTATTTTCTAATGCCAGCTCCATGCCCCAAAGGTTTCTGTCATAGGAATGCTCTGGGAACTTTCCCACTGATACAATGAAATTCTAAGCATCACATTCCTGCGATGCTTAGAATCCAATTCTCTTTGGGGGTTCTGCCCTCTGTCAGTCGTTCAGGAAGCCTTTATAATACCGGACTGCCATCTGGGATTCAATCTGCTTTAAGGTCTCCAGCACCACACCCACGATAATAATCAGGGAAGTGCCGCCAAAGGATACGTTCGCACCGAACAAGCCGTTAAAGACGATTGGGATCACACATACGATAATCAGGCCCACCGCTCCGATAAACACGATGTAATTTAATATCTTGGTGAGATATTCCGAAGTAGGCTTACCGGGACGAATACCCGGGATAAAACCGCCCTGCTTCTTCATATTGTTTGCAATCTCCAGCGGATTGAAGGTGATGGACGTATAGAAGTAAGCAAAGAACACCACCAACAGCACATACAGGAGCAGTCCCAAGCTGTACACCGGCTGCTGGGGATCACACCAGCTGCTGGAGCTTAAGCCTCTCAGAATCTTTCCTCCAAGTCCCGTACCCCCTGTCTTGCCCAGAAGAGCCACAATCACACCCGGGAAGGACATAAGGGAGGATGCAAAGATCACCGGAATCACGCCTGCCGTATTGACCCGCAGGGGAATATGGGTAGATTGGCCGCCTACCATTTTACGTCCCTGAGTTTTCTTAGAATACTGCACCGGGATCCTGCGTTCTCCATCCTGCAGAACGATAACAAACACCACAGTTACAAGGATCACTGCCACGATTACCACCGCAGCCAGCAGCGCCATGGGCACATTCTTTCCCTGCATAAACTGCTGATACAGAAGGGTAAAGTCGTCTGGAATTCGGGATACAATGTTGATCAACAGGACAATGGAAATTCCGTTTCCAACACCCTTTTCCGTAATCCGTTCGCCTACCCACATGAGGAACGCACTTCCTGCTGTCAAGGCCATCACCACCACCACCATGTTGTACCAGGTGGCATCCTGCAGCAAGCCCTGGCCGCCAAATCCAATGGTCATGGCAATACTCTCAATCAATGCCAGAGCTACCGTTACATAACGAGTAATTTTCTGGATTTTCTTCCGTCCATCCTCGCCGTCTTTCTGCATCTCCTCCAGCTTGGGAATTGCGATGGTCAAAAGCTGCATGATAATGGAGGAAGTAATATACGGGGTAATACCTAACGCAAATAAGGACATGCTGGTAAAGGAACCACCGGTAAATGCATCAAAGAAGTTGAAAGCATCCCCGGACTGGCTCGCAAACCACCTGGCAAAATAGGTCCGGTCAACTCCCGGTACCGGGAGTTGGGAACCCAATCTGACCACGACCATCATCAGGAAGGTAAAAATAACCTTCTGTCTGATGTCTTTGATTTTAAATGCGTTCTGTAATGTTTTGAACATTAGATCACCTCGGCTTTTCCACCAAGAGCTTCAATTTTGGCAGCCGCATTTGCGGAAAACGCATTTGCCTGCACGTTGAGTTTCTTAGTAAGTTCTCCATTTCCAAGAATCTTCACGCCGTCCCTGGGATTCTTGACAATCCCCTTTTCCATGAGAGTTTCCACGGTAACAACCGCATCATTGTCAAATACTTCCAGTGCGCTAATATTGATTCCTACGATCACTTTGGAATTCCGATTGGTAAATCCTCTCTTGGGAATTCTTCTGTATAATGGCATCTGACCGCCTTCAAAGCCCGGTCTCGTAGCGCCTGAACGTGCCTTCTGGCCTTTATGACCCTTACCAGCCGTTTTGCCATTGCCTGAACCATGTCCGCGGCCTCTTCTGAAGCTGCCGCTCTGCTTGGAACCCTCAGCATACTGCAAATTTGATAAGTCCATTGTGACACCTCCTATTCCTTATCTGTCTTAAACTTCCTCAACCTTTACTAAATGCTTTACATGCCAAATCATGCCTCTGACTGCATCATTATCCGGCATCTCGACAGTCTTATGCATCTTGGTCAATCCCAGAGCCTCTACCGTCGCCCTCTGCTTAGGAACAGCACCGATTGGAGATTTCACTAATGTAATCTTTAATTTATCTGCCATGTCTGTTTCCCTCCTAGTTTCTGACTTCGTCTACGGATTTGCCGCGGTTCTTAGCAACCTCTTCCGGGGTCTTCAGAGCCTTCAGACCTGCCAGAGTTGCCAGAACTACATTCTGCTTATTGTTGGAGCCCAGAGATTTGGTACGGATATTCTTGATACCTGCCAGCTCCAGCACATTACGAGCAGGACCTCCGGCAATTACTCCAGTACCTTCCGGAGCCCGCTTCAGAAGCACGGAAGCGCTCCCGAATTTTCCGATAAAATCATGTGTTACGCTGCTGTTCTCGTCGATGGCAACCGTGATCAGCTTCTTCATGGCATCTTCTTTTCCCTTGCGGATTGCTTCCGGAATTTCAGTTGCTTTTCCCAGGCCGGCGCCAACATGTCCATTTCCGTCTCCGACCACTACCAGAGCAGTGAAACGCATGGTACGGCCACCCTTAACGGTCTTGCTTACACGCTTAATCGACACTACCTTATCCGTTAATTCTAACTGACTTGGATCGATAATTTCATGTCTCATGTGTCTTACCCTTCCTTTCCTAAAATTCCAGTCCAGCCTCGCGGGCTGCCTCTGCTAATGCCTGAATCTTACCCTGATATATAAAGCCGCCTCTATCAAAGACAACCTCCTTGATACCTTTCTCAAGGGCTTTCTCTGCAATTACCTTTCCCAGGTATGCTGCCGCATCAACGTTGTTGGTTTTCTCCAGCTCTGCCTTTACACTCTTCTCCAGAGTGGAGGCAGCTACCAGGGTATTTCCGACTGTATCGTCAATAATTTGAGCATACATATGATTATTACTTCTGAACACAGCCAGACGCGGTCTCTGGGCAGTTCCGCTGATATGATTGCGAATTCTTCTGTGCTTATTTGCGCGAACTTCGCTTCTTGACTTTTTACTAACCATTTTTACACTCTCCTTACTTATTTCTTACCAGTCTTACCAACTTTACGCCGGATCACTTCGTCAGCATACTTGATACCCTTGCCCTTGTACGGCTCCGGTCTCCTCTTATCTCTGATTTCCGCTGCGTATTGGCCTACCTTCTCTTTATCAATACCCTTTACGATAATCTTGTTTCCGTCAACCACAGACTCCAGACCCTCGGGATCTGTAATCTCAACCGGGTGAGAATACCCCAAGGAGAGTGTCAGCTTCTTGCCGGACTTGGCTGCTCTGTAACCAACACCGTTTACCTCCAGGGTCTTCTGATAACCCTCGCTGACGCCCACTACCATATTGTGGATCAGGGTTCTTGTCAAACCATGTAAGGATTTCATTCTCTTCTTATCATCAGGCCGGGTAACGACCACATGGCCATCCTCCAGCTTAATACCCATCTCAACGGGCAGGGTTCTCTCCAGAGTACCCTTGGGACCCTTAACAGTCACCTTATTCCCCTCAGCGATGTCTACAGTGACACCTGCAGGGATTGCGATTGGCAGTCTTCCGATACGTGACATACCATTTACCTCCTAAACTTAGATTTTCGGAAAGGACATGTGCGTCCTCTCTGTTTTCAGTTGCAAGCTGCGCCTTCGGCTTGCTTTCGCTAAGTGCCGTTGTTCATTGGTCTACATTACTCCCACTCAACTAACATGCTGCCTTCGCTTTCTGCTCGGCACCATGAAGTTTCGGGGAGGACTTTCGCACTAACCTCA
>JAAWJI010000031.1 GCA_022796795.1 Lachnospiraceae bacterium | reverse complement strand
CCTTACAGTACATATTTAATCTTCTTTGTTGTGGAGGATTCTACGATTACGGTAATCCGGGTATTGAAAGACCGCATGTATTGGCAGTCGATTATAAAGAAAATGCAGAAAATCAACAGATAGATTTACTTCAATCCTCCCGTTTCGGTGAAGCCCTGCGCATTGTACAGGATCATCTGGACTCCAAGAATTTCTATATCATGAACCCTGCCTTCGATACCGGCATTTCCGGCAACGAAGACTGCGGCTGCAAGTAAAACGTTCATCCCTGCCGGAGGCGCCCTTTTTCCTGCTCTCCGGCAGGGATATCTGTTTATCCTATTTTTCCCACAGCTGCTTCATCTTCTCATCCGCCCACACCAATCTGTTCCGGCCATTCCTTTTGGCGTCATACAGCATGGTGTCCGCAATTTTCAGGTATAACTCATAGGAGCTTTCCGCCGTTGGCAGGGCAGTGACGCCCCCCATGCTGATTGTAACCCATTGAGACACAGAGGGATTGTGAGGAATGTGGAGGTCTTCGATTGCCTGACGCATTTTCTTCGAATACTCAAATACCTTATCCGAGCCGCCTCCCTGAAAAAGCACCACAAACTCTTCTCCCCCATAACGGGCAAAAAAATCCGTGCTGCGATTCAGATAAGAGGATATTGTCTTTGCCACGGCAACAAGCACATCATCGCCGGCCAGATGTCCAAAAGTATCATTATACATTTTAAAATAGTCAATATCAAACATACAGATAGAAAACGGAATCTGTAACCGCACGGCTTCCTGCCACCTTATAAGGCTGTAACGCTCATAGTTGCGTCTGTTGGCAATTCCCGTCAGCTGGTCGGTCATAGATCGCTGCTCAAACTGCCTGCAATAATTGTATAGTTTAATGTGCGTATTAACCCTGGCCTTTACTATAGCAGAGTAAAAAGGCTTTGTAATATAATCCACCGCCCCTAAGTCCAGGCCATGATGCTCATTTTCCACATCTGAAAGACTGGTTAGCAAAATAACCGGAAGATTGGGCGGAATGATACCCTCCTGCAGTTTTTTCAGCAGTGTAAAGCCATCCATGCCAGGCATTACCACATCCAGCAGAATCAGGGAATAATCTTCCCTCTCTACCTGAGTCAGGCCCTCCTCGGCTGACTGCGCAATGGTCACATCATAATCATCCTCCAAAATAGTTTTTAGTTGGGCTGCCTGTACGGCGCTGTCTTCAATAATCAGTATATTCTCCATACTTGCCTCTCTTCATTGGATATTGGTAATAGGCATTTATGAATCCTAATAACACATATCCATATTTTCCCTTGGACCTAGTATAACGGATATTGGAAGAAAATACAAATCTTTCTTATATGTACAATCTATTAAAAAATATATTTATAAATCAGAACCTTTTCCCGATAAATCATGACTGAATTATTGATTAAAATACAATAAAATCCGATAGAATCTTTTAAAACTAGAAACTATCGGATTTTACTGTAAAAGTCTGTCACAGTACAGGCATCATAACTTTAAGAGTTACAATTCAATGCTTGATGTATTCTCTTTCCATAACTATTCTCACAAATTTTAGGCTGTCTGGATTCCATCTGTTTTATATAGTCAAGATATGTCTCCAAATCAGCCAAACTATTCTCCATTATCTCTCCCTCTGTCTCGGCCATCTCCTCTGCAAAACATGGTATTATAGCCTGCTTATGAAATACCTCTCGCCACCAGACCTCTTCCACATCATAGAATCTTCCATGTGCCTGCCTTTTGTTCACCTCAATATCTACCATACAATCTGCCTGATTCGGGCACAGTCTGACCACATCCTCCATATTTCGATAAGAAAAAAATCTTCTCCATCCATTTCTTACATCCTTCATCTTGCCAAGTCCCTCCGGGAGACTGCAAAACACTTTCAGATCTTTTGTCAAAAGATCTGGTTCCATAATCTTGTTATCCAAATTCGGAATCAGTAGTATCCTGCCCTGGTTCTCAATAATATTGGAATATCCCATACCAGAATCGGGCTCATGGGAATCAAATTTCTCTAAAAATCCAGAATCCGGTTCCCATCTAATCACGCTGTCACTTTGGAGCAGGGAAAACCAAAATGCGGTCTCATCGCATCCCACATCCGTAAACAGATAGTCTCCGATCTTTTTTATAGAAGCATCCCTTTTCTCCAAATCAAATCTCACAAGATAGGGGCTATTTTTCAGAACCGTATATGCTTGTTTTTCTCTCTTCGCATATTGTCTAAAAAATACAGGATGTCCCCTGTCTTTCACCTCTTCCGGAATATGAGTCATATAATCATTCCAGTATTCTGTCTTTCGTCTTTTTATATCAAATGTCACTATGGGCTGATCCAGACTGGATGGAAATAGCCATAAAATATCGCCAATTCTATAGGAATCAACATATCTGTACCCCAGATCTCTTTCCCCTATAATAGAATGGCAGGTCTGCTCCTTTGTATCCATATTCCAAATACAGATTTGTTTTGCATATCCTGGCGCAAAAATCAGTTCCCTGCCATAGGAATAAATCCTATAATATAGACCATCCTGCAGTAATTTCTCTCCCTTAAACGAAAACAGATACTCTGTTTTCCCGGTTGCTTTGTCTATCTCAAAACATGCATTACATAAGGTATCTGCAACAATCCATGACGTTTCGGTTTCGTATGCATCCGCAAATGACAGTTTCAGGTCCCGCATTCTTCCCTCCCAATTCTATTTATTTTTCTCCAGAACAAATATCTCCTTATCCACTGAGAGTAAGGAATCCGCTCATATAACTGCTGCTAAATCATGGCATATAAAATTGTTTCATATTTGTATAGAGAGTAATGACGATAATACAATTTATATTCGGGCACCAGCGACAAAAGATAAGCGGGTATATCCACAAAATCCTCTGCTTTATGATAAATGGAAATAGCAAGTGTCGGCTTCTGATTCCGGATTATATTCTCACATCCTCTTAAAGCCTCCAGCTCTGCTCCCTCAATATCCATTTTAATTATGGTTACATGTTCATTTTCAAGCATCTGATCTAACGACGTGGTTTCTATCACATGCGATGCCGTTTCCGATATCCTTGAAAGCTGCGTTCCCTCATTACTAAAATGCAAGTTTGTTTCTTTCGACCATAACCCTTTGTTCAGTAATGTGAACCTTTCATATTGCTTATATCTGCTGGTATTCCGACAATGATCGTAACTTACCTTATCCGGTTCAAAGGAATAGATATGCTTATAATGTCCATCCGTTATCTCCACAAATTTCTGAACTGTACCACAATCATAACAGCCCGCATCTATAAATACTTCCTCACTGCCCAGCCTAAGCTCTGGCAAATCAAAATACTGAATCCCGTATTGAAACGGGTTATCTATACTGCATGGAAGCAAAACTCTGTCCTTTTCATACCCAAGGGCCAGCATCTCATCCAGTACTTTATAGCTTAAAAACCTTTGACCACATCCAATCAAAATATTTACATTTGTACCAAACGCCGCTGTTGCCTTTATGCTTACGATAGGCAAACCTCTCCAAACAGTTTCCTGAAGTAAACGATCATCTGTACAGATTCCTTTTAAACAAATTCCAAGCTCCAAAAAACGCGGCCCAAAATAATTCAGCATTGCCCAATTTGGAACGTACAGAAAATTTTCCTGTTCTTTCAAATATCTACCTGTCTTCACCCAATCCACAATAGTTGTATGATGATCCTCCGAATATGCAGAAGTAATACTCTCCTTTTGCATACGAAGGTAATATCGAATATCACAGCTTAGCTTTGCCAAAGCAGCATAGGTAAATACAAGCCTACTTTCCACATCCTGTAAACATCTATACCAGGGAAATGTTTCCCATATCCGGATTCGTTCTGTTTCCTGCATATGATATATGCTTGTTGCCAGCTCGTTCCATCTGAATCCGCAATAATTGGATATGTGTAATGTCTGTAATATATTCAAAATTTCTTTCTGGTATTTATCCTGTACAGCAACAATCACCCACGCCTCCTTCTGTACAAGCCTTGAAAACTCCCATACTGTAACAACAGGAAGTCCCAATACCTTCTCCTCTGTACGTTTCGTTTGAATGAATGCTTTCACCTCTCCTTCTTCCATTTGCTCCTTTAAGAAATAATACACGCTTTTTGCACAAAATCCTGTTCCGTAAAGGTAAATACCCCCCTAAGTTGACGCACACGCTCTAATGCAACCCTGATATCACTGATAATAATTCCCATATTTCCAAAATTACCTTTCCAAAATACTACCCTAGATTCCTTTTTTCCCAATTTTTAAAATCAAATCCTCTATTGTCACAACATGCGCTTTTGTTCTTTGTTTAAGAGCTTCCGCTAGAACCTCTCCATCATTCATCGGTGTCACTATTATGAAATCATATTTCTCCTAATTACAATTCTCTGGGGCTATTACCCGTATCCCCTTCCATTCCCGGCAATTTTGATCTACAACTGTAGGACAAAAATCTTTTAACTCTTCATATATCTGATGCCCCAAATTTGCAAACCCATAAATCAAAATTTTCTTATATCCATTTTTCTGACAATACTCAAAAAACGCACTGGGGCTTTCCCTTCGGATCTCCAGCCATTTTGAGGCCAACAGATACAAACGCCGATATTTTGTTCCTGGCATCATCTTCTGGTCATGAATGTTACTGCCTCCCCACCAGAATATTTTCTCATTTTTTAATCTTTCATCCTTTAACACATCCATATATTCTTCATAATAAGGATGGTTTGGATTTAAAATGTCCTTTTCTAAATATTCATCCTCTGTTAATTGAAACCACTTGTAAATAGGATTCAAGCGGACCTCATCTACATGAAATTCGTTTATGCAGCGTTCCACAAATTCCGGAAGCTCTCTAAAATTCCTGTCTTGGATAATCATACTAATGGAAAAATTATTGATTGCGCCTTCCTCTCTCAGCCTTTTTATAAAATGGAGATTTCGAAGTAATTTCTCTAAATCGTCATGATTTCCCGCCAAATATTTATAGGTTGCTCTCTGAAAGCTATTCGCCGTTACTACACATCTGATATAATATGGGGACAAATGTTTAATCCTATCCCAATGCTTTTCATCAAAAAGCACTCCATTAGTCTCAAGTGTGATTTTCAAGTTTGGATTCACGGGTTTCAAAGTTTCCAACATTTCCATTATATAGGGAGAGGCAAAACAATCCCCCTGACCATCCGTTGATAGAAATTGGGCCGTCTGCAGATAAGGTTTCAGCATCTCAACGATCTGTTTCATATGACTGATATACTCCTGGTCTGGCACAAATACTTTCTTTCTACATGACGGGCAAGAGTGATTACAAATATAATCAATCGCGCAATTAAATTCTACAGGTCTCTCCAAAGGCACTAGCTTTTCTGCCTCAGAATTCTCGTCTATCTCTACAAGATTATGATTCTCGCAACGCGGACAGCTTCTTTGACGGCAGAATCGAAAACTCCCATCCCGTACCGACTCTCTGATTTCTTCTGCTTCAGCGCTATTCCAAATTTCCTCTAGTGTATTTTTCAAAAGATTCCCCAGCACCTTTGTTGTCCAACTGCAACACCTTACATCTCCATTTGGCATAATATATACATGCTGAAACGGTCTCTCGCAATATTTCATGATCCTTCCCTCCAACTCACGAGCCTACTCAAAATTTGTAAAAACTTAAAAACTGGGATATCTTTCAAATACCAAAAATAATATCCGAAAAATTCAAAATCTGAAAATCAACTTTTTCCGCCAATTCCTCCTCAATCTCATCAAAATCATATGCCGTCACAACAATAGCGTCTACCTGCGGTAATTCTTCTGACGGACGATAAATGGGGAGGGAATAGGTGAGCCTGTCAGCCCGCTAGTCTACTCCATACACTACCTGAACTTTACTGTCCTTTAAATCGTCAATGAGACGCTGTCCCATGTGGCTCATTCCATAGACAGCAATTCTCTCATAGCCATTTTCCTCAAAATAATCGGATACTTCTTTATGCTGCTGTTTTGTCACAACGTATTGGCTCATCGTCCTATATAAATCCAAATATTTCTTAGCGTCTTTACGCGTCTCTTTTTCTTCTCTATGTTTCAGTACACAGATTCCCATGCCTCCAAGTAAAGCGCCTCCTACAAAACTGACAATATTTCTAATTTTCACTGGACTCCTCCCTAATTTTACATCCTATTTAACAATCGTGTTATCGGGTACATCGTTAAAAATATGTTTCCCGTTATAAATAATCACATTTCTCCCTATATGAACTCCCATGTAAACGGTAACACCCATTCCAACTATGGAATTTTCTCCCACAAAAACATCTCCAGCCAGTACAGCTCCAGGAGAAATTCTACTGTGATCTCCAATAGTACAATTATGCGACACCATTGCCCCTGTATTAATCAGACAATCGTTTCCAATAAATGCTTCACTTCCAATATACGCTCCCGAAAAAACCAAATTGCCCTCGCCCATAGTCGCAGAGGTCTCTACATTTGCCTTTGGGTGAATCAGATTGGGCATGAAGAACTGATATTCTTTTATTTCCTCGTAAATCTTTTTTCTGGCAAAAAACAAGGGATCAGATATGGAACTGACTACGCCTCCATAGGCATTGACCGCAGTTCTGTGCCCTTCCTCGTATTTTTTCGCTAAAACATCAATATCCCCAATATAGGGAACTCCCATTAGCATGGTTCCCGTCTCTGCGTATATATCTGTAATTCCTCCCAGTCGATATCCTCCCATCAACCGGATGGTATCTATACACATCCTTGCAATATTTCCTCCGCAGACAATCAGTATCTCATTTGCAGGACTTTGTTTCTGAGTGGTATGTTCCTCTATCAGCTTTAAAATATCTTTCTCTCTTATTATTTTATCTGCGGGAAGTTTTGTTATATCAATCCCATGTTTTTTAATCAGCTCCATGGCTTTTTGGGATATATGATCCATTTTATCGGTATCCGTATGGCTTTCCTCATTTTCCATGGACAGAGGCATATCCATAAGCTCTGCTATGACAGCTCCCACTTCAACCTCACTTCCCTCTGAAACGTCATAGGAAATATATCCAGCCTCCTCTGCAACCAGATCCCTTGTTTCTTTTGTGGTTTCTAAAATCGCCAATACTTGCCCTTTTTTTATATAGGCACCCTTATTCACACACCAGGACCCCAGTATCACATAATCGTCATTATTTGAAATTCTCGGTATTCTTATTTTCATCACAGCATGATTTCCTTTATTCTATTTACAATTCCAGTTGCATTGGGAAGAATCTCCTTTTCTTCCTCCCTGTTGCAGGATATTACACAGTCCTTTGCACCAAACCGCTCAAATCTACGTCCCTGTAGCCTTCCGCATAACCCGGAAATAACCTCTGCGCCCCAACCGGCTTGTCTTGTTCCTTCTTCCAAGGTAAAAATAAACGCTTCCTCTCCAATACATTCCGCTAACTGACCGTAATCAATGGGAGCTATCTGCGTCAATGAAATAATATGAATCAACAGCTCCTCCTCAAGCAGTAAGCGTTTTGCCGATTCCATCGCCACGGACAACATCCCGCCATAGGTGATTATAACTGCGTCTGCCGGTTCCTCTTTATCCAATGTCAGCCTTAAAATAGGGAACTTCTGCTTCGTTTCTTCTACATAAAATTTATCCACTCTGCCGCCGCAGACAGCCATCTGCCGGTTTCCATATAGGGATTTATTTTCTATCAGAAATGTAGGACCTTCTATGCCATTCTCAATCTTTAAAAGTAATTCTTTACAATCCAAAAGCGGTGATACTGCAAAGATTTGCAATCCTGGTATCCCCACAAAAAATTTTTCCAGACTTTGGCTGTGAGTTGCTCCGTATCCTCTGCCGCCCCCTGACGGAATCCGAATTAATATGGGCACACGGACCTGACCTGCGTACATATCATGATATTTGACAGCATGATTCAACACTTGATCAAATCCCAATGAAATGAAATCCCCAAACATAATCTCAACAACAGACTTTATCCCATTCATTGCAAGTCCTATTCCTACTCCAATCATTCCCGCTTCGCTGATGGGCGTATTGATTACCTGGTTCGGAAATCTCTCTGATAATCCTTTCGTCACCTTAAATGCTCCGCCGTATGGATCTCTGATATCCTCCCCTATCAACATCATATGGGAGTTGTCCTGCAGTAGCTGCTCCAGGGCTGCATTTAATTGATACAAATTTTTGACTCTTTCCCTGTTAAGCAGACTACCTTCATATTGCGGTCCATTCTGGCTTTTTACACATTCAGGAAAGTCCGAATTCACATCTTCTTGATTACAGTCTATTTCGGCTTGTTTTAACTCCTCATCGATCTGTTTTTGTATTTCCTTGATCTTCTGGCCGCTTAAAAGAGCTTCCACCTTTTTTAAAGGATCATTTCTCCAATGTTCTTCCACTTCTTTTGAATCTCGAAAATCATCCCCTTTACTGTGGGCAGCCAGCCTATATGTATTTACAATCTGGCAAAAAGGCTTTTTTTCGGTTCGAACATAGGCAACCGCTTTGGAAAAACAGCTATAAAGCTTTTCTATATCCCCATCATCTGTTTCTGCCCATTGGATATGAAAAGCTTGAAATCGTTCCGCTATAGTCCCTGCAAACACCTCTGATCTTTTTGTAGACATAGCATATTCATTATTTTCTACAACAAACAAAATGGGAATTTCATAAACCGAAGCAATATTCAAACTCTCATATACAACTCCCTGACCTAAGGTTCCATCCCCTATAAAAACAACGGCAATGTTGTCTGTCTCTTTTATTTTTTCCGCCCAGGCCATTCCTACAGCATTGGGCACTATCCCCCCTTGAATACCATTTGAAAAAAACCGCTTATAGCATAAATGCTGACTCCCGCCTCTCCCTCTGCATACGCCTTCTCTTTTTCCCATAATCTCAGCTAAGAGCCCCTGTACATTGTCCGAATATGCAATAAAATGTCCATGACATCTGTGATTGCTAAAAACAATATCCTCGGATTTAAGCTGATCCATTATGGTAACGGCAATCATTTCCTGTCCAATGTATGTATGAACCGTACCAGATAATTTATTTTCAGAAAACAGTTCCAATAGTCTTTTTTCAAAACTGCGGATCTTATACATTTTGCAAAAAATCTCCCTTCCTCATGTTCGCTCTCCGGTAAAAGGTGGCTGCCGTAAGGTTGCACCGCCTCGCCGCTTCTTCCCCGGAAATACTTTTCGAAAGCCATTCCAGATAAATCTGCTCAAAATTTTCAGGCAGGGGCTTTCTGGGCCTTCCAAACTGCACGCCCCTTCGCTTTGCCGCCTCGATGCCCTCCCGCTGCCGTTCCCTGATATTTTTCCGTTCGTTTTCAGCCACAAATGACAGGATCTGCAAGACAATATCGCTGAGAAAGGTGCCCATTAAATCCTTCCCTCTTCGGGTATCCAGAAGCGGCATGTCCAACACCACAATATCGATCCCCTTCTCCTTTGTCAGGATTCTCCACTGCTCCAGGATCTCCTCATAATTTCTGCCCAGCCGGTCTATACTTTTCACATAAAGCAGATCCTCCTGCTTTAGCTTCCGCATAAGCCTCCGATACATGGGACGGTTAAAATCCTTTCCCGACTGCTTGTCCACATAAATATTTTTTTCCGGAATCCGGATCTGCTGCAGCGCCAGCAGCTGCCGGTCCTCTTTCTGCTCTTTGGTGCTCACCCGCACATATCCATACACATTCCCCATATGTCCCTCCTGTCCCTGTTCTCACTATGTTTACCCTCTGTGGACAAGGGGATATACGCCCCTTGTCCATGGAGGGTACTGTCATCTCTTACAAGGTACAGCCTGGAGCTGTCAGGCACAAGAAAAAATTTCCGTGCCAATTTACAGCAGAAATGAACCTCTCGGTGGACAAGAGGACATAAAAATATCATGGGAACTTTATCTGTGAGAAGTTCCCATGATATTCAACTGCCTTCTTTCTGTTTTTTCAGGAGTCCATAAAACGGCAAGCGGATTATAGACTCTTATGGTTACTTATATCACTGATTTTCTCTTCATCTTCTCTCTCCTCTTACCATGAATATTGGCGGACACCACCCATAGGCACATTTTTCCTGCCTCCTGCGTGTCCTGAAAGCTTTCCCATTATACCCCCCGGAACCTTTTGTCAAATCCTGGGATTCCGCTTTCCGCTTCAATCCCCCTTGCGTTCTCTCCTATTTGTTGATAAAATAATTGCATGAAACCTACGCTGCAGTCCGGCAGCAGAATGGAGCCGTGCTATGGAATATCAAAAGAATAAAGTGACTTCTGTAGATGTCGCCAAGCTTGCCGGCGTTTCTCAGACTACTGTGTCAAGAGCGTTCAATAAGCCGGATTCGGTCAACAATGATACACTGGAAAAGATTCGAAACGCTGCCAGGCAGCTGAACTATACGCCCAGCATCCTGGCCCAGAGCCTGGTGCTTCACCAGACGAACCTGATCGGAGTCATTGTAAACGGGCTGGAAAATCCCTTTTACGCCTCCTTTGTGTCCCAGATTTCCCGAAAACTCCATGCCATCGGCAAGAAAATCCTGTTGTTCAGCAGTTTTGACGAGAGATCCATCTATGAGGTGCTCCAGGAGGCCAACAGCTTCCACGTAAGCGGATTGATTATCGCCTCCGCCACCCTATCCGAGCAGCTGACAGAAAAGAATATCCCCACCCGCATTCCTGTGGTTATGATTAACCGCCAGACCTCCAGCAAAAATTACTGCTCTGTTGCCAGCGATGACATTGAGAGCAGCCGTTTTGCAGCAGATTTTTTTATCTCCAGGAATTTTCATTCTTTTGCCTTTATCTCCGGACCAGATTCCATGACCAGCAGTGTACAGCGCCAGCAGGGATTTCTCAACCGTCTGGCTGAATGGGGCTATTACCATATCCCGGTTGCAAAAGGCGATTACACCTATCCCTCCGGCTACCGGGCCATGCAGGAACTGCTCTTAGCGCAGCCCACCCTTCCCATGGCGATTCTGTGCGCAAATGATCTCATGGCCCTGGGAGCCATGGACGCCATAAAGGATCATTCCTCCTATCGTATCCCGGAGGATTTTGCCCTCATTGGATATGATGATATTATAGAAAGCAATTGGAAATCCTACCAGCTGTCCTCCATACGTCTTCCCATTGACCAGATGATCAATACCGCTTTTGAATATTTGAATTCTTATTTTACTTCCCCTGGTACTTTGAGCGGCAAACATCTCTTTCCCTGCACCTTTGTGGAGCGCAAAACCACTTGATGGTCATAAAAACGGATGCTCCCTTTCCCACAGACAGGTAAAGTAATAAAACCTGCTGCCGGGAAGAGAGCATCTTCTGGTGTCAATGGCCCTTGGGCTGTACTTCTATTCTTCTCTTTTAATCCGCCTGGTTTCCAGGCTTCATCCTAAATTAATCCTCCTAAATTAATCCTCATAGGTCTTCAGAATTTCCGGCCTGGTAATCAGGTTTCCCTCATGGTCTCTGATATAATCCTGCGCCATTTTCCGTCCCTGGGCCTTTTCTTCCTCTGTCTTTTTTTCATCCCGGAATACCGAGGCTCCCAGGCCTATAAGGGTCTCTTGGATCTCCTTATAATCCTGTTCTCTGGGCTGCACTCCATTTTTTGCGCAGAGAGCCGCAGCCACGCCGGCGGCCTGTCCAATCCCCATAATACCCCCCTGGGTCCGGTAGGAGCCGTGGGCCTCGCTGGTTCCGGAAATGCATCTGCCTGCCAGGACAATCCCATCTATATGCCGTGGCACCAGACAGCGATAGGGGATATCAAAGGTATCCTTGGGAACCTTCCACACGCCCCCGTTTCCGTACCCCTCTTTCCCATCCGGATTGTGCAGGTCTATGGGGAAATATCCCCTGGAAACCACATCCTCAAATTTTCTGCCCTCATAGGCGTCCTGTCCAGTCAGGGTGTAGCACCCCTCAATATGCCGGGTTTCCCGGACGCCGATCTCTGAATTGGTCACGCTCACATAGGCATTTTCAAATCCAGGCACGTATTTGATCATAAACTCAGACACGGAGTTGATCTGTCTCCTTCCGTCCAGCTCGCATAGTGTTCGTTCCGTCACATTTGTCTCATTGTAGCCGCAGGTCCGGGTGGCGTTGAAATGCATGGAACCTGGGTGTATCCCGTTTAGCACAATGACGGAATCCCGGCCGAATACCAGCTCTCCCGCATCCACAGCCTGTTTCACCAGCTTTTTAAAGCCCTGTCCCACAAAATAATGCTGCCGGAACCTGGGAGAAAACTCCCTCATGGGCACAATATCGCTGAGGAACTCAAAGTCCTCCGGGTTCTCCTGGATATAACGGAACACCTTGTCCGTGTCCACGTTTGCCATCTCAAACATGGCCGAGGAGGGGGACATTTTGTGATCTCTCTCATCTCCCAGCACATAGTTTTCTCCTGCCCGTACCGCCACATCCCCGTCTCCTGTGGCGTCTACAATCACATGACACTGAAAATGCATCCGGTCTCCCCCCTTGGAGATGACCGTAAGCCCCGTCACCTGATAGTCCTGGCAGTCCACGGATTCCAGCATGGAATGATAGAGGATCTCCACCCCCATTTCACAGAGCATTTCCGCCGCCACATACTTATATTTTTCCCGGTCGTAAAACCCCAGGGAGTCCCCGCTTCCATAGGGATCCAGGGTCTTCATATGTCCGGTGCTGCCGTCCTCCTGCACCAATCGGTCCATAAATTCCTGGGGAATCCCGTTGATAACCTGCTCATCCTTATAGTGAAAGGGAGAAATAGGCCCAAGTACGCTGGCTGTGGCAGCTCCCCCCAGGAAGCCGTTTTTCTCAATGAGTAGGGTGCTTACCCCCAGCTTCCCACAGGCCAGGGCTGCCATGATCCCTGCGGGACCTCCTCCCATTACAATCACATCATAAATCTGTTTCAAAATGTATTCCTCCCCGCTTATTTCGTATTGTACCAATTCACCACGGCATCCAGCTCTGTCTTAGCGTCCGCTCCGTTGAAGCACACATTCTGCACGGCTTTCACCAGGTTGGTGCACAGCTCTGTATAATCTGCCGGGTAGAAGGTGATCTCCCCTGTTGTTGCGTAATCGCTCCACATAACCATGGAATCATACATGGGATTTTCCTTTACGCTGGCATCCTCGTAAACTCCCGTCCGCACCGGCAGGCAGTTAGCTCCCACCCATTTGACCTGATTCTCCCCGGACAGGAAAAATTTAATAAAGTCAAAGGCCATATCCGGATCCTGGGCATACTGTCCAATGGCAAGAGTCTGGCCCGCCACATAAGCAGGAGCCGGTTTTCCCTCCGCGCCAGGCATGGGACAGCTTTTGAAGTCTTCCGACAGATCAGATCCCATAATGGTCGCAGACCGCTGGGTTCCCGCGTTCATGGCCAGCACGGTGCCGCTTTTGAATCCATCCACAATGTCGTCGTAGGCCATATTCATCATAGACTGATCCATAGCTCCTTCCTCTACCAGAGATTTGATGTATTCCACGGTCTGTACGCCGGCGTCGCTGTTAAATACAGCCTTTCCCTCCGCGTCCAGGAAATCTCCGCCGCAGGAGCGAAGCCAGGGAATAAAGGTCTCAATAAGACCGGCTCCGTTTCCGCCCTCGCTAAGGCCCAGGCCCATTCCCACAGCCAGGTCCGTGGAAGCCTGGCTTCCTGCTGCCAAAAGCTCCTCCCATCCTGCAGGAGCATTCTCATACACATCTCCCCGATACCACATGACAGTTACCCGGCTCTCCCAGGGAAGGGAATACACCTCTCCATCCTCCTGCTTCAGCTTTTCCGCCGTGTGAATATAGTCTCCCATCTCGTCAATGAAGTCTGCCGCATAAGCGGTCATGGGCTGCACGGTCTTGGCGTCAATGTGCTGCTTTAACTGATCGGAAAAGCAGTTGATAATATCTGGCCCCGTACCGGCTGCCGCCGCCTGGATTGCCTGGGCCTCAAACTCGCTGTAGTTAAAGCTCTCCACGGTCACTGTATTGCCGTATTCATTGGTGGCATTGTATTCGTCCACAATGGATTTGAGCACCACGCTTCTGGGGTCCTCTGTGGAGGTGGGATCCAGGAAAATCCAGAATTTCATGTCAACGCCTTCTTTTGCTTCCTCCCCGGAGGCCTGGGTCCCCGTCTCGCCTGTCTGCGCCGGCTCTGTGGTATTTGTGCCTGTCTCTTTGTTCCCGCAGCTTGTCACGCCAACTGCCATAACTGCCGCCAGTACCAATGCCGCTACTTTCTTTTTCATTGTCATTCCTCCTAGATTTTGTTTTTCTTTCTATATCACCAGACCCTGCCCCAGGATTCCCACTGCGCCTTGTTCTCCGGAAAGGATCTCCCCGGCAGTTCCCTGGTCATATTCCCTGTTCTCTTACAGTCTCTCATCCCTTCACTGCCCCGGCCGCCATTCCGTCCACAAATTTTGACTGGAGACAGACAAACAAAAGGATCATGGGGATAATGGACACCATAACCGCGGCCATAAGGAGCCCCCATTTGATGCCGTACTGGGTAATATACTGATACAGCCCCACAGACAGCATCTTCAGCTCATTGGAAGTAATAAAAGAGCTGGAAACCAGATAATCGTTCCAGATATACACTGCGGACAGCAGGGCTGCCGACACGATTCCCGGCTGGGAAATGGGCAGAATCAGACGATAAAAGCTCTTTGCCTTAGAACATCCGTCAATGATTCCCGCCTCAAGAATCTCTTTGGGTAGTTTGGAGAAGAATCCCTGCATAATCCAGGTCAAAACCGGGGTCCTCCAGGCAATGTACACCAGCAGAATCATAATCCGGGTATTATATAGATGCAGCTTCACCCCCATCATATACAGGGGCACCAGAAGAGCCACTGGCGGCACCATACTTGTCATGAGGATAAAGAAGGATAATATCTTGTTGATCTTCAGCTCAAAAAAAGTCAGGGCATAGGCAGCGTGAGCCGCAATCAACGTAGCCAGGATCACCCCCACAACCGTGATAAAAATACTGTTTCTCATATAGATCATAAAATCAGACTGGGTAAATACCGACACATAATTATCCAGGTTCATGTGGGATGGAAAAATATGAGGCGGAAAGCTGGTCACCTCCCCGTCGCTTTTCAGGGAAGTGGATAATCCCCAAAGAACCGGAAACAGGGCTGCCAAAGCTGCGGCCAGCAGAGCCAGAACAGTAAGCGCATCTAAAATGGGAGTTTTTCCCAGTTGTCCTTTTTCTTTCATCTTGTCATCTCCTTCCTCAGTTATCATTTCCCTTTAAGATTCTCACATAGAAGAGACTGAACACAATATTAAGCAAAAATATAACGATACTATAGGCTGCCGCCACATCCATATGCCAGTAATCAAATCCATTCTGGTAGGCCGCCAGGCTCAACGTCTGGGTCTGGTTAAAGGGACCGCCGGATGTAAGCACATAGAGCAGCGTCACCATATTAAAATACTCAATACTCTGCATCACAATAGCCGTGCCGATCGTTGGACGAATCAGAGGAAGGACAATACTCTTGTAAATCTTTCCCCTGCCAGCCCCATCCACCTTGGCCGCCTCGATCAGCTCAGGGGAAATGGTCTGCAGGGCCGCAATGGTGAGGATAATAATAATAGGAAGAGAATTCCACACATTTGCCACCACCACCAAAAACTTTGCAGTCCAAACATTGCTGAAAAGATCAATCTTGCTGCCGGTAAGCTCATAGACCCAGTAGGTGACCAAACCATAATTTCCATTGAGAAGCCACTTCCAAAGCAGAGCCGTTACGGTCTGTGACAAAATCCACGGAATAATAATCAGTGTTCGAAGCGCTGCGATTCCCCTGATTTTCCGGTTCAACAGGCTCCCGATTCCAACTCCCAGGGGAACTGCCAGAAGAAGAGACAGACCCACGTACTCTATGGAATTGAGAATATTGAGCCACCCCACGGATTTTCCCAAAACCGAAATATAGTTTTTCAGTCCCACATACTCTCCCACCACCGCATAGTTGGTGGCGTGAAAGCTGGTGTAAATAGCTGTTATAATCGGAATCACAGTAAAACAACAGATGATTATCAGCGCAGGGGCCAGAAACCCACAGCCCATCCAAAATTCAGACCTTCTAACTCTTGTCCTTTCCATACCTTTCCTCCCTTTCTTAATGAATACGTTTTCATTATATATTCTAATTTTTCCCGTGTCAAATCCATATTTCCTCTATTATTTTATGCACTTTCCACAATTTTTTCCGGTCTATTATGAATATTATTCATTTTAGCGAAAAAGAAATCCTGATACAAGTATGTGATTTTTACTTCAAACTTATATCAGGTTTTCATTTTCTTTGTCGGGAATATCCATATATCCCTGTCCTAATCTACAAGCTCTGTGGGCACAGCCTATCTTTTCACACTGCTCTTTCTTTCTATGCGCTCTGCTTTTTGCGGTAAGATTCCGCCTCCCAGTGGAGAATAAACTGGGTCAGCTCCTCTGTCATGGGATAAGCTCCGCCGAAGCTTTCCGCATAGACGGCTACCTTCATAGCGTCCGCCAAAAGAAGCTTGGCTTTTTTTCTGGATTCCAGAGAGGGATCAGCCAGAAAAGCTCCCGCACCCTCTACCAGCAGAACCTTGGGCAGGAAGCCCTGCTCTGCCTCAAAGGCTTGGTACTCCTCTTTTGCCTTTTCCAGAGAGCGAATATACAGGGGAAAGGGCCCGCAGTATACAATGTGATCCGGGGTAAAAGGTTGGAAAAGTGGCTCCGCCGCCGTCTCATTTTCCGTAAATGCCAAAGCTTCCCGCACGTTCAGGGGCTCTGCCGGAACTCCCAGAGCCGCGCTTAATTCCAGGGCTGTCTCCCAGGTTCTCAGGGCGTCTGTCTGTTTCATGGCCGCCATATCCGACCATCTCGTCACCGCAGACTTGAGCCGGTTCTCCACCAGGGCAAACAGCCGGTCGATTTCCTCCAGGGTATCCCCTGCCACAAAGATACCATGATTCTGGAGCAGCAGGATTTGAGCCTTTCTCCTTTGCTTCCTCTCGTACTCTGCCATGGCCTCAAAGCAAAGCTTGCCCAGGGTGTAGCCCGGACGACAGAGAGGAATCCACAGCACGTCGTTTCCCAGCAGAGCGTAAGCTTTCTCTCCTCCCCCCTGGCCGCAGGTAAGCCCATTGATCAAGGCCGGATGCACGTGCAGTACGTATTTTTGAGGGAACAGGCTGTGGAGCAGGGCCTCCACGCTGGGCCGCTTCCCGGGATCCGGATCTGTCCGGGCCGCCATGACATCTTTCAGAAATTCCGCCTCACGCTCTGCGTCTCCCTCCGGATAAGACTTTTCCATCAAAACCTGCAGGGCATTTTTATCCATAGCTACAAAGCCCTGGGCCGTAATATCTGCCAGGCATGTGCCGGAGCATTTCACATAAAGAGTCTCGTCGTCCTTTACCGAGGTATTTCCGCCTCCGGCCAGCACGTAATCGGGATTGCTGCCATATCGGTTGGACATTTCTACTAAATTCTGTAAATCCATGGTAATTTTATCCTCCTTATCTGCAAATCACATCCACAGAAACGTTAAAGATCTTGGCCACCTTCAAAATTGTGTCCACATGACGCCCACAGGCCGCGGCCATGTGATGCGTGGGGCCTGCCTGGCTCCACTGATTGCAAAACTCCCTGGCTCCTATAGAGAAGCGGGTTCTCATATTCGTATCCCCGAAGAGAAAAATGGGCCCTTCCTCATTGACGCCCTCCGCAGCTACAAACTTAAAGTTGCCGTCCCCATCCTGGGTGATTCCCAGATAAGTTACTGGCCCTGTGGGGGGATAAAACTGGGTCAGATAACCGCCTCCCGTCTTTCCGTGGAAAATGGGAACGATTTTCATGGTAGGCTTTCTGCTTTGAGAAATATCCGCGTCTCCTGATCCGGAATGCCCGATAATACAGATATCCTCGTGAAAATCTATGGAGTACATCTCCGAGAGCTGTCCCGTGCCCCCAATGGTCTTTAGGATGGACATAGCCATGGCAACCTTAATATCCCCCTCTACCGCACAGGCTGTTCCCTGCTTGATCAGCATGGAAAAGGCAGGGATGAGCATACTGTCCAGCTTTCCCCCAATCCCCCGGGCGAATCCGTCATAATGGGAAGCCACAAAACCGATCTTCTCCTCCCTTACCCATTCCTCAAAGGCAGCCACATACCTGGCCATATCCCAAACCTTTTCCACCGTACCGCCGCCCTCCATATCAAAGGTATCCAGAATGTCCCGGGCCCTGGCCTCTATAAGCTCCTGGTCTGTGACAGGATCCGCAATGGCCCACATCTTTTCCCAGTCAAACTGCTTGGTATAGAGCCACATTCTGTTGTAGAGATTGGCCTCGTCAATATAGAGATCCATCATACCCGGGTAGGGTCTTCCAATCTGGGCCAGATTGGTGTCCCGAAAGCGTCGCCGGACCTGGGCGGCCCGGCACCAGCTGTCAAGCTCTGCCTGCACATAGGGATCTCCTCCCTCCGCCACGCCGGTAATCACCGCATAGCACTTTCCCGCCCGCTCCAGGTCCGCCGCCATCTCCCCCACTGCGCCGCAGGCATAAAGCTCTCCCAGCCACTTGGGCGTATCCGTGTTGGCATAATCCGGAGCCCTCAGCTTTTGCACATTTACCAGCACCACAGGCACATGGAGATCCCGTACCGCAGGCAGCATATTGTAGGATGTGGCGTAGGTTAAAAGCTGGAGAATCACCAGATCCACATCCGCCGCCCGGAATTTATCCCCTGCTGCCATGGACAGCTCCTTGGTGGTGACAAGACCGCCGTCGATTACCTCCACCGTGTCCGGCAAAGTCTTCTTAAACGCCTCATACTGGGCCTTAAACTCTGACTCCAGGGAGGGAAACTGGGGCAAATAAGCGCCTAAAGCAATGGAAAACACACCCACTCTTGCTCTTGTGTTTACTAACATAAAAACCTCCTTACCTTATTTTCGATTAGGTTTTGTCATGTTTCCGTGTTACGGATTCTCACATCCTGGCACATACTGCTCCACCGGGAAGGAATGGAAGATGCACTGCCGGGCCTCGTCCACAGTCCAAAAGGTCTCTAGGGATAGCATCTGTACGGCCAGATTTCCCATGGCCGTGCCCTCTCCAGGTCCTGCAAAGACCGCCTTCCCGGAGCGGTCCGCCGTAAGCTGGTTCAGATATCTGGCGTTGGAGCCCCCGCCCACAATATAAATGCACGGGTAGCTCTTTCCCGTCAGCTCCTCAATCTCCCGGGCCGTAGCTGCGTAGCAGTCCGCAAGGCTCTGGTAAATCACAGCCGCCAACTCCCCAGGCGTTCCCGGAGCCGGCATATCCTTTTCCCTGCAGGCTGCCTGGATCTCCGCAGTCATACTGTCCGGCGACAGAAAGCGCCCGTCATTTACTTCCACGCGGGAGGGAAAATCCTTTTTCTCTTCCGCCATCCGGCACAATTCTTCAAATCCGTAGCGGTTTTCAAGCTCCCTTTTCACGGACTGGATCATCCAGAGACCCATAATATTTTTCTGGTAGCGAAACCGGTACCCATAACCGCCTTCATTTGTGAAATTGGCCTCTCTGCTTTCCCGGTTTACCAGGGCTTCCTCACATTCTGTTCCCATGAGAGACCAGGTGCCGGAGCTTATGTACAGAAAATCCTCTTCCAGGGCTGGAACCGCCACCACCGCGGATCCCGTATCGTGGGTGGCCGGCAGGGTTACCTGGCAGTTAAAGCCCACCGCCTCCTGGATCTCTGGCCGGAGATCTCCCAGAGGCGTACCCGCCTTTAAGATCTTGGGGAAAATCTTCTTCGGATACCCAAGCTTCTCCAAGAGCTCCCGGTCCCAGTCCTTGTCTGATGGGCTTACCAGCTGGGTGGTAGTGGCGTTTGTATACTCGCAGGCCATGACTCCGGTGAGAAGATAGTGAAAATAATCAGGGAACAGGAGAAAGTTCCTGGCCTTTTCCAGGTTCTTTGGCTGCTGCTTCCGGATAGCCTCCAGCTGATAGATGGAATTGAACATCTGCTTTTGGATACCAGTGCGCTCATAGAGCTCCTCCGGCGGCACCCGCTGCCACACCCTGCGGTCCATGCCCTCCGTCCGCTTGTCCCGATAGCCTACGGTCTGCCCCAGCACCTGATTCTGCTCATCCAAAAGCACAAAATCTACCGCCCAGGTATCAATTCCCATACTTACAGGAATCTTTCCCATTTCCTTGCAGCGTCTCATGCCCTCCAGAATGAACGCAAAGAGTTTTTCCGTGTCCCAGCAAAGATAGCCGTCTCTATTTTCCAGGCTATTCTCAAACCGGTACACCTCCTGGGTCTTTAGCTGCCCCTTCTCCTTCCATCCCAGAATATGGCGTCCACTGGAAGCGCCGATATCTACCGCTAAATAGTACTCTTTCATATTGAACCCCCTTTCTGAATCTCATTGTAGAAAAAAAGGCGCAAAAAAATAAGGACGCCATTTTTTTAAAATACCGTCCTTATTTTCCAACTCTATCTGGTTTCCATCTCCCAGGGCTATTCCCTGTCTCCCTGTTCCCCGGCGTTGTGCAAAGGCGCTCTTTCCTTATCCCTCTGTCACATTGCGGACAGACTCCCGGTACTCCTTAGGCGTCATGCCAAAGCGCTCCCGAAATACCCGGTAGAAATAGCTGGTGTTGTCGTAACCCACCGCCACAATGATATCCGCCACGGAAAGCCCGGTGGTACTTAAGAGATAGGCCGCCTGATTCATCCGCTTGGCCAAAAGAAGCTCCTTAAAAGTACTTCCTGTATGCTTGCTGATAAATTTGCTTAAGGAAGAGGGCTTCTGGTTCAACTCTCCGCACAGCTCCTCCAGAGAAGCTGTCCGGTATCCGGCCTCTATATAAGAAAGAATCCGGGCCACACATTCCTGCTCGTAGGGATTGCTGGAGCCGTAACGAATATTGCCGCACAGATTCACCAGATGCAGGAACAAAAGGCCCATGGTGGTCTGATCAATGTTTCTCCGGTTCTCCCGCTCGTGAACCATGGCCCAAAGCATATTTTCCAGAAGATTTTGTACGGGAAGCTCATCCATGGTCTGAAAATAGAGATAAAAGGCCCGTTCGCTGCTTCCTGTCAGAATATCCACCAGGAAATCCCACATCAGATTCTTATCCTCCAGCATCCGAAAGGCCGTATCAAAAAACTCTGGCAGCACAATAAAATTCACGGCAATGTCCTCTTTATCCGCCGGCAAAATCTCATGCTCCACATTCTGATTCAAAAACAGCAGATCCCCCTGCTCCAGCACCACCTGCTCTCCGTTTCCCAGGATATGGGTGGTATGTCCCCGGAACATGTAGATAATCTCCACATAATTATGCCTGTGCATGGGAAAGTGCACAAACCTGGTGTGATGACGGGCAGAAATCAGCTTTCCCTTTCGCAGAAGCTTTCGGCTGTCAATGACAAAATCCTTGGCATCTGTATAGATCTGCCGCTGAACACTGGAGTTTCCGTCCAGAATGGCCTGCTCCTCACAAGAAATACGGCTGAAATAATCGTACAAATTTGTATTCATCTTGTATTCTCCCAAAACTCTGGTTCCTATCCCATTCTTATAGAATCATTGTAGCATGTTCCTCCAGGCTTGTCATCTCCCCCCAGCTGATGTATAATGCTTACAAAGCAGTCCGCGCCTTTGCCGGCTGCAGGCCGTATTACTTTTTATCGTATGCAATCTGAGGTTATATTAATGAAAAGACATCGTTTTACCACTACCAGAATTATTATGCTGGGCTTTTTCCTGGGGGCGGCCTTGGGAACCGCATGTCTCTTGCTTCCCATCAGCCTAAAGCCTGGCCAGTCCATAGATTTCTTTGACGCCTGGTTTGTGGCTATGTCCAGTATCTGCGTCACAGGCCTTTCCACCGTGAATGTGGGGCAGACCTTCTCTCCCTTCGGCCAGGCTGTTCTCCTGCTTTTGATCCAGTTCGGCGGTCTGGGCGTAGTGACCTTTACCACCCTGGTCCTCTGTATGCTTCACCGCAGAATCACCCTGTCTGATCGTATGCTGCTTCAAAGCGCCTACAATCTGGATACCCTTTCCGGCCTGGTTCGCCTGACCAAACGGATTGTAAAGGTAACTCTGTGCCTGGAAGCCCTGGGAGCTCTAGGCTATGCCTTTGTGTTCATCCCCCAATACGGAGCAAAGGGAATCTGGTACAGTATTTTTCACGCTGTATCCGCCTTTTGCAATGCCGGTATTGATCTATTGGGTGGCAACAGCTTTTGCGATTATACCGGCAACGTGATTTTAAATCTTACCACAGTATTTCTCATCTTTGTCAGCGGACTGGGCTTTCCCGTCTACTGGGAGATCGCCAGAAATGTCTCCGCCCGGCTGCGCGCCAAAAGAGGCGCCTGCCGCCGTAAGATGAATCTTCACACCAAGCTGGTGCTTGTGGCCACCTTGTCCTTAATCCTGGGAGGCATGCTTTTGACCCTGATTCTGGAATGGGAAAATCCGGATACTCTGGGAGCCTTAAGTCTTCCGGACCGGTTTTTGGCTGCTCTGTTCCAGTCCGTGACTCTGCGCACAGCAGGCTTTGCCACCATTTCCCAGGAATATTTCCGCCCTGCATCCTGTCTCGTCTATCTGCTTCTCATGTTCATCGGAGGCTCCCCGGCGGGAACGGCAGGCGGCGTCAAGACCGTCACTTTTGTCCTGCTGCTGGCCTCTATGCTGGCAAATATCCGTGGGAAAAAGGATGTGACCATCCTGCACAGAAGAATCGCGGACGAAACCATTCGAAGATGCATTGCCATTATTACCTTTAGCTTTTCCGCTCTGTTTGTGCTGACACTGGCTCTGCTGGCTGTCCAGAACAGCGGCTTTTTAGACACTCTATATGAAATGACCTCCGCAGTGGCAACCGTAGGACTTTCCCGGGGCCTTACCGGCTCCCTAAACGCGGCGGGAAAGCTTATCGTGTCCCTTGCCATGTACCTGGGACGGATCGGTCCCATTACCCTGGCCCTGGCCTTTAACAGCCGCACGCCCACGGCAAACAGCTCCTGTGCGGAGAGTAAAATCATAATCGGGTAACAGCACAAAGAAAGCGGGAAAAACACGGTTTTTGAAAGGGATCCTGTATGACGCCAAGGGCATGGACCAAGGGGTCGGTATCCGCAATGGATTAGGGGATCGTAATTGGACAAAATCTCACAAAAAATAACAGAGGAGATGGAACATGAAAAAATATACACAGAAGGAATACATCGTAATAGGCCTGGGAAGATTCGGAAGCAGCGTGGCAATGCAGCTGGAGGCCAATGGCTGCAAGGTGCTGGCCATTGACCACTGTGAAAAGCGGGTGCAGCTCATCGCCGACTATGTAACCCTGGCCCTGTGTGTGGATGTGACAAACGAGGAAGCTTTGGGGGAGCTGGGAGGCAGAAATTTCGACGGGGCAGTCATTGCCATCGGTCATGGACTGGAGGCCTCCGTGCTTTCCGCCATCTGGGCCAAGGAGCAGGGAATTCCTCTGATCATCGCCAAGGCCTACGACGATACCCAGGGAAAAATTCTCACCAAGCTTGGCGTCACCCAGATCATCTTTCCCGAGAAAGAGACCGGCGTCCACTGGGCCAACAATCTGGCCTTCCATAACCTGTTCGACTCCATAGAACTGACCTCCGAGTATTCCATCGCCGACATCCCCGCCTGGTACAGCTGGACAGGAAAAAGCCTGAAGGATCTGAAGCTGCGGGAAAAATATGGGGTAAATGTCATTGCCGTTAAGCGGGGCGGTGCTCTGCTCATCAATCCCCCGGCAGATGCGCCCACAAAGCAAAATGATATTTTCGTGCTGCTGGGAATGAATCGGACCCTGGAAAAAATTGCCCATGAGGGGGATTGGGAAAAGAAGAAAAAAGGTCATCCCAAAATGTAACATCCCCGCAGAAATCCAAGAAAGCCCTGGGATTTCTGCGGGGACGTCTCTAGGGGAAATCATGTGATGTAATCTGCTCAGGCAATCTGCTCTGTCTGCTCCTGAAACTCCTGGGAAGCCTTCCCATTCTCCTGCTCGATGAGCTGGTACAGCATCTCCATGCTGATTCCCTTATCCGTCATACACTGATACAGAGCTTTTAGCTCCTGCTCCTCCCGCTGCTTCAGCAGCTCTTCCCGGGCCGCCTCCAGCTCCGACAGCTTCCTTTTTGCGCTTTCTATTTTCTGCTCCAGTGCCAGGATCTGATCGTCATATGATTTTGCTCTTCCTCTTCTGCCAGCCATTGTGCATGTCCTCCTATAATTGGTATTATTTGCAGTATATGCCTGGTTTCCGGAAAATATTCCTGTTTCTTGAAAAATATTCCTGAAATAATCTCAGACTCCCAAAAAGCGCTCCAGCAACCGCTCCTTCCAGCTGTCCTCCCCCAGGCGGCGGATTCCCCAGCCGCTCCCCAGCCGCCGGCACATTTCCCGGAAATTTCCTCCCGGTGTGAGCCTGGCATGGGACTGGTTATACTCCTCCACCTCTTCATCCACCAAGGCGATCAGCTCCCGCGCCGCCGTATCGCAGTTGTGGGTATAAATGTGATACAGGGGAATATCCTCTTGTTCCAGCAAATCCCAAAGCTGTTCCTTTTCTATCCATTTCTGAACCGCCTGATACACGGTCCCATATTCTTCCCTGGTAATCTCCCGATACAAAGCCCGGTCAAAATCCCGGCACTCCGCACTGTCTGACAGGGAAAGCTGGCCGCTCTGACAAAAAACAGCCCTTTCCTCTGGATCCAGGGAAATCTCCCTCATGAAGCCTACGCCTTCTTTCCCCAGCAGACACCAGAAGAGATTATACTCCATACCGTTGTAGCTGTAAATTCGTCCGCCTCCCAGCTCATCCACCAGCAACAGGGCCGAATGGCCCAGGCCTCCCATTCCGTCCACATTCAAAAGATACCAGATCTGGCAGCTATTAACAGAATTCTCCTGGCAGGCTCTCTCCTCCGGCGGGCGTACAAAAAGCAAGCGGGCACATAGAAAGCCGAAAAGGAGCAGCAGGATCACTCCCGCTGCCCGTATCCGTCCTTTGTTTCCCGGCCCTGCTGCAGTTTCACATGCTGCGTCTGCCCCTAAGCAGTCTTTTTTAGAAAACAGTCTGTATTTTCTCATGAATGGGCCTGCTCCAGCACAGAAAACCGATAGCAGGTACAGGTCTCATACTCTGCTCCCGCCCACACCAGAGTAGTGGGGAAATCCGGGTGATGAGGCGCATCCGGGAAAGCCTGGGTTTCAAAGCAGACTGCGCTGCGCTTCTGATACACCTTTCCCTCCTTGCCTCCTGCCTCCTGATCCAGGAAATTTCCCGTATACAGCTGCATCCCTGGAAGATCCGTGAAAACCTCCATCAAAATGCCGCTCTTCTTGCAGCGAAGCTTAGCCGCCAGCCGGTGTCCCTCCCCGTTCAAGACAAAATTATGGTCATAGCCACCTGCAAAAGTCAAAGGTTCATACTCCGCATCAATATCCGTTCCCAAGGTCCGCCACTGCCGGAAGTCCAAAGGCGTGGCCTCCACCGGACGGATCTCTCCTGTAGGAATCAGATCTGCCGCCGTGGGGGTAAAGGCGTCCGCGTCTATCCACACCTCTTGTTCCAGCACAGTGTCAGAGTCCTGTCCCTCCAGGTTGAAATAGCTGTGATTGGTGAGGTTTATGATGGTATCCTGATCCGGCAATCCATGATATGAAATCTGCAGCTCATTATCATTGGTCAGTTTGTAGGAAACTGTCACCTGCACATTCCCCGGAAGCCCCTGATCTCCGTCTGGACTTATGATGGAAAATTCCACCTTATTGTCATCGGCAATGATCCCCCGCCACATGCGCTGATGATAACCGGGAATTCCTCCGTGGAGATTATTCTCCCCGTCGTTTTTCGCCATCTGATAGGAAACGCCGTTGATCTCCACTTCCCCTTTTCCGATACGGTTGGCATTGCGGCCCACCGTAGCTCCAAAGTTTGGCTTATTCTCCTCATAATGCTTCACATCCTGGTAACCCCAGACAACATCCAACATAGCTCCCGTTTTATCCGGAACCAAAAGCTTCTGCAGTACCGCCCCATAATTCAGCAGCACCGCCCGCATCCCCCGGGCATTTTCAATCACATACTGCTTTACCTCCTGCCCGGATTCTGTCTTTCCAAACTCCGTAACTGTAATCGCCATAAAAACCCTCCTGTTTTTTCATTCACCCATTCCTGTTGTCCACGTCCATTCCTTAAGGCGCCCAAGCATGCGCTCGTCCGCTCAAACCGCGCCATTCCCTAAGGCGCCCAAGCATGCTCACATCCGTTCAAATAACGCCCAGTCCCTAAGGCGCGGCCAGCGCTTTCATGCTGCTGCCACAGCTGACTTTGCTCATTCACGGCATAAAAATGCTTCTGTAACCATCTTAGTCACAGAAGCAAGGAAAGTCAATCAATAATTCGACAAAAACCGCCTTTTATTTTTTATTTCCCTTCAGGTAGATAAACCAGTAGCACAGTCCCACTGCCATACCGCCGATCATGTTTCCGATGGTCACCGGCAGCAGATTATTCAGAAGCATAGAGCCTACGTTTACGCTGGCATTTCCCACCGCGTAGAAGGAATTGGCAAAGATCCCAGCCATCAGATAGTACATATTGGCAATGCTGTGCTCAAACCCACAGAACACAAAGATCATAATGGGATAAAAAGCAGCCATCATCTTGCCTGGAAAGCTCTTTGCCGCAAAGGACATCCACACGGCCAGGCACACCAGGATATTGCACACAATCCCGCGGATCAGGGCGTCTCCAAAGGTAAGCCCCACTTTTCCGGAGGCCACGCTCATAATGGTGTTTAAAAGCCCGTTGTCCATCTGGCTAGGGGAATGTCCGTACACCACCAGGGCTGCCATGAGAGCCGACCCGATAAAGTTTCCAATGTATACCACAACCCAGCTCTTTGCAACTGCGGACAGTTTTACCTCTTTCTCCATCAGCGGAATAATCAGCAGGCAGTTTCCGGTAAACAGCTCGCTGCCCGCCACCAGTACCAGGGTCAATCCCGCCGGAAACAGGCAGGCTCCGATAAATTTCCCTACCACTGAGCCGCCCAGCATGGCTGTAGCCATCTCAAAGGCTGTGCCGCCTACCGCAATAAACAGGCCGGCCAGAATCCCCAGAAGCAGCATTTTCGCCACAGGAAGCTCTGTTTTCTTTTTTCCAATTCCCACATAGTTTTGTGCAATTTCAGCTGGTGTGTTCATAAATTCTTATCCTCCTTCACGGTGCATCACCTTTGTTAAAACTATAACACTTTTTACAGGGTTATGCCATTGTACGTTGTGTAGGAAAAAGAACCGCCGCCTCTTATTTTATATGCTCATGGGAAAACAGATGATCCTGGCAATACTCATAATTGCCGTTGCACTTGGAGCAATAGCGGAACTCCAAATGATCCCCATCCTTCTCTGTGCGCCCGCAGATGGCGCACTTGTGGGTATTAACGGACCGCTGCCCTTTCTGTACACTCTGGGCATAGCGTTTTCTGCGATATACGGCCTTGGGGCTGTAGCGACGCATATTGCGCATGCCAAAGAAAAACAGCAGGAAGTTCCCCAGAGAAACAAGAGCCATGACGCTGTAGGCTGGATGAGCCAGGATTCCGGCCTGGGCCAGTCCCAAAATCATGGACATAGACAGGTACTTTGTGAAAAATCCGGCAATAATAGTCAGACCAAAATAAATACCGTTGATAATCCCCAGCCATTTAGCCTTGATGGGAATGATAAAGAAGAGCAGGAACGTGGCGTCCGGATAGGTGGCCGCATAGGCAAAAAACAGGGACATATTCAGATAATAGGTGCCGAACATGACGCCCAGATTCGCCCGGAATATATAACAGCAGATAAAAGCTGCCAAAATGTGCAGCAATACGCCGGTAAAAAAGTACAGGTTGAACCGGAAGGAGCCCCACTGATACTCCAGCGTTTTTCCGATGGAATAGTACAGGTACATGCCCAGCAGAAAGTAAAACACATTGGTGCTGGGGGGATATACCAGAAAGGTCACAAGCCTCCACACCTGTCCCCGCAAAATCATGGTGGGGTCCAGAGATAAATAAGCCTCATAAAATCCGCTGGCAAATACCTGCAGGACCCATCCTACTCCGTAGAGAATGATAATGTAATACATCAGATTGGAGACTGCATATTTTCCAAATTTTCGCTCTAATTTTTCTATCAAGGTATTCTCTCACTCCTTTTATCGAATATGTCTATTATAAGTTCCGTCTCTTCTTTTGTCAACGCCGCCGTGCCTCTTTTTGCCCTTGTGCCAGTATTTCCACAACCGCCAAATCCATGCCTAAGCAGAAAGCCTTCTGCAGTTTGCCATTCACCTGCCCCTTGGCCAGGCGGAAATAGGGATGCAGATCTCATCGCCAGGCTGCAGATTATATACATTTACATAGGGATTCGCTAATAGAATAAATAAAAGGGGGATATGATAGCGCCTGCTCAGCAGATACAGGGTATCGCCCTGTTCCACCCGATGCAGGAAACCACCGCACTGTTCCATAGGGCATCCTCCTGTTTCTTTTCCTTATTTATATGCAGTTTTTTCCTTCCGGGTTCCTACCTACTCCGTTTACAGGAGTCATTCCGGTTTGTGGGGAAATTTTTATACATTTTTTATTTGATTTTACACAACTCCTGTCGTATAATGTAATCTGCTGTAAACTGATGTGTGATTCTGCCTGTTTTCAGGACCTCCTGAAGCGCCTGTCTTAGCACTTTACGGCAGTGTGGGAAAGAGTCTACTTTATTTTTAAAGGAGGCAGCGGATTTCGCGAACGTATGTGTTCAAAACAGTATTCTCTTGGAATCGATATTGGTTCCACAACCGTTAAAATTGCCATTTTAGATGAAGCGGAACAGCTGCTTTTTTCAGATTATGAGCGGCATTTTGCAAATATACAGGATACCCTGGCCGCCCTTTTGGGCAAGGCCTATGAAAAGCTTGGAGAGCTTTCTCTTTATCCGGCTATTACTGGTTCAGGTGGACTGACCCTGGCCCAGCACCTGGGGGTTCCTTTTGTGCAGGAGGTGGTGGCGGTGTCCACAGCCCTGCAGGCAGAGGCTCCCCAGACAGATGTAGCCATTGAGCTTGGCGGGGAGGACGCCAAAATCATTTATTTTCAAGGCGGAAATATTGAGCAGAGAATGAACGGAATCTGTGCCGGAGGCACCGGTTCCTTTATTGACCAGATGGCCTCTCTTTTGCAGACAGACGCTTCTGGTCTTAATTCTTATGCGAAAAATTATCACTCACTCTATACTATTGCCGCCCGCTGCGGCGTATTTGCCAAGTCAGACATTCAACCACTGATCAATGAAGGGGCTACCAAGGAGGATCTGTCTGCTTCCATCTTCCAGGCCGTGGTCAATCAGACGATCAGCGGACTGGCCTGCGGGAAACCTATCCGGGGACATGTGGCATTTTTAGGAGGGCCTCTTCATTTCCTCTCGGAGCTGAAGGAAGCTTTTATCCGGACTCTGAATCTGGATGAGGAGCACACCATTGCCCCGGAGCACTCCCATCTCTTCGCTGCCATGGGCTCCGCCCTCTCTGTGTCAAAGGATACCACCATAGCTCTGTCTGAGCTCCAGGGCCGCCTGTCCTCCCATATCCGCATGGAATTTGAGGTAGAGCGCATGGAGCCTCTTTTCGAGTCTCGCTATGAATATAATAAATTCCGAGAGCGCCATGACCGCCATCAGGTTCTCCGCGGAGACCTCCAGGCCTATTCCGGAAACTGCTTTCTGGGCATTGACGCCGGAAGCACCACCACCAAGGCTGCCCTGGTCGGGGAGGACGGCTCCCTCTTGTATTCCTTTTACAGCAGTAATGATGGCAGCCCCCTAAAGACCACTATCCGGGCCATTCAGGAGCTCTACCGCTTTCTACCAGATACGGCCCATATTGCCCGCTCCTGCTCCACAGGCTACGGGGAAGCCCTGATTAAGGCGGCTCTCCTGCTGGACGAAGGAGAGGTGGAGACTGTTTCCCATTATTACGCCGCTGAATTTTTCAATCCTCAGGTGGATTGTATTCTGGATATTGGCGGTCAGGATATGAAATGCATCCGTATCAAAAATCATACGGTGGACAGCGTGCAGCTGAATGAAGCCTGCTCCTCCGGTTGCGGCTCCTTTATCGAAACCTTTGCCAAGTCTCTGAATTACAGTGTGGATGATTTCGCAAAGGCGGCTCTTTTTGCCAAGCATCCCATTGACCTGGGCACCCGATGCACGGTATTTATGAATTCCAAAGTGAAGCAGGCCCAGAAGGAGGGCGCCGGGGTGGAGGATATCTCCGCAGGTCTTGCCTATTCGGTGATCAAAAACGCCCTGTTCAAGGTCATCAAGGTTTCAGACGCCTCCTCCCTGGGTTCTCATATTGTGGTCCAGGGCGGTACCTTCTACAACGACGCCGTGTTGCGAAGCTTCGAGAAAATTGCAGGCTGCGAAGCGGTCCGCCCGGATATTGCAGGCATTATGGGCGCTTTCGGCGCTGCTCTCATTGCCCGGGAACGCTATACCACAGGCATAGAAACCACCATGCTGTCCATCGACAAGATTAACAGCCTGGAGTTCACCACCAGCATGTCCAAATGCCGGGGCTGCACCAACAACTGCCGTCTGACCATCAACCGCTTCACCGGCGGACGGCAGTTTATCTCCGGCAACCGCTGCGAACGGGGTGTCGGTAAGGAAAAGAACAAAGAACAGATTCCCAATCTGTATGAGTATAAAAATAAACGGCTGTTTCAATATCAGCCTCTGGAAGCTGACGAGGCAGTCCGGGGAAAGGTAGGCATCCCTCGGGTGTTAAACCTGTATGAGAACTATCCCTTCTGGTTCACCTTCTTTACAGACCTGAAGTTCCAGGTGGTTCTTTCCCCGGTTTCCACCCACAAGCTCTATGAGCTGGGCATTGAGTCCATTCCCAGCGAGTCCGAGTGTTATCCGGCCAAGCTGGCCCATGGACATGTATCCTGGCTCATCAAACAAGGGCTGCAGTATATTTTCTATCCCTGCATCCCCTATGAGCGAAAGGAGTTTCCTGACGCGGGCAACCACTATAATTGTCCCATTGTGACCTCCTATGCGGAGAATATCAAAAATAACATGGATGAGCTTCTGGACGGGACCATCCGCTTTTCCAATCCCTTCCTCTCCTTTGAGAGTCAGGACATTTTGTGCAATCGCCTGGTGGAAATTTTCCGAAAGGAATTTGATATTCCGGAAACGGAAATCCGCAGCGCTGTCTCCCATGCCTGGAATGAGCTGGAGCAGGTGCGGGAGGATCTGATGCGAAAAGGGGAGGAAACTCTGCGCTGGATGGAGGAAAACAACCGCCGGGGCATTGTGCTGGCCGGACGCCCTTACCATGTGGATCCTGAAATCAACCATGGTATTCCGGAACTCATAAACTCCTACGGCATCGCTGTACTCACCGAGGACTCGGTATCCCACATGTATAAAGTGGAAAGGCCTTTGATGGTTATGGATCAGTGGATGTATCATTCCCGGCTGTATGCGGCGGCAAACTTTGTCAAATCCCGGGAGGATCTGGATTTGATTCAGCTGAATTCCTTTGGCTGTGGTCTGGATGCTGTAACCACAGATCAGGTAAACGACATTCTGAGCAATTCCGGCAAGATCTATACCTGCCTGAAGATCGACGAGGTCAATAACCTGGGGGCAGCCCGCATCCGCATTCGCTCTCTCATTTCCGCCTTGCGGGTCCGAGAGCAAAAAAAGATCCATCCTTGTCCCGTCTCCTCCGCTTATGAGCGGGTGATTTTCACGGAACAGATGCGCAAAGAATACACCATCCTCTGTCCCCAGATGTCTCCCATCCACTTTGACGTGCTGGAGCCTGCCTTTGAGACCTGCGGCTATCATCTGCAGATTCTGCCGGATTCAGACCGGGCAGCCATTGATATGGGACTGAAATATGTAAACAATGACGCCTGCTACCCCTCCCTGGTAGTGGTGGGACAGATTATGACTGCTATTCTCTCCGGGAAATACGACACAGAGAAGCTGGCTGTCATCATCACGCAAACTGGAGGCGGCTGCCGGGCCACCAACTATATCGGCTTTATCCGCCGGGCCCTGATCAAGGCCGGATATCCCTATATTCCGGTGATCTCCCTAAACTTAAGCAAGCTGGAGCAAAACCCGGGCTTTCGCATTACCCCGGCCCTGGCGGTAAAGGGAATGTACGGCCTGGTATTCGGTGATATTTTCATGCGCGTCCTGTACCGCATGCGCCCTTATGAAAAGGAGCCTGGCTCCGCCAATGCCCTTCACGCGAAATGGTTGAAAATCTGTCAGGATTTCCTGAAACAAAAGCGCACCTCCTATGGCCGCTTCAAAAAGCTCTGTGAGGAAATCATCCGGGAGTTTGACGCTCTGCCCATTCAAGAGGATCTGAAAAAGCCCCGGGTAGGCGTGGTGGGAGAGATTCTGGTGAAATTCTCGCCTTCCGCCAACAATCACTTAGTGGAGCTTCTGGAAGCCGAGGGCGCCCAGGCTGTAGTGCCGGATCTCATGGATTTCCTGCTCTACTGCTTCAAGAACACGGAGTTCAAGGCAGATTTCCTGGGCAAAAAGCGAAGCAGCGCCCGTCTGGGCCGCTTAGGGATCCGGTTCCTGGAGCTGGTGCGAAAGCCTGCTGTTAAAGAGCTGTCAAAGAGCCGCCACTTTACTGCGCCTGGTAATATTGACCAGATGGCCCAGATGGCCGACAAGATTGTATCCCTGGGCAACCAGACCGGAGAGGGATGGTTCCTGACCGCTGAAATGCTGGAGCTCATCCACAGCGGTACCAACAATATTGTCTGCACCCAGCCCTTTGGCTGCCTTCCCAACCATGTGGTAGGCAAAGGCGTCATCAAGGAGCTGCGACGCCAGTATCCGCTGTCCAATGTGGTAGCCATCGACTATGATCCGGGCGCCAGCGAGGTGAACCAGCTAAACCGGCTGAAACTCATGCTCTCCGTGGCCCATAAAAACATGAAAAATTCATAAGAAAAAGGCAGGAAACGCCAGATCCCCCATCTGTCTTTCCTGCCTTTTCTTCTTGAACATATACGCTGTATTCAGCTCCGTCGATTCCGGCAGAGCCTGTATTTTTATATGGGGTTGGCGAATCAGATATGTACAGACTCGCTCCAGTCATCCTCGTCAAAGGAGATGTCATTTTCCGCAACGCCATCAGCCATATAGCCGCTGAGCATGGACCGGTACTGCTCCTCCATGGACAGCTCCTCTTCCTCGTCTGCCGGCATGGGATTCTCCGTGAGAATACTGCCAAGCTTCTTCAGAGGCGCCCACCAGTTGGTAGTGCTCCGCTCCTCCAAGGGCACATCGCGGCGTCGCTTCTGGATAAAGTGGCTTCCCACTTCCGGATAGGCAGCCAGCTCCTTCATATCCTTATAAAAGTCTTTCCCCACATACTCAAAGGTCATCAGAATCATGTCATTCAGCATAAAATAAAACTGATTGCGGACCCCATGGATCCACATAATTCTGGAAACATCCTCAGAAGGATGTAAATGCTCCTCCAGATATGCATACCGCTTCTCCGGTACCACATGGATAATTTCTGCTACTCTTCTCATAGTTCCTCCATTTCCCCGTATCTTTTTAACGGACATTCTTCGGCTGCCCAGGTCCTCTCCCTGCTTTTTCAAGCCCTGTGCCACTGTTCTTATTATAGTCCATTTCCTGGGTTCAGGCAATGCTTTTCTGGTACTTTTCCCGAATTGTTGCGGGAATCCCCTGCAGAATCTGGGCGATCTCACATCTGATTCTCCCCCTATACGTCTTCAATCTGCCAGTCGATAGGGGATACTCCATGTTCCTCCAGGAATTGGTTTGTTTGGCTGAATGGCCTGCTGCCGAAAAATCCGCGGAACGCAGATAAGGGACTGGGGTGAGGCGCCTTTAAAATCAAATGATTGGGATTGTTCAGCATTTGGGCCTTTTTCTGGGCAGGGCTTCCCCAAAGAATAAATACAATAGGACGATCCTGCTGGTTGAGGACCCGGATAGCCGCGTCAGTAAACTCCTCCCACCCCATCCCTCGGTGGGAATTTGCCTGGTGGGCCCGTACTGTCAGTACCGTATTCAACATCAGAACCCCTTGCTTTGCCCATTTGGTCAGATATCCGTTGTTGGGAATCCGGCAGCCCAGATCATCATGGAGCTCCTGGTAAATATTAACCAGGGAGGGCGGAACCTGTACGTCCGGCTTTACAGAAAAGCACAGTCCATGAGCCTGTCCATTGTTGTGGTAGGGATCCTGCCCCAAAATCACCACCTTTACCTCATGTAAGGGAGTTAGGTGAAAGGCATTGAATATATCCTCGGAGGGCGGAAAAACCTGCTTATTTGCATACTCCTCCCGGATAAACTCATACAGCTTCCCATAGTAAGGTTTTTGGAACTCCGGCTTCAGGGGCTCCAGCCAGTCATTTTGAATCATTGCCATGTTCATTTCCTCCTCTTAGGTTTTTTATACCATTTTCAGCAGATAGACCGCTATGAAAGATCTATTAAAATTGTGCATTGGCTTTCCCTTCCACATCGTCTCTCACAGCCGCACCGAGACGCCTCTCTGCCGCAGATATTTCTTTAGATCCTCAATCTCCATTTCTTTGTAATGAAACAGAGAAGCCGCCAGAACCGCGTCCGCTCCTCCTTCTGTCAGCGCATCATAAAAGTGCTCCATGGTGCCGGCCCCGCCGGAAGCAATCACCGGAATCGACACCTGATCCGCAATGGTGCGGGTCAGCTCCAGATCATAGCCGTTTTTTGTACCGTCGCAGTCCATACTAGTCAAAAGAATTTCCCCGGCTCCCAGCTTTTCTGCTTTCACAGCCCATTCCACCGCGTCGATCCCCATATCCACACGGCCGCCGTTCTTATAGATATTCCAGCCGCTTCCGTCTGGCCGCCGTTTGGCGTCAATGGCCACCACCACGCACTGGCTGCCGAATTTATCCGCAGCCTCCGCAATCAGCTCCGGCCGCAGAATCGCCGCCGTATTCACCGATATTTTATCTGCGCCCTCCCGCAGCAGCCTGCGGAAATCCTCCACCGTGCGGATTCCGCCACCCACAGTAAAGGGAATAAACACCTTTTCCGCCACCCGGCGCACCATATCCACCACCGTATTTCTGGCATCCGAGGACGCCGTAATATCCAGGAACACCAGCTCATCAGCCCCGGCCCCGTCATAGGCCGCCGCGATCTCCACCGGATCACCGGCATCCTTCAAATTCACAAAATTTACTCCCTTTACCACCCGGCCGTTGTGCACATCCAGGCAGGGAATTATCCGCTTGGTAAACATTCTGCTCTCCTTCTGTTTCCTTCCTTTTTGTCTCTTGTCTCTTGCCTCTGACCATTCCTCTTTCTTAATTTATAGCTAACCGCAAAAACCTGCATGGCCCCTGCAGCCAGCGAGCCGCCACTCAGGAAACATAATACCTTGGCACGTCTTCTCTCAACAGATCGAGACGATTACAGCCCTGCAAAATTTTTCAGGATCTGAAGACCTGTCTGGCTGCTCTTCTCCGGGTGAAACTGACAGGCGAAGAGATTTCCCCTCTCCACAGAGGCGTGTATAGTAACGCTGTAATCCGTAACTGCACGGACGATTTTTGAATCCTCTGCCCGCAGATAATAGGAATGTACAAAATACACATAGGGGTTGCCGCAAAGACCCTGAAACAGCCTGCCATCTCCCATAAGCTCCAGGGAATTCCAGCCAATATGGGGAATCTTAAGGCCCTCCTTGTCCGGAATCCGCAGGATCTCCCCCTTCAAAATCCCCAGCCCCTCCACTCCCGGGCTCTCCTGACTTCGCTCAAACAGCAGCTGCAGCCCCAGGCAAATCCCCAGAAAAGGCTTGTCCATCTCTGCAATCTGCCGGATCACTGGCACCAGGCCATAGCTCCAAAGCTTTTCCATGGCGTCTCCAAAGGAGCCCACTCCCGGCAAAATCACCTTGTCCGCTTCCAGAAGGGTCTCTGCATCCCGGCTCACCACCACCTGCTCTCCCAAGGATATCAGGGCCTTCTCCACACTTTTCAGATTGCCCGCGTCATAATCTATAATGGCTATCATATTGCTTCCTCCGCTGCTTTTGCTCTTCTGTTCTTTTCTCAAATCATACCATTTTTTTGCCTGTTTTCAAAGAGATTTCCTTAATTTTTTGAAAATCCATGGGAACCCATTGTTTTTTTTGAGAAATGATTGTAACATAGAAGAAGCAAAAAAACCTGCGGCATCTCCGCGAAACAGGAGAAACACTGTTTTTAGTCTCTGCCTGCAGACATAAAGGATGGAATTTATAATGAATCAACAACAAATGCCCCCTTACTGGAATCAGGAGGGAACGACTCATTCTACCTACCCACAGGAATTTATGGATCACTACCAGAAGCCCCTGAAGCCTTGGCACGGGATTCTGTTTTTTGCAGCTGTCATGGTGATGATGCTGTTTGTCGCTGCGCCCATTCAGTATTTTCTGGGCATGTGGGGCCTGGCCCTCACAGAGCTTTTGCTTCTGGGAATGGCCCTGGGCTTTGCCCTGCTTACACGCCGGGAGCTAAGGCTGGTCTTCCCCCTCCGCAAGCCTACCTGGAAGGAAACGGGAGGAACACTGCTCACCTGGCTGGGCTCCTACCTTTTGGTTATGCTTTCCACCATGATCCTCATGTACTTCTTCCCCCAGGGATTTACGGACGTGAGCAACAGCATGAACAGCGTCTTTTCCAGCACCCCCTTGTTCGTCACCTTTTTCATTGTGGCGGTACTGCCCCCTATCTGCGAGGAGGCTGTACACCGGGGCGTGATCCAGTACACCTTTGGCAATGTGCGCAGCACCCCTGTGGTAGTCCTGAGCATTGGCCTCATTTTCGGCATCTTCCACCTGGACCCCTACCGGTTCCTTCCCACGGCCCTGCTGGGCATGGGACTGGCCTATGTGATGCAAAAGACCCGCAATATGCTGTACCCGGCGCTTTTCCACTTTATCAATAACGCCCTCTCTGTGCTGGCATCCAGCAGCACAGACGCAGCCTCGGAGATATCCGCAGACCTGCTTACAGGCCCATTGCTTTTGATCTCTGTAGGCGCTTATCTCATCATCGCCTCCGTGGCTCCCTTCTGTCTTTTGGGCGGAGTCTGCCTGCTGCGCCGGCCCTGGGAACCCAAAAGACGGCTGTTGATCCCCGTTCTCCTCATTGCCCTTTTAACCGGCCTGATGATTATCTCCGGCTTTGCCCTGATCCTGTTTACCTTCTTAAAGAATCCGGACTTGAGCACAGTTACCCAGGATCTGGAAAATCTGCTGGCTGCCTGGATCATTCGGTAGACATACATTCTGGGATGCCAAATGCGCCCTCAGGACTTTCCTGTTTGGCAATGCCCCCCTTGGATATCATATAAGAAAGGATGATTCATACCATGAAAAAAGTTTTACTTGTTGTAGATATGCAAAATGATTTTATCGACGGAGCTCTGGGCACCCCGGAGGCTGCTGCCATTGTTCCCCATGTGGCAGAGCGGATTCGCGGCTTTGAGGGCCTTATCATCTGCACCCGGGATACCCATGAGGAAAATTACCTGGATACCCAGGAGGGGCAGAACCTACCCGTTCCCCACTGCATCCGGAATACTACGGGCTGGCAGCTGGCTCCATCCATCCAAGAAGCCTGCCAGGGCAAGAACCCTGTAATCCTGGATAAAGTGACCTTTGGCTCCCGGGATCTGCCCGCCTGTCTGGCAGAGCACTGTCCGGAAGGAATGGACTGTATTGAGGTGCTGGGCCTGTGCACGGATATCTGTGTGATCTCCAATGCCCTCCTCTTAAAAGCCTTTTTCCCGGAAACTAAAATCTCCGTAAACAGCGCCTGCTGCGCAGGAGTAACGCCCCAGAGCCATGAAACCGCTCTGGAGGCCATGAAAATGTGCCAGCTTCAAATCCTGTAGTATAAACCTGACCATGCTCTTATTATCTATACAGCCGCAGCCGGATTCCTCCGCTGCGGCTGTATCTGATCTATAGTCCGAAAAAGGCGTCCAGCCCGTCGCACATTCCCTGGACCAGCTGGTCCTGATAACCAGGATCAGCCATGCGGGTATCCTCATCCGGGTTGGTCATGAATCCCATCTCCACAATGGTCACCGGCACCGTGCACCAGTTAATTCCGCTCATGGTATCCGTTTCCCACACGCCCTTGCTGGCAGCGCCGGTGGCCTCCAGCATAGCCTTCAGCACCGCGTCCGACAGGGCCCTGCTGTCTCCATAGATCCCCGGCGTGTAAGGATTCCCTGCTGTGGGACAGATGGTCATGATTCCGTTGGCCGAGCTGCTCTCGGCTCCGTTGGCGTGAATCCGCACAAATGCATCTGCTCCGGCTTCGTTTGCCACGGCAGCCCGCTCTGCATTGCTGATATTCACATCATTGCTCTCCCGGATCATGAGAACCTCATAGCCCCGGGCTTCCAGCTCGTCCCGCATTTTTAAAGCCACCTGGAGCGTCAGCTCATATTCCTTCAGGCCGCTGGCCACCCCGGAGGTTCCCCCGGCCACCTTTGCCTTGGTCTCCTGAGCTCCCGGTCCGATAGGCTCCTTCTCACTGTTCCCCTGGGCCTGATGTCCCGCGTCCAGCGCAACCAGAAATCCTGTACTCTGGGGTTCCTCGGTGGTCAGATACGCGGAAGCCACATAATAGGTTCCCTCCTCATCCGCCAGCGTCACCTGACTCCAGCTCTCATCCTTGTTGAATCCGGTCCGCGTCATGGCTGTCCGGCGGGAAACGGTCTTGAAGATTTCCGCATCTGTGGACATATCCCTGCGCACATTCACCCGCTCTGTGGCATAGACAGTCTCCGGCTCCGCTAAGCTTACCACATCGTTCAAAGCCTCTGCTGCGCTTTCACTTTCCTGGTTCTCTCCCGCTGCTGCGCTTTCACTTTCCTGGTTCTCTCCTCCGGCTGCAGGAGACAGCCCAGGTTCTGTCTCTGCTCCTCCCTGGAGATCCGGATTCTCCTCCTTTTGCAGCAGCTCCTGTTCCATATCTTCTTCCTCTGTCTCCTGCTGTACCTCCGCCGTATCCCCTGCTGTGCTGTCCTCCTCTGTACTCTCCTTCCCACAGCCTGCAAAAACAAGGCAAGCGGCCGTCAGAAGTAGGGCCAGACGCCAGGTTATTTTTCCTCTTTCCATAACTCCTCCTGTTTACTTTAAAATCCCGCCGCCGATCAGGCGGCATGCATTCTGGGATGCCAAATGCGCCTCCCAAAACTTTACTTTATTTTTCATTTTTTTCTTTACAAAACCGAACAAATATATTATAATATCAACTGCTGGTAAGTGCAAGCTGAAATAGCTCAGTTGGTAGAGCGACGCACTCGTAATGCGTAGGTCGAGGGTTCAAGTCCCTTTTTCAGCTTTTGTGGTGAAACCGCCCAAAACGTTGAAAAATCAAGGTTTTTGGCGGTTTTTGTGTTTAGGAAGGAAAAGAGTTCTTTGTCCTTGATAAATCAAAGAGTGACCATCTATCGGTATATGGAAGATGAGGCGCCTATGTTTTATCCTTTTGATGCTCCTGTTAAGGTGAACATCTTCCCGGACCTTTTTATAACCATATCCGAATTGGTGAAATAAAACCCAAATATCATTTAGGAAAGAGGTGGCATTACTCATGGCGCTACAGCAAAAAAGAACTTATACAATAGAAGATATCTATGCTCTTCCGGAAGGCCAGCGGGCAGAGCTGATCGACGGACAAATGTATCAGATGGCTCCTCCAAATCGGATGCATCAGAAACTCATCAACCGGCTTTCTCAGAAAATTACAAACTATATTGATTCAAAACGTGGAGAATGTGAGGTCTATCCTGCCCCATTTGCGGTATTTCTAAATGAAGATGACAGGAACTATATAGAACCGGATATCAGTGTGATCTGTGACAAAACTAAGCTGGATGAATACGGCTGCAATGGCGCACCGGACTGGGTGATAGAAATCACTTCTCCGTCTAACCCACAAAATGATTATGGGATCAAACTCTTCAAATATCGTACAGCAGGCGTAAGGGAATATTGGATCGTAAATCCGCAGAAAAAAACGGTTACGGTATTTGATTTCGAATTTGAGAAAAAGTCAAACCAATACAGTTTTGATGATGACATCCCGGTTTGCATTTATGACGACCTGATCATTAACATAGAAAATATGCTTGTATAGAAAATCGGCTCCTGCAGCCACATGAAGCTATTTGAAGAAAGGATGAATTGCATGCCTCTGCTAAAAGAACAAACTTACACAGCCGCAGACTACTGGGCCCTTCCGGACGGGCAGCGCGCCGAACTCGTTGACGGGAAATTATACGCTATGGCTCCTCCTACCCTTACTCATCAAAGACTGGTAGCTCAATTCACCCGCTTGCTCAGCTCTTATATTGATTCTCATGCCGGGCACTGTGTAGTGGTCCCTGCACCTTTTGCAGTCAGTCTTTTCGCCGATGATAATGTCTGGGTAGAGCCGGACATTTCCGTTATCTGTGACCAAAAGAAGCTGTCTGAGAAGGGATGCTCCGGAGCTCCTGACCTGATTGTGGAGATTGTTTCCCCCACAAATGGGAAAATGGATTATGTTACAAAAAACGCGCTCTATGCAGATTCGGGCGTTCGGGAATATTGGATCGTTGATCCGCAAAAAAGGGCTGTGATCGTGTACCATCATGAAAAAGAGGCTGCCCCTGCCTTTTACTCTTTCGAAACTCCGGTAGAGGCAAATATCTTTCCTGGTTTTCGGGTAACTGTTTCTGAATTATTAAAATAACTTTATGCGAAAAATCCTGTCACCACAAAGGCCTGTATCAATTAGATTTTTCTGTAATAAATGCAGTCAAATGGCAGTCAGAGCTCAAATACTCCCCCTCTGCCATTGCCTGCAGTCTCTCCAGATCCCACATGCCATTGCCTGCTCTCCCATTTTTGCGGATATATTCCACTTCCTTTTTGGCGTATTCCCTTGCATCCTCTGCAATGCGTCTCCAAGTTTTGTTATAGGTAATTACGTGGATTCCATATTCACAAATCCGAAGATTCCTGACCATTCTCTGAGCGATTTGAAAAGCAACCTCTCGATTCCTCGTATATTTACAGCCACCCCACATTTCCATTACTCTTGTGGGCACATACCGTTCTTTTTCCTTTTCAGAGAAATCCCATCTTCCGTCAATGGCAGACCATGACAGATTTTCGATTGCCTGCAGATGCGCAACACGATATTGATCCTTTGTCTTCAATATATAAACACCATTGTCCGCACTCATTTTTTACGCTCCCTTTCACAATACCGCTCAAAGGCATGTCTCATATGATTAAAATTCTTTTTCTGATCTGTAAAATAGGCTGGATTCTTTTTGGCATAGCTCTCCATCCAGGAATCCAAATCCTGATCCTCCTCATAAGAATAGGCGATCATTGCCAGCAGGGAAAACCGATTTTCAGCATCTCTAAGCCTTGATCCCACCTTAACCGACTTTTCCAAAAGAGTATCCAAAGACGCCTGATACAAATCCAGATTCTCCTGTACCTCCCGGATATCCATGGACAGATTCTCTGCGAGAAATGATTCCACCGTACAGGAAACCTGCTCTTCTCTGTGCAAATATTCCTTCATCAGCTCTTCCAGCATGTTCAATTTATCGGCGATCACGGATTTGTCCTTTGTGCTGTTATTCTGCTTGATATCATCGAACAGCAATCCGTCATGATTTCTCCTGGTTTCCCGCAGCTGAAGCTTAAATGCCCTCAAAAATTCCGCAAATCTCAAATCCTCTATTCCAAGCTTGGCAAATCTGTCAAACAGAGTCAAAAAGATAAACGTATCTTTTTTGTTAAACAGATCTTTGATATCCTCTGTCACAAGCTTTCCCAAGCGGTCTATGTAATCCTCCAAAACCTGAAACTCTTTTTCAGTCCCATGGATGTTCACATATTGGAATAGATTCTTTGCCTGCTTGCTCCATCCGTCGAAATGATTGATGCACATGACAGTCTCCACAAGCATTCTCTCCATAACGCCTTTCTCAATATCATTTTCAGAATAAACCGTACAGTCTGCAAAGAATTTACTCTCCATGATTCTGCGTATGCGGCTTGCAAATTTATCAATGTATGTAAATGCCTTTTGATTGGTATTCATGGAAGAATGCTCATTATAGCGCTTAATGTAGACCGCAATTCGATTCCTGTCACAGTGCTCATGAATCACGGTTTCAATCTGATATTCATTAAACTTTTTCTTCAATTCACTGGGAAGCTGATCATAGGTTGTCCCTTTAATGTCAAAAAACGTATCCTCCCAAACGATATTTCCGCGTTTATCCCTTCCTTTTTTCTTATAGGGAATCATGGAATTTTCCATGGAAGAGGCAATTTTATAATTCCCATACCGGTACATCATGAAAGCCGCAGTCCTGCTGCCTCCGTCTGTAATATGCAGCTGACTGTTCTCCTCCTCTGCAAGAATAATCGGCGGAATATAGTCATCCGTAAGAATTGTCACAATCAGTCCATTGACGATTGCTTTCCATGCCGGCTTTCTCTGGGTGTCGGCATCATTGGAAATATCGCCGTCTCTGTTTTTATTCAGATAAGTCTCCAAGGGATATGTCTGCTTTCTGGGTCTTGCCATGTCTTATTTCTCCTGTTTTCTCTTTGCTTTTATATCAATTACCGCCTGTTCGGCAGACGTCCGAATAGCATGTATGTCAGTATCTGAACGATACGATCTGCCAGTCGTCTGTGTTCCGGATAAATTTTTAATTATAAAGCAAAACCGACACATTTCGATAGGATCGGATTGCAGAAAAGCACTCTGCATATTGCTTTTCCGTGATCTGCAGCTCTTCTCTGATCTCATGAGGAAGATAACCGGCGCTGCTCAGGTTCAAAATCTCTCTCTGCAGCACAGATAATCTGCTAAGATACAGCTGCATGCGTCTGCTGTAGCCCTCTTCTCTTTTCTCAAACAGCTCCTTTTCAATGGTAAAATCATCGGCTATGAGCTCTCCGACGGTGGTCTCCTCTTCCTCTCCCACAGGTGTATCTATGGAAATGGACAGCTGATCCACTTTTCGCTTTTCACGGTTTCTTCTGGTTATTTCTGTTTTAATCTTATTGGATAAGCAGGAATACAGGAAACCGTCAAAGGACTGTAATCCATCATACCGATCCATAGCATCTAAAAACACCTCATTTGCCAGAGAATAAAAGTCATCGGTATCCTTCTCCCATAAACCGCCGAATTTCTTTAAAATCTTGTCCACCATTTGATGAAGCTTTCGGGCATTATCAGCGTAATACATCATTAAAATCTGATCCATCTCCATACACCTCTTAAAAATTCACGCTTGAACTGCATTGATCTTTTTCTGTGATAATTCTTAAAAATTGAGTGGCAGGAAACACTGTGTTTCTGGAAATATTTAGTATTTCTCTTTGTGATACCTATTATAGAACATGCGTTCTTGTTTGTCAACATTTTTCGAGAACAAATGTTCTAATTTTAATTTTCCATTTTTCTAAATATGCTACACCAAAAAGAGAAGTAAATACTGTGACCATCAAAAATCACATACGCCAAATGCAGTAAATCAGTTTGATCAAAGAGAAAGGAGCTTATAAAAAATGACAAAGTCATATCATACAACCTTTGGCGGAATCATCTACGATTCTGATTTTAATACTAATTACAAAAAAGGAAGCAGCTCAAGAAACGGATCGGATATCGCCGCCAGAATCCTGCGGGATCGAAGCTTTGACGAACAGTGCCGGAGGCAGCTTCAAAATCGGGATTCCTTTGCCGAAAAATACCTTCCGTGAACAGATGAGCACATGGATTTGCATCACTGAAAACAGAGAAGAACATATAAAAGACCAATCAGAAAGGAGATTTTCCTATGTTAGACAATCAATATCACATGTATTCTGTGGACACCGGACATTTTTACAGCAGCCGCGAGCGGTATTATCATGACAAAAACCGCCGCTATCGCCAGGAGCGCCGCTACCTCCAAAATAAACTGCCGGATTTGGAAAAGAAACTGAGGGACCTTGGACTAACGGAAGAGGATATGAAGCATTTAAAAAGGGGCAGGACAGAAGAAATTCTCATAACGGAAGCTTCCCGTGAGGCAATTTCCGAATATGTTCACTGGATTCATCTGATCCAGCATAAAAGAGAAAAGGCGAAGGACTCCAAAGAAAGATTGCTGACACTCCTGTCTCATAAGGCCAAGCAAAATGAATTAACAGATGGAAGGGATCACATACGGACACTAAAACAGGAATCGCTTCATGAGAATCTCATCATTTCCGTCTTTGATTCTGCCCTCAGCAGAGCCATTGACATTCCGCAGGATACCCTGACCGATGCCTTGTTTGTGGTACAGGTCTACTATTTTGATATGTTTCAGGATCTCTCCTATTTCGGCTTTATCTATCAGGGGGAGAAATACCAGTATTTTACCTCCTCTGCCGGGCAGATCCGGAAAAAGAAGGCGGTGTTTATCAAGGAATCCGTGTGGAACCGGATCGAAAAGACCATTATGTGCGGCCTTACCCTGGAGAAAATAAACGCCAAAGGCGGAAATAATGTGAATAAGCATTTGGCATACCTGGCTCTCACAAATTCCGCCACAGATGCATGGACAGACTTTCCCATTGACAAGTCCATTGTGATTGAGGATTTTGAGACAAATGTTTCCGGCACCTTTGATTTCGTGGATGAAAGGGATTATTCCATTACCAGAAAAACAGGCGCCGTGCCTGTGCCCCACACAGACGGAGCCGGCATGATCCTGCCATGCCTTTCCGGAAAAAATTTCATGTTTCGGGCTCCCTGGATTAAGGGACTGCTGGGGGTGTTTGATTTCCGGAAATTTATAGAGGTCCGCCGCTGCTCTCCTGTCATTCGGGACATTTACGGAAAGGAGCACGACATTCTCAAGGAGGATATTCAGATCATTTTTACAAAAAGCCAGGTGAAAATGTGGAAATACTATGACAGCTGGGAGGAATATCAGGACTTCTTTAAACGCTACCGCTGCAGCGCAGGCATTTGTAATACAGAGGAAGACCGAATCAAAAACGCAAAGCTCAACTACCAGATGCTCCAGACTCTCACAGACCTTACAGAGGAGGAAATGGATCTGTTGACAGAGAAATCTGCAGAACGAATCCGCAATATCTGCACCTCCCGGGAAACCATGCTGGAGCTTCTGGGAGTTACGCCCTACAATACCCGCCGGACCCCCTTTCAGGAAGCCGTGAAGCTCTATCCTCCTCTGCTGAACGATACCTATGTAAAAGATATGATCCGGGAGCTCAAGGACAGCCTGCTGAAAAAATACCGCAGCGGAAAACTGGAAATCAATGGAAAATACACCTTTTTACTCCCGGATTTCTATGCTGCCTGCGAGTATTGGTTTGAACAGCAAATGCAGCCGAAAGGATTGCTGCAGGACAAGGAGGTATTTTGCAGCCTATTTCGCCGCTATGAGAAGCTGGACTGCCTGAGAAGCCCTCATCTCTACAAGGAGCATGCCATTCGGGTTAACACGGCCCATGAGAAATATGGGAAAAGGGCGGAGAAAATCCGGGAATGGTTTGTGACAGACGGACTCTATGCCAGCACCCATGACCTGATCAGCAAGCTGCTCATGTATGACGTGGACGGAGATAAATCCCTGGTGGTAGCTGATCCGGATTTTGTACGAATCGCGGAGCGCAATATGGAGCACATTGTTCCCCTCTACTACAACATGCGCAAAGCAGCGCCCACAGAATTAAACAGGAAAACCATATACGCAGGATTAAACGCAGCCTTTACCCATGGGAATATCGGCGTCTACAGCAACAATATCGCAAAAATATGGAACAGCGATGTGTTTGTAAAGGGAAGCCCGGAAGAACAGCAGGAAGCCCTGGATGTGATCAAGCTCTTATGTATGGAAAACAATTTCTGCATTGACAGCGCCAAAACCCTGTATATGCCCAAGCGCCCGGAATGGTTCGCCCCTGTGGTCTCCAAATTTACCAGGGCCAAGCTTCCTGCTTTCTTTGTGTATGCCAAGGACAAAGAGGGGACAAGCGTAGAGAGGCGCAGCGGCAGCTTTGTAAACAAAATCTATGAGAAAATTCCCAATCAGCCCATCCGTACCCGCAGGTTAAAGCTGGGAAACCTGGATTATCAGATGCTCATGGCTGACGGGACCATGATATGTCGGGAGGAGGTCTCCCAGTTATATGACGTGCTGAACAGGCAGTACCATTATCTGATTCACACCAGAGACGAAAATCAGGACAATCTGCGGTATGTGGCCTGTAAGCTTCGGGAGGAGTTTTGCAAAACCGGATACTCCGAAGGGATCCTCTCCGATATGCTGGTGGAATATCTATATGGAAGGAAAAAGAGGAACAAGCAGGTCCTTTGGTTCTGCTTCGGAGCCTGTGTGGTAAAGAACCTGAAACAAAATCTAAAGGCCCGAGGGGAATTTAAGAGTACCAAGTACATCCAGTGCCAAGACTGCGGGATTTGGTTTGAGGTTCCCGCCGCCTCAAAGGCCAGCCGGTGCCAGGAATGCAGCGCGATCTATCAAAAGGAACGGACAAAACTGAGGGTCCAAAAGCATCGAAAGCAGCCATGTAACGCTATGTGAGGCATATAAAAAAGCACGTGATTTACGGAGGTCGAAAAAATTTTCCGTCCGTAAATCACGGCGGAAGTTTTGTTTCAATAAGGGAACGGTATGAGATTGGAGGCAGGAGTCATTGCATATCACACAGGATACTTTTATCAATCAGCTGGCAAGCCGGGAAGGTCTAAGCGCAGGTATGGTCCGGCAAACCCTGAAAGCAGCCGAACGTCTGCTATTCGACTATGTATCATCCATTGCGCCGGCGGAGGAACTGACGATTAAACTGTTTTCGGGCTTTACGGTTCAAAGAAAATATGTCCCTGGCAAAACCTATTCCAGGGGTATGTTTCAAAACATCCAGAGTCCGGAGCATGTAACCGCAAAGGTATCTTTGTCAAAATATTACATGGATCAGGTAAATCAAAAATTATTTGATCAATAGCCCTAGGATCTACCTGCCTTCAGACAGACCGTAGCAGTCCCTGCCCGGTAAAGCGGGCAAACAGAGGAAACACCGCAAGGGTGTACCATTATGCCCGGTAAAGCGGGCAAACAGAGGAAAGGAGGATTCAGAGTTTCATGTAGGAAAACAATCATGGACAAAAACAATTTCATCGACGAGCTGAAATACTCCGTAGGAGGAAGCAATTACCCGGTAAATGCGTATATTACCATTTACAATCCCTATGTTTACGAGGTAAGGGATTTCGGGGAGGATCTATATTACAGCGTTTTAAATCTCTTTGTCCGGAAGCCTTACGACATTGCGGTTGAGCTTTTTGATAAAAAGATCGACTACCAGTCTGTAAGCGACTGGGACCTGTTCTTTGAAATCGCTGCAAAGATCCCCGTAGAATTATCTTGTATCCTGTTTGGGAAATTAAACTTTATGGATTTTGTTCCCTGTATCAATCCAGAAAACGGATTTAAATGTCTGGTGAATCAACATGATCCTGGCATTTGCATTGATGAGGCGGTGTACAGGAAAATCGCAGCCTATTTGCGGTATATCCACTTCATCAGTGAAAAGGTGGAGTATGATGTGGGGAATTCCATGGCGAAAAAATTTCTCATCGACCGGATGAGAAGGAAACGGGAAAAGCTGGCAAAGGATCTGGAAGCCGGGAAAAGGAAGTCCTGCTCCAGCATTTCCAGTATGATCAAATACTGTGTCAACAACGCCGGCTTCAAATATGACTATGAAACCGTCATGAACCTGAAGCTGAACCTTCTCTATGAATCCTATTACATGATTGCTCACGACAAAGAACGGGATCATGTATTATCCGGAGTGTATCATGGAACCATCGACACAGCAAAAATGAAAGACAAAAATATCTTAAGCATGATTCCCGATCTGCATCCGTAGAGCGTTTTCATGCGAAAAATAAGGAGAAAACACCACAAGGGTGTACCATCATGCCCAAAAAGATGGGCAAATTAGGAGGAAACACCACAAGGGTGTACCATCATGCCCAAAAAGATGGGCAAATTA